>NZ_LZGM01000078.1 GCF_001690195.1 Gilliamella sp. wkB108 | reverse complement strand
TTTCGGCGGTTAAATCTAATGTTACACCTTTTCCATATTGAGAATACACTTTGCTACCATTGATATTAATGATATCGTTAGCTGTCGCATTATAGATTTTCATTTTAAAAAATAGATTATCTGATGCGATTGTCGGGAAATTTTTATTTTTTTCCGCAATATTACGTGTTTGTATTTTAAAACCCTGCGACGGATCCCATTGGTGTGCCGGTCCTTTAAATTTATCCGCGCTCGGATTTAAATTCGGTTGCGCATAACACACATACGGAGGAAAAGTTGGTTTGATGTAATAAGTGTGAGAACTTGAAGTCAAACTACGATCCCGCGGGACACCATATTGGGTTTGAAGTGTGGTATTAGTCGCTTCAATTGTCAATGTATAAGGTGAATCACACGGATTTAATCTATCGGCTAAATTAATACTACTGGTTATATCTTGACCTGATACCGTTTTCCAGGTGAGTTTCAAATCCCCGGTTGCTGACGGATTTTTATCCCCATCTTCATCTAACCAATAGTTATAATTTTTCACCAAACTATCAAAACTGATTGAGGGATAACTGTTTGTGGGGATCAGAGTCACTACACTTGCAAATGTATCTGATTCATTCGGTAAAATAATTGGATTAGTTGCACTGGATGTTGTTGAAGGCGTAATTTTAGTGTTATCTGATAATGTCAGCCCTAAAAAATCATTCAGATTCAGCACCTTTGTTGCACCACTATCTAACGTATAATAAGGTGCAGTACCGTTGATTTCTCTTAACGTTGTTGCTGATAAGGCTTGTGCATTATTTAAGATAAGAAATGATGATAAAAATATCAGTTGAAAAAGACGGGTTCGCTTTAATCTACTTGCTCTTATTAAACCCAATAATCGGCTGGCTGGCTGGCTGGCTGGCTGGCTGGCTGGCTGGCTGGCTGGCTGGCTGGCTGGCTGGCTGGCTGGCTGGCTGGCTGGCTGGCCACATAACTATATTTTATCATAAAAAACCCTTGTATAAAACCCTTACCTTTTGTTTTTATTAAATTTTTACATTGTTCTGTGCTTCGTTTAGTCATAAAATAGCCTGAAGTTAAATATCTAACCCAACCACTTAATGATAAACTTAAGTTGAGATAATTATATAGATACTCTAAAAGCATTTCAAAAATTATGAGGAACATTTATGTAATGAAGTGTAAAGAATGAATACATCACTAACTAGCACATTTTTTCTTAATGGTTACGTAATAAAGTCTTTAACCAGATAAAAACTAAATCGAGATAATTAAAACTATCTAAATTGATTGTGTGATTAAATCTTACTCGTTTTTTGTTAACTAATAGCAAAGCAGTAATAATTTGCTATTTTAATTGATGACATAAATTGTAACGATTCTAAGTGCTAGGTCTAGGGTTATTTACATTAATTACTATTACAACTTATCTATAAAATAAAATGATTAAGTTCATCACCATATTGATGTTGTTTATTTGTACTTAATTAAAATCCTATCGTTTTATTTATATTACTATTTTTCTATTCTTTTTATAATTGTACAAAATATGCGCAAAAAACACATCCTATACAGGATGTGTTTTTACATTTTAATTTATTTAATGCCAATTTATACATGCTGCCCGTTGGCTGTACATGTTTGCAAATGATATATCTATATCCCCTGTTCCTGAGTAAACATTGAGTTGATCACCTACTTTACTTATGTCTGTTGTATAATAATCACCTAGTTCCCATTCACTGCCCGGATAATATCCTCCATAAAGATTGCCCCACTCATTCATTATGCCACCAACATATCCTATTGAAGTAAAATAACTAATCCAGCGTGTAAAATGATTATTTGGTGAATCACCAATATTCCAATCTGACTCCGCAGTATGAGTAGTTGCATTGGTCAAATCCCTGACACCAGCTAAACCATAATTTGTATAATAATTATTACAATAATCTAATGCTGAACTGTAAGGATGTGTTTGACCTGGTTTAGCAACAACCCAACGTGATATTTCGAATGTATATAAGATTTTTTGTTTGGCTTGATCGGCATAAATCGCAAACGCTGAATTTGAATATTCTCTTTCATTACCGTTAGATTTACTGTTTGGACCTCTGAGAGTAACACGTAAAGTATCATTACTTTCGGCGGTTAAATCTAATGTTACACCTTTCCCATATTGAGAATACACTTTACTACCATTGATATTAATGATATCAGCAGCTGTCGCGTCATAGATTTTCATTTTAAAAAACAGACTATCTGATGCTATTTTTGGGAAATTTTTATCTTTTTGATTAATATCACGTGTTTGTATTTTAAAACCCTTCGTTGGATCCCATTGGTGTGCTGGACCTTTCCAATTATTATCTCCTGGATCTAAATTGGGTTGCGCATAACACACATACGGAGGAAAATTCGGTTTGATATAATAAGTGTGAGAACTTGAAGTCAAACTACGATCCCGTGGAACACCATATTGGGTTTGAAGTGTTGTAGCTGTCGCTTCAATTGTCAATGTATAAGGTGAATCACACGGATTTAATCTATCGGCTAAATTAATACTACTGGTTACATCTTGACCTGATACCGTTTTCCAGGTGAGTTTCAAATCCCCGGTTGCTGACGGATTTTTATCCCCATCTTCATCTAACCAATAGTTATAATTTTTCACCAAACTATCAAAACTGATTGAGGGATAACTGTTTGTGGGGATCAGAGTCACTACACTTGCAAATGTATCTGATTCATTCGGTAAAATAATTGGATTAGTTGCACTGGATGTTGTTGAAGGCGTAATTTTAGTGTTATCTGATAATGTCAGCCCTAAAAAATCATTCAGATTCAGCACCTTTGTTGCACCACTATCTAACGTATAATAAGGTGCAGTACCGTTGATTTCTCTTAGCGTTGTTGCTGATAAGGCTTGTGCATTATTTAAGATAAGAAATGAAGATGATAAAAATATCAGTTGAAAAAGACGGGTTCGCTTTAATCTACTTGCTCTTATTAAACCCAATAATCGGCTGGCTGGCTGGCTGGCTGGCTGGCTGGCTGGCTGGCTGGCTGGCTGGCTGGCTGGCTGGCTGGCTGGCCACATAACTATATTTTATCATAAAAAACCCTTATATAAAATGCTTACCTTTTGTTTTTATTAATTTTTTACATTGTTCTGTGCTTCGTTTAGTCATAAAATAGCCTGAAGTTAAATATCTAACTCAACCACTTAACGATAAACTTAAGTTGAGATAATTATATAGATACTCTAAAAGCATTTCAAAAATTATGGGGAACATTTATGTAATGAAGTGTAAAGAATGAATGTATTACAAACTAGCTCATTTTTTCTTAATGGTTACGTAATAAAGCCTTTAATCAGATAAATGGTTAAATCGAGATAATTAAAACTATCTAAATTGATTATGTGATTAAATCTTACTCGTTTTTTGTTAACTAATAACAAATCAGTAATAATTTGCTATTTTAATTGATGACATAAATTGTAACGATTCTAAGTGCTAGGTCTAGGGTGATTTATCGAATTCGCTTGAAAACTTAATTGTTATTAAATTGTATTACATACAGTTTAATTAGTTTCGTATATACTTAATATTAAATAAATTTGATAGTTTTTTTTATTTATATATGTCATTTTTTGGAAGCTCGGATGAATAATAAACAAATTACAGTTGATTGTCATATCGATCGACAATATTTGATAGATTCTTATTATGCTCGATGGGGCAGTTTGGATGATGATTTTACACAAAAATTAGATGATTCAATCGCTAATAATATGCGTAATTTCACCTTCATTTTTGATGATGAAAAAATGGTAAAGCTGAACAAAGATAAAGATGAAATAAGCACTTTTTATTATTCACAGCTGTTTCAGATACAAGAAACCAAAAACGGGTTTATTTTTTTTAGCAATAACATGCGTTTTGATTTTCTGAGTTATGATCTGTTTAAACCAGCTGATTTAGTGGCTGTTAAAAAATATTTGGCTTCCTATTTGGGTAAAAACCAAGAACCGAAAATAGCGACAATTGAAGATTACGTGATTGACTATAATCGTATTTATACTTTATTTCGTTATCTATTAAGAAACATAACAAAATGCTATTTAATTTTATCTATTAACTTTCTATTTTTGGGGATCTTATTTGTTACAAGTAGTCTTTCTTCAGCTGCACTACTTTTCTTTCTTTCTTTTTTTTCATTTGTAATCTTTATAAATAATGCCAAAAATGGGGCAAAAGATTGTGTTTCATCGCTAAATGAGCGTTTTCGCAATATGACCTGTATTTTTTATGATGATCGTCTAGAATTTATTTTTAAGCAAAAAATATCCGTTTCTTATATAAAATATGATGAATTTTATAAAATCGAGAAGGCGCCAAAAGGTTATTCATTTTCCGTGCAAAAATATAGTGGTTATTTCTTTTTTTATGAAGAATTTACCGCAGAACAACGGCAAGCTTTGGAAGAAAAACTTAAGCAATATAAAAATTATTATCAGAAATGATATAAAGCAATTTTAAGCAATCCCACCCATTACTCGGTGGGATTATGATCTGTTTATAAAAAGGTAAAAATTTGTTCTTTAGGAAGACGTGATTTTGGTCGGTGAGCATTGCCATCATTTTCAGCTCGATAACCTAATGTTGCTACCACGATACTTTTTAGCCCTTTTTGTTTGAGACCTAAAATCTCATCCATTTTCGCTGAGTCATAACCTTCAACAGCAGTAGAATCAACACCAATTGCCGCAGCAGCAAATAATAATTGCCCTAATGCAATATAGGTCTGCTTACTTTCCCAACAAAGTTGTGCTTCAGATGTTGGACTATTGAGCTTAACGAAATAACGTCTACCTTGATCTTGAGCATGTTTAAGATCCTCAGAAGGGAATCGACCATCTTTATCTTCCTGATTAAGTAGATTGACTAAATGTGCATCATCTAAAGGTGTTTTAACACAAAAGACGATAGTGTGAGAAGAATCTGTTATCCGAGGGTGATTAAACTCAGCAATTGCAGGTAAAATTTTATTTTTGGCTGTATCATTATCAATCACAAAAAAATGCCAAGGCTGAGAATTAACAGATGAGGGACTATTTTTCAAAACAGTAAGAAGCTGTTCAAGCTTTTCGGCAGGGATTTTTTTTGTTTTATCGTAATGCTTGGTGGTATAACGTTGCTGTGAAATTTCGACAATATTCATGATTATGTCTCCGTAGATAGTGTAACTTCATTATAATTCGAAAAATGCATCACTCAACTTATTATTACAATATATTTTCTTAAATAATAAACCACAATCAAATTAGGTTTATTGTAAATAACACAATAAATAACGGTTTCTTTTATAGTATTATCATTTGCAATATATTATTACTATTATTAAATAATCATTGACACATTCAATATCATTTGGTAAAAATATCGTCAGTTTAATATTATCTTTTACACAATTAGAGATTTGCATGTTGATTAAATTATTAACTCTCCGACTCAACCTCCTCCTCGCAATATTTTGCGCGGATAGCTTGTATGTGGAGTAAAGTGATAGTTTTAGAGCAACTCGACAAATTAACAAGAACCCGCGCTAAAGTGCGGGTTTTTTGTTTTTAAAGCATGAAATTCCATGATAGCGCCACTAAGAAAGGAAAAACAATGAGCGATCAAGTCATAATTTTTGATACCACATTACGTGATGGTGAGCAGGCATTACAAGCAAGTTTAAGTGTTAAAGAAAAGTTACAAATTGCTTTAGCATTAGAAAGAATGCGAGTTGATGTAATGGAAGTTGGTTTTCCGGTTTCATCACCTGGGGATTTTGAGTCAGTACAAACCATTGCTAAAACCATAAAAGATAGTCGTGTTTGTGCGCTATCCCGTTGCATTGATAAAGATATTGATGTTGCCGCTGAAGCATTAAAAGTTGCTGATCAGTTTCGAATCCATACCTTTATGGCCACATCTAACTTACATGTTAAAGATAAATTAAAAATGACATTTGAAGATGTTGTTGAAAGAGCAATTCATTGTGTCAAAAGGGCGCGTAATTATACCGATGATGTCGAATTCTCTTGCGAAGATGCTGGCCGTACTCCAATTGATCATTTATGCCAAATAGTAGAAGCCGCAATCAAGGCTGGTGCTACGACAATCAATATTCCTGATACTGTTGGTTATACCGTTCCTTATCAATTTGGTGGCATTATCCGTACTTTATTTGAACGCGTGCCAAATATTGATAAAGCGATTATTTCGGTGCATTGCCATGATGATTTGGGAATGTCGGTAGCAAATTCAATTAGTGCTATCCAAGAAGGTGCAAGACAAGTTGAAGGTGCTATGAATGGTTTAGGTGAACGTGCGGGTAATACGGCTTTAGAAGAAGTCATTATGGCGATAAAAGTCCGTCAAAATATCTTAAATGTTCACACTAATATTAATCATCAAGAAATTTACCGAACCAGCCAAATTGTCAGCCAAATTACTAATATGCCCATCCCCGCTAATAAAGCCATTATTGGCAGTAATGCTTTTGCTCACTCTTCGGGGATTCATCAAGATGGAGTATTAAAAAACCGCGAAACATACGAAATCATGACGCCAGAATCAATTGGCCTGAATCAAATTCAATTGAATTTAACTTCACGTTCTGGGCGAGCAGCCGTTAAACATCGTTTAGAAGAGTTAGGTTATCATGATAATGATTATAATTTAGATCAGGTGTATGAAGCATTTTTAGAATTAGCTGATAAAAAAGGCCAAGTGTTTGATTATGATTTAGAAGCGTTAATTTTTATCAATCAATTAAAAGATGAAAAAGATCACTATGTTTTAGATTATTTTAACGTGCAATCAGGATCAACTGTGGTATCAACCGCCTCAGTGAGCTTATTAATTGGCGATCAAAAATTCTCAGATGCCGCAACCGGCAACGGACCAGTTGATGCGGTTTATCAAGCTATAAATCGCATAACAGGAGAACCGATCTCAATTGTAAAATATCAATTAGCAGCTAAAGGACAAGGTGAAAATGCTTTAGGGCAAGTCGATATTGTTGCCGAATATAAAGGACGTAAGTTCCATGGCGTTGGATTAGCTACTGACATTGTTCACTCGTCAGCTTTAGCATTAGTGAATGTATTAAATAATGTTTATAGAGCAAATCAGGTCGCTCAAGAAAAACAAAAATTACATCATGATTAATATTAACTATTGTTTCGTTGCTTTAATAATGAAACGATTCAAATTAAATTAGATTGTTAAGGAATGAATATGTCACAAAATTACCATATTGCAGTACTTCCCGGTGATGGTATTGGTCCAGAAGTTATGAAGCAAGCCTATAAAGTGCTTGATGTTATTCGTCACAAATATAATCTTGCTATTACCACCAGTGAGTATGATGTTGGCGGTGCAGCTATTGATATTCATGGTTGTCCTCTACCTAAAGAGACGCTTGAAGGATGTGAGAAAGCTGATGCCATTTTATTTGGTTCTGTTGGTGGTCCAAAATGGAGCAATTTGCCACCGGATCAGCAACCTGAACGAGGGGCTTTATTACCATTACGTAAACACTTTAAATTATTTGCCAATATGCGCCCTGCTCGCTTATATCAAGGTTTAGAAGATCTTTGCCCACTAAGAGCTGATATCGCTGCACGTGGATTTGACATTCTATGTATGCGTGAACTAACTGGTGGTATTTATTTTGGTTTACCTAAAGGACGTGAAGGTTCGGGAGCTCAAGAGAGAGCTTTTGATACTGAGGTGTATTACCGTTTTGAAATTGAACGAATTGCTAAAATGGGATTTGAGGCCGCTCGGTTGCGTCGTAAAAAAGTCACTTCAGTTGATAAGGCTAACGTGTTACAAACTTCAATATTATGGCGCGAAGTGGTAACTGAAGTAGCTAAAAATTATCCAGATGTAGCTCTTGAGCATATGTATATTGATAATGCGACTATGCAATTAGTTAAAGATCCTTCACAATTCGATGTGGTTTTATGCTCTAATTTATTTGGTGATATTTTATCTGATGAATGTGCCATGATCACCGGTTCAATGGGTATGTTACCGTCAGCAAGCCTTAATGAACAAGGTTTTGGTTTATACGAACCCGCAGGTGGTAGTGCGCCTGATATTGCAGGGAAAAATATTGCTAATCCTGCAGCACAAATTTTGTCGTTAGCACTGTTAGTTCGTTATAGTTTAAAACGTGATGATATTGCTTCAGCAATTGAGGCTGCTGTAAATCAAGCATTAGAAAAAGGTTATCGTACTATTGATCTTACCCAAAAAGAAAAATCAATTTCTACTGATGAAATGGGCGATATAATTTGTAAACTAATTTAATGGTAGGAGTAGTTTTGACCTTATATTGAAGCGTTATTTTAAATAAAATCTCAATCGAGATTTATTAATATTTTTCTGCTTTTGGTTAAAACCTCTGATCGCAAACAAATATCATTATAGTTAGTCCTTAGTACCAGCTGTAAAATAAAAAGGAATCTGCAATGTCAAAAACACTGTATCAAAAATTATATGATGCGCATATTGTTTATGAGGCACCTAACGAAACGCCCATTTTATATATTGATCGCCACTTAGTCCATGAAGTCACTTCACCACAAGCGTTTGATGGTTTACGCGCTATGAATCGTAAGGTTCGCCAACCACATAAAACATTTGCAACCATGGATCATAACACTTCAACCAAAAGTAACGATCTGAATGCTTGTAGTGAAATGGCGCGTATACAATTAACCGAACTAGCTAAAAATGCCCAAGAGTTTGGCGTGTCATTATATGGTTTACAAAGCCCATTACGAGGTATAGTCCATGTAGTAGGACCAGAACAAGGGATGACATTACCTGGTATGACCATAGTTTGTGGTGATTCTCATACTGCGACACATGGTGCTTTTGGTGCTTTAGCATTTGGTATCGGAACCTCTGAAGTTGAACACGTTCTTGCTACACAGACACTAAAACAAGCTCGAGCCAAAACCATGAAAATCGAAGTAAAAGGACACGTCGCAAAAGGAATTACAGCAAAAGATATTATTTTGGCAATTATCGGTAAAACAACTAGTTCCGGTGGTACTGGGCATGTAGTTGAATTCTGTGGTGATGCTATTCGATCTTTATCGATGGAAGGTCGGATGACTTTGTGTAATATGGCGATTGAGATGGGTGCTAAAGCTGGTATTATAGCGCCAGATGAAGTGACTTTTGAATACTTAAAAGGTCGTCAATTTTCACCAAAAGGTAAAGATTTTGAGGAAGCGGTTGCCTACTGGAAAACCTTAAAAACCGACGAAGGCGCTCATTTTGATACAGTAGTTACTTTAGAAGGTAAAGATATTGCACCACAAGTTACATGGGGTACAAATCCGGGTCAAGTGACCTCAATTGATGCAGCTGTACCAAATCCTAATGACTTTACTGATCCTATTGAAAAACACTCTGCTGAACGTGCGTTAACTTATATGGGATTAACCGCGGGTACCAAAATGACCGATATTAAAATCAATAAAGTATTTATTGGTTCATGTACCAATTCACGCATTGAAGATCTACGTGCTGCTGCAAACGTCGCAAAAGGCCGTAAAGTTGCTCAAGGTGTACAAGCTTTGGTTGTTCCAGGTTCTGGGCCGGTAAGAGAACAAGCAGAAGCTGAGGGATTGGATAAGATCTTTATTGATGCTGGTTTTGAATGGCGGTTACCGGGTTGTTCAATGTGTTTAGCGATGAATGA
Source organism: Gilliamella sp. wkB108 (assembly GCF_001690195.1). Classification (GTDB taxonomy): domain Bacteria; phylum Pseudomonadota; class Gammaproteobacteria; order Enterobacterales; family Orbaceae; genus Gilliamella; species Gilliamella apicola_L. Next base: position 185,783 of record NZ_LZGM01000078.1, on the reverse strand, counting down.
TGACAAATTAGCGCCAGGTGATCGCTGTGCGTCAACCAGTAACCGTAACTTTGAAGGTCGCCAAGGCCGTGATGCCAGAACGCATTTAGTGAGTCCTGCTATGGCAGCAGCTGCCGCTATTACTGGCCATTTTACTGATATTCGCAAACCATTTTAAGGAGACTTGTCATGGCTAAATTTACAAAACATACCGGGTTAGTCGTTCCTTTAGATGCGGCTAATGTTGATACCGATGCTATTATTCCTAAGCAGTTTTTACAAAAAGTCACACGTTCGGGTTTTGGTAAACATGCGTTTCATGAATGGCGTTTTCTGGATGATGCGGGTGAAAAACCGAATCCCGAATTTGTTTTAAATAAACCTCGTTATAAAGGTGCTAGCATTTTATTAGCACGTGAAAATTTTGGCTGTGGTTCATCACGTGAACATGCACCTTGGGCCTTAGCTGATTATGGTTTTAAAACCATTATTGGCTCAAGTTTTGCCGATATTTTTTATAATAACTCTTTTAACAATCAATTATTGTTAGTCAACTTATCAGAAGAAGATGTTGATGAATTATTCAAAATAGTTGAAGCGAATGAAGGAATCGAATTTACTATCGATTTGGTCAATGAGGTGGTTATCGCAGGTGACAAGCAATATTCATTCAAAATTGATGCATTTAAACGTCATTGTTTATTAAATGGTTTGGATAATATTGGATTAACGTTACAACATGAAGATGCTATCAATGCTTTTGAACACAAAATTCCAGCTTTTTTAGCGTAACTAATATATAGGGTGCGTAAAATCACCCTTAAATGAGATATCTAATGACAACACATCACGACAAGGTAAAACAACAATTTGGTGAACAAGCAAATGCTTATTTATCCAGCAAAGTTCATGCACAAGGTCCCGATCTTGAATATTTATCGAACTTGCTTTCTAACTATCCTAATGCGGATTTATTAGATATGGGGTGTGGGGCTGGGCATGTTAGTTTTGTTGCGGCTAAACAGGTTAAAAGTGTGACGGCCTATGATCTTTCTGATGAAATGTTGTCAGTCGTTGCAAAAACAGCGCAAGAACGCGGTTTACTAAATATTGCCACTAAACAAGGTTATGCTGAGCATCAACCTTTTGAAGATAATCAATTTGATATTATTACTAGTCGTTATTCAGCTCATCATTGGCAAGATGTTGGGCAGAGCTTGCGTGAGCTAAATCGTGTCACTAAAGCTAATGGTAAATTGATTATTATGGATGTTGTTGCACCGGGACATCCCGTATTAGATGTTTGGTTACAAACTGTTGAAGCATTACGAGATACGTCACATGTTCGAGATTATACCCCAGGTGAATGGTTAACATTTTTAACCGAAGCAGGTTTTGCTATAGAAAATCTTCAGCGTCATCGTTTAACGCTCACTTTTGCTAGTTGGGTTACCCGAATGCGAACGCCTGCTTTCTTAGTTGAAGCCATCAAAATTTATCAACAAACAGCCTCGAGTGATACTAAGCGCTATTTTGAATTGCAACCTGATGGCTCATTTACAACCGATATGATGATTATCGAAACACGAAAAGTGATCTGATCTTTATAATTAGGTTGCAACTCAATAAGGGATATTTCGGCTAACTATAACTGTTTGCGTTGGCTAGAAGGCGGTATAGCTAATGCTTCACGATATTTGGCTACTGTTCGGCGAGCAATAAGAATTCCTTGTTGTTCAAGCATAGAAACAATCTTACTGTCGCTTAATGGTTTTTTGCTATCTTCACTGGAAATATATTTTTTAATCAATGCGCGAATTGCGGTAGACGAAGCTTCACCACCAGAATCAGTATTAACATGACTAGAAAAGAAGTATTTTAGTTCAAATATACCACTTGGACAATGTAGATATTTTTGTGTTGTAACACGTGAAATAGTTGATTCATGCATTTCAATCGCACTTGCAACATCAGACAAGATCATCGGTTTCATCTGTTCAGTGCCATATTCAAAAAAGTCTTGCTGATGTTCGACAATAAATTGACTTACCTTCAGTAACGTTTCATTACGATTTTCGATACTTTTGATAAACCAATTCGCGTCTTGCAGGTGTGAACGAATATATTGCCCATCACTTTCATTAGCAAATTTTTCCATTGCTGCATATTGTTGATTTATGCGTAAAGTTGGTACTGTGTCATTATTTAATTCTACAATCCATTTCCCATCTTTTTTTTTCACAAGTACATCAGGCGTAACATAATCAGGTGGTGTGGTATTGATAGAATCACCGGGATACGGTTGAAGATGTTGAATAAAATTAACTGCTTCTTTTAACTGCTCGTCATTGGTATTTAAGAGTTTCTTTAAAGTTCTATAATCACGACTGGCTAATAAATCGAGATGATTATCAATAATTTGTTTCACTAATAATGGTGGATTTAAATATTGGATTTGAATTGATAAACACTCTTGTAAATTTCTTGCTCCAACACCAATAGGATCAAAATGCCAAATTCGTTTCAATACAGTTTCAACTTCCTCAAGTTCAATCTGATCATTACCCTGTTCTTCCAATATTTCTTGCGTTGAAACAGTCAAATACCCTCGCTCATCAATGGCTTGGATAATAGAAATTGCAATAGCTCTATCTGTTTCACTAAAAGGAGTTAAATCAAGTTGCCATTTTAAATAGTCAAACAGTGTTTCATGAGTTTCACCTTGATAAATAGGTAATTCGTCATCACGATAATCTGAACTTGTTCCTGATGGTGTACCGGCGGTATAAATATCATCTAAAGAAGCATCTAAAGGAATATCGTCTGGAATATTTTGACTGTCTAATGCTTCACGGGTATCAATCTGTTCATCAACTTCATGTTGTTCAACATTGATTTCATCATATTGATCGGCGACTTCAAGTAAAGGATTATTTTCAAGTGCTGTTTGAATTTCTTGCTGCAATTCTACAGTTGACAACTGGAGTAATCGAATTGCCATTTGCAATTGTGGCGTCATCGATAATTGTTGCGAGACTTTCAGTTGTAAACTAGGTTTCATCATAATCTAAATTCATTGCCTAAGTAAACGCGTTTAACATATTCGTTACTTAAGATACTTTTAGGTGTACCTTCTGCAATCAAGTGTCCTTTGTTGACAATATAAGCTCGTTCACAAACATCCAGAGTTTCACGTACATTATGGTCAGTAATTAACACACCAAGCCCTCGATCGCGAAGATGTTTGATAATATTTTTGATATCAATAACCGAAATCGGATCAACCCCTGCAAAAGGTTCATCAAGTAAAATGAATTTAGGATTAGCGGCTAAAGCTCTGGCAATTTCAACTCTACGCCTTTCACCACCTGATAAGGATTGACCTATATTGTCACGAATGTGAGTGATATGAAACTCTTCAAGTAGCTCTTCAGCACGATTTAGTTTTTCATTTTTATCAATATCACTGCGTGTTTCTAAAATCGCCATAATATTTTGAATAACTGATAGTTTTCTGAAAATTGAGGCTTCTTGAGGTAAATAACCAATCCCTTTTTTGGCGCGTTCATGTAATGGTAAAATACTAATATCATGATCATCCAAAAAAATCTTACCTGCGTTTAATGTCACAATACCGACAACCATATAAAAAGTAGTTGTTTTACCGGCGCCATTAGGACCTAATAATCCGACAATCTCACCAGAATTAACTGTTAAACTAACGTCTTCAACAACTCGCCTTTTTTTATATACTTTGGCCAAATTAACCGCTTTTAATATCGACATATTATTTGTTTATCTCTTTAACTTGATTTGGGTAGATAGTCGTTTTAACTCGTCCATTTTTACCTGGTTTGGCGTCAATTTGTTCTCGATCTACATAGTAAGTGATCAGTTCACTTACTATGTGATTATCCTGTTGAAATAATTCGGCTTTACCTTGTAATAGTACTGTGTTTTGTTTCACATTATAAATAACTTGCAAAGAATGACCGGTAACCACCATCTTTTTCTCAGGTATTACTTGTTTAAAATGAACTGGTTTACCATAAGCGGTAATTTTTTGTTTTGCAGAATCTTGCATATCAGTAATTACTACTTTATCTGCTTTAATGGTTAAACCCTCTTGAACGATATTTACATTACCTATAAAGGTGATCACATTTTTATCAATATCAATTTGTTGATTGTCCGCATCGATAGCAATAGGTTTATTATTAATCAGTGTTTTTTGTTCTGGGGTAGTTGGGGATGATTGCATAACAGGCTCATCTGCAAAACAGCCAAATGAGAAAGATAGCAATAAAAATAACGGAAAAATAACCTGTTTGTGCGATCTCATGTTTTATTTTGCCTCAGTATTATAAAATGTTTTTATATTTTCAAGTATGTTAGCGGTTTTTGCACGCAAATCACCAGCTAAGCCAATACCCGTGGAATAAAATCCTGTACCATTAATTATAACCGGATCTTTAGATGTGACGTGCTGTGTATTTAAATCAACGACAGCATTGTCGGTTTCTACCTGTTTTAATTGCGCATCAGGGGTTAAATTATCTAATTGAACATCTTGGTAAAGGTAAATTAGTTTATCATTAGTTAATGTCGCTTTTTTTGCTTGAATATGCCATGCCGCGATATGATCTTGATCATAAATTGTAAAATGAGGTGATTCAAAATCAGTATTATTCGAATCGTCGAAATGCTTAACTTTATCAGATTCAATTTTATAAATAATCTCGCCCTCTAGATCATAGATATAGGTTATCATCTCATCACTCCGATAAACAGGTTCATCAGATAAAGATGCAGTAGAATATGTTCCTAACTCATCATCGTTTTTTTGATAATTATAGTAAACACCAACAACAATGATAATTAGTAAAATACAAATTAAATTTTTTTTACTCATAACCTAAGTTAATTACCTAGAGAAAGATTATTATTTTAAAGTACAACGCATCCAGCCATTTTACTGTATTTTTTATTAAATTAATATCTGACTTTGAAAGAAGTTAAATCCTCTTGTATGGCTGATTGACAAATATTGATATGAGTTATACGTGATGAAACAGGTCCACCTTGCTCAAGCCATTGCGTCAACTTTGCTATTTGTAAACTATCGCCTTGAGCCACAATTTCTACATCGCCATTATCTAAATTTCTAACATATCCTACCAAACCAAGCTTTAAAGCTTGTTGGTGGGTAAAAAAACGAAATCCCACTCCTTGAACTCGTCCTCTAACATGAATTTTAATTTGTTCTATCATATCTTAATCCCCACTCATTTTTAATCAGCTATCACAAAATGATATAACGGTTGATGTTTTAGACAAACTAATAAATAATATCTTCACGAATTTTAACTTAATTGTATAATTTATTTGAATTGATGCATTAAATATTTATTAATATCTATGGCAAAAGTATGTTACTAAAATATAAAAAAAGTTTATTACTCTTTTTAGTACTTTCGATTGTTGGTTGTTTTTCCTTTTATCAGTTTGTTTATCCCGATCTCTTTGTTGATAAAAGTAAAATTGGTCAAGTTATCGATCAATTTAATGGCGTTAATGTTTATTACAATGGCAGTACCGGTAATGTTAGTGGCCGTAATGTCACCTCAGATGGATATAATTTAGGTCAAAAATATCAATGTGTTGAATTTATTAAACGTTATTACTATGAGCGTTTTAATCATAAAATGCCGGATAGTTACGGTCATGCTAAAGATTTTTTTGATGCATCCATTGCCGACGGACAAATCAATCCCAAACGTAATTTGTTGCAATTTACCAATGGTTCATCTACTAAACCTCAAGTTGAAGATATTATTGTGCTAGGTTGGTCTAGATATGGGCATGTGGCCATTATCAGTAAGGTGAGTGATAACGAAATTGAAATCATACAACAAAACCCAGGACCTAATGTAAGTAGTCGTGCCACCTACGCACTAAGTTTTAGCAATGGTTTATGGAAGATTGATAGCTTTCGAGTTTTAGGATTTTTACGCAAACTTTAGCTTTAAATAATTTAGGTAAGTTCTATACAATCTAATCGACAAACCATTCTGTTTTTTGCTGTGATACAATTTTTATTGTTTGCAAAATAGTCGATAAATGCTCGTGTTGTGCAACAGCAGCAAGTTCTGGATCATGTTTTTTAAGTGCAATAAAGATATTTTCATGTTGCTTAACCAGATCTTCTGGTGGAGAGATATGTTCTAAAGAAATAAATCTTACTCTATCCATCATCGCTTTAATATTTTCAATGCTTTCCCATGCCATTTGACAGTCAATGACATTCATCAGGATCTGATGAAATTCATCATCTTTTTCCAGAAAATAACGAATATCTTTGCGTTTATTAGCCTCTTTTTGTTCATCAAGATTCTTTTGTAACAATAAAATATCTGATTTTTTAATTTCCACCGCAACACGTCGAATAATCGCGCATTCCACTGCATCTCGAATAAACTGACCATCAATAACCTTTTTGACTGATATTTTAGTAACAAAAGTTCCACGTTGAGGAAGAATTTGAACCAGACCTGCTTCAGCTAATTTAATGAAGGCTTCTCGAACTGGCTGCCTTGAAACGTTAAATTGGCTAGAAATTTCTTTTTCTGATAGAGAAACACCCGGTAATATTTGGCATGTGATAATGGCTTTTCTCAATGTTTGATAGATTTGTTGATTAACAGGCTGAGAAATATTTAACTCAATAGATTTAAACATATATCATTCTTACATAAGAAATTAAATTAGCAAGAATAGTAGGGTATTTTTATTTATAAGAAAAGTCTTTTATATAAAATACACTTAAATAATATCAGGTTTTATTATTAATATATTGGCTAAAGCTCAAAGTGTAACAAGGTTATTAATTGTTACACTTTGTTATTTAATTTAGAGCGATTGACATAAGCGTGCAACTGTCTTTTTGGCTCCGATATCCCGTAATGATAAGTAAGCTTTAGTCACTTTATCAATAAAATACTGGTTATGTGATAAGTCTTCACCAAAAACATGATTTAATGATAATAAGGCTGTAACACGTTCTTGATTATCTTGGCTTGCTAAGACTAATGCTGTCAATTTATCAACCGCAGGATCACTTATATCAATGGTATTACCTGCATCATCCTTGCCACTTACATAGCGCATCCATGCCGCCACACCTAGTGCTAAACAATCAAATGACGTTTGATTGGCTAAATGGAAACGAATAGAATCAAGCATTCTCTGTGGTAGTTTTAAGGTTCCATCCATAGCAATTTGCCAGGTTCGATGTTTTAAACCTGTATTACGATAGCGTTCAAGTAATGTGTCTGCATAGACTTGTAAATCGACGCCTTTAACTCGTAAGGTCGTTGCTTGTTCTTGTAGCATTAAATGTCTGGCTGCTTTTACATAATTCGGATCTTGCATACATTCATCAATATGCAAATACCCCGCCAAATAACCTAAATAAGCAAAAAATGAGTGACTTCCATTTAACATGCGTAGCTTCATCTCTTCATAAGGCAACACATCATTAACGAGTTCTGCACCTGCTTTTTGCCATTCAGGGCGTCCTGCTACAAAATTATCCTCAATAACCCATTGTTTAAAAGGTTCGCCAGCCACTCCAGCAGGATCTTCAATTCCACCTAGTTGCTTTTGAATTTTTTGCATTGTTTCAGGCGTAACTGCAGGTACAATACGATCAACCATTGTCGATGGAAATGTGACATTTTGATCTATCCAATCAGCTAAACTTGGATCACGCTGCTTAGCTAATGCTAACACAACATTACGCGTCACATGGCCGTTTTCCGGCATATTATCACACGACATCACTGTAAAAGGTTTTAAACCCATTTCTTTGCGTAGGCGCAGCGCTTCAACAATGACACCCGGTACTGTTTTAGGTTGAGTTGGATTTTCTATGTCATGTTTAATTAATAAATTATTTGTATCAATTGACGCGCTTGCTGGTAAATAGCAATACCCTTTTTCTGTCACAGTTATAGAGACAATGGCAATTTCGGGACGAGTCATCACTGCTAATATTTTAGTTATACCATCAACATCAGCATGTAATGCTTCTTTAGCCACACCAACAACTCGAGTACGCCAGTTATCATAAGACATTTCACAAACACTAAATAAAAAATCTTGTGCTTTTAAATCCTCTATTTGCTTTTCACCACCAATTAAATTAACTTCACAATATCCCCAGTCACTATTATATTCAGTGGCAAGAATATCGGCGAATACAGCTTGATGAGCGCGATGAAACGCACCAAAACCAAGATGCACAATTTTGGTTTTAAGGTTGCTTCTATCATAGGTTGGTACAACTACCTCTTTAGGTAGTTGTGATATAGTTTGATTTGATAATCTCATTTTAAATCTCGATTAAATATCAGTTTAAGACAAATTAATAAACTTATAATATTATTACTTACTAATCCATTGTTGATACTCTTTCTTAATTTTATTTGGTGCTGTTTCAGGTAATAACGCAATACCAATAACAGATAAAATACCTAAAACTCCGACATACAAGGCTAAACCCGTATAGTGTCCATTATACATTTGTAATATTTTTACCGCACAAAGTCCTAAAATGCCACTACCTATCAAAGACCCAACCTGCCAAATTAATGCTATGCCGCTACAACGAATTGCTGTCGGGAATAACTCAGGGAAGAATGAAGCTTGAGGGGCATAACACATTGCATGTCCAAAAGGTAGCACCACAATCATGGCAATTTGAATTAATAGATAATTTTGGGTATTTATCATAAGGAAGAACGGAACAATAAAAATCACTTGAATAAGTGCGCCAATAATATAAACCCTTTTCCTTCCCCATTTATCTGATAATGCTCCCATAAGAGGAATTGCAAAAATCTCAAGGACTACCGCAACGATTATTGCATCGAGAACATAGTTTTTATTTAAATTATTAACATTAACATAAGCTAGTACTATAACGGTGAACATTGCAAATGAACAAGCTTCAATAAGTTTTGCTCCAACGCCTTTGATCACAATACCTGGATAATTTTTCATGACATCTTTCAAAGGCATTGAAGATTCAACCGCTTTGGTCTGCCTAATTTCTTCAAACACCGGTGATTCATCAATGCGCAAACGAATAAAAAGACCTATTATGACTAAAAGCAAACTTAATAAAAATGGTATTCTCCAACCAAAACTTAGCATTTGTTCACTAGAAAGTATTGAAGTTAATAAAGCAAATAGAGCCGAAGGTAACAAGAAACCTAATGGTGCGCCAATTTGAACCCAACTTGAAAAAAATCCACGTTTTTTAGGTGGTGAATATTCTGCAGTCATAAGTACGGCACCAGCTTGTTCCCCACCGACACCAAAACCTTGTAAAACACGAATTAATATAAGAATAAATGGAGCCCACCAGCCAATAGATTCATATGTTGGTAGTAAACCTATTGCAAATGTGCCTAACCCAACAATTAAAATTGTAATGACCAGTGCTTTTTTGCGCCCTACTTTATCCCCCATATGACCAAAAACAATACCACCAATTGGTCTTGCAAAAAATCCAACTGCGTAAGTGGCAAAAGCGGCAAGAGTACTAATAAATGGATCATCACTCGGAAAAAACAGTTGACCAAAAAATAATACTGCTGCGGTACCATACGCAAAAAAATCATAATATTCCGCAGCAGTACCAATTGATGAAGCAACAGCTACACGTTTTATTACCTGACGCTTTTCTTTTTCTTGAATAACTTCTGAAGTTAACATACTCATTCCTTTAATTAATTTATTTTAAACAAAAATCTACCAATTCCATAACGTTCCGTCTTCCAGACGCGCAATAGGTAAGTAAGCTGGGTTATATGGATATTTTTCAGCTAATTTTTCGTCGAAATCGATACCGAGTCCCGGTCTGTCACTTGGGTGCATATAGCCGTCGATAAAGGTCCAATTGGGTGAAAAGACTTCAAGCATTTGTTCTGAATATCCCATAAATTCTTGGACACCAAAATTAGGTACCCACATGTCAAAATGTAGTGCTGCGGCATGACAAATTGGTGATAAGTCAGACGGTCCATGCGAACCAGTTCTTACTTGATAGAGTGCTGCAAAATCGGCAATACGTCGCATATGAGTAATACCGCCAGCATGTGTAATCGTGGTTCGGATATAGTCGATAAGTTGTTCTTCGATTAGTTGTTTACAGTCCCAAATACTATTAAATACTTCACCGACAGCAATTGGCGTGACGGTATGTTGACGAATGAGACGGAAGCACTCTTGATTTTCGGCTGGTGTCGGATCTTCCATCCAAAAGAGACGGTAATCTTCTATACTTTTACCAAATCGAGCTGCTTCTATTGGCGTTAAGCGGTGATGCATGTCATGAAGCAGGTGTTCATTAAAACCAAACTTATTACGAACAGCTTCAAATAATTTGGGTGTAAAATCGAGATATTTATCTGTTGCCCAAAATTGTTCTTCTGGATAGTTGCCTCGTGTTGCCGGTTCATAAGCCAAATTTTTACCTTTACTTTGACCATAAGTGGTTTTCATTCCAGGAACACCACATTGCACACGAATCGCTTTAAAACCCATTTCCTTATGTTTGGCATAATCATCTAATGCTTCATCAATGCTTGCTCCTGTGGTGTGACAATACACCATAACACCAGTTCGCGATGCGCCACCTAATAATTGATATAACGGCATATTGGCGAGTTTGCCTTTAATATCCCAAAGCGCCATATCTATTGCTGAAATCGCTGACATAGTAACCGGACCGCGTCGCCAATAAGCTCCTTTATAAAAATATTGAAAAATATCTTCGATTTGTTGTGGATCGCGTCCAATAAGTTGAGGACAAAGATGATCTTTAAGATAAGATACAACCGATAACTCGCGACCATTGAGCGTGGCATCACCTACACCATAAACGCCTTCATCAGTTGTGATTTTTAATGTGACAAAATTTCTTCCCGGACTACAGACAAAAACTTCCGCTTTTACAATTTTCATTTAATACCTCTTGTTATGATTTTATGGCATCACAAAAATAAAATATTAAATACTACCATACAAGTAGAGTTGTATGTTTTTGTGACAAAAATCACAAAAAGATCACTACGATGTAAAGAAGTTTCAGGAAAGCATAACGTTTAAATATAAAATAGTAGGATGAAGATCATTATTAGCTAATAATCTCTTTTTAAAAGTGTTGTTGATATAATAGAATTTGTGCCTTTCCTTCGATTGGACTTAATGTTGTATCGAATGACTAACTTTAAATATAGAACAGGTAACATTTTGATACTATTAATTGATAATTATGATTCTTTTACCTTTAATATTTACGATTATTTAAGTCGTGCAGGCGCACACATCAATGTTATCAAAAATGATGAAATGGCAATTGAGCAGCTAAAGCAGTTAACGTTCTCTAAAATTGTCATCTCGCCTGGTCCTGGAACGCCAGATAATGCCGGTATTTCTCTTGCTGTAATTGCAACATTTGCTGGTAGTTGCCCTATTCTTGGCATTTGTTTAGGGCATCAAGCAATCGCTCAACATTATGGATATACCATTGGTAAAGCCGCTATGCCCATGCATGGGAAAATTGATGAGATCACTCACGATAATAAGGGATTATTTACCGGCATTAAAAATCCACTTAGTGTAGTACGTTATCACTCTCTCATTGCCTATGATAATTTACCTCAGAGTCAATCACCAATGATTGTTACCGCCAGAAATAAACAAGGATTAATTATGGGATTACGTCATAAAAGGTTACCAATTGAATCAGTACAGTTTCACCCTGAAGCGATTAAAACAGAGTGCGGGCTTCAAATGATTAGTAATTTTGTGAATGAGTACCATTAGTATGAAAATTTATATTGATTTTGAAGGTCGACATAAATACTTCCACGATCCAATTAAAGTGTTAGTATCAGACGATTATACGTCTATTAAGCGATATTTAGATGAGATCGAAAAGTTTACAAAACAAGGCTATTATGCGGTTGGTTATCTTGCTTATGAAGCAGCCATGGCACTAAATAAGTCTTACAAAACAAAAACAATGGAACAGAATGATCATAAATTACCACTATTATTATTTGGTATTTTCGAAACGTATTCTACGGTTGAACCTCTCCCAAAGAATGATTACATTGCGCAATCTGTTAACTTAACTTGTGATACCACTATTGATGAGTATAATCAGAAGATCGCCTTTATCCGTTCTCAGATTGAGTCAGGCAATACTTATCAAACCAACTATACTATTCGATTTACGGCTCCTTTTGATGCCAATCCTTTCGATTATTATAAATTTTTACAACAAAACAATCATGCTAACTATTGTGCTTATTTACAATTTGATGATTATTATATTTTGTCAATTTCACCTGAACTTTTTTTTAAGCTGGAAGGTGAAACAATCATCACAAAACCGATGAAAGGTACAACTAAAAGAGGTGTTAATAATCAGGAAGATAAGCATCAATTAGAACTTTTATTATCTGAAAAAAACCAAGCCGAAAATATGATGATTGTCGACTTATTACGTAACGATTTAAGTCAAATCTCACAAACTGGATCCGTTAATGTACCGAAGCTTTTTACCGCAGAAAAATACCCTACTGTTTGGCAATTAACTTCAACAATAGAAGGAAAACTAAAGCAAAATGTCAGCTTATATCAAATTTTTCAAGCATTATTTCCTTGTGGTTCGATAACTGGCGCACCGAAAACCAGTACCATGAAAATTATTGCCGAAATGGAAAACTCAAGGCGAGGAGTTTACTGCGGAACAATCGGTTATATTGAACCATTTATGCATAAGGCAACATTTAATATTCCTATTCGTACCTTAACTATACATAATCAACAAATATACTATGGTGTTGGCGGTGGGATCACTTGGGACTCGACATCTCAAGATGAATATAATGAAATTCTTGCTAAAACAGCTATGCTAAATCGTACCAACGCATTTCCAAAGCATCTGCTTGAATCGATTTTACTTGAGAATGGTCAGCTGTTTTTACTTGATGAACACTTAGCTAGATTACAAGATTCTGCTCACTATTTCGATTTCCAATGTGATACTGATTCAATTAAATTACAACTTATCAGTGATGCCAAAGCGTATAGTCGTGGTTGTTATAAAGTTAGAGTATTACTATACCAAAATGGTTTTTATACTCTTTGCTATCAAAATCTAAATAGTCCCTTGTCAATTACTGAAATCGCTTTTGCTCCGCAATGCGTGGATAGTCATAATGTTTATTTATATCACAAAACCTCAAATCGTGAACACTTCCCTGTTATAACAACCGGTAAAGAGTATATTAATTTTAACCAAAATGATGAGTTAACCGAATTTGTCAACGGCAATATCGCGTTATTGATTGATCATCAATGGGTTACTCCTGATCTTAGTGCCGGATTATTGGCTGGAACCATGCGTCAATTTTATATAGATCATGAGCAATTAGTTGTAAGAAAAATACTAAAAGATGAGCTATTATCTGCTGAAAAAATAGCTTTTATTAATAGTGTTCGTAAATGGGTCGAAATTGATGATAAGATCTTTAAGCAATTTAAACTACAATTGAGTTAAATAAAAACATTCCGTGTATATATCAACGGAATGTTTTTTAGTGATTAATGTTTAATGGATTTGGCAAAATCTTGTTCTTCATCCTGCCAACCTTTTGATAAAGCCTTAACTAAGGCATCATAACCATTATCAGTTAATGGCACATGTCTATCAAATGTCTTGGTTTGAATACTGTTTTTACTATCTGTTACCACCCAACGTCCTTTGATAATCGCATCTCCCGTATAACTGCCATGAAAACCATCAATAAATAGTTTAACGGTATAAGTTGGTGTGGTAATGGATTTATTGGATACTAAGTAGTTAGGTAAAAAGAGTGTCATATCCTGCATTAACCGATCCGCTAATTGTTGTGAAAGAGTTGAAACCCATAGATTTTGGGTAGCAGTCGTGTACTTAATATTCTCTGTTTGTAGCACAATACCCGGAGTATTTAAAAAACTCGCCACATCAATCGTCTCTATCCAGATAAAATGATTAGTTTTTTTCATTGTGTGAGAGGGTTTATTCGTCAAGTTACTGGTTAATTGAAAATAATTTTTACTCGGTTCATTGGATGAACACCCTATTAAGGTAGTAAATAATGCCATTAACATAACCATAAATAGTTTTCGATGAAATACTCTATTCATTATTTTTTACCTTTAGTTTTAGTTTTAGCTTTTGGCTCCACATCCTGCTTCGCTGGTGCAGAAAAAATCAACGCATTACTTTTATCATTGAGTGTATTAAGTAATGGAGTAAGTTGATCCATCATTTGTTGAACTTTCTGCAAACTCTCAGTCATCTGATTATTGAGATCTGAACCAGGTTGGAAACTTTTCATAGTTTCGTTTAAATTCCGTATGGTTTTTTGCAGTTCTTTCGGCATATTTTGCATCTCTTTGCTTGCCATAATCTTATTTAACGAGTTCATTAACTTTTCACTTGAAGCTAGAGATTTATCTAATTGTGTTACTGCGCTGTTAAGTGGTAAGTTATTGAAATTATCAAGAACTTGTAAAATTTTTGCTTGTATCTGTGCAAATCCGGTTGAAGTAGTTTCAATGGTATCGTAACCATACATTTTAGCTTGAGATGGATCATATTTATCTTTTTGGTTCGGATAAAAATCTAAATCAATATATAGCGCGCCTGTAAACATATTAGAGGTTTTTAATGAAGCTCTTAAACCATTTTTCTGTTCCTGAATAATTAACCCTGCAATATCTATTTTTTCTTCCACCAATTCAGATAAGCGATCTGGTTCAATTTTGATTAAAACAGGGACTTTTTGATTTAATATGGATGAATTTTTTAACATTTCTGCGGTATAAAATGGCACTTTACTCACAGTACCAAGTCTTATACCATGATACTCAACAGATGTCCCTTCCGTTAAACCTGATATTGAGTCAGAAATCATAATAAGGAATTCTTTATAATTAGTATACTGTGATTCCTGAATGGCTTTTTTATCCTCATACAATTTATACACAGCATGCTGTTGTGCCGGTGCACCTAATTTAGCTCCTTCTGGTATATCGAAACTAATTGCACCTGTCATTAATACATCTAATGAAGGAAAATCTAAACTAGCACCATGTGAGGACAAAGATAAATTAATACCACCTTCTTTCCAAAAGCGCACATTTTGTGTGACTAATACATCATACGGTCTGGTGATAAAAATTTGATATTTCATTTTACGAGCTTCAACATCAAAATCAGAAGTTTCAACATTACCAACTCGATACCCATGAAACATCACAGATGCACCTCTTGGGATAACATTATTTTGGTCACTTTCTAAGTTTAAACGGATACCTTTGATGCTTGGATCGGATAACGGCGGTGTATCTGAAAGTATAAAGGGATTATTTTTAAAGCTATGGGTATCATTTCCCGCGACGAGTTCGATATAAACACCCGATAAAATCGTACTTAAACCAGTCACTCCATCACGACCAATTTCGGGTTTCACTACCCAAAAGATTGAATCGTTGTGAAGAAGAGGATCCATATCATTATAAATGCGACCTTTAATTACAACTTGTTTATAATCATCGGATAACGTCACTTCATCGACAATACCGACATCAACACTACGATTTTTAATCACCGTTTTACCCGCTACAATACCGCTTGCATCTTTTGCCAGTAAAGTAAATGAAGTTCCTCTATCAGCAAAATGAGAATAGATAATCCAAAGGCCAACAACTAAAGTCACAATTGGAATAATCCATATTGCTGAAATGGCTCTTATTTTAACTATTTTTGCTAATCTACGTGATGTTGCCATATTGTTCCTATTACTCTATTTTCTAATTTTTACCTGATCCCAAATTAAACGAGAATCGAATTTTTGAGATGCAACCATAGTAACGATGACTACAGTTGCAAAAAATGCAACGCCAATATCCGGGTAGACACTCATCATTTGTTGATTTCTTACTAACGAACAAACAACAGATACTACAAATATATCAATCATTGACCATTTACCGATAAATTCTACTGCACTATATAGTTTTTTCATTTTTAAGCAATCATGACCGCGTTTTCGTTTCACGGCTAGCGCAAAATAACACAGCCAACTTAGCGAGATGATTTTTAAAATTGGTATCACCACGCTTGCTGCAAAAATAACTAATGCCACCGGGATATCTCCCGATTGCCACATATAAATCACTCCATCCATAATGGTTGAAGTAGAAGACGAACTAAACAAAACTGTTATCATAATCCCAAATACATTGGCAGGAATATAAATAATCAATGAAGTCACTAACAAAGCAATTGTCCATTGTATCTTATCGCGATTTCTTAGCTTACTTTTTTGTTTACACCGAGGACATTTTACGTAATGCACCGGTAACATCGCTTCACAACAACCACAAAGCTTTAAATTTTGACGTATTCCTGTTCTTCCTACTTTCAAAGGTTCGAGTGCGAAATTATTAGAATGAAGTTCGTTCCAAATTGCTTCAGGCGAAAAAATAACTAACGCTTTAATATAAAAAAAGACAAATAAACAAAATGCCCAAAATGTGCTAGTTACCCCAATATTTCCATAACTCATTAATTTTACAAAACTAACTAAAACACCAGTTAAAAATATTTCAGGCATACACCAATGTTGAAGCTGTTTATAAATAATCAAAAGATCGCGTTTACGATATTTTGATAATGGTAATTTGCTACAAAGTAGCGTAATAATTAATAAATTAAATATAGGAAAAAGTAATACAAATAATATAAATAACGCTGAAATATAACTATAGCGATCAAAAAATAAGATTCTGGGGATATCTAACACGCTTACCCCATTAAAGTTACCAACAATACGAATATCAATGAAAATAAATCCACAAGCTATAACTGCCATTATTAATGAACAAATTGCATAAATAGCAGATTTATGCTTCATGTTAGTATTATTTTTTGCCAATGTCGTATGACAGCGCGGGCAAACAGCTTTATGTCCTAAAGTAATATCCGCGAACTCTACTACCAAATCACAATGGGGGCATAATACATAGTGGTGGTGATCAATGGTCATTATTTTCCTTGATATAATAGCTATTTTAAACTGTGAAGATGTTTCAGGTTAAGACTACGTTTCAGTATAAAAACTCTAATTAACAACATAAAATCCAATTTTGCTAGATAATTAATTCAAATCAATGCAATGACTAAAACTTCTTCGTTGCTCATCATAGCAAATGGCTTTTTTTTAGGAAAGTATTAGCTGATTAAACCCTAACTATTTTCATCTGGACAAATCAAAAAAACAATGATTAATAAATAAGATGATAATTATTTTTCATTGCTTAGTTTCTATACATCTATAATTTTAATATTATTTTCCTTCTTAATATGAAATTCAATTATTCAGATTAAAATTAAATCAATATTACAATAATATTTAACCTTGAATATGACTATTTCATCACCATTTACGGGTCTTGGTATAATTTAAATTGGTTTATTAACTAATGAATATTCGAATTTTTTTACCTTATCTGATCTAATTTATAATAAGTATAAAAAAAACTTGATACTGTATAACAATACAGTATAATGTTCATTAATAGCCTAACTTATTGGAATTTAATTATATGAACGAAAACAAACAACGCGCACTTTCAGCAGCATTAAGTCAAATCGAAAAACAATTTGGTAAAGGTTCAATTATGCGTTTAGGTGACACCCAAACGTTAGATGTTGATGCTGTTTCAACGGGTTCTTTAGGATTAGATATTGCATTAGGTATCGGTGGCTTACCGATGGGTCGTATTGTTGAAATTTTTGGTCCAGAATCATCAGGTAAAACAACGTTAACCCTATCAGTTATCGCACAAGCACAAAAAGAAGGTAAGACTTGCGCATTTATTGATGCCGAACACGCTTTAGATCCAATTTATGCTGCTAAATTGGGAGTACAAGTAGATGATTTATTAGTTTCACAACCTGATACAGGGGAACAGGCGCTCGAAATTTGTGACGCGTTGGTTCGTTCTGGTGCTGTCGACGTTATTATTGTCGACTCAGTTGCCGCATTAACACCTAAAGCTGAAATTGAAGGAGAAATGGGTGATTCTCACATGGGTCTGCAAGCTCGTTTAATGTCACAAGCTTTACGTAAACTTACAGCAAACATCAAAAATGCTAACTGTTTAGTCGTATTTATCAATCAAATTCGCATGAAAATTGGTGTCATGTTTGGTAATCCAGAAACAACAACCGGTGGTAATGCTCTTAAATTTTACGCATCAGTTCGTTTAGACATTCGTCGTACAGGTGCAGTAAAAGAAGGCGAAGATGTGATTGGTAGTGATACCCGTGTAAAAGTAGTTAAAAATAAAGTAGCAGCACCTTTTAGACAAGCAGAATTCCAAATTCTTTATGGATGTGGGATCTCAAAAGAAGGTGAACTGATTGATTTAGGTGTAAAACACAAATTAGTCGATAAAGCCGGAGCTTGGTATAGCTATAACGGCGAAAAAGTAGGACAAGGTAAAGCTAATTCTATTAAATTCTTGCAAGAGCATCCTGAAATTGCTCAAGAGCTTGAAACAAAATTACGCGAATTATTATTAAATAGCCCAGCTGTTTTTACTGCTGACGATGAAGATACATCATCTGAAGATGATAACTTTGAATAATGAACCAAAAACTGAATAAATTAATTCTGAATAAAGCTGTGCAATTACTTGCACAGCGAGATCATTCATCATACGAATTAACGCAAAAAATCACCCTATTTTTTTCCAAAAAAATTAAACATTGCGACGATGAGTTTAGCGAACAATTAAACCAATTAAAAAATGAAATAAGTGATGTTATTCAGTACTGTATAAGTAAAAATTGGGTAAA
Source organism: Gilliamella sp. wkB108 (assembly GCF_001690195.1). Taxonomy (GTDB): domain Bacteria; phylum Pseudomonadota; class Gammaproteobacteria; order Enterobacterales; family Orbaceae; genus Gilliamella; species Gilliamella apicola_L. The sequence goes on along the minus strand of NZ_LZGM01000078.1, from coordinate 166,807 downwards.
TGATACACAATATATCGAAAAATACATTATCATGCGTGCTGATAAAGGTTATGGGAAATATAAAATCGCCATAGAATTAAAACAACGAGGTATATCATCTCATGTAAGTCGTGACCTATTACAAAAATCGGCAATTGATTGGGTTAATATCGCTCATAAGCAATTAATTAAAAAATTCAAACAAGTTGATCCTAAAGATAATCAACAACGACAAAAAGGTATACAGTATTTAATTTCCAGAGGTTATACGCAAGATGATGTAAAAACTCTCTATAGTTTATTGACTTAACCAAGTATAATCCTTAAAATGTGGCGCATTAAATTTAATGTAACATCCATTACGAATAAAGCTCCTAGGTCATTTTATTTTTTTCCTTTATTTAGTAGTAATACTAGCTTGATTCACTGCCGTATAAGATAATAATTACTTTTCAACTTAAGTTGTTACGGGTATATTATTATGTTTAAAATTCTATCGTTTTATTTGGAAGCATAAATGAAAAGCACTGCAGAAATTCGTCAAAACTTTCTTGACTTTTTCCATAGCAAAGGACATGAAATTGTAGCGAGTAGTTCGCTTGTACCACACAATGATCCGACATTATTATTTACTAATGCGGGTATGAACCAGTTTAAAGATGTCTTTCTTGGTATGGACAAGCGCCCATATACCAGAGCGACAACATCACAACGATGCGTTCGTGCTGGTGGTAAACATAATGACCTTGATAATGTAGGCTATACAGCTCGACATCATACATTTTTTGAGATGTTAGGTAACTTTAGTTTTGGTGACTACTTTAAACATGATGCTATTCATTTTGCATGGGAATTACTTACCAGTAAACAATGGTTTAACTTGCCAAAAGATAAACTTACTGTAACTGTGTATGAGTCAGACGATGAAGCGTATGCAATTTGGGAAAATGAAATTGGCATACCTAAAGAGCGTATAGTTCGAATTGGTGATAATAAGGGCGCACCTTATGCTTCAGACAACTTCTGGCAAATGGGTGATACTGGACCATGTGGACCTTGTACAGAAATTTTTTATGATCATGGTGATCATATTTGGGGTGGACCTCCGGGTAGTGCAGAAGAAGATGGTGATCGATTTATAGAAATTTGGAATATCGTCTTTATGCAATTTAATCGCCATCCAGACGGAACAATGGAACCATTACCTAAACCTTCAGTAGATACAGGTATGGGGCTTGAACGTATTGCTGCAGTACTACAACATGTCAATTCAAATTATGATATTGATTTATTTAAAAAGTTAATTAAAGATGCAGCTACAATTATTCAAACAAATGATTTAGAAAGTAAATCGCTACGAGTTATTGCAGATCATATACGATCATGTGCATTTTTAATTTCTGACGGTGTATTACCTTCTAATGAAGGTCGTGGTTATGTACTACGTCGCATTATCAGACGGGCTGTTCGTCATGGACACATGCTTGGTGCAAAAGATATTTTCTTCTACAAATTAGTTAAGCCATTAATTGATGTTATGGATAGAGCTGCGGTAGAATTAAATAACAATCGTAAATTAGTAGAAGATACGCTTAAGATCGAAGAAGAACAATTCTTAAAGACCCTTGAGCGTGGATTATTATTACTCGATCAAGAATTAACTAAGATAAGTGGAACCGTATTACCGGGTGAAGTCGCTTTCAAACTTTATGATACTTACGGATTCCCATTAGATTTAACCGCTGACGTTTGTCGCGAAAAAAATATCACCATTGATGAAACAGGTTTTAATAACTGTATGGAAGAGCAACGTAAGCGCGCTCGTGAATCCAGTTCATTTAGTGTTGATTATAGTAATGTCATCAAATTAGATGATAAAACCGAATTTTTGGGATATCAGTCGACAGAATCTACTGGTAAAGTTATCGCTATTTTCCAAAATGGTCAAAAGGTTAACAGCATTAATGCTGGTGACGAAGCCATTGTTATTTTAGATAAAACACCATTTTATGGTGAATCTGGTGGTCAAATTGGCGATAAGGGGTTACTCACCGCAGCTAATCTTGAGTTTGCTGTCGTAGATAGCCAAAAATATGGTAAGAGCATTGGCCATTTAGGTCAGATAGTAAAAGGATCTTTAAAAGTTGGTGAAACTGTAACTGCTGCAATTAATGTAGAACTACGTGAACGAATTCGTCGAAATCATTCAGCAACACATTTATTACAAGCGGCTTTACAGCGTGTTTTAGGTAATCATGTTCACCAAAAAGGATCATTAGTAAATGAAAGTTATCTGCGTTTTGACTTTTCTCACAATCAAGCCATTACGTCAGATCAATTGATCGAAATTGAAAACCTCGTTAATCAACAAATACGTCGTAATTTGCCAGTAAATATTGAACTTATGCCTATCAATGAGGCTAAAAATAAAGGGGCAATGGCACTATTTGGTGAGAAGTACGAAGATATTGTTAGAGTACTAACGATGGGAGATTTTTCGATTGAACTTTGTGGTGGTACTCACGTTGATAGAACTGGCGATATTGGTTTATTTAAAATAACCTCTGAGTCAAGTATAGCTTCTGGAGTACGTCGCATTGAAGCCACATCAGGACAAAATGCAATGGATTACATACACCAAGAGTCCAATTTGTTAAGTCAGATTGGATTATTGGTTAAAAGCGACAAAACGGCAGTTTTAGGCCGCGTTGAGCAACTGCTTGATCAGACTAAACTGTTAGAAAAAACAATTGAGCAATTAAAAGCACAGCAAGCTAGCCAACAAAGTGTACAATTGCTCAATCAATGTGAAAAAATTAATAATAATAATTTACTAATTGCTAAACTTGATAACGTCGAGGCTAAAGTGTTACGAACGATGATTGATGATCTCAAAAATCAATTAAAAACGGGCGTCATTATTTTAGCAGCCGTCAATGATGGCAAAATCAATTTAGCGGCTGGCGTAACAAATGATTTAATTCATATTGTTAAAGCTGGCGAATTAGTCTCTCAATTAGCATTAAAAATAGGCGGTAAAGGTGGTGGGCGACCTGATTTTGCTCAAGCAGGTGGAATGGATCTTTCGGCGTTACCAGGAGCTTTATCTTCTGTCAAAAAGGAAATCAGTAATAAATTACAAGCAAGTTAGCCAGATACCCGTAATGCTCTAATCGAGTATGAAGGTGTATTCTGTAAAATTCCGTCTTTCTATCTTGTTGATGGGAGGCTGACGAAGCTATATCTTAAAATTGTTTGGATATATAAAATAACTGAGAGTGGGAGATCTAATGTTAATTTTAACTAGGAGAGTAGGTGAGACACTTATCATTGGTGACGATGTGGTAATTACCATTCTAGGCGTAAAAGGTAATCAAGTCAGAATTGGTATTAATGCACCTAAAGAAGTTTCTATTCATAGAGAAGAGATCTATAACAGAATTCATCATGGTCAAGACAAAATTGATGATTTATCTGGGTCCAAGGAGTGATTTTGGGCATGAAATAAACAACTAGCGCACATAAGCAAAAAAATGTTTGACTTATTTTTTGTAAAAAGTAATATGTGCGCCACACAATATGATTTTGTTCAAGTTCGGATGAAGTCATTATTGTTTTGGTGAGATGGCCGAGAGGCTGAAGGCGCTCCCCTGCTAAGGGAGTATGCGGTCAAAAGCTGCATCGAGGGTTCGAATCCCTCTCTCACCGCCATTTTATTAACAAAAAAGATATGCATCCGTAGCTCAGCTGGATAGAGTACCCGGCTACGAACCGGGCGGTCAGGGGTTCGAATCCCTTCGGATGCACCATTTTTTTCTAATAATTTCTATACGCATCCGTAGCTCAGCTGGATAGAGTACCCGGCTACGAACCGGGCGGTCAGGGGTTCGAATCCCTTCGGATGCACCATTTTTTTACGAACTTACACGCATCCGTAGCTCAGCTGGATAGAGCACTCGGCTTCGAACCGAGCGGTCAGGGGTTCGAATCCCTTCGGGTGCGCCATTTCGGTTGAATCCCGATATAATTCTAGTATACTAAGCTCACTAATTTTATATTGATTATCAATCTACATTGTTATTTATATGATTTGTTAACTATATTAAAATAATGGTTTCAGTAGATAGATATTCACTCAATTGATGATTAATGGACTTTTTTATGTTAGACCCTAATTTACTTCGAAATGAACTGGATCTTGTTGCTAAGAAATTAGCTCGTCGTGGATTCAAATTAGATGTTGACACTATTGGTCAACTGGAAGAAAAACGTAAAGTATTACAAGTTGAAACAGAAAATTTACAAGCTGAACGTAATGCTCGTTCTAAAGCCATTGGTGAAGCAAAATCGCGTGGTGAGGATATTACGGTCGTTCGTGAAGAAGTCAATAAACTTGGCAAAAAACTAGATAGCGCAAAAGCAGAGCTAGATATTCTATTAAATCAAATTAAAGATATCACATCAGCTATTCCCAATATCCCGGATGATTCTGTACCTGATGGTGAAGACGAAAAAGGGAATGTTGAAGTATCTCGTTTTGGAACACCAAGAACATTTGACTTCCCTGTGCAAGATCATGTGGCATTAGGTGAACGTTTTGGTGGATTAGATTTTGCGGCTGGTGTGAAATTGACTGGTGCTAGATTTGTAGTAATGAAAAATCAAATCGCTCGTTTACATCGTGCTATCACTCAATTCATGTTGGATTTACATACCGAACAACATGGTTACGCAGAAATCTATGTACCCTATTTAGTTAACAATGCCACGCTTTTTGGTACAGGACAATTACCAAAATTTGCTGGTGATCTCTTCCATACAAAACCCTTAGCTGAAGAAGCAGAGACCAGTAACTATGCATTGATTCCAACTGCAGAAGTACCCGTAACAAATCTAGTACGCGACGAAATTCTTGATGAAAGTGTATTACCTCTTAAAATGACTGCCCATACACCATGTTTCCGTTCTGAAGCGGGCTCTTACGGTAAAGATACGCGTGGTTTAATTCGTATGCACCAATTTGACAAAGTAGAATTAGTGCAAATTGTTAAACCAGAAGAGTCAATGAAGGCATTAGAAGAGTTAACTGCACACGCAGAAAAAGTCTTACAATTACTTGAATTACCTTACCGTAAAATTGTACTTTGTACCGGCGATATGGGCTTTGGTTCATGCAAAACCTATGATCTCGAAGTTTGGGTTCCTGCACAAAATACTTATCGAGAAATTTCATCTTGTTCTAATATGTGGGATTTCCAAGCTCGTCGTATGCAAGCTCGTTATCGTAGTAAGGCTGATAATAAAACTTACCTAGTACATACATTAAATGGTTCTGGTTTAGCGGTTGGTCGTACTCTGGTTGCCATTATGGAAAATTACCAACAAGCCGATGGAAGGATTAAAGTGCCGTCCGTTTTAGTCCCTTATATGAACGGTGTTGAATTTATTGGTTAAGATTAAAAAACATATTATCTTGCTATAGCGCTATTTATTAGCGCTATTTTTTTATTAGTTAAAAGGTGAAACAGATGATCAAAGGTGTGGTACTTTCGATATTAGCATCATGTCTTTTTGGCTTGCTCTATTACTATCCTGTTTTATTACGACCCTTGTCTGTGGTAGATATTTTTTGCTGGCGATTGTTAACCTCCTTCCCTGCCATCATCGTGCTTATTGTTATTGAAAAAGAGTGGTCTGCTATCGGTTTACTTTTTACCAGAATTAAACAACAGCCTTTATTTTTATTAGGTCTATTATGCTCATCATTGTTACTCACTATTCAGATGATAATTTTTATTTGGGCGCCATTAAACGGTCACGGTTTATCAGCTTCGCTGGGTTATTTTCTCCTACCACTATCCATGGTGATTTTTGGTCAACTATTTTATAAAGAGAAGTTGAGTTTTTTGCAAAAAATAGCTGTAGTGCTTGCCATATTAGGTGTTAGTGTAGAAATCTATATCACAGGTGCATTTTCATGGGAAACGGCTGTTATTGCACTAGGTTACCCTATCTATTTTATGATCCGTCGAAAATTGCAAATTGAAGGCATCGCGGGTACTTTTTCAGACTTCTTTTTTATTTTTCTGGGTTGTCTCATCTATTGCATATTTAGTTATGATCTTAGTAAGGTAATGAGTGATATTAGGCATTTCCATATTTATATCCCTATGTTAGGCATTATTACCGCCATTGCTTTTGCCATGTATTTTGTTGCAAGACGATTACTACCAATGGGATTATTTGGATTATTGGGTTATGTCGAACCCGTACTACTTACCTTTGTTTCGGTCATATTCTTACATGAATCGGTTTCTGCCCAGCATATCATCTCATACGGGCTTATTTGGCTTGCAGTATGTGTACTGGCTCTAGAGGGAGGGATTTTTATGTTACGCGCTATAAAACGTAAAAGAATCCGATAATCATCACACATACAAAAGGCACCACTCGTGTGCCTTTTGTAGCGAATATCTGTTAACTTATTTACTAAATGTGACTGACTGACCGTAACTTTCTAAAATAGACTGTATTCTATCTAAAGTCTCTCTTGGCGGCGCTTCAACACCTTCTAACATATATTTATCACCTAAGGTTTCCCACTTGTAGGCACCTAATTTATGGTAAGGCAAAAGTTCAACTCTTTCGATATTATTCATCCCTTGCATAAATTGACCGAGCAAATGAGCTGAATTATCATCATCTGTCCAACCCGGTACAACGACATAACGAATCCATGTTCTTTTATTGATCTTCTGTAGATATTTGGCAAACTCAAGAACACGTTTATTAGGCACTCCAACAAGTTTTCGATGAATTTCGTCATTGATTTGTTTCAGATCTAACATCACCAGATCTGTAACACTCATTAACTCTTCCATGGTATGATCGAGTTGTCTTGCATAACCATTGGTATCCAAGCAAGTATTAATTCCTTCCTTATGGCATGCTTTGAACCACTCTGTGACAAATTCGGCCTGTAATGTGGCCTCTCCTCCGGAAGCTGTTACACCGCCTCCATTTGGCATTATAAAACTTTTATAAGAAACGATTTCTTGCATAAGCTCATCAACAGTAACTTCACGGCCTGCTTTTAAATCCCAAGTATCTCGATTATGACAATATAAACAACGCATCAAACAACCTTGAAAAAAAACAATAAAGCGGATCCCAGGACCATCAACAGTACCAAAAGATTCAAAAGAATGAATCCGCCCTTTTATCGGTTGCTCTGAGACTGTAGCATTAGCATTCGTTTGAGCTGTAGTCATAATAATATTCTGTTGTTCCATATATCTTCTCTAATAATTACTCACACTATTTTTAGTAGTATTTTAACTCAGATGATATTTAGCTTACACCAATTGCTTTAATAAGAAATAATCTTTATTTTAACTTAATTATACAGAATAAATATCCACAATATTAGGTTTATATCATTATAAATTATGTCTAAATCAATGCTGACATTAATTTAAATAATTACCTAAAAAAATAGCGCCCCTTAAGGACGCTATTTTATATTTTTACTATTAACTAAAGTTACATAGATTGTGTGAAAGTACGTGTAATTACGTCTTTTTGTTGTTCTTTAGTTAATGAATTGAAACGTACTGCATATCCAGAAACACGAATAGTTAATTGTGGATATTTTTCAGGGTGATCCATCGCATCTAATAATGTTTCACGATTTAATACGTTAACATTTAAGTGTTGACCACCTTCAATAGTTGCTTCGTGGTGGAAGTAACCATCCATTAAACCAGCTAAGTTACGTTTACGAACACTATCATCTTTACCTAATGCATTTGGTACGATAGAGAAAGTATAAGAAATACCGTCTTTAGCATAAGCAAATGGTAATTTAGCAACAGAAGTTAATGAAGCAACCGCACCTTTTTGGTCACGTCCGTGCATTGGGTTAGCACCTGGTCCGAATGGTGCGCCTGCACGACGACCGTCAGGAGTATTACCAGTTTTCTTACCATATACAACGTTTGAAGTAATGGTTAATACTGATTGAGTAGGAATTGCATTACGATAAGTTTTAAGTTTTTGAATTTTCTTCATGAAACGTTCAACTAAATCAACAGCAATATCATCTACACGAGGATCATTATTACCAAATTGTGGATATTCGCCTTCAATTGCGAAGTCAATAGCTAAGCCATCTTCGTCACGAATTGTTTTCACTTTTGCATATTTAATTGCAGATAGTGAGTCAGCAGCAACAGAAAGACCAGCAATACCACATGCCATAGTACGAATAATATCACGGTCATGTAGAGCCATTAATGATGCTTCATAACTATATTTGTCATGCATATAATGGATTGCATTTAATGCAGTAACATATTGTTTTGCTAACCAATCCATAAAATGGTCAAGACGAGCAAACACAGTATCAAAATCTAAATATTCGTCAGTAATTGGCGCTTCTTTAGGTCCAACTTGCATTTTTAATTTTTCGTCCACACCACCATTGATTGCGTATAGAAGAGTTTTAGCAAGGTTGGCACGCGCACCAAAGAATTGCATTTGTTTACCAACGATCATTGGACTTACACAACATGCGATAGCATAGTCATCGTTGTTAAAATCTGGACGCATTAAATCATCATTTTCATATTGTAAAGATGATGTATCAATTGACACTTTAGAAGCAAATTCTTTGAATCCACTTGGTAGTTGTTCAGACCAAAGAATAGTCATGTTAGGTTCAGGTGATGGACCCATGGTATAAAGTGTATTTAAGAAACGGAATGAAGTTTTAGTAACTAATGTACGACCATCAACACCCATACCTGCGATAGATTCAGTTGCCCAAATTGGGTCGCCAGAGAATAATTCATCATATTCAGGAGTACGTAAGAAACGAACCATACGTAATTTCATTACAAAGTGGTCAACAATTTCTTGTGCATCTTTTTCAGTGATTAAACCAGCAGCTAGGTCACGTTGGAAGTAGATATCAAAGAAAGTCGAAGTACGACCTAATGACATTGCAGCACCATTTTGTGATTTAACCGCAGCTAAATAACCAAAATAAGTCCATTGAACAGCTTCTTGAGCAGTTTTAGCTGGTGCAGAAATATCATAACCATATTTAGCAGCCATTTCTTTAATTTGACCAAGCGCACGATGCTGTTCAGCAATTTCTTCACGACGTTGCATAGTCATTGCTAAATCTACACCATTTTCGAAATCTGCTTGTAATGAATTAAATTGAGCAAATTTGTCTTGCATTAAGTAATCAATACCATAAAGTGCTACACGACGGTAATCACCAATGATACGACCACGACCGTATGCGTCAGGAAGACCAGTAATAACACCTGATTTACGACAACGGAGGATATCTGGAGTATAAATATCAAAAACGCCTTGGTTATGAGTTTTACGATATTCAGTAAAGATTTTTTTAACTAATGGATCAAGAGTTCTATTATATGCTTTGCATGAATTCTCGATCATTTTGATACCACCAAACGGGATAATAGCACGTTTTAATGGTTTTTCTGTTTGCAAACCAACGATTTTTTCTAAATCTTTTTCAATATAACCGGCATCATGAGCAGTAATAGTTGAGATAACACTGGTATCAAAATCTACAGGAGCATGGGTAGCATTTTCAATTTTAATGCCTTCCATGACTTTTTCCCATAACTTGGTTGTAGCTTCAGTTGCACCAGCTAGGAAAGACTCATCACCCTCATACGGTGTATAGTTTTTTTGAATGAAATCGCGGACATTGACACCATTTTGCCAATCACCTTCTTTAAAGCCTTTCCAAGCAGCTGCTTGTACTTCGTTTAAATTACTCATAGTTTTTTACCTCAGGTTTTCAAAAATATATATCTACCATTACTTAAATAAGGGTAAATATTATAAAATCAATGGGGCTTACGTAGATATAAAGCCCAATAAGGCAGTGCAACAGCTAGACCACCTAAAATATTACCGATTGTTACTGGAATTAAGTTATTAAATACAAAATGCTCTACAGTTAAAGCAGGAAACGCATCTGGTGACATACCCACTGAAAGCCAAAATTCTGGAGAAGCGAAATTATTAATCACAATACCCATTGGGATCATAAACATATTGGCAATGCTATGTTCAAAACCGCTAGCAACAAACATTGCTACAGGTAATACCATAATTAACATTTTATCCAATAAACTACGTCCGGCATAACTCATCCAAGCCGCTAAGCAAACCATTAAATTGGCAAGTAAACCAAGGAAAACGGCTTCAATAAATGTATGATGTAATTTGTGATCGGCTGTTTGTAGTACATTCAATCCCCATAATCCATTTGCGACCATGTACTGACCAGAAAACCAAATAACTGCAACAAATAGTATAGCACCAATAAAGTTACCAATATACACTAAAATCCAGTTACGAATCATTTTCAGCCAACCGGCTTTGTGCGTCATTTTAGGTAATATAGTTAACACGGTTGAAGTAAATAGATCTGAACCACAACAAACAACAAGCATTAATCCCAATGAAAAGCAGATACCACCAACTAATTTAGCTAAACCAAAAGCAACTGTTGCTGTGCCTGTTGTGACGGTTATATAAAATACAAAAGCAATTGAGATGAAAACACCTGCAATTATGGCGGATAGGATTGTACTACTTGGGTGCTTATTTAATTTGTAATTGCCGAGTTCTTCAGCGATTTGGGTCATTTGTGCGGGAGAAAATGAATCCACAATTTTATCGGTACTCAAACTAACGTCCTCAAAAAAACTAGGTTTTATGAGACGCATAGTATACTCAAAATTTAACGCAGATCATCTTTTTTTTATTAAAAACTTTTAAAACTCAAAAAGCCATTACTTTTAAGTTAATAAAATACCGTTATAATGGCTATCACTCCTCCCCCCTTTATCGAGTTAGGAGTTATAACTTATGCAAATCTTTTCAAGATGTTACTTATTGTCTAATACCTTACTAACTTTTATTAAATAATTTCTTGATTCTTGTGACACATGAGAGGTCACTAATTTTCGATATACTTGTTGTGGTGTCATCGAATTTATTATTTCAATGGCCTTATTACGATCACTAGAGAATGTTCGCAGAACACTTCCCGCCCCACCATTATAGGAAGTAATCATGGCATAACGCAAAGAGATTGGATTATTAATACCGGCTAAATATTTTGTTTTAAGTAATGATAAGTAAGCAGTACCCATATCTACATTATTACGAGGATCAAGCAAATATTTCCTACTTGGTTCTCCTGATTTGCCTCTAAGTTTAAAAATATCATGTCCTGCGGTGTGTTGTTGAACCTGCATCAAGCCAAGTGCATCAGAACGACTGACCGCATAAGGGTTAAATGCTGATTCGACTTCGATAATCGCTAAAATTAATCTTTCATCAATTAAATATTTATTTGACGCTTCAGTAATTAAAGGTAAGAATTTTCGGGCGCGTTGATTAATATGATTTGGAACAAGTTTAATTTCTACATACGTAATATTGTGAGAGCCGGATGTACGCGTTCTAACGTTATTAGCAAGCAGATAATCAGCAAAACTGTTTGCCCTACCACTCCAACGGATAGGTTGTCTTTCTTGGTCAAGAACTTGTTTGTATAAAAAAGGCTCTTCTGATAAATTTTCACTGGCTTTATCATGACGAATAATATCAACAGGTTCTGGCATTAATAACGTTGAAACAATCGCCTCTTTCAAATTGATTTCAGGTGTGCTTGATAATGTTTCAATCGTGATTATCCCTGATACGAAGTTAATATGTACTCTCGTTCGTAAATTATCTTCATACTGAACATAATCTTTAGGGCCGGCAATAAGGACTTCTTTTGATCCCCAAATTTGCTCAATATTGTTTGCATACTGACTTATCAAAATATTAAATGCATTGGTGTCTTTAACATAATAATCATCATTATCTGAATATTTATTGAAACAGCCGGTTAAAATGCTCACAGAAATAAATAATGTTATAATTTTTTTATTATTCTTCATTTTATATCTCAATTTTGAGGATTATACCCATCAATAACAACATCACCACCTTCAAATAAAAATTTAACCATTTCGGTTTCAATTCTTTTTCGATGTTCTGGATTCATCATATTGAGTTTATTTTCATTAATTAGCATGGTCTGTTTTTTAAGCCACTCTTGCCATGCTGGTTTGGAAATCTCATTAAAGATACGTTTACCCAGATCGCCGGGATAAAGCTGAAAATCCAGTCCTTCAGCCTCTTTTTTTAAATAATGGCAATAAATAACACGACTCATATTTATCTCTTTTTGGATACAATTAAAGATTAATTGCCGATTATACATGAAAATAATTCCAGAAAAGAAGAAAATTATTTAATATTTAACAATGAATATTAATTCAAAAAAATTGCATAATTATTTACTTTACTCAAAAAATAATTGGCTTAGAATAGGAGTAAATTATTTTTTGAGGATCACCAAATGAAATCACTAATTACGCGAGAACTGTTTGATAAAGTTATATTACCTATTTATGCACCAGCGCAATTTATTCCCGTTAAAGGTAAAGGTAGTCGTGTTTGGGATCAAAATGGTGAAGAGTATATCGATTTTGCCGGAGGAATTGCAGTAAATGCACTTGGTCATTGTCATCCTAAATTAGTCCAAGCATTACAAGAGCAGAGTGAAAAATTATGGCATGTCAGCAATGTTTTTACAAATGAACCTGCATTACAGCTTGCTCAAAAACTCATTGATAATACCTTTGCCGATCGTATCTTTTTTGCCAACTCAGGAGCTGAAGCTAATGAAGCGGCATTCAAACTGGCTCGTCATTATACCATTGAAAAATATAGTCCATATAAAACCAAAATTATCGCCTTTTATCAGGCCTTTCATGGACGAACTTTTTTTACAGTTTCTGTAGGAGGACAAGCTAAATATTCTGATGGTTTTGGTCCAAAACCTGCCGATATTATCCATGTACCATTTAATGATCTTGATGCGGTTAAAGCGGTGATGGATGATCATACATGTGCCGTTGTCCTTGAACCTGTACAAGGTGAAGGTGGATTAGCCTCAGCAACACCAGAATTTTTACAAGGTGTCCGTGCGCTTTGTGATGAACATAATGCTCTACTCATTTTTGATGAAGTACAATGTGGTATGGGACGTACAGGCAGTTTATATACCTATCAACAATACAATGTCATTCCGGACATATTAACTTCGGCAAAAGCACTAGGTGGAGGATTCCCTATTAGCGCAATGTTAACTACCGAGAAAATAGCATCAGTTATGCATCCGGGTGTGCATGGGACTACTTATGGTGGAAACCCGCTTGCTTGCGCCGTGGGTTGCGCCGCTTTTGATATTATTAATACTGCTGAGGTACTTGAAGGAGTACAAAAACGTCGTGCAATTTTTATTGAGCAACTTGAAAATATCAATGATAAATTCAAGGTTTTTCGTGAATACCGTGGTAAGGGATTATTGCTTGGTGCAGAATTACAACCACAATTTCATAATAAAGCACGAGACTTTTTAAATATTGCTACGGATTTTAAAGTCATGATTTTAAATGCTGGCCCAAATGTACTACGATTCACTCCGTCGCTCATTATCGAGGAAAATGAGATAAAAGAAGGAATGTCACGATTTGCAAAAGCGGTCGAAAAAGTTGTCAATTCTTAGGTTTTTCTATACAGTAACGGCATTTTAATTGATTAAGTGCTGTTGTTGTACTTAAAGGATCCTTATTTATGACTGATATTCGCCCATTGAATTATGCTAAAACTCATTTTATTTTGAGCGCACCTGATATTTCGCATCTCCCATCGGATACGGGGGTTGAAATCGCCTTTGCGGGTCGTTCTAATGCTGGTAAATCTAGTGCGCTTAATACACTCACTAATCAAAAAAGTTTAGCCAGAACCAGCAAAACACCTGGACGAACACAATTAATTAATCTTTTTGAAGTCGAAGAAAATTGTCGTTTAGTGGATTTACCGGGGTATGGTTACGCACAAGTTCCGGAAGCCATAAAACGCAAATGGCAAAAATCACTTGGTGAATATTTACAAAAGCGTGAAAGCCTTAAAGGATTAATTGTATTAATGGATATCAGACATCCATTGAAAGATTTAGACCAGCAAATGATTGAATGGGCCGTTTCTGTCGATATCCCAGTAATGCTATTATTGACTAAGGCAGATAAACTCGCTTCTGGCGCACAAAAAAAACAAGTCAATATGGTAAAAGAGGCAATTTTGCCTTTTCAAGGTGATATTACCGTCACCCCTTTTTCTTCACCAAAGCGCATTGGTCTTGAACCTTTGCAACAGAAATTAAATGAATGGTTTAATCTTCAATAATTTTTTATATATTTACTATTGTTATCTATGGTGAAATTGATATTTACTTTGATCAAAATGATATCTTCATAAAGGAAAAGTAGATAAACGATTAAATACAAATTGCCCGTGATGAAATTGATCAATATCATCACTCGCTGGCTTTTTTTCTATTTTATAGCGAGTATCATAAATAATCTGTATTTATAAATAACCAGTGTATAACTAGAATACTTAAGGTAGACATCTCATGAATAGCTCAGCTTTTTCATTTCACACATTATCCCCTGATCTTATTGTAGAGAGTTTAGCTTCGATTGATATTCGTATAGATTCAGGTTTGACGGCATTAAATAGTTATGAAAATCGTGTCTATCAATTTCATGATGAAGAGCGTCAACGTTATGTAGTTAAATTTTACCGCCCTTATCGTTGGAGTAGAGAACAGATCCTTGAAGAGCATCAATTTACAGCACAATTATTAGAAGCCGAGATACCGGTTATTGCGCCATTAACCTTCAATAACACTACGCTTCATGAATATCAAGGCTATCTGTTTGCACTTTTTCCTAGTGTTGGTGGCAGGCAATTTGAAGTAGATAATATAGAACAAATAGAATCTGTTGCGATGTTGCTTGGACGTATTCATCAAATCGGATCTGAACAACGATTTATATATCGCCCAACAATTGGTCTTGAGGAATATCTTTATCAACCACAAGAAATTTTGTTGCAATGTTCTTTGATTCCTAAAAAAATCCAATTCGATCTGCAAACTCTTTTAGCTCAATTGATTAAAACTGTGCAGAAATATTGGCACAATGACTGGCAAGCTATTCGTTTACATGGTGATTGCCATGCAGGTAATATTCTATGGCGAGACGGTGCAATGATTGTCGATTTTGATGATGCACGCAATGGCCCGGCAATTGCGGATCTATGGATGCTTTTATATGGTGAACGTCAAGAACAACAAGTACAGTTAGATATGATAATTGAACTCTATCAAGAATTTCATGATTTTGATACAAATCAACTCAAACTCATTGAACCATTAAGAGCGATGAGAATGGTTCATCATTTGGCATGGATCGTTGAACGTTGGCAAGATCCAGCCTTTCCAATTGCATTTCCTTGGTTAACTGAAATGGATTTTTGGTATCAACAATTAACCATATTTAAGCAACAAATTTTGGCAATTAAATCTCCACCATTAAGATTAATGTCAGGCATATAAAATAGATCTATCCAAATAATGGTTAGTTAAACAGATAATAGTGATATATTAAAAAAACCTTTAAAAGGTTATTGTACAATTAATTCAATAATTCCAATAAAATTGGTAAAGTAGGGCTTTGCATGATCAGTGCTTCTTTTTTCTTTTTCGATAGCTGCTTGATTTTGTATTCAAGTTTAAGTGCGGTGGAACGGTCACCGACCTTAATTTGATAAACAACTGACAGATCTTTATGTCCTTTTAAATGTTTAGCGCCTTTATTATTTTGATGCTGACGTAAGCGTCGAGCTACATCTGTGGTAATGCCTGTATAAAGGGATTGTTTAGCGGTTCGAATAATATAAACAAACCATATTGATACATTATCGGACATAAATAAGTGATAAACAGACTAAAGATAGCTGAATAATAGCATGGTTTATGCTTATTGCCGACATCGTTAATTTATATCATCCCTTATTAACTTAGTTCCTAAATTAAAGTTAATCGGTCAACAGCAAATTCATCTGGTAAATAGTTGTGTTTCGTTTACTTTAAGATAGATAATGTTTAAGATAGATCAATTTTTTTGATGTATTTCGAGGTTAAGTATTTTGAATAATTTTGCGAAAATTATTGAAACGCAACGTGGGGATATAAAATTTGCTTATGTCCAAAATGATGAAATAGATTATCTTGCCCTTTTTGACCAATTTATAGCTGAAGAAGGACATGGTGAGTTACTTGATCCTAGTGACAGAATTGAGAGATATACTTATTTAATTAATCACAATCAAAAGAAGTTTATTTTTAAAATTGACGGTGGTGTAGAGCATCGTCTGGAACGCCGAATTATTGCCAAAATTACAGGTGATTTTTATTTTAATTTGATTCATAAACTAGCCAAAATATCACTGGATAAATGTGATATTGCCTATGAGCTTTATTTAGTTGCTTTTGATCAAAAAACTAAACGTCACTATATGATTTTTAATTTTATTGAAGGTCGCTCTTTGACCTGGGATGAAATGAAACAATACGGTGATCAGATTAAACACTGTATTGAAACCCTACATAGTTACAATTTAGTCTCTAATGATATTCACGGAGGAAATTTCATTTTAACGCCTGAAGGGAAAATAAAAGCAATTGATTTGACTAATTCCGGTTTTATTTGGCTCACCAAAGCTAATGATGCAATCGAACTGCGCGATCGCTTCAATATCAAAATTAAAGTTCCTTTTTTAGCTATGGCATTTAAAGAATTTGCCCATGGTTTTAAACGATTATCACGTAAAATACGTGGTAAAGAAGATTAAAATTAGCTATCCAAGGTGAGGAAACCTCTCCTCACTTAAATATTTTTGCATGATATCAATTTTTAATATCGCCATTATTGATTTCAAGTTATCTGTCATTGCAAATAAAAAACTAATGCGTTATCTAAATCAATTAAATTTTTAGTTAACCCTTTCTTCTACTGGTAAATCATTGCATAAAAAGATAAAATTAATTAATTCAACCAAAAAAGGATGTGGCATGAGAAAGTTAATCGGGCTTTTTGTAGCATTTACAGTGCTTACAGGTTGTGTATCTCAAAAAATGGTGTCAATTTATCAGACTGAAGGTGTAGAGATTGTGCAGAATTCGTCAGGTGTGGACATTTTGAATAAATATAGCACATCTCGTTCGATTAAAGCCCTTCATTCCTCGTTATCGCTATGTATCGCTCAAGAGCTTGATAATAGTCCTGTTGTACTCACTAGTGAAAACTATTTTGGTTCGCGTTGGTGGTCTTATTATACTATGCCTAATCAACAAGCGATAACTGTTAATGGTGGTGAAACGATTAAATTGGTAGAAGGTAATAATGTGGTTGCTAATGCAGTAACTGATTATCAAAATTATTCAAAATATTTTGTTAGTTACACCTTAACTGCAACACGTAATCAAGATAATATTCGTTATCTATTTAGTAACATTAAACAAGCACAACAATATACCGGTTCAGTGGTCAATGATGGTTTTGAGAATGTAAAAACACTAGAAAGTGCGCATCCAAATTTGGTTATTGATACACTAAATAAAGAAGTAGATAAAATTCAAGCTTGTTTGTTACGCTAACAATAAGTAATAAAGAGTATAGCTTGTAAAGAAGTTTCAGGTTAGCTATACGTTTCAGTATATTTTTAATAAAAAACTTAGCTAGCCATTATTTCAATGGCTAGTTATCTAGCTATAAAAAGATAATGAATTCAGCTCCCTTTTTATGATAATAAACCTTCCAATTAATATTGGATTGTCAGATCTTTATATTAATTTTATTACAATCAACATATTCAACCTAAAAATCGATATTACGTTTTACTCATTCACTTTAATTTTTTTGCAAAAATCTCATCAAATCTGGATATAACATATCATTATTGATGATGTAGCTACCATGATCATGATTTGGAATAATTTTCAATTGTGAATCGGGTAGAGTATCAGCAATTTGAGTAAATAACTCAGGATGATAAATATCATTTTCAGCAGCAACAATTAGAGTTGGTACCGTAATTTTAGTTAACCAATTTAGCTCAATATTGGGTTGCTCTAACATCATTTTAAATAGGGGATCACCTGTTTGAGCATAATGTTGTTGTAAATATTGGTAACTCTCTTGAGTAAAATCTGATGGTTTTAAATTAACGCCTAATAATGCCATTTTTTTTATCATCGCTTGACAACGTAACGCTAGCAATAATGCAATAATCGCTCCATCACTAAAACCAATCAGATTAACGGATTTAAGTTGTAGTCCTTTAATCAATGCTTCAATGTCGTCAGCCATAACGTTATAGTCATAAACCGCCGTTTTTTCACTTTGCCCATGATTACGACTATCGACCGCATAAACAGTGAAATTCGATTTTAGTTTTGTAATTAATGGTGAAAAAATCTGATGATCCTCACCATTACCATGTAATAAAATGAGTGCCTCTCCATGACCCGTTTTTTGATAGTAAAGATTAACGCCGTTTACATAAATCATATTATTCCTGAGTAACCCTAATTTTCATATACAAAATAGTATAACAATATTACTAGCTTTGTCATAAACATCTCTGTGTCAAAAATCCTATATTTTGGTTATTGCTCTTTTTCTCCTAATATTATTTGTTATTAAACTAAAATTTCGTTATATTTAAAATTATATAGCGTATGCCATTATAAATAGTTCCATTATTAATTAACGCATAATATGTTTTTTAGGATGAACGATGAAAAAATACAGAAATTATCTAGTGAAATTAGGGTTGTTTTTCACATTATGTTTAACGTTTACTTGTGAAGCCAAGCAGGTAACTGATCAACTTAATCGTACCGTTGAAATTCCTGATAAAGTCGAAAGAGTAGTGGTATTACAACATCAAACATTGAATCTAATAGTACAACTCAATCGACAAGATACTATCGTTGGTGTACTCTCATCGTGGCAAAAACTTTTAGGCAAAGACTATGTCAGGTTAGCCCCCAATTTAGCAACAATGCCGACGCCCGGTGATTTAACCTCAGTAAATATTGAAAGTTTGATCGCACTTAAACCACAAGTAGTATTTGTTGCAAATTATGCACCTAAAGAAGTTATTGAACAGATCGAAAAGCTTAATATACCAGTAATTGCTATTTCTTTGCGTAAAGATTTAGCCTCCGAAGCGAATAAAATCAATCCTACCATGGTTGATGAAGAAACCACTTATAATGAAGGATTAAAAGAAGGCATTTTATTAATTGGCGAAGTATTAAACGCCAAAAATGACGCAACTGCATTAATTGATTATGCTTTTAAAAATAGACAGATCGTCACTGACCGCCTAAAAAACATCCCGTTAGAAAAACGCATTCGTGTATATATGGCCAATCCAGATTTAACTACTTATGGATCAGGGAAATATACCGGTTTAATGATGGAACATGCTGGTGCTATCAATGTAGCAACGGCAACAATTCAAGGCTTCAAACAAGTCACTATTGAAAATGTAATGCAATGGGATCCTCAAGTTATTTTTGTACAAAATCGATATCCACAAGTCGTCGAGAGTATTTTAACTGATAGTTTATGGCAAAATATTGATGCAGTTAAACAAAAACGTATTTATCTGATGCCTGAATATGCAAAAGCGTGGGGATATCCAATGCCTGAAGCTTTAGCTATAGGAGAGTTATGGATGGCGAAAAAATTATACCCAGAATTATTTACAGACATTGATATGCAAACACAAGCTGATAATTACTATTTGCGTTTTTATCGAACTCATTATCAAGGATTATAATAGATTTGATATGACTTTATTATCACATCAACGTATTCTTATTGGGCTAATTGTGATCACTATTGGATTAGCCCTGTTCTCACTGTTTTTAGGACACTATTCAATCTCAATTAACCAAATTTTTAAAGTACTTTACTCCCCTTTCATAGAGAGCCAAGATCATTTGTTTACTTTTCAACAGCAAATTATTTGGCAGGTAAGAATACCAAGAATATTATTAGCTTTTTTAGCTGGTTCAGGATTAGCACTTTGTGGCGCTGTGCTACAAGGATTATTTTATAATCCTTTAGTTGATCCTCACGTCATCGGCGTAACATCAAGTGCAGCTTTTGGTGGTACATTAGCTATTTTACTAGACTACTCAACCTTTGGATTGATCGTTTTAGCTTTTTTATTCGGAATATCAACATTATTATTAATTTTTATTCTTATTCATAGTCTAAAACAGAACAATATCTTAATACTAGTTTTAGTTGGATTAGTATTAAGTGGATTTTTTAGCGCCTTAGTGAGTTTAATGCAATACTTAGCCGACACTGAAGAAAAATTACCGAGTATTGTCTTTTGGTTACTCGGTAGCTTTGCTACTGCTAATTGGCATAAATTAATAATATTAGCAATACCCACCATTATTGCCAGTTATCTATTAATTCGATTGAGTTGGCGAATTAATCTATTATCTTTAGGTGATAATGAAGTAAAAAGCTTAGGAATATCAGTCTTATTTTCTCGTTGGTTAATATTGGTACTTTGTACTTTAATTATTTCTATTCAGGTTGCAGTTAGTGGTTGTATTGGTTGGGTAGGTTTAATTATTCCTCATGCGGCTCGATTATTAGTTGGAGGTAATCATCAACGTTTACTACCTATTGCATTTTGGTTAGGTGGTGGATTTATGATAATAATTGATGATATTGCACGCATAATTAGTACTTCTGAAATACCACTGGGCATCATTACTGCCTTAATTGGCGCGCCCTGTTTCGTTCTACTATTACGACAACAAATTTTACCGAGATCTTAATATGTCACTGACCATTTTAACTACACATGATTTAGTTTGTGGTTATCAAATTAACCATCCATTAACCTCACCGCTTAATATCGTGGTAAATAAAAATGATATCGTTGCAATATTAGGTGTTAATGGTCGAGGCAAAACGACCCTATTACATACTTTAATGGGTATTAACCAACCACTATCTGGAAAATTTGATTGCCGTTATCCATGCTGTTTTGTGCCACAAAATTTTACCTGCAATATTGATTATGCATTATGGGAAATTGTGGTTATGGGAAGTGTTAAACAATGGGGATTATTTGGTCAACCCGATAAAAAAACAACAGAGTTAGTACGAGATAATTTAACTCAATTGGGATTGGAAAAATATTACTATTCCCCCTTCTCTCAACTCTCAGGAGGGCAAAAACAACTTGCTTTAATTGCCCGTGCTTTGCTCACTAAATGTAAAATATTATTGTTAGATGAGCCAACTAACGCATTAGATCTCTATAATCAAAAAAAAGTCTTAAATATTCTAGCCTCACTAGTTAAACAGCAGGATTTGACGATTATTTTTACTACTCACGATCCAGCCCATGCGATGAACATCGCCAATAAGGTTTTATTATTGGATAATAAACAATATCAATATGGCTCAACCCATGCTTTATTGACTGAAAATAATCTAAGCCAGTTATACCATATTACTATGAAAAAAATAGTCTTAACAAAAGCACAAACCATTATTCCTATTTATGATCAGGGGCAATAACTTATGATGAATAAACTCAATATTTATGCCGCAGGCAGTTTACGCATAGCCTTTCCTGAAATAGCAAAATTATTTGCCCAGACTTATGCTTCTGAAATAGGCATGCAATTTGCTCCGGCTGGTTTATTGTGTGAAAAAATCATACAAGAAACAGCACATCCATTTGCCCACTTATTTGCTTCGGCAAATACGGTTCATCCACAGTATTTGATTAGCAAAGGACTAGCTGTATCTCACCATATTTTTGCACATAACCGATTATGTTTAACTGTACGTAATGATCCAAAATGGACAAATTATGATGCTTTAACGTTACTGTTAAATACTAATGCTAGAATTGGTATGTCTACACCTAAAAAAGATCCGTCTGGTGATTATGCATTTGCATTATTTGATAATATCGAAAATCATTACAATGGTATGGGTGAACAGTTAAAAAAACGCGCTAAACAATTAGTAGGAGGCTCTCTTACTTCTTCTATACCTAAAGGAATACATCCTGCTGAATATTTTTTGTTGAATGATATCATTGATGTTTATATTGGTTATGCCAATTATGCACCGGAACTTTTGAAAAACCGACAATTAGCTATGATTGAATTACCGACTGAATATAGTCCAGCAATTAATTATAGTATCGCATTACTTAATCATCTTCATCCACAGGCTAAGTTATTTATTGATTTTCTGATAAGCAATCAAGGTCAAGATTGTTTACAAAAAAATGGGTATATCAAAATAGATAGATAAAAACTATTTTATAAAACTGAGTATATGCAAGTTTATAATGTAAGTTCACAAGACTCTTATTTTATGTTTTTTTATGTAAAAATTCGTGTTCACTTACATTAATTACAAAAATAGTTAGATAACTTTCTTATTCTTTTGCTTTTTTTACTGCTATTTATACTGCCAATAGTATTAACCGAAATATAACTATGTTGAGGTATATTTATGAGCATGATGCAAAATTTGAAAGAAAATAAAACCTATATCGGATCTTTACCCCTACCTATTTTTATTGTTTGTTCCATTATCGTTATTATTGCCGCCCAATTAGATATGCTACCAAGATCATTAATTGGAGGGTTTGCGGTCATTTTACCTTTAGGGTGGTGTTTAGGGACGATTGGACAAAATATTCCGTTTTTTAAAAAATTTGGTGCGCCAGCAATACTATCATTAATTGTACCTTCTTTATTGGTTTATTATGGTGTCTTTGATGAAAATACATTAGCAGCAACAAAGATGTTAATGAAAGAATCAAATTTCTTACTCTTTTATATTGCTAGTTTAGTGTGTGGTAGTATTCTTGGTATGCATCGTGTGATTTTGGTTCAAGGTTTTATTCGTATGATGATACCAATGTTACTCGGTATGTGTCTAGCTGCAGTAGTTGGCGTCGCCGTAGCGGTAGCCTTTGGTGATACTTGGCAACACGCATTTTTTTATACTGTTTCACCGGTCATGGCTGGCGGTATTGGTGAAGGAGTATTACAGTTATCAAATGCTTATAGCAATATTCTTAATCAAAATTATGATTCTTTCGTAAGTGCTTTAATTCCTGCTACTGTAGTGGGCAACTTTTTTGCCATTACCTTTACCGCCATAATGAGTCGTATAGGTGAAGTTAAACCTCATTTAAGTGGTCATGGGCAACTAGTAAAAATTGAATTTGATGGTTTAGCTGATGCACTAAAAGAAGATAAAACACCTCTTGATGCAAAAGCAATGAGTGGTGCGGTTATGATTTTAGCTACTCTCTTTATTTTAGGTATGATTTTAGAAAAATGTATCCATTTCCCAGGTCCTGTATTGATGATTATTGCAACAGCCATTGTGAAATATTTCCGACTTTTACCTGAAAGTGTGGAACGAGGAAGTCAGCAATGGTATAAATTTATTTCGGGTAATTTTACTTTCCCATTAATGGCTGGTTTAGGGTTGTTATATATCGATTTAGGTAGTGTAGTCAATGTACTCACTGTTCCTTACTTTATAACAATAATTGCCGTAGTACTCACTGTTTCAATGACAGGGTTTATATGCAGTTTCTTCTTAAAAATGTATCCTGTTGAAGCATCAATTATCTCTTCTTGTCAAAGTGGTATGGGAGGTACAGGTGATGTGGCAATACTATCCACTGCAAATAGAATGAATCTGATGCCATTTGCTCAAGTGGCAACCAGATTAGGGGGTGCATTAATGGTCATTTGTACGACAGCACTGTTACGTTATTTAAATATGTGAGGAGAACATTCAGCACTTTAAAAAATCTAATCAATAATAATTTATTTTGGAAGTTTGTTATTGAGCCAATACAGATGTAATCGTGTAGAAAGTTAATCCTGTATTTTTTAAAAAGTAATCTAAAAGGAATGATTATGACAACTGTTCAAGAAAAAGCTTTAGCAATTAGCAAACAAATGCATGGTAAATTTGAGATAAATTCAAAAGTTCCTGTCAATTCAATGGCCGATCTGAGTGTTGCTTATACACCAGGTGTCGCAGCAGTATGCACAGAAATAGCCAATAACCCGTCATCAGTATATGAATATACCAGTAAACGCAACTTGGTAGCCGTTATTACTGATGGTTCTGCTGTATTAGGACTGGGTAATATTGGACCAGAAGCTGCAATCCCTGTTATGGAGGGTAAAGCCATCTTATTTAAGCAATTCGCTAATGTCGATGCCATTCCACTTTCACTCAATACTCAAGATCCTGATGAGTTAGTCAAACATATCGCTGCCTTAGCGCCCTCTTTTGGCGGAATCAACCTCGAAGATATTAGCGCACCAAGATGTTTTGAAATTGAAAAACGTTTACAAGAAATATTGGATATTCCGGTGTTCCATGATGATCAACATGGAACCGCTATTGTCGTTTTAGCTGCATTATATAATGCATTAAAAGTAGCAGGTAAAAAGATTGAATCAGTAAAAGTAGTCATCAATGGTGGTGGCGCTGCAGGGTTAGCTATTGCAGATATGCTACTTGCCGCCGGTGTTACTCATTTAACAATCGTGGATAAAATAGGAATTTTATCTGAGGATGATCATTCATTACCTTCCCACCATATGGCAATGGCTAAGCGAACTAATCGCGAAAAACAAAGAGGAACATTACAAGACGCCATCAAAAATGCCGATGTATTTATAGGTGTTTCAGCGCCAGGCGTATTAAAAGCTGAATGGGTTAAAACGATGGCTGCAAAATCCATTATTTTTGCTATGGCTAATCCAACGCCTGAAATATTTCCAGAAGAAGCAAAAGCTGCTGGAGCTTATATTGTTGGTACAGGGCGCAGTGATTATCCAAATCAAATCAATAATGTGTTGGCCTTTCCGGGAATTTTTAGAGGTGCATTAGATGCTAGAGCAAAAAATATTACTTTAGCAATGCAACTTGCTGCGGCTAAAGGTTTAGCAAGCATTATTCCAGCAGAAAAACTAGCAGTAGATAATATATTACCAAATGCATTTGAACCTAACGTCGCTAAAGTTGTTGCCGAAAGTGTGAAAAATGCAACGCAATATTAACGGGTTATTTCGTTAATAATATAACCTACTAATAAAATATTTTATTAGTAGGTTGCAGTTGATAGGTTAATATTATTCGTCTTCAGATTTATAAAATAAGTATTAAAAATGAATTATTTTTTTAATCGACTTTCATTAAAAGTAAAACTTATCAGTTTAATTTGTTTAGTATTTATCTTATCGGTAATTGCTGAAAATATATATATTATTCATGTTGTTAATGATGAATATTTAAGACTTTCCCGCCAACGCGTTGAAAATATTGCTAATATCATTTCAACCTCTGGCAATACTATTGACAACATGAATAACCCCACACCAGCAAATCTCGATTTTATTCAAAACGACACTGAACAAGCACGCCTATTGTCACAAGTTGATTTTATTGTAGTTTTTAATATGCAAGGCATCCGTTATTCTCATCCTGATAAAAATAAAATTGGTAAATTAATTGTTGGTGGTGATGAACAAAGAGCTTTACAAGGCGAATCTTATACTTCTATCGCTAAAGGAACACTTGGGAATTCTGTTCGTGCTTTTAGACCTATTTTTAATCATGAACATCAACAAATTGGTGCAGTGCTAGTTGGCCAAACGCTACAAAAAATAGATCATATGGCAGCACGAACCAGTCAACCGATCTGGTTATCACTATTTGCCTCATTAGCGGTAGCCATTATTTTGGCTAGTTTATTATCTCGTAATATTAAGAAAACGTTGTATGGCTTTGAACCGATAGAAATGGCGCAATTATTTGCCGAGCGAGATGCAATTATTAGTACAGTGAAAGAAGGTATTGTTGTGGTTAATCGTAATGGACTTATTACACAAATTAATAACGAAGCCATGCGAATACTACGTATCGAAGATAGCAAAGAAAATATTATTAATCGTCATATAACTGATATCATTCCTAATACTCGCTTACATGAAGTTATGATAAGCGGAATTGCAGAATATGATTGCGAACAAAATATCAATGGTGTTGTAATTTTAACTAATCGAACTCCCTTGTTTGTAAATGATTCGCTCGTTGGTGCTATAGCATCTTTTAGAGATATGACTGAAGTTCGACAATTAGCAGAAAACTTGACTGGTGTTAATCGTTATGCTGATGCACTACGTTCTCAATCTCATGAGTTTAAAAACAAATTACATGTTATTTATGGTTTAGCTTTTAATGATAATAAACAGGAGTTAATCGATTACCTTGAAGAGATTATCGGTAATAAACAGGCTGAATCTAAACTCGTTAGTCAAGCTATAAAAGATCCTATTATTGCTGGTTTTTTAAATAGTAAATTCAGCCGAGCAAGAGAATTAGGTGTTTCGTTATCTTTTAATATTGACGGTGTATTAGCATTAATACCAGATAGTTCTGTAACCCATAGTTTAATTACAATCCTTGGTAATTTAATTGATAACGGTTTAGATGCTGTACAGTTTTTAGACGACAAGCGGATCAGTGTTAATTTAGTTGTCGGCGATACTATTTTTCAAATTGAAATTAATGATAATGGTGAAGGAATTTCAGAAAAAGACATGCAACACATATTCCAAAAAGGTTACTCTACCAAAGGAGATAACCGCGGAATTGGTTTATATTTAGTTTTAGCCAGTATTGATGAACTTGACGGTCATATTCAATTGTGTGATCGAAGTGATAAAAAAGGAACTTGTTTTAGGGTATTATTACCTCTCAAAGCACTCTATCGGGAGAAAAAATCACATGGTTGATGTTTTGATTGTTGAAGATGATCCAATGGTAGCTGAGTTGAATAAAAAATATTTACAAATGTTGTCGGGATTTAATCTAATTGCAAATGTAAATAATGGAGAACAAGCACTACATTTTATTCATGATAATCATGTTGATTTAATATTACTTGATATTTTTATGCCTAAATTAAATGGCCTTGAGTTGTTAAAACATATTCGTATTAGTTATCCGAAAATTGATATTATTATGGTCACAGCTGCATGTAATAGCAATGAAATTCAAACCGCACTTCGTTTAGGAGTGATTGATTATATTGTTAAACCCTTCACTTTCAGTCGATTACGAACCGCTTTAATTACCTATCAAGAACGGGTACGCTTATTATCTTCTTCAAAAATCTTAAATCAAGATCAATTAGATGATCGTATTTTTGCAAAACCGGCAATTCATAATAAGGGGTTACCCAAAGGTATTGATATACAAACTTTACAAACCGTGCGTAATGTAATTAGTAAGTGTCAAAGTGATTTTTCTATGAGTGATATTGTTGAATTAATTCCATTGTCTCGAATTTCATTAAAAAAATACCTTGATTATTTAGAAGAGCGCGGAGAGCTTGAAAGCCATTTAACTTATTTATCAGTTGGTAGGCCTGTAAAGCGTTATATTTATCCAAATCAAGCTAACGATTAATCTTATTCATAAAATATTAGCATTAAAGAATTAATTTTTATTAATAACATAATCTACAAGTTATTTCATTATAATTCCCAATAAAAATAAATAGTTAATCAAAATCATATTAATATATTTTAAAATAGTATTGATTATCATTATCAATGAGATATTATTTTATTACCTGAAACCACATACAAGATAAAACAATGAAATTAAAATCCGTTACTTTATTAATAATAAGTGCTTTAAGTGCTAATTATGTACAAGCGAAAAACTATGATGCCACATCAGATGTTACTTTACCTTTTAATCAAGTTAATGAGCGCTACTTTTTAACCAATAGTAGTTCTACCCCTGTTAATATTACCGTTACAGACGGTTTGACCGTTAATAGTGAAGGCTCTTTTCACTTAGGGTTTAGTGGCAAAACCGACACTGAGACGCCGTCAGTTGCCGCAGGTGATATTAACATGAATATCAACGGTAATTTTCAAATTTATAATGATACCTGGATAGGTAAATTTGATACTAAATTCTTTACTCAATATCTCGGTTTACATAAAGACTACCCGTATGATCCGATTAATAATGACATTAATGTCCATGTAGCTGGTGATATTAATGTTGAATTAGGTGCAGATAAAAAAAGAGGTGGACTCATGATTTTGGCTGGTAATGTCATGGGTACTGGAACAAATACTTCAGGTAAAACTACCGTAAAAGTAGATGGAGATACCAATATTCGTAGTGGTGATAACCATTTAGCAGGAACTACATTAGCACCAGCTAAACTAATTACCCGTAGTTTTAACTTAACAGGTGGTGATATTGAGATTATCGGAGCGAAAACCGTATTAGAAACTACAAATAATGATAGCAATAGATCTTCTGTGTTGATAGGTAAAACAGGAAAAATGATCATCATGCGTGGTGGTACCGTTGATGTTAGTAACGGTGGTAATTTTAATGTGGTACAACAAGGTATATTAAGTGCCAGTCGAGGTAATGGCTTTGTTAAACTCGCATCAGATGGACAGTTGAATGTTGGCAAAAATGCTACGATTGAATCCACTAAGGGATCTCTTGCTATTAGTGATCAAGCGAACAAGGCATCGCAACTAAATATCGAAGGAATAATCAGCTTTGGTATCTCTGACTCACAACAGATAAATAATATTAGTGGCGATAATGTCAATGTCAAATCTTCTGCCAAATTTACTGGTACTGATGACTTTATTAAAAAAGGGCTAAAAAACACAGCAACCGAAGCTAATGTCTCTGTATTATCAGCAAATAATTCATTAAAGATAGCTAATATTAAAGAAGGTGAAACTAAATCGCTTATTCAAAATATATATGGCGATCTGAACTTTAAACTAACTGGTAATGAATTAAAATTTGTTAATGCTAGTAATGTCACTGATTTTACCAATGCATGGCAAACAAAAGCTGCCGCTGATCGCCAAGTTTCTCGTTATTATCAAGAAGTAGGAACCGGCTCTAAAAATGTAGCAAAACGCTTTTCCCAAAATTTAGCAAAAGTTTCGTATGAATCATTTTATAATCCTACAAATAATGGTGAAGTTATTTCCGATAAATCTTTAGCAGGAGATTTAAACTGGGCAGTATTAAGTGCAATGGGACGCGGTAATTTAGCGGTGGAAAATCGAGGTACTACATTACAATTTAATCGTGCATTAGCCGGAATATACAATAATAATCATGGTTTACATTTAACTGAAATAGCACTTAATTCATTTAACTATACTAAATCCACCTTAGATAACCGTATGCAACAATTTTCCCAAACCGGAAAATTAGCAGAGAATGATGACAATTTATGGATAAATCTCACTCACCATTATGAAAATACAGATAATCATCGTGGTATTTCTGGGTATAAATATACTTCTAACGGTTTTATCATGGGCTATGATAAAGAAGTTATTGATAATTTATTAATCGGCTCTGCCATAGGTTATGAATCTGGTGATTACAAAAATAAAGCTACATCATCCAACGATTCTGATACTAAAAATTATCAAATCCAACTTTATTCTAACTATAAATGGCCAACGAATATTGTTACTTCTGCCTATGCTGGATACTCTTATGGAAAAAACCATCTAAAAGCAAACGATAGGTATAATACGATTAAAGAAAATTTCCATAGCAATACGTGGGATATCGGAGCGTCTGTTGGTTATCAGTGGCAAGATATAGAACAATTAACATTAACACCTACTATTGGCTTAACTTATGTTTATACTGAAAATAGTGCGCATAATGTAAGTTATAATAATATTGATTTAGTCAAATATGGAAAAGCATCAAATGAGGCTTTGTTAATTCCAATCGACTTAATGGCAAATTATTCGCTTTGGCAAGATAAGGAAAGCCAACTGTTATTACGAGCCAAAACAGGTTATTCATTTAATTTAAGTGATGATGAATTTGATAGTGATATTACTATTAATGGTATTAATGGTTTATCTAAAATGAGTGCAAACTCTTCTAATCGTAGTAAAAATCAATACAACGTTGGTGGTGGTATAACTTATAAATACAATATGGTTGATATTAATATTGATTATCAATACTTTGGTGAAAGTAAGAGAAACTCAAATTATATTACCGCACTTGCTAAAATCAGTTTTTAATTTTTGATATTAATTAATTTGGATATTAATGATGCTCTATTTTTTGCAGAGCATCATCTATATTGAGGCTTGTCTTTATTCTTACAGAAAAAAGTGAACTATTTATCCATAGTGATTTCATCTAATGACAAACTAAAACTAGGGACAAATACATCCAGAAAATAATCCATTTCAGGGCTACTCCTTTCTGATAACGTCTTTTTTAGTCGTTGCTCTGCTAATCTAAACTCATTATTACCTGCACTAAGCTCTTCTATTGTTTTAAGGTAAGCACATAAAGCATCGGCTTGTTTAACGATGCTCTTTTCAGTTTCGTCATAAAAATCATCATCTATTAACGGTCTAAAATCGTCTTGCAACTCTTTAGGCAACATATTAATCAGTTTGTTTTGGGCTATTTTTTCTATCTTTTTATATTCTGTCGTTATTTGTGGATTGTAATATTTAGTTGGTGTTGGCAGATCGCCGGTAATGACTTCCGAAGCATCG
The DNA here is from genome assembly GCF_001690195.1 of Gilliamella sp. wkB108. Lineage (GTDB taxonomy): Bacteria > Pseudomonadota > Gammaproteobacteria > Enterobacterales > Orbaceae > Gilliamella > Gilliamella apicola_L. The sequence goes on along the minus strand of NZ_LZGM01000078.1, from coordinate 136,086 downwards.
TGATACATGGCTAATAAAGCAATACGTTCGGGATTAACTTTACCATTAAAACGTTTATTTTTTATAATCGCAAGCGCATGTGCCACAAAAGCAACTTGTAGACTATGCTCTGACACATTCTCGGTTCTAACATTACGCATTAATGGCCAACGATTAATAAGCTTCAAACGTGATAAGTGAGCAAAAAAATGACTTTTATTCATACACTACTCTCTTTGACTATAAAAATAAAAAACGCCTCCATTACACATGGAAGCGTTTATAAACAGTAATATTATTTCAATAAATAATTTTATGCTAAAACAAGCTGTTTAGTACTCAATGCTACCGGAACAGTTTGTTCTTCAGTGAAGGTCACATATTCCCATGCACTCTGTTTTGCTAATAATGCCTGTAATAACTGATTGTTTAATGCATGACCTGATTTATAACAAATCACTTCACCAATCATATTATGACCACTCATGTATAAATCACCAATGGTATCAAGCATTTTATGGCGCACAAACTCGTCTTCGAAACGTAATCCATCTTCATTCAGTACTTTATAGTCATCAACTACAATAGCGCAATCCAAACTACCACCTAAACAAAGTCCTTTAGATTGCAATGCTTCTATATCACGCATAAAACCAAATGTTCTTGCACGACTGATTTGACGAATAAACGCTTCAGAAGAAAAATCTAATTGGTAACGTTGTGAGCTACTATCAATAGCAGGATGATGGAAATCGATTGTGAAATCCAATCTAAAACCACTATATGGTCTAACTTCTGCCCATTTATCACCATTTTCAACACGTACAGTTTCTTTAACTCGTAAGAATTTTTTCTGTGCATTTTGTTCAGTAATACCTGCGTCAAGTAATAAATAAACAAATGGACTTGCACTACCATCCATAATCGGGATTTCAGGTGCGTTAACTTCGATAATAATATTATCAATGCCAAGTCCAGCTAATGCAGCATTAATATGTTCAACAGTCGAAATTCGAACGTTATCTTCGTTAATCAAACATGTACAAAGCATGGTATCTCGCACTGATTTTGCATCAACAGGAAAATCAACATACGGATTAACATCAGTACGACGATAAATAACTCCTGTATTTTCAGGCGCAGGACGCAACGTTAAAGTAACTTTTTTGCCGGTATGCAAACCAACACCAGTTGCTTGTATTGTCTTTTTTAATGTTCTTTGTTTCACTTTGCACCTACTTTTTCTATTTGTTCCTATTGACTATGACAATAAAAATTCAAATAAGTTCAATTTTAATTCGCTTGCTTACGGATAAAAGCAGGAATATCTAAAATTTTATTTTCTTCTAGTGGAGAAATAACTTGCTCATTAACTGCTTTAGCTATTTTCTCTTCTTGTCCCAAAGAATTACTTTGGCTAAACAAGGTATTTTGTGGCACAGATTTGGTAATTTTTACTTCTGGACGTTTATCCATACCAATACCTGTTGCAACAACTGTCACACGAATTTCATCAGACATATCAGGATCAAAGGTTGTACCAACAACAACTGTTGCATTATCAGAAGCAAATGCTCTAACTGTACTACCTACAGTTTCAAACTCTTCTAAGCCTAGATCTAAACCAGCTGTTACATTTACTAATACGCCGCGCGCACCAGATAAATCGATATCCTCTAACAATGGACTAGAAATTGCCATTTCAGCTGCTTCTTCGGCACGGTTATCACCACTTGCACGACCTGAACCCATCATAGCATATCCCATTTCAGACATCACAGTCCTAACATCGGCAAAGTCCACATTAATATGACCAGGTTTAGTAATTAATTCAGCAATACCTTGTACAGCACCTTTTAAAACACCATTAGCCGCTGCAAAAGCATCCAATAATTTAACACCTCGACCTAATACTTTTAATAATTTGTCATTCGGAATAGTGATAAGTGAATCGACATGTTTTGCTAATTCAGCAATACCTTGCTCAGCAAAAGCCATACGTTTCTTACCTTCAAAACCAAAAGGTTTAGTTACCACAGCAACAGTTAAAATACCTAATTCTTTAGCTATTTCAGCAACAACCGGCGCAGCCCCTGTTCCTGTTCCACCACCCATCCCGGCTGCAATGAAAACCATATCCGCACCTTCAATTGCGCTACGAATTACTTCTCGATCCTCTTCAGCAGAATTTCTACCGACTTCCGGATTAGCGCCTGCACCAAGTCCTTTTGTAACATTAGTGCCGATTTGGATGGTCTGACCTACCTTAATTCTTTTTAATGCCTGTGCATCTGTATTTGCAGCAAAAAACTCTACACCTTCGATGTGCTCAGCAATCATATGCTCGACAGCATTACCACCGCCACCACCGACACCAATAACTTTAATGACTGCTGCTGGCTCATCATCTGCAACCATAGGCTCAAACATAACTCATCTCCAAATTTACGATCTCACAACATTGTACAGATAACCGTCTACAATGTCCACGAAGTTCTTGAAATATATTAGCTAAAATTCTTTTTTAAACCAACCGGTCAAACGCTTAGCTATCCCTTTTAATGATGATTTATCACTATCTTTAGCATCATCATTCAATAAACTTTGTTTTCCATAATGCAATAGTCCTACAGCCGTTGAGCAATAAGGTTTTTGTACATAATCGGTTAATCCTGAAATGTTTAGCGGTTGTCCAACACGTACTTGATTTTGAAAAACTTTTTCAGCACACTCTACCATGCCTTTAATTTGTGCGGCTCCACCAGTTAATACAATACCTGCCGCTAATTGATATTTAACATTCTGTTTTTTTAGTTCTTCTTGAAGTGATAACAACTCTTTATGTACCAATGAAAGCAATTCTGAATAGCGTGGTTCAATCACATCTGCCAGAGTTTGCCTTTGTAATGAACGAGAAGGTCTTCCACCAACACTTGGAACATCGATCACTTCATCCTTTCCAATTAAGGAACCAACTGCACATCCATAACGGATTTTAATATTTTCAGCATCCATCGGTGGCGCGCCAAATGCATAAGCAATATCACTTGTTACTACATTTCCAGCATAAGGAATTACAACTGAATGACGTAAAGCGCCGCCTGTATAGACAGTCACATCCATTGTTCCTCCGCCCATATCAATTACGCATACGCCAAGTTCTTTTTCGTCGTCAGTTAATACCGCATAGCTAGAAGCTAAACCAGAAAAAATAAGTTGATCGACTTTTAATCCACAACGTTCAACCGCTTTGACAATATTTCTTGCCATATCATTATGACAGGTAACCAGATGAACTTTGGCCTTCATTCTAACACCAGAAAGACCAATTGGATTTTTAATCCCTTCTTGTAAATCTATAGAGTATTCTTGAGCAATAACATGTAAAATGCGGTGTTCATCTAAAATTCGGACTGATTTTGCAGTATGAACTACATTTTCAACATCTTCTGCGGTCACTTCTTCTTCGGCTATTGGCACCATACCGATTTCATTTTGGCAACGGATATGTTTACCTGAAAGGCTTAAATAAACAGAAGAGATTTGGCAATCAGCCATTAGTTCAGCTTGATCTACCGCACGTTGGATTGAGTTCACAACAGCTTCAAGATCATTGACACCACCTTTATCCACACCTTTTGACGGACAATGTCCTACCCCAATAATATTAATAATACCATCAGGAAGAACTTCACCAACAAGTGCAAGTACCTTGGATGTGCCTACTTCCAGTCCAACGACTAATTTTTTTTCTGTTGCTTTCATACTTCAGCCTTAATTTATTCCTTACTGCACTATTTTTTCTCTTTGTACTGAAATACCATTTTCATAACGTAAATCAGCTACCGTTATTCGTTCATCTACTGGAATCCTTGATTGAATTTCAGGAAATAATTTAATAAATTGATGAAATCGTTGCTCTATATTTTCACTACCTAATATCAATCTCATTTCCTGATTTTCAAGACAAAAATTACCGATACATTGTTTTACCATTAATTGCCATGCATTGCGTTCGTCAGCTAGCGCCGCTTTAATATGCAAAACTAATTGACTATTGGCTAATTTTTTAGAAATATTATCTAATTTATAATAAGTTTCTAATACTGCTTTTGCCTTTCCTTCCGGACCATAAAGTCTAGGTAATTGTAATTCAGCTATACGATCAAGTGGTACACTAAACACATTGCCTTTTTTATCCAGTAAAAAGAGATCATTCCAATAAAATGCCGGTTTGTACTCTTGTACATAAATAATTAATCTGTCAGGCCACTGTTTACGTACACTGGCCTGTTTAACCCAAGGAAATCGCATTACTTCTTGTTGAATATCATCAACGTCTTGACCTATATAGGTATTAGGTAGACCTAATCCTAATATCGCTTTGCGAATATCATCTTCGGTTGTATAGGTATGATCACCACTTAAAACTAATTGCGATAATACCATTTGTTCTGGGTTATCCATCCAATTTCTGATACTTTTAATAACCCATATACTAATCAAAATAATAGTAATAAAGAACAAAAATCCAATCAACTGTTCTGTATTACGAAAGATAAGCAGCTTTCTTTTTTTAATGTCTCGTCTTTGTGCCGCTTGCCGAACTTGTTTCATATAAGTAAGGCCAATTATATGGTTGCTAAATTCAAGATTCGATAAACCAGATCACTAAATGACCAACCATTTTGTTTTGCAGCCATAGGTACCAAGCTATGATCTGTCATACCTGGCGCCGTATTCACTTCGAGTAAATATGGATTTTGTTTTGCATCAAACATAATATCTACTCGTCCCCAACCTCGACATCCGACAGCCTTATATGCCTCTAAGGCTAATTTTCGAATCTGTTGCTCTTTCTCATTTGATAAACCACTTGGACAAAAATATTGGGTTGTATCTGATAAATATTTAGCATCATAATCGTAAAAATCAGTAGCTGGTTTGATATAAATTGAGGGTAATACTTCATCACCTACAATCGCTATAGTAAATTCAGGACCAGCTAAAAATGATTCAATCATTACTGAACTATCATATTTGAAAGCTACATCAATGGCATCTTTCAATTCAGAGGCTTGATTTACTCTAGTCATACCCACACTTGAGCCTTCATGACTAGGTTTGACAAATAAAGGTAACCCTAGTTGTTTTACAATATCATCAATTACGATCGATTGTGATTTATCAACCATAACAGAATCAGCAACAGGTAAACCAAGCGCTTTCCAAACGAGCTTTGTTTTTAATTTATCCATGGTTAGTGCAGATGATAAAACATCACTGCCGGTATAAGGGATATTTTGATAGGTTAAGATTGCTTGAGTAATGCCATCTTCACCACCACGCCCATGTAAAATCACAAAAGCCTTTGTGAAACCTTGTTCTTTTAAATTAGTAATAGGATGATCTTTAGTATCAATAAGATGAGCATCAATTCCTTTTGCTAATAATCCAGCTAATACAGCATTACCCGATTTAAGCGATACTTCGCGTTCGGCTGAGGTTCCACCATACAATACCGCAACTTTATCAACCATTATTGTTCCTCTTTAGAAAATAATTGAACATTAGCAAGCTGACGTGCAATACGGCCAACACTACCGGCACCTTGAGTTAGCAATAGATCATTACCTTTTAACACTTCTTTCATTATTTCTGGTAATAGTTCTAAGTCGGAAACATATATTGGATCAACCTTGCCTCGATTACGAATTGAACGACACAAGGAACGGCTATCAGCACCAGCAATGGGTGGTTCACCAGCCGAATATACATCTAACATGACTAATGCATCAACTTGGGAAAGTACTTGCGCAAAATCATCAAAGAGATCACGCGTTCGAGTATATCGATGAGGTTGAAATAACATGACTAAGCGCCGATCAGGCCAACCATTTCTTGCTGCTTGAATTGTTGCGTTAACCTCACTTGGATGGTGACCATAATCATCCACCATCATTATATCGTCACCATCAGGGTGTTCAAAAACGCCTAATAAATCAAATCGTCTACTGGTACCGGCAAATTTAGCTAATGCATTAATAATTGATTCATCATCAATACCTTCTTCTGTTGCTGCAATAATTGCTGCTGCTGAATTTAGCGCATTATGTTTACCCGGTGCATTTAATTCAATATGTAAATCGTTTCGATTTGGACGACAAACAGTATAATAACTAATACCTCGTTCTTGACGATAATCTTTTATCACTACATCCGCTTCTTCACTAAACCCATAAGTGATAATTTTGCGTCCTACAACAGGTAATAACTCCTTATTAATAGGATCGTCATAACACATCACAGCCAAACCATAAAAAGGAAGGTTACGTAAAAAAGAGATAAATGTTTGTTTGAGATTTTCAATATTGCCTTGATAGGTATCCATATGATCAGGTTCAATATTAGTGACAATAGATACCATTGGTTGCAAATGTAAAAATGATGCATCACTTTCATCTGCTTCTGCAATAAAATAACGACTACTGCCTAATTGTGCATGCGTACCTGCTGCTTTAACCAAACCACCATTGACAAAAGTAGGGTCAAGTTTCGCTTCAGCATAAATCGCTGTAACCATAGCGGTTGTCGTTGTTTTACCATGAGTACCAGCAATAGCAATACCATATCGAAAACGCATTAATTCTGCTAACATTTCAGCTCGTTGGATAACAGGAATACGCGCTTCTCGAGCCGCGACCACTTCAATATTATCTTGAGAAATAGCAGAAGAGATAACAACCACACTTGAATTAAGCACATTTTCAGCCACATGACCAATAACAACTTTTGCACCTAAGGTTTCTAAGTGCTGAGTAACGGCGTTTTCAGCGATGTCAGAACCACTAATTTCATAACCTTCATTAGCCAGGACTTCAGCAATTCCACCCATACCAGCGCCACCTATCCCCACAAAATGAATGTGTTTAACGCGTTTCATCTCCGGTACAATTGCTCTTAATTGAGCTAATTGCTTTGTATTCACTATTTGACTCCTAAAAATTTAATTTCTGTTTAGCGTTTTCTAATCTTTTTGCATTGAACATTTTTATAAATGATCGTTTTTAGTTCAATGTTATTATTAATTTACCTAAACATATACCTAACCTGAAACATCTTGACAAGATTATTACATAAAATCACATCAAAAAGTAATTATTTTAGCACTGAATTAATTGTTTCTGCTACTCTTTGAGTAGAATTTACAATAGATAAACTTTTTGCTTTTATTGCCATTTCTACTAGTTTGTCCCTATTTAAATTCGACAGTAAGTTGAATAATACTTCAACATTAAAATCTGGTTGTTCTACAATACTTGCCGCACCAATATCGGCTAATGATTTTGCGTTCCAAAATTGTTGGCGGTCTTTATGCATAAAAGGAACAAAAATAGCACCGATCCCGACTTCTTCTATTTCACTAACGGTCAAAGCACCACTTCGACATATCACTATATCAGCCCAACTGTAAGCATAAGCGACATCTGCGATAAATTCTGTTACTTGATTGTTAGTCATGTCACAATCTTTATAAGATCCTATAACGGCCTCAAGCATTCCCTTACCTGTCTGATGCCATACAATATACTTATCGGATAATTTAGTTATCACTTGAGGCACAATATCATTTATTACTTTAGCCCCTTGACTTCCTCCCATTACCAGAACTCTTATTGGTCCTTGGCGATCTTTAAATCTTTGGGTTGGTTCTGGTACCTTTAAAAGATCGCTGCGAACCGGATTACCAACCACTTCAGCTTTTGGAAATGCGGTGGGAAATGCTTGCAAGACTTTTGTGGCAATCTTTGCTAACCATTTATTGGTTAAGCCCGCTACACCATTTTGTTCATGAATTACAATAGGAATACCTAATGTTTTAGCAGCAATTCCACCCGGCCCAGAAACATAACCGCCCATACCTAAGACAACATCTGGGCGATAGGTCTTTAAAATTTTTCTTGCTTGCAATACAGCTTTTAGAATTCTATAAGGTGCTTTTAAGAGTGCAAACATACCTTTACCGCGTAAACCTGATATTTCGATAAAATCAATTTCGATACCATTTTCAGGAACTAAATGCGCTTCCATACGATCAGCGGTGCCTAACCATCTGACTTGCCAACCCTGTTGCATTAAGTAGTGCGCTACAGCTATACCTGGAAAAACATGTCCACCTGTTCCCCCCGCCATAACTAATAATTTCTTCATTATTTTATTGACCTTATTCTTGCTTGCGCTTGTTTTTGTCTAAACTCAAAATCGATTCTAAGTAATATTGCTACAGCAATACTCATCACAATTAAACTTGAACCACCATAACTAATAAATGGTAATGTTAAACCTTTGGTCGGTAACATCCCTGATGTTACACCCACATTCACAAAAGTTTGAAATCCAAACCAAATACCTATTTCACAGGCTAGATAACCTGAAAATTGTGAACCTTCATTTAACGCCCGATAACCGATTGCCAATGCCTTAAATGTTAAGAAAAACAGTAGTAACAGTAAAGCAATGACACCAACATACCCATATTCTTCAGAAATAATTGAGAAGATAAAATCGGTATGGCATTCTGGTAAATATCCTAATTTTAGGATCGAATTTCCCATTCCTTGCCCAAACAATCCACCACTACCAATTGCCATTAATGATGCTACTAACTGATAACCTGAACCAGTAGCATCTTGCCACGGATCAAGAAATGTTAATAATCGGGTTAAGCGATAAGATTCGAAAAGAATCAAACTAACTACGGCTGTTATACCCGTTGATAAAATAGCAATAAACTGCCATAACTTAGCACCTGCAATAAACAAAATGCCTATAGTAACCGTAAATAGAACAATAACCGTTCCTAAATCAGGTTGTAATAGTAACAGAGTAGATAAAATAGACATGATAGTCATGGGTTTAAAAAATCCCCAGAAACCACTTTGAACTTCATCAGACTTACGTGTTAAATAACTCGCTAAAAATAAAAATAATGATAATTTTGCAAGTTCAGCTGGCTGAAAATTAAATACACCTAATGGGATCCAACGCGATGCACCATTGATTGACGAACCAATACCTAATACAGCAACTAACATGATAAGCGTCAGAATCAATAACGTGGTACCAAACTGTTGCCAACGTTGCATTGGAATATATAACGTTATACACATTAAAAAAAGAGATATACCCAACTGAATTATTTCACGCTGAGTATAGAAAAAAGGGTTACTTTCACTAAATGACATAGAAGCCGATGTGACCATCATTAGACCAAATATCATTAAACCAATTACTACCCAAAGTAATTGGTTATCAAATGGGATATGGGGATTAACTTGTTTTTTAATCCAAAAAAGACTCATTGTTCACACCTTTGAGAAAATTGCTCAGCCAATAATGCAAATTGTTTGCCTCGTTCAATATAGTTTTTATACTGATCTAAACTTGCACAAGCAGGAGAAAGTAAAACGACATCACCTGAAACTACTTTTTGGGCAATCATTTGCATTGCTTGAGCAAGCGTCTCAGTCATACTTGTAATGTTGGGTGCTAGCTTAGCTAGTAGTTGGCGATCACGACCAAAACAGAAGATTTCAAGATTTCTATTCTGTAAATAAGGTAATAAGGGTGAAAAATCTGCTGATTTACCATCTCCGCCTAATAATAAAAATAACTTGCCTTGACATATAACACTTTTTAAAGCGGCTTCCGTACTACCTACATTGGTTGCTTTTGAATCATTAATCCATTGCACTCCATTTTTTTCAAAGACTAACTCAAATCGATGAGGTAAACCGTGAAAATTAGCAATGGTTGTTAGACTCGATTGTCTAGCGATCATTAACTTGTCAGCTATAGCTAAAGCAGCTAATGCATTTAGATAGTTATGACAACCCGTTAATTGCATTTGCTTAGTTGTCAATACCGGTTGTTCATTGGCAATCAAGCAGTCATAACCTTCACTTATGTGATAATCACCATGATGTACGCCAAACGATAATAAATCTGTATGATGATCAGTTGGTAAAGTCAACTTATCATCATAATTAATCAAACAATATTTGGCATTATGATAAATACGTTGTTTAGCTTGCACATATTGCTTTAAACCAAGTGGATAACGATCCATATGATCTTCTGAAATATTTAATATAGTGGCAACAGTTGCTTGCAAACTGTTAGTGGTTTCTAACTGAAAACTCGATAATTCCAGCACATACACATCACAATCTTGAGTTAATAATGTTAATGCAGGTTGCCCTATATTGCCGCCAACCCCTACTTTTATACCGGCAGCTTTAATTATTTCACCAACTAAAGTTGTAACGGTTGTTTTACCGTTAGCTCCTGTAATTGCAACAATTTTTTTGTCAACTTGTTGATTGACCTCACGGCAGAAAAGCTCAATATCGCCTACAATTTCAATGCCTTTTTCAGCTGCTTTTTGTAACTCAGGGGTTGATAATGCAATTCCGGGACTAGCCACAATTAAATCAGCTTCAAGTAGCCAATTGATATTTAAACCACCTAAGTGATGAGCAACCCGTTTATCTAATTGTTCTAAGCCTGATGGTGATGAACGCGTATCAATAACTTTAGGAATAACGTTTTGAGCAAGAAAATAGTCGACACAAGAAAGCCCTGTAATGCCTAAACCGATAATAACGACATTTTTTCCCTGATAGCTAATCATGATTTAATCCTGCTCTAATTTAATTAACGTAATTTCAATGTTAATAAACCAATTAATACTAACATCAATGAAATAATCCAGAAACGTACGATCACTCGTGGTTCAGGCCAGCCTTTCAATTCATAATGATGATGAATTGGTGCCATACGGAATATTCGTTTACCCCGTAACTTAAATGAGCCAACTTGCAAAATAACCGATAAGGTTTCAATGACAAAAATTCCACCCATTATTAATAATAAAAATTCTTGTCGTAATAAAACGGAAATAATACCCAAAACTCCACCTAATGCCAGAGATCCTACATCCCCCATAAAGACCATTGCTGGATAGGTATTGAACCATAAAAATCCTAGTCCTGCGCCAATAATAGCCGTACAGACTATCATTAGTTCACCACTAAATTTAATATAAGGAATATGTAGATAAGCAGCAAAATTGACATTACCTGTTGCCCAAGAAACTAGTGCAAATCCTGCTGCAACAAATACTGTAGGCATAATAGCAAGTCCGTCTAATCCGTCCGTTAAATTAACCGCATTACCCGCTCCCACTATCACAACATAAGTGAGTAAAATAAAGACTAATCCTAACTGAGGCATGATATCTTTAAAAAATGGCACAACTAATACCGTCACAGAACTATCTTTGCCGTAAGCATAAAGACCGAATGCGACAATTAAAGCTATCACTGATTGCCAAAAATATTTCCATCTAGCGATTAAACCTGCACTATTTTTACGGATCACTTTTAAATAATCATCGGCAAATCCAACAATACCATAACCAATTAACACAAATAGGGTTACCCAGACATAAGGATTACGGAGATCTGCCCATAAAAATACAGCTAATGAAATTGATCCAATAATCAACGCACCGCCCATGGTTGGTGTCCCTTTTTTACTTAAATGTGATTCGGGGCCATCATTTCTAACCACTTGACCAATTTGGAGTTTTTGCAACCAATCTATTACTTTCTGTCCCATTAGTAACGAAATCGTTAATGAAGTTAACAAAGCCAAAATAGCTCTGACCGTTAAATAAGAGATAACATTAAAAATGGTAAAATATTTAACTAAATATTCTGATATCCACACCAACATAATTTTAATCCTGACTCACTTTAAGTTGTTTAATTGTAATTTTTCTACTATTTCTTCCATTTTAGCACTACGTGAACCCTTGACGAGCATGGTCAATATTGAATGCTGATGTAATAGTGTTAATAAGTAATTTACTGCATCTTGCTTATTAACAAAATGATGACCAACATGACTATATTGGCTAACAAGTTGACTTAATTTACCTACACTAACCACACAATCAAGTTTTTCTTGTTTGGCAAGTTCGCCTATTTGTTGATGACATTTTTCGGCATCAGCGCCTAATTCAGCCATATCCCCTACTACAAATACTTTAAAACCTGGTTGATTAGCTAACACTTTGATTGCAGCTGTCATGGAACCGACATTGGCATTATAGGTATCATCCCAAATTAATTGAGTTTGATTTAATTTTATTGGATATAACCGACCTTTTACTGGTTGTAACGTTGCTAAACCTTGCTTAATCTGATTGAAGTTGGCTCCTACAGAAATAGCTAATGAAGATGCAGCTATGGCATTAGCAATATTGTGTTGTCCAACTAATGGTAACGTTATTTCACAATCACCTTGTGGTGTGTGTAATGTAAAATAGGTATTTTCACTGACTTGAATATTGGTCGCATAAAAGTCAGCCGATTGTTTATCTAATGAAAAAGTCCAAACTTTTTTACCTTTTAAAGTAGTGATCCATTTATCTGAACAACTGTCCAAATTAATAATAGCGACACCATCTTTTGGTAAACCTTGAAATATTTCCCCTTTGGCTGTAGCTACACCCTCAAGTGAACCAAAACCTTCAATATGTGCTTGAGCGATATTATTAATCAATGCACTTTGCGGTTTTACAATATTAGTAGTATAAGCAATTTCACCAATATGATTAGCACCTAACTCAATTACTGCATACTGATCTTGTGGAGTTAAACGCATTAAAGTAAGTGGCACACCGATATCATTATTAAAATTGCCTTGAGTATAGAGTGTTTGTCCACAATGTTGTAAGATTGCAGCGGTCATCTCTTTAACTGAGGTTTTACCTGAAGAGCCTGTCAGTGCAACAACCTTAGCTATACTTTTTTGGCGAATGAAGGAGGCTATTTGCCCTAGTGCCAAACGAGTATCAGTGACAACAATTTGCGGTATTAATCCATCAAGCTTTCGATTTACAAGTACTGCGATAGCACCATCTTTGATAGCTTGATGTGCAAATTCATGCCCATCAAAATTATCACCTACTAACGCAATAAAAAGTGAATTCTTAGTTATTTTACGCGAATCAGTGCTTATCGAATCAACCATTACCGTTTCATCGTTAATATTGTAAGATTCACCTTTAACTAAGGTTTTAATTTGTTTTATCACTAATGGAATCATGATTGATTCTCTACTCCTAAAAGCTGTTTCACTGTTTCTTGATCTGAATAGTGATGTTTTGTTTTACCGATAATTTGATAATCTTCGTGACCTTTTCCTGCAATTAAAATCACATCTTTAGCATTAGCTTGGGTAAGTGTTTGGCTAATGGCTTGGATCCTATCGGTGATCACCTGTACTTTTTTACTATCTGGTAAACCGTGCAAAATGTCCTGAATAATTTTCATTTCGTCTTCAGTTCTCGGATTATCATTGGTCAGAACTACTTTATCGGCAAATTGCTCAGCTATTTGCCCCATTAATGGCCGTTTACCGCTATCCCTATCACCACCACAACCAAAAATCACCCATAAAGAGCCTTTACAGTGAATTCGACTTGCTTGTAACGCTTTTTGCAGTGCATCAGGGGTATGGGCATAATCAACAATGACTGTAGGACTATTTTTAGTATGTAAGACTTCCATTCGCCCACAAATTGGCTTAAGAAATGAAGCCATATTAGTTACAGCAAAAAAAGGAAAATTAAGTGTTAACAATGTGGCTAATGACAATAGAAGATTTGAAACATTAAATTCACCTAATAATCGACTATGAAGAAGAGTATTTCCCCAACTTGATTCCATATGAATTTTAGCCCCTTTATCATGATATTCAATCATCGAAACACCAACATAAGGTTTGTTTAATGCTTTTAATTGACGTAGTGATTTGGGTTGACATGAAACTACCGTTACTTGGTCTAGTTTAGCAATCCAACGTCTACCATAACTATCATCATAATTAATGATCGATTTACCTGAATTAACAACTTGTTTTTCTTTTTCTTCGGGACTAAATAATGACCATTTTACTTTAGCATACTTACTCATGGTTTTATGATAATCGAGATGATCACGACTTAAATTAGTAAAGACGGTTGCAACTAAACTCAAGCCTTTGACGCGATTCATTGCTAGTCCGTGTGAAGATATCTCCATTGAAACGACTTTAACTTGTTTTTTTACAAAATCATTTAATAATGTTTGTATATCAACTGCCGATGTGGTGGTATTAATAGATGGCTCTAAATGATTATAAATGCCATTACCAATAGTTCCCAAAATAGCGCTCTTTTCATTCAACAATGTAGTACATTGCGCGATAAGTTGTGTGACAGTCGTTTTACCATTTGTACCTGTTACACCAATAACCGATAATTTTTTAGAAGGAGATTGATAAAAATCATTGGCAATATTAGATAATCGTTTAGATAACTGAAATATACTTATCTGAGGTACCAGCTTATTATCTTGTTTGATATAGGTGATCTTTAAATCATTTGATTTTCTATTTGTTTCAACTAAAACGGTAACTGCTCCCTGTGAAATAGCTTGAGGAATAAAAGTTTTTCCGTCAACAGTCATACCTTGGATAGCGACAAATACATCGTTTTTATTCACCATTCGACTATCTATACGTAAGTGGTTAAGAGGAAAATCTTTCGATTCCAAATTATCTCTTCCCCCTAACAAACGGAATAATGTTTTAAATGTAGATGTTGCCATCATTTACCACCTATTAATAAATAATCATTTGACCATCAACTTGCCGATCAGGTTGTACGTTCATTGTTCTCAGCACTCCCCCCATAATACGACTAAATACTGGTGCCGAAACTGACCCACCGTAATATTGACCCGCTTTCGGATTGTCAATAACTACAACTAGCGAATATTTAGGTTTAGTCGCCGGAGCAATACCTGCGGTATACGCTAAATATTGATTAACATAACGTCCACCTAATAGCTTTTTAGCCGTACCTGTTTTTACACCAACGCTATATCCCGGAACTGAAGCTTTAGTACCTCCACCAGTAACCGCTACCGCTTCCATTAAATGAACGACAGTTTTAGCTACTTTTTCAGGTACGACTCGTTCACCTTCAACCGGTTCTGTTACCTTGACAATTGAAACTGGTCGATAAATACCATAACTTCCAATAGTTGCATATGCTCTGGCAAGTTGCAGTGGTGTTACACTCAAACCATAACCAAAAGCAAATGTTGCACGTTCAATATCAGCCCATTTGCGATTTCTATCAGCCGCAATCGAGCCACTTACCTCACCACCTAAACCAAGCCCAGTAGGTTGTCCTAATCCAAAGCGACTATAATATTCAACAAGATCATTAGATTGCATTTGCAAAGCTAATTTACTCACCCCAACATTACTGGATTTTTCCAATATACCCGCTAAATTAAGCGCTTTTTGATATGACACATCTTTAATTTCGTAACGATTTACATAAAATGGTCGTGTATCAATAATTGTATTTAAATCTGCAATTTTCTTTTCTAAAGCAGCCATAACAACTAACGGTTTAACTGTTGAGCCGGGTTCAAATGCATCAGTCACAGCCCGATTACGTAATAAGTTATAATCGATTGATGAGCGATTATTTGGATTATAAGATGGACTGGTTGCCATCGCTAAAATCTCTCCAGTATGCACATCAATTAAAACCGCTGTTCCACTATCTGCTTTATTAAACTCAACTGCTTGGCTCAGTTCGTTATATACCAATGATTGTAAACGTTCATCGATACTTAATACTAAATCTGAGGCAGTTTCACTGTCGGTTCGCTCTATCTCTTCGATTACTCGACCTAATCGGTCTCGTCGTACAATTCGTTGTCCCGACTCACCTATTAACCATTTATTAAAACTCTTTTCTATACCTTCTGAACCGGTTTCTGTGCCGTTATTGTCAATATCAGTTAATCCAATTAACTGCGCAATATTTTCCGCTGCGGGATAGTAACGTTTAGAAGTTTTAGCAAACGCGATTCCTGATAACTTTAATTTTTTTAAATAATCCGCTATTGTTGGTGTTATTTGTTTAGATAAATAAACAAATCGCATTGATGGATTACTTAATTTTTCTTGGAGTGTATCCATAGGTATATTCAGCGTTTTTGCCAAACTTTGCCAACGTATATCGTCTGAATTTACTCCACCTTTTTGAACCACAATTTTAGGATCTGCCCACACATCAAACATTGGTACACTTACTGCTAATGCACGACCATTACGATCAGTAATCATTGCTCTTGGAGCATCCATATCTTGATGACGGATTGAGCGTTTATTACCCTCCGCAATCAATTTATCTGGTTCAATAATTTGTAATATCGCCAATCTGACAATTAAACAGATAATAGCGAAAATAATAAAACCATATACAATATAAAAACGATTAGGCGTAAAAAACTGTTTTTTAGTATTTGTTTTATTTACTTTATTAGTTTTTGTAAGCTTTTTAACTTTATCTTTCTTATTTTTAGCAATTGGCTTCATTATTTACTCTTTATCACAATAACCGTTTCATTTTGTGGTGTAACATAATTCATACCTAATTGATTCTTCGCTTTTTCTTCTACCCGTCTAGGATCTGCAAGCACATTTTCTTCAATTACTAAATTTCGCCATTCACTTTCTAAAACATCTTGTTCTAATAAAAGTTGTTCACGTTCAAATAATTGTTTACGAACTTGTTGCGTAGTAATTAATACAGCAACAGCCGAAATAACAATAAGTATTAGCAAAAATAATGAAAATTTTTGATGTCCAAGTAAATCACCAATAATTATTTTAAATAGACTTTCATTTGATCTTCTTTGATTATCGATATCAACATAAGCATCATTTTGGTAATTATCATTACTTTCATTAATATTCATTTTTTCTTTCTGCTATTCTTAATATTGCACTCCGAGATCTTGGGTTATTATCAATTTCTACAGTACTGGGTTTAATTTTTCCTAGCGACTTTAATTTAGCTTGTCCATATTGTTTAATTTGCTCTTCTGTAAGTGGTAAACCTACAGGGATCTCTGGACCTTTACTCTGCTTGCTAATAAATTGTTTTACTATCCGATCTTCTAAGGAATGAAAACTAATTACGGCTAATCTTCCTCCATCGGCAAGCATAGCTAAGCTACCATTTAAGGCTTGTTCTACTTCTTCTAATTCGCTATTAATATAAATACGTATTGCTTGAAAACTTCTTGTTGCCGCATGCTTATACTTATCTTTTTTTGGTGTAGCCTTTTCAATTAGGTTAGCTAATTCCAATGTCCTTGTTACAGGTGTTATTTTATTTTGTTCAACAATTGCGTGAGCGATACGTTTAGCAAATTTTTCTTCACCAAAAGTCTTAAGCACCCATGCAATATCTTCTTCATCACTGTTTTGTAACCACTCGCTTGCTGTCATACCTTTGTCAGTATTCATACGCATATCAAGGGGTCCATCACGCATAAATGAAAATCCTCTTTGCGGATCATCTAATTGAGGAGATGACACACCAAGATCTAATAAAAAACCGTCAATCTTTCCCGATAATTTTAAATTATCAATATATTGACACGCTTTCGAAAATTCACCGCGAACAAAAGTAAACCTAGGATCTTCAATTTGTGCAGCGACCTGCTGAGCTCGTTCATCACGATCGATAGCAATCAACCGTCCTTGTTCGCCAAGTTGTTCAAGTATCAGACGAGAATGACCTCCTCGTCCAAAAGTTCCATCAACATAAATGCCATCTTTTTTTATATTTAATGCTGTTACAGCTTCAGCTAACAAAACTGTTTTATGCTGATAAATCATCTATCTTTTACTCTTTTAAATAGTCAAACTTTTCAGATTTTCTGATAAGTTTTCGATATCCGCAGGTAATGCGGCTATATCATCATTAATTTGTTGATACCAAATTGCTTCATCCCAAATCTCAAATTTGTTTGATTGACCAACAAACATAGTATGTTTTTCTAATTTTGCATATGTCCGTAGTGTGGATGGTAATAAAATTCGTCCCGTATTATCCATTGGGCATTCTGTTGCATAACCTAATAATAATCGTTTAATTCGACGTTCAGCCTCAACAATCGTTGATAAAGTCGAAAGTTGTTGTTCAATGCATTTCCATTCAGACATAGAATAAAGTGTCAGGCACGGATGATATAATCCAATCGTACAAACCATGCCTTCAGACAAAGATTCTCGATAACGAGTTGGAATAGCCATTCGCCCTTTACTATCTAAATTGACTGTAATTGCACCACTAAACATGAAAGCACCGTTATTTATAAATTTTTATTATTTTTTAATTGAAAAAAATCAATCAATTAAATAACTCATACATTTTCACCACTTAACACCACTTTTTACCACAAAAGTTACAAAAATAATAGGTATTTGATTAATTAATTTGTAACTCATTTTCAAATAGACATTTATCTGATTTTAAGAAGTATGTATTTGGATTATACAAACTAAAGTAAATTAAGATAATATATTGATTTTTTGATATTTGATGAAATTAAGATATGAATGAACAGCTATTAACTTTAAAAAGCGTTACTAGGTGTAACCAACAAATTTATGTTTGAAAATAGATTTAATTAAGAAGTTGTATTTAAGATCTCTTGCCGACATAGGTCGGCAAAATAGATTCAGTTATGCTTGTGTCCAAAACCCTAAAACATTAACTTTTTCTTGCTTTAAAATCGCTCGAATTGGCATTTTGGTCACATTATTACCTTTTTTTGCTTGTTCTAGCACATTCAATTTACTTTGACCAATTAAATGTAGATAAATATTATTGCTATCTAAAATCGTTGGTAATGTTAATGTAATACGGTCAAGTGGAGCGGTTAATGGTGTCATACCAACAACCTTTTTGCCTGATTTCATATCTAGCCCGGCAGCTAAATTGCTTGCGCCAGGGAAAAGAGATGCAGTATGTCCGTCTTCTCCCATACCTAAAATTAACACATCAAATGGCAATGGCATTTTAGTAGTTAAGATTTCATCTGTTATTGCAGAACCATCAAATGGATTATCACAACTATTTTTTAATCCAATAAAATTGGCCAATTTTGCTTTATTTTGTAATAAATAGGTCATCACTAACTTTTCATTACTGGCGTCGTTAGTGTCATCAACCCATCTGTCATCTACTAAGGTGATAAACACTTGATTCCAGTCTAAATCTTGCTGACTTAACAAAGTAAATAATGGAATCGGTGTGTTACCTCCCGATACGGCTAATGATGCATGCCCTTTTTGTTCAATAGCTTGTTTTAACTCACGGACTATATGTGCGCTTAAATCTTCTATTAATAATTGACTATTTGCATATTTGTTTAATGTAAACATGTTTATGTTTCCTTATTCAAATTCGTGCCAAGAATACCCATCTTTAGTTATCAATGCAACTGAGGCTACAGGTCCCCAAGTTCCAGCTTGATATGTTTTTGGCGATTCATGATCTGCATTCCATGCATTGATAATTGAATCAACCCATTTCCATGCTGCTTCAACTTCATCACGGTGTACAAATAATGCTTGACGTCCTCGCATAACTTCGAGTAACAAGCGTTCATAAGCATCAGCTCTATGTTGATGAAAAGTTTCACTAAAACTTAAATCAAGTTTCGTTGTTTGTAAATTGTGGGTACTGTCTAGACCCGGTACTTTATTTAAAATTTCAATATCCATACCTTCATCAGGTTGCAAACGTATTGTTAATTTATTTTGTGGTAATTCAAGATATGATTGACTAAATAGGTTAAGTGGTAATGGTTTAAAGTAAACAACGACTTCAGAACATTTACTTGGTAAACGCTTACCTGTCCTTAAATAAAATGGTACTCCAGCCCAACGCCAATTATCAATATCAACTCGAATAGCTACAAAAGTTTCAGTATTACTCTCTTTATTTGCTCCGTCTTCTTCTAAATATCCCGGGACATTAATGCCATTAACAAAACCTGCGGTATATTGACCACGGACTACTTTTTCACGAATATTATGTTTATCAATCGGTCGAAGTGCATTTAATACAGCTATTTTTTCATTACGTAAGCTTTCGTCTTCAAGATTTGACGGTGGAGACATTGCAATCATAGTCAAAATTTGTAATAGGTGATTTTGCACCATATCACGCATTTGCCCTGCTTTATCGAAATATCCCCAACGACCTTCAATACCTACTTGCTCAGAAACCGTAATTTCAACATGATCAATAGAATTGCGATCCCAAAATGAAGCAAAAAAAGTATTTGCAAAACGTAAAGCGAGTAAATTTAGAACTGATTCTTTACCTAAATAGTGGTCAATACGATAGACTTGTGATTCATTGAAGTATTTAGCAACCGAATCATTAATTTCACGAGATGATTGTAAATCTGTACCCAATGGTTTTTCCATTACTATCCGATTCTGTGCTTGATTTAAGCCTGCTTTAGCTAAACCTTGGCAAATAGTACCAAAAGTTCCTGGATGCATTGCAAAATAGAAGATCGCCGGATGATTTTGATTAAGTTTAAGCTTTAAGCCATCAAAAGCGGAAGTATTATTAACATCCAATTTATGAAAGTTCAGCCGTTGACTAAAGCGTTGCCAAATTTCATCATCTAATGGTTCTGACATAAATGTGGTTAACGCATCTTTCGCCACTTCACTATAAGCTGCATGATCCCAATCCGCACGACCTACACCTAAGATTTTGGTTTCTTCAGGTAGTTTTCCATATTTTTCTAATTGATACAAAGACGGTAATAATTTACGTCTTGTTAAATCCCCTTTAGCGCCAAAAATCACTAAATCGCAAGCTGGGATATCAGACATGGTTTTCTCCTAAAATGAGATAAAAAGAAATTAATCTATTATGTTGGATTATAAGTATACATCCAGTTAATTGTATAAATTATAATAATAGGTATTTGCTATATTTTGCTACTGAATGGAAAAAACAAAAGGTCACCTTTTTAGGCGACCTTTTTGTTTTAAGCTGTCATGGATAACATTTCAACGAATAAATAAACTATACGCGTACAAAATCCATATGAACTAATTTTGGTTTAAATGGGTGACGTTGTACTGCTTGTACCTTAACTTTAACAGCTTTGCCGTCAACTTTAATAGTTAACACATCAGAATAAAATTCTGGTTTTTCTTGCATATTAAAAACTTGGTTGTGATCAAGCACAACAGCAACTGCAGGTTCAGTTCCACCATAAATAATAGCTGGGAATTGACCAGCGTGACGCAGGCGGCGGCTCGCACCCTTACCATGCTCTTTTCTAACTTCTGCATTTAATGTAAACATGTTTATTTCTCTTAGTTATTTAAAATAAAAACCAATCACAGGCGACCCAGTAGTTGGTTATCAAATTAGTGCTTTAAAAAGCGTGAGGAATTATAAAGGGTTCTGTTGGTAAACGCAATCAAATAATCAGTTTATCATTGATATGCAAGCTATTGACTGCGTTTATAATTTTAGAATATTACATTAATTCTATTTTAAAACCAAACGCTGTCTTTTGTGTTGCTGATAACTTTAATGCCTGATTAATACAGCCCGTTTCGACACAAACCATAGATTGATATTCTTCATCGGCAAAATCGACCATTGATTTTGCTTTATCTATCCATGGATTCCAAGTAACAATATCACTAGAATGGGTGTTGGTGAGTTGAATTGTTCTTTTACCGTCGGTGATTGTAATTACATTGTTTGCATTCGTATAGATACGATCTACTTCTTGATTAATAGTAAGTTGACCAGCAACAGTAGGTTCATTAACAGTTGCTAAACGTTCTTGATAAGTATCGCCTAGACCTTTAATAACAACATGATCAATGTTATCAACACCAAAATAGGTATGCAATGCGCTTGTTGCTTCAAAATCACCTTGACAGCTCAGTGTCACTTGACAAGTTTTTCCTAGCTTAATGGTCAACCAAGCATTAAAAGGTTTTGAAAAAAACGACGCTGTTTGTGGATTGTTAGTTAATGACAAAATTAACTCAACCCCTGTTTCATCTTCTTTATATGAATCTAAATTCCAGTCAACTATACGTGCAAAACCATGCATAGGATCACCCAACTTTCCAAACCACGGCCAACAAACTGGCACTCCACCACGAATAGCTTTTCCTTTTTTAAAAACAGCTTTTTTACTCAACCAAATTACTGGCGTAGATTCGGTAACTGGCTGCCAAAATAATAGGTGTGCGCCTTGTAACGAAATAGCTGCTGTACAAAGTTTGTGTTTGATAACTAAAATAGGCAACTCGCCAAATGTAGACTGTTTAATAGATGAACTTAATGATTTTTCTGATAAATTGTTATCTAAAATATCTTTGAAAATACTCATGCTTTCTCCTACAAAATAAAAATAATTGTAATCAATATCAAAAAATTACCGCTGATTGTACGCCGTTTGTTTGAAATATAAAAACACCAATAGATGTAAAAAAGCTTTTTTTATTAATTTGAGGTAATATACCGCGTTGTTTTGATCACTAACCAATGAACAATTATATTTTTTGTAAAAATCTTTCAGGAAAGGCATATGTTTAAGTATAAAATACCCATAAGTTTGTATATCCATATGCCATGGTGTGTGCATAAATGTCCTTATTGTGATTTTAATTCACATACGATAAAAAACACACCAGATTACAATACTTATATTTTTCATTTAATCAAAGATTTAAAGCAGGATAGCGTGCTTTGTGCCGATCGAACGATACACTCAGTTTTTATTGGTGGCGGTACACCTAGTTTGTTCACTGCTGAACATATCGATCAGCTGTTATCTGCCGTTAATCAGATAATGCCTATTGAAAAAAACGCTGAAATCACTATCGAAGCGAATCCAAATTCTGTTGATGTTGAGAGATTTAAAGGATATCAACAAGCTGGCATTAATCGAATTTCAATCGGTGTGCAGAGTTTTCAAGCTGATAAGCTTGCAATATTGGGACGAGTACATAATCCACAAGAAGCTGTAACCGCAGCTAAACTCGCGCATACTTTGAATTTACGTAGTTTTAATTTAGATTTGATGCACGGTTTACCCAATCAAAATGTAGATGATGCTTTGTTTGATTTACAGCAAGCAATCAATCTGAATCCACCACATTTATCTTGGTATCAATTAACGATTGAACCAAATACATTATTTGGTTCAAAACCACCTGTTCTCCCTGATGATGATAAACTCTGGGAAATTTATCAACAAGGACAGCAGTTGTTAAGCAAACAAGGTTACCAACAATATGAAACATCTGCTTATGCTAAATCAGGTTTGCAATGCAAACATAATTTAAATTATTGGCGTTTTGGTGATTATTTAGGTATTGGTTGTGGTGCGCATGGCAAAGTGACACAATCCGACGGTAAAATTATTCGTACAGTAAAAACACGCCATCCTAAAGGTTATTTAGAAGGGCGTTATTTGCAAAAATCCTATACAGTGCCTAAAGATGAATTACCTTTTGAATTTTTTATGAATAGATTCAGATTATTCGAACCAACACCAAAAAGAGAATTTGAACAACGTACTTTTTTGCCAATAGAAATAGTTGATAAACAAATAGCCATTGCTATTGAAAAAAATTATTTATATGAAGATAGAGAAAATTGGCAAATAACCGAAAATGGAAAATTATTTCTGAATTCACTCTTAGAGATTTTTTTATAGGAAAAAAGCACGATAACCTAAAAAAACAATGCTACGTTATCGTTTACAGTTATTTAACACATTCGATACAAACAATTTAACCTATCATTGAGGTCCACTTACATACATTTATCAATAAAAAGTGCATACTGTACATAGCAATGTTTTTTTCATTGTTTTCCTATTCCTTATTTTTCCCCAATAACTTTTGTTATTGGGTTTTTTATGCTTTGAATTTAAGTTGATAAGAAAACAAATTTATGACTTTGACTTCATGGAGTTATGAGAAAGAAATTTCTCAAGTTCAATTAATGTAGACGTTCCTTCCATCGGACCTTTTTTAGAGACAGCCAGTGCGCCACTTACATTAGCATATTGTAACGCTTTTTCCACCGAAAATCCTGCTAACATTAGACTGACAAAAGTTGCAGCAAAACAGTCCCCAGCGCCCGTCGGATCAACGAAGTTTGTCAGATAACCATCCACATGGATCGATTTATAATTATTTTGTTCATCATATCCATAATAATTAGCACCTTTTGCACCGGCTTTTACTACGATATGCTTTATCCCTTTTTCTAGCAAAGCTTTCATGGTTTGCTCTTCACTTTCACCATTGTTGTGAGCAAAATAACTGACTTCATTTTCACTTGGTAAAAAGATATCAGTATATTCCATTATATAATCAAAAGATTGTTCCATTTCTTGAATATCAAACATCTCTTTACGTAAATTAGGATCAAAGGAAATTGTTCCTCCTTTATTTTTAATAATATCTAATGCCTTTCGCATCGCATCAATAGCACGAAATGAATAGAGTGAGGAACCCATTACATGTAGATGATTACAATCTTTTAATAAATTCTCGTTGATATGATTAAATGAAAGTAAACCACAAGCACTATTTGGAATATTAAAAATAAAGTCCCTTTCGTCTTCACCTTTATAAGTAACGAAAGCACTACCGGTATTTGCCTTTTTATGAGAAGTGATACCCTCAGTAATTACTCCATCTTTTTCCAGCCGGTTAATGCACATTTTGCCAAACGCGTCTTTACCTACACAGCTAAAAAATACGACTTGGAAACCTAATTTTGCTACCTGATCTGCAAATATTGCTGGAGCGCCACTTGGGAATGGGCCGATAAATTCACCGGTTTGATCAAAACGTTGATTTTGTTCTTTAGCCAAAAATTCGACTAGCAACTCGCC
The DNA here is from genome assembly GCF_001690195.1 of Gilliamella sp. wkB108. Classification (GTDB taxonomy): domain Bacteria; phylum Pseudomonadota; class Gammaproteobacteria; order Enterobacterales; family Orbaceae; genus Gilliamella; species Gilliamella apicola_L. The sequence goes on along the minus strand of NZ_LZGM01000078.1, from coordinate 111,205 downwards.
AATAGTGCAGATTTTAAAACTCATATTATGCCCCTGGTACATTATGATAGGTCACGCAATATTTGTTAACAGCAAGTTGTTTAAAATCAGAATCTAATAGTTGTTGGTGATATTCAGTAACAGCAGGCCTTGATAAGATCATCACGTCCATGTGTTTTAATTTTCCAATACTATTGTTATTGTAATAAACAACTCTTTGCGACAAAATTCCAATAGTATGATCAGCATTCTTAAGCATTTGTTGGTAAGTCTTAAGTTGCTCCATATTTTCGATAATTAATTGGTTATCTGTGTTAATAGCAGCTAATTCAACGATGAAATGTGAAATATGCAGTTGGTTCAAAAGAACATTAATGGCTTCATGGTTTTGTAAAATATTCCCTTCAAGTAAAACACCACCCACAAGAATCACTTCAGCATCCGAAAACTCTTTAACGAGCTGAGCATTACTAATATCATTCATAATGAGTTTTAGTGATTTTTTGTTATGCAAAAAAGGGATTAGTTTTCTAATCAAATTACCATGACTTAAAAAAATGGTGTCACCATCATTAATATAACTTAAGCAGTTTTTTACTAAATTAATATCACCAATGTCATCAGCAGTATTGCTATTATTTGAAGCTACAATATGAGTATTATTTACGGTACCTTCAGGTGAAATATATATAGCTCCGCCAAAAGAGCGTTTTAAATACCCTTGTTGTTCTAAGTATGTTAGATCTTGTCGAATAGTTACATTTGAAACCCGAAGCAAGTCAGACAATTCATCAACTTTAATTTCACCTTTTTTTCGGACTATTTCGGCAATATCTAAACGACGTTTTAATAAGGCTGAAGATGCTCTAGCCAATTTTTATTTCCTATATTACAGATAAACATTAAACAGTAATATTAAAATTTATCATCCAAGCGATCAATAACAAATAACAATGAATATTCGATCTTTCTAATTATTTTATTGCAGTTAATATTCGTGATTATTCTCATTAGTTAATTATACAGTTAACAGTCAAAATCAAACTTTAGCAATAAAATTATTTTTTTTAAAAAATTAAAGTCAATTTTTGTGATCTTGGTCACGCTATTAATACTAGAATAACTTTCGTTTAGCAAGCATAATTACAAAATAAATCTTTCGAATCGAAAGTTAAAAAGGTTTCTAAAATTGACAAAAATTAAGGAGAAGTCATATGTCGATTATTTCAAGTCACAATATGCTAAAAAAAGCTCAAAAAGATCATTATGCGGTTCCTGCCTTCAATATTCATAATTTAGAAACCATGCAAGTGGTTGTTGAAACTGTTGCCGAACTACAATCTCCAGTGATATTAGCGGGTACACCTGGTACTTATAGTTATGCAGGAACTGAAAATATTATAGCCATTGCTGATGAACTCGCTAAAAAACATCATGTTCCATTAGCGGTTCATTTAGATCACCATGAAGAATATGAGGATATTGTGTATAAAATAGATGCCGGTGTGCGTTCTGTTATGATCGATGGTTCACATTTAGCTTTTGAAGATAATATTGCTTTGGTTAAACGCGTTGTCGATTATGCTCATCGGTATGATGTAAGTGTTGAAGCTGAATTAGGTCGTCTTGGCGGTATTGAAGATGATCTGGTTGTTGATGCTAAAGATAGTTTATATACCAATCCAAAACAAGCTGTTGAATTTATTGAAAGAACAGGCATTGATTCATTAGCTATTGCTATTGGAACAGCTCATGGTCTTTATAAATCTGAACCAAAACTAGACTTTGAGCGCCTATCGGAAATACGTAGTATCGTAGAGATCCCGCTTGTGTTACATGGTGCATCAGGCGTACCTGATAAAGATGTGCGCGAATGCATTAAACGTGGTATTTGTAAGGTAAATGTAGCCACTGAATTAAAAATTGCTTTCTCTGACGCGCTAAAACAATACTTGATAGAACATCCAGATGCAAATGATCCTCGCCATTATATGAAACCCGCCAAAGCAGCCATGAAAGACATTGTGAAAAAAATTATCACTACATGTGGATGTGCAGGGAAATTATAGAGAGCAATATGATGATTTACACATTAACACTTAATACAGCAATTGATATGAATATCCGTTGTCATGGACTTAATCCAAATTCGGTAAATCGTACATCACATACTGAATATAGTCCTAATGGCAAAGCCGTTAATGTATCAATTGTTTTACATAAATTTAATAAACCAACTTGTGCGTTAGGTTTCTTTGGTGGCTTTTCAGGAAAATATATCGTTGATGAATTAACAAAAAGACATATTAAAACCATGCCATGTTTTATTGACGATATTACGCGCATAAATGTTTTTATTAATGACGGACAAGATGAGTATAAATTGGTAGGTAAAGGGCCTTTTGTTCCTGATGGTAAAAAAATAGAGATGCTCGCTGTTATCGAATCACTTGATAATGACAGTTACTTGGTCATTAGTGGTAGTTTACCTAATAACGTTGAACCTGAATATTACGACTCAATTTTAAAATTATGTCAAAGCAAAAATATCCAAGTGATTCTGGATATTAGTCATCCTAAATTAAAAGATTTACTTGCATTTAATCCTTTACTAATAAAACCTAATGATGATGAGTTAAAGGAAATTTTTGGTTTAGAGACCCAAACAACCGAACAAGTCATCACTGCATTAGAAACGGTACATACACAAGGAGCAAAAAATATTTTACTTACTATGGGGTCAAAAGGAATGTTCTTTTCCAATGGTAAGCACATTTGGTTTTGTAATGCCGTTATGATAAAACTTGTTAGTTCGGCTTGTGCAGGAGATTCATCGCTTGCTGCATTTTTAAGTGAATGGTTACCTGAACAACAACATGTTGAACAAGCTATGAAAAAAGCCTCCGCAACCGGAGCCAACGTTGCCGAATCGGACGGATTAGGTTTAATGGATAAAATTACTACTTATATGCAACAACTGAAAGTTACGCAAATTAAATAAAGTGATAACGATGAAAAATATTAGCGATAACAGATTGGCTTATAGTTATCGCTAATACACATTATGACAAAAAAAGTAGTAAAATTTTAATCATCACATAAAATCAAAGTAACGGAAACAATTTCAAAAAAATATAAAGTTAAAAATATTCATCTTTATCAAAGATAATATATAATACAAACTTGTAAGAAGTTATTTTATCTGCATTGATAAAATTAGACAGATAATAAACTTAACCTTTGGGTATGATTGAATTTGAAAAGGATAGCAAGATGAAATACTTTAATAAGGCTAATAAATTTATTTGTTTAATGATATTAACTCTGACATCTGGCATTTTATCAGGTTGTGAAGCGTTTCGTGATAGAATACTACAACAGGGAAAAGTAATTTTCTATGTTGAACCTAATGAAAATACACCTAGAGCTAAAGTTATGTTAGCGACTTATGAAAAGCCTTCTTGGTGGTATGATCCATTCGAATTCTATATCATCAGACATATTGATGATATTAATTCTTATTACACATATAAGGTAGAGTATTTGTATAACAGTAACCGTTATACTATGAATCCCACTAAAGTGAAAAATTTAGGTATAGATGTACAAATAGAAGGTAAAAATAAGCTCACAGAGGTTTATTTACCTGCCGAAACGGATGCTAAAATAACTCTTGGTTACCGTAACAAGAAGTGTGATGAAGAAATACACGTTGCATTTAACAGGCATAAGCAATACATTTTATCTGCAGATCAAGATGGTTCAAGGGGCTGTGGCTTTAAACTACATTTATATGAAATTATCACAGATGATAATTACAATAACTCTTTAAAACTATTAGAATAACAAAATTAATATAATCAACCACAAAATAGGTGTGTTAAAGATTATTTTTTTAATATCACTCGCAGATCTTCACCGGTCATCTTAGCCGATTCAAATCGAAAACTTGGTGCAAAAGCGAGTTGGTATAAATTTGGAAGAATGCACATATCCATCGCATTATGACCAAGTAATTTAGGTGCATAATAGATAATGAGTTCATCAATCAGATTTTGTTCAATTAATGCTCCAGCAAGATGCGCGCCAGCTTCAACCCAAACTGAATTTATCTGTTTTTCACCTAAGATCATTAATAATTGCTTCAAATCAATATAATTTTGAGCTGACGATTCAACGATCAATTTAGTGTTGGGCCTATCTATTGGTATTTTTTGCTTTCTTACAACCCATGTTTCGCCTTGCTGTTTAAACACATTTTCTTGGCCGGTTAGTCGCTGTTGACTATCAATAATAATACGAATAGGTTGGCGAATATTTTCAGGATGATAAATCTTTTTTATTTCCTCGGGTAACTCAGCATACCTAACGGTTAAACTTGCATTATCAGCTTGTACTGTCGCGCAAGTACTTAAAATACAACTTGCTTGCGCGCGAAATTGTTGTACATCACTTCTGGCAATGTTTGATGTTATCCATTTACTTTCACCAGATGCCATTGCAATTTTACCATCAAGAGAGGTGGCGAGTTTAAGTTGTACATATGGTATGCCAGTACGCATACGTTTTAAAAAACCTTTATTGAGTGATTCAGCCTGATCGGATAAAACCCCAACAGTCACATCAATACCCACATCTTTTAATCGTTTAATACCATTACCCGCAACGTTAGGATTTGGATCTTGCATAGCAATAACAACACGTTTAATGCCAGATTTGATAAGTGCATCAGCACAAGGAGGAGTTCTACCGAAATGACTACATGGCTCTAATGTCACATAGGCTGTTGCTTGTTTGGCTTTGTCGCCAGCCATTTGCAAAGCATACACTTCAGCATGTGGTTCACCAGCTTTTTGATGATAACCTTTACCGACAATCTGATCATCTTTAACAATAATGCAACCCACATTTGGATTAGGCGTAGTAGTAAAACAACCAAGTTTAGCAAGTTCAATTGCTTGTTGCATATAAAACTGATCTTTATTATAAGTCATAGTCATTTAATTGATTATTTTTGTTGTAACTTCGCAATTTCATTACTAAATTGTTCTATATCATCAAAACTAAAGTAAACAGATGCAAAACGAATATATGCAACTTTATCGAGATTTTTAAGCTCTTCAATTACATAATTACCAATTAATTTAGCGGGTACTTCACGCTCACCAGTAGCCCTAATTTTTGATTTTATTCGTGTCACAGCATCTTCAATGGCATCAAAACTCACTGGGCGTTTTTCTAAAGCACGTTTCATGCCATTACGCAGTTTATCTTCATTAAATGGTTCGCGAACTTTATTACTTTTGATGACATTTGGCATAATCAACTCAGCCACTTCAAAGGTAGTGAAACGTTCATTGCATTCAACACATTGTCGTCTACGACGAACTTGAAATCCTTCACCAACAAGACGTGAATCAATGACTTTTGTATCATCTGCATTACAAAACGGACAGTGCATAAGAATATCCCTATAATGACATAATTTTTACTTACAATAGCTGAAAATATTGATTTAAACAAGATGTTAGTTAATACCTAACGAATTGTTATTTTAGATAATAGCTAACTTTTAAATAATATCCTTTTTTGAAATTTGTTAGTTACTATATTTTTTAATATATATCAGTTAGTTATACATTTAACTTTTATGTTCTAACAACATGGTGGCATTTTCAGCATCAGTAATTAACGTTGTAATTAACCCACTTTTTAACGTAGCTAAGATAGCATCAAATTTATGAATACCCCCTGCAACAGCTATCACTTGAGGAACTTTTTTTACCTGTTTTACTGTTATACCAAATCCTAAATCATCAAGTGGTGAAGTTAGTACATTACCTTTTTTATCTAATGGAATGGTGCAAATATCAGCACAGACATCTTTTTTAAATAGATTATCCTTCCATTGTTGTGGCAAGGCGGTATACATACATGAAGAAGGTGTTGTCCAACTACCTATCCCTGTAATTAGTACATCAAGATCATCAAATTTCTTTCTTACTTCACTCACTCCAGTCTGCATTCTAAGCTGTTTTGCAGTCTCTTTATCTTCAACCCACATAGGTAAATATATAGGATAAGCCTTACCTTTACTCACCTTAGCAATACGTTGAACTAAACCTATAGAATTTTGCTCAAAATCAATATTAGGATATGCACCTGTTGTTTGTACCACTTCAAGCGGAGGCAAAGTTTTTAAAGAACGAGCCGTTGAACATAATACTTTTCCCCAGGCTATACCGATTTTCATATTCATCTCAAGGGATTCTTCCAAATAGGAAGCGGCAAGTCTTCCTAATTTTTCATTTAATGACATTTGCGGATCATTAATACCATATGAGTTAGATTGAACAATCACATTTTGCAATTTAAATTTTTGGCAAAGTTTATTTGATAAGGTCGGATCGATATCCGTTTGTTCGGCAATAGTAAAAGTAACCAATTTACTTTCAATTGCATCATTAATTAATCGTGCCACTTTAAACCTTGACATACCTGTCTCTTCAGCTATTTGGCTTTTTGTTTTTCCATCTAGAAAAAACATCTTTGAAACAATAATACATTTAATACGATGTAATGGTTGTTCTTGTGCCATTTTATGATTCCTTATCATTCTGTAATTATCTTTTTTGATGCAATCACTGTATCTGTAAATATAAATATTTTATACGATTATTGTCTGATTTACTTTGTTAAATATCTAAAACTATCGCGAATAATGTCGATATTATCATAACAAAAGACTGACTCAAAGTTGTTGCCTATCCCTAAATATCTAATTGTAATTTAAAACAATTTAACCAATAAGATGCAATTTATCGAATATTTTTGCTCATTTGTTGACTTCGATCACACAAATGAGTAAAAAATATTTTTATTTAATTTTTATTGACTATAATCGAGCCAAAACACAGCAAAACGCTAAGTATATTAAGGAGAATATTTTGATCAAAATATTAATTGCAACTCATAGTCATTTATCTTCAGCGCTGAAAGATGCCGTAGAACTTATTTGTGGGGAATCGCAACACATTGAAATAATGTCACTTTATCATGAAACGAGTATTGAGGAGTTTACCCAAGCTGTAGCAAAAACGATCGAAACTTCAATTAAACAAGGTGAGAGTGTTTTAGCTTTGGTTGATATCTATGGAGCGAGTCCTTTCAAAGCTTGTGCATTAAGTTCTAAAAATATTGATCCTGAAAATTATCGAATCATTTCTGGTGTTAACTTGCCGATGGCAATTGAAGCAGTTATGTCACGCCACCTCACTTTAAATGAATTATACGTATCTGTCTTACAGACAGGGAAAGAAAGTATCAAAGAATTTTTCAATGAGTTGAAATAATTAAGAAAAGGAAGCTATTACAATGAAAAATATCGTATTTACAAGAATAGATGACCGATTGATCCACGGACAAGTTATGACTGCGTGGTTGAGCAATACCAATGCCAATGAGATTGTTATCATTGATGATGAAGTCGCACAAGATGAGTTTATCAAAATGGTAATGTTAGCTGCTGTTCCTCAAGGCATTCATGTAGAAATTTTAACCGTTGATGAAGCTGTGCAATATTTATCTGGTGAAGATAAAGGAGGCAGAATCATTATTCTAGTTAAAAATCCATTTACTATCAATGAATTACTTCAAAAAGGTATAACTATCAAAGAACTTAATGTTGGCGGAATGGGATTAAGAGGAAACCGAAGCCAAGTCTATCGAAATATCTCAGCCTCAGATGATGAAAAAGATATTTTCAAAAAGATGATCGAACAGAAGATAGTTATCAATATCCAAGTTATTCCATCTGATAGCAAAATTGACATTAGCAAATACTTATAATCTTAAATCGAGGATTTATTATGGAAATATCATTTATTCAAGCCATTCTCATTGGCATCATCTATTATTTAGGTGTTAATGGGACGCCTTGGTTAACTTTACTAGGTAGTACTATTTTAAATAGACCTTTAATTTGTGGCACCATGGTAGGTGTAGTACTAGGCGATCCAATGCAAGGCTGTATTATTGGTGCTGCAATCAATTTACCTTACTTAGCTTATATTTCAGCTGGGGGAACCGTTCCTGTCGATCCGGGTCTTGCTGGAACATTAGGTACCGCTTTAGCTTTAGTCTCAGGTGTCGATCCACAAGTGGCCGTTACCTTAGCCGTGCCAATTGGATTACTTGGTACAGTTATTTGGATTATCCACATGACTGTTGATATTAGCTTCCTGCATATGGTTGATAAGGTTGCAAGTAAAGGTGATGTCAATAATCTTGGACGAATACATCTCTTTTTCCCACAAGTATTTTTATTTATTATTTCTGTCATTCCGGTAGCACTTATTGCTTATTTTGGCGCGGATGTCATTCGCTCATTGTTAAGTTCAATTAGTGGTAAGCCATTACATGTTTTACAAGTTATTGGTGGTGTATTACCTGCTCTTGGTATCGCAATGATTCTTAAATCAATTAATAGCTCTAATACAATGATCTTTTATGCTTTAGGGTGTCTATTAGCTGTCTATTTCAATCTTCCAATCATCGCCTTAGCTGTTTTTGGATTTATCGTTGCCTTTATTTACACTCAACTTTTTTTCAAAAATAACTAATTATAAGGAATATTAAAATGAATACAGAAAATACCAAATTACCCGCTAAATCATTAACCAAAAGTGATGTTAAAAAAGCATTTTGGCGTTGGACTTTTGCATCACATTCAAATTATAACTATGAACGGTTACAGTCTACCGGTTTTGCTTACTCTATGGTGCCGGTTTTAAAACGTTTATACGCTGATAATCCGGAAGAGTTACAAAAAGGTTTAACCAGACATTTAGAATTTTTTAATACTGAACCCCATTTTGGTGGCATCATCCATGGTATGACCATCTCGTTAGAAGAACAAATGGCAAATGGCAGTCCAATTAAAGGGGAAAATATTAATGCGTTAAAAACAGGTTTAATGGGACCTTTAGCTGGAGTGGGTGATACCTTGTGGCAAGGTACGATTGTTCCAATATTTCTTTCATTCGCCATTAGCCTTTCTTCAACCAATGGTAGTTTACTTGGACCTATTTTTTATATCATTGCTATGTTTATCACCATGTTATCCATTGCCTATATTCTATGGATGAAAGGTTATTATCTTGGTAAAGAAGGTGTTCAAAAACTATTGGCTGGACATGCGCTTAAAAAAGTTATGATGACCGCTCAAATATTAGGAGCCATTGTAATAGGAGGATTAACCGTCGCCTATGTATCTTTATCAACACCATTAAGTTTTTCTGCCGGTGAATCAGTTCTTCACGTTCAGGGTGATGTACTCGATAAATTATTTAAAGGGTTATTACCTATCGCTATCACATTATTGTCACTTCATTTTTTGAATAAAAAAATGAAATCAACCACAGTGTTATTGATCTTAGTTTTAATATCAGGAATTGGAGCTGCGATAGGAATTTTTTAAATGGTGTAAAACGAATTTATATTTGAAATTGATTAAACTTAAGTGAGGACAAAATGTCAGACATGTGTAAAGCTGCTGTATTTACGGGTGTAGGTAAGATAGAAATTATAGATATTAAAAAACCGGTTCCCAAATCAAATGAAGTGCTTGTGAAACTTAAAGCTTGTGCGATTTGTACTTGGGAACAGCGTGTTTATCAAGGAATTAATAAAGTCGATTTTCCATTTATTGGTGGTCATGAAGAATCTGGTGTGATTACCGCAATTGGGGAAGATATTGATCCTAAGTTATGGAAAGTAGGAGATCGGGTTGTTGTGGGTCTTATGACTTCCTGTGGTGTTTGCCATAACTGCCGTATAGGAGAAGAAGGTTGTTGTACTAACTTCAACTATGAAAATAGAATTGGTGGATTAGATATTAAAGGTATGGGTGGTTTTTCTGAGTATTTAGCCGTCCCTTTAAGTAAGATATTCAAAATTGAAAGCGATCTTAGCGATGAAGAAGCGGCACTTGTTGAGCCATTATCGTGCGTTGTTCATAGTGTTAATATGGTAGATATAAAATTCTCTGACTCCGTTGTTGTTGTTGGTGCTGGGATCATGGGGGTTTTCCATGCAATGTTGGCAAGATTGAAAGGTGCGAGAGTAATCATTGTTGAACCTAATGATCAACGATTAGACTTTATGCGAAAACTGGGGTTCAATGAGTGCATTAATCCTAGCAAACAAAACGCAATTGAAGCGGTTAAATCTCTTACTAATCAAGAAGGCGCCAATATTGTTTTCAATACAGTGGGGGTATCTAAACTTGCAGAAGAATCCGTAGAGATGAGCGCTTTATATGGTAAAGTTATTTTGTATAGTTCCTATCATCCTGATACTCCAATTAGTTTAAGTCCTAATCGTTTACATCGTCGAATGACCGAAGTTATTGGTAGTGCTAATTCTAATACCACGGATTTTATTACAGCACTAAACATACTTGATCATAAAATTATTGATGTAAAACAACTTATTTCAAAAGTTGTACCATTTAAAGACATTGAATATGGCATCAAAGAAGGCATTTCACCTTTAACCTATAGAGTTGTCGTGAAATTTGACTAGCCATCAATTATTACAGGACTAAATGATAATGTACATTGAACAAATAAAAACTGAACTTAAACAATCTGCAGATGTATTGGATAAATTTATTAATAATCCTACTCATCTACAACGCGTTAACGATGCAGCGATTATGATTGCAAACGCTTTTAAATCTGGACGTAAAATATTTTCTTGTGGCAATGGAGGATCACATTGTGATGCCATGCATTTTGCAGAGGAATTAACCGGTCGTTATAGAGAAAATAGACCTGCTTACCCCGCCATTGCTATTTCAGATGTGAGTCATATCTCTTGTGTGAGTAATGATTTTGGTTATGATGCAATATTTTCACGATATTTAGAAGGTGTTGCGCAAAAAGGAGATATACTTCTTTGTTTATCTGGTTCAGGTAATTCCAAAAATATTATCCAAGCAATGAAAACTGCAAAACAGCTAGGATTAAGCACAATTGCCCTAACTGGCAACGATGGTGGTTTAATGGCACCACTTGCAGATTTGGAAATTCGCGTTCCACATCATGGGTACGCAGATAGAATTCAAGAGATACATATTAAGGTTATTCATATCTTGATTATGCTAATTGAATTTGAAATGGAAAAAAGATAAGCGTGTCAGTTTACAAAAAATATACCTTCCCTTTGATCACAAAAGGAAGGTATTTGTTGTGATGACTATTTTGCTATTTTCATTAAGAATAGCAAAAAAATTACCAATCTAATTTAATTAAAAAATCACGTAACTTGGTAAAATCATTAGGCATATAGTGAGAAAGTAACGTCATATCTGCTCGTTTAGCAAGTGCTTTTGGTAATGAAATTGATTTACCAAGAATAGTTTCAACCACCTCTTTGAATTTCGCTGGATGTGCAGTACCTAAAAATAACCCGTACTCACCTTCTTGTAGCTGATCACGTAAAGCTCGATATGCAATGGCCCCATGTGGTTCAGATAAATAACCTTTATGATCGAGTTCTCGCACCGATTGCGTTGCTACTTCATCTGACACAGCTGCATGTCCCAATGATTTTAATACCCAACCCTCTCGTTTATAGATCTCTTCAATACGAGGCCAATTATTTGGTTGGCTAACATCCATCGCATTGGATAAAGTCGCCACAGTTGCATGTGGTTCCCATTTACCTGTCTCTAAGTAACGAGGAACAGTGTCATTAGCATTTGTCGCCGCTATAAAACGTTTAATAGGTAAACCCATAGTTTTAGCCAGTAAGCCTGCTGTTAGATCTCCAAAATTACCGCTAGGAACAGAAACAACAAGTTGTTCTCGTTGTTTTGGTGTGAGTTGAGCATAAGCTTCAAAATAATAACTAATTTGTGCAAGTAATCTGCTAATGTTAATAGAGTTTGCTGAATTTAACCCAATGGTAGTTTTTAATTCTTCGTCATCAAAGGCCTGTTTCACCAGTGCTTGACAAGCATCAAAATCACTTTGAATTGCGATAGTATGGATATTGTCACCAAGTGTACAAAATAACTTTTCTTGTAATGGACTGATTTTTCCTTCTGGATACAAAATTACCACGCGTATATTAGGAAGATGATAAAAAGCATGGGCAACAGCAGCACCGGTATCTCCTGATGTCGCCGTTAAAATGGTAATTTTTTTGTCGGCAGCAACTTGAACTAATGCTTGTGCCATAAATCGTCCACCAAAGTCTTTAAATGCTAGGGTTGGTCCATGAAATAACTCTAATGAGCCAATATCGGTTTCGATTGATTTTACAGGTGCTGGAAACTGAAAAGCGTTTTTGACTAACCTTAACATATCTTCATTGCTGATCTCATCACCAATAAAAGCTGATAAGATTTTGGCACTTCGCGTAACAAAATCAAGTTCCAGTAGTGATTCGATTTCGCTAGCAGAAAATTTAGGTAAATCTTGGGGGAAGAACAGCCCTTGTCCCTTACCAAGACCTTGTTGCACAGCTTGTGCAAAACTAACTTGCTCTGAGTGATCTTTTAAATTGTACAATTTCATAATATATTCCGATAATCTTTAAGCTTAACTGTTTACTTTTGTTATAACAGTTTCATCTGTTATTAAAAAGTTGGGATTTTTCTAATTTAACCCAACATCCTTTATGTCAAATTAATCTCAAATAACTCTTGCACCTTGTGTATCAATTTTACAAATATGAGTAAATCCATCTTCATTTTGTAAATAATAGCTTTTGAGCAATAATTCAATTTGTTGTGCTGTTTCAAGTTTATCGGCAACCACAAACATTGTTGGTCCAGAGCCTGAGATCCCTGAAGCTAATGCACCGAGTTGTTTGACTCGTTTTTGTGTCTCATCAAAATTTGGTAATAATTGTTTACGATAAGGTTCTGCAATATTATCACAAAGCATTGCTGCCGCTAGTTTGGGTTGCTGCGTATAACAAGCATGAACAAATCCGCCTACATATCGGCCATGTGCGACACAATCAGCTTTTTGATATTGAGCAGGTAAAATCGCGCGTGCTTCTGCGGTTGAAACTTTAATGCCTGGATAAGCCATTATCCAATACCAATCGTCAAACAATGGAATTGATTCACTAATTATACCCATTTCATCAAGTATGAGTTGCATTCCACCTAGATAACATGGTGCCACATTATCATAATGCACACTTCCAGAAATACGCCCTTCAAGTTCACCCATCATGGTCAGCATTTCAAATTCATTAAACGGCTTATCAAAAAACTCATTTAAAGCAACCAATGCACCCACAACAGAGCAAGCACTTGATCCTAACCCTGAACCAATTGGCATATTTTTTTCAAGGATAATATTAACAGGCAATTTTTTGCCAATAGCTTTACAAAAACGTTGCCAACATTGGTAGACAATATTGTATTTAGGATCGCGCGGTAGCTTTTTGACAAACTGTCCTTTGCTGGTGAGATTAAATTCAGTTGATGATTCAACCGTAATACAGTCTCCAAGCATTGCGCCACTAATCGGATTAATGGCAGCACCAAGAATATCAAAGCCAACACTTATATTCGCCATTGAAGCAGGTGCATAAACAGTTAAAGATTTATGACTCATTTAACCTCCGATTTTACCTGAAGTCGTTCTTAGAATATCAGCAAAAACACCAGCAGCTGTTACATCATTTCCTGCACCATAACCTCGTAGAACAAGTGGAATTGGTTGATAATAACGAGTATAAAATGCTAATGCATTTTCTCCATTTTTGACTTTAAAAAGAGGGTCTTCACTATCAACAGTTTCAATTTTTACGCTACACTGGTTGTTTTCAATGCTACCTACATAACGTAATACTTTGCCTTCTTTTGCGGCTTGCTCTGATTTTACTTTGAATTCGCTATCCAATTGTGGCAATTTAGCCATAAATTCATCAATACTACCTTGTGAGTATTGTGTCGGTAAAACTGATTCCACTTTGATCTGATCTAACTCTAATTGTAACCCAGCTTCTCGCGCTAAAATTAATAGTTTTCTAGCAACATCGGTACCCGATAAATCATCTCGAGGATCAGGTTCTGTAAAGCCTTTTTCTTTTGCTAGTTTAGTTGCTTCTGACAGAGACATACCTTCATCAAGTTTACCAAAGATAAAAGAAAGTGAGCCAGATAAGATACCGGAGAATTTAATCAGTTCATCTCCAGCATTAAGTAAATTTTGCAGATTTTCAATAACAGGTAATCCCGCCCCCACATTTGTATCATACTGAAATTTACGTTTACTTTTTGCTGCTTCTTGGCGTAGGCGTAAGTAATAGGCCATCGAACTTGTATTAGCTTTTTTATTCGGTGTAACTACATGAAATCCATTAGCGAGAAAATCGGCATATTTATCAGATACTTCACTACTTGATGTACAATCAACTAATATTGGATTAAGTAATCGATTTTTCTTAGCAAAATCAATAATTCCATCTAATGAATAGGGTGTATCACTTTGTTTAATTTTTTCACGCCAATTAGTTAAATCAATTCCATCTCTGCTAACAATACTATGTTTTGAATTAAACAATCCACAGACATGTAAATCAATTTGTTTGTTTTTAAGCCATGGTTGTTGACGACTGATTTGATCAACCAACGCACCGCCGACACCACCAACTCCAATAACAAAAACATCTAACATTTTATCAGTTCCAAAAAGAACTTGGTGAACAACTCGCACGCCGATAATAGCAACATCATTATCGACTACGACTGAAATAGAACGTTCAGAAGAGCCTTGTGCGATAGCAACTATATTAATATTGGCTCTGGCTAGTGCCGTGAAGAAATTAGCAGATAAACCACGTAAAGTTCGCATTCCGTCCCCAACCACAGAGATGATAGCAAGTTTTTCAATCACTTCTATCGGTTCAAGTAATCCATCTTTTAACTCTAAATAAAACTCTTCGTTGAGCGCTTCTTCTGCACGACAAAGTTCCGCTTGAGGTATACAAAAACTGATACTATATTCAGATGATGATTGGGTAATAAGTACCACAGAAATTCCTGAATAAGACATAGCTGAAAAAACCCGCGCAGACATGCCCACCATTCCTTTTAATCCTGGACCGGATACATTAATCATTGCCATGTTGTTTAAATTAGTTATCCCTTTTACTGGTGTTGTTGAATCAACTACATTGGCGCCAATTAATGTTCCTGGTGCATCAGGATTATTAGTATTTTTAATTAAGCAAGGTATTTGAAATTGAGCAATAGGTAAAATCGTTCTAGGGTGGAGAACTTTGGCTCCAAAATAAGAGAGTTCCATAGCTTCTTGATAGGACATAGTTTTAAGTAATTTAGCATCCGGTACAATACGAGGATCGCAGGTATAAACACCATCGACATCAGTCCAAATTTCACAACAACTGGCACGCAAACAAGCTGCTAAGACCGAAGCGGAATAATCAGATCCATTTCGACCAAGTACGACCAATTCCCCTTTTTCGTTACCAGCTGTAAAACCAGGCATTAAAATAATATCTTCTTGAGGTATTTGCATTTCATTAATGCGACGGGTAGATTCAGTAATATCCACCGTTGATTCTAAATAATCACCCTGTGCAAGTAACATTACCACCGGATTAATTACAGTAACAGCATGTCCTTTTGCTTTTAGCAGTTCTTGCATTATTGCAATTGATAATTTTTCACCACGACAAATAATCGAGGCGTTAATGCTATCGGGACATTGCCCTAACAGACGAATGCCTTCAAGTAATTGCTTAACATGATTTAATTCATTCAATGCAAAACGTTTCATCTCGTGGTAAGCAAAATTAGGTTGTGCTTTTGAAAGTCCTTCTAACAGATCAGCAAAGATTTTTTCAGCATCATAAATATTATTGTGAATATCTTGCCCGGCAACCGTTTTTTCAACCATTGCAACTAAATGATTAGTAATTTTTGCTGGAGCAGATAGAACCGTTGCTGTCTGCTCTTGCTTAGCATTATTTTCAATAATCTCTGCAACACGCAAAAAGCGTTCTGCGTTAGCAACAGATGTTCCTCCAAATTTTAAAACTTTCATATCACACCTTTATTTATTATTTTAATTTATGCCCTTTACAATTCAAAATACCTAACATCGAAGTTATCGATAAGTATTTAGTGAATTTTTATAGTACTAAATCCTAACACCATAAATTTCTCATTTAATCTTGTTTAATATTATTGATGATAAATTTTTCGTTGCTGACAAAAGAAAAAACCCGCCTTTTTTGGCGGGTTTCTTGATATTTTTTAGGAAAAATCAACCCGCCCTATATTTCATAATAGTGCCGAAGGTGCCAATAATACCTAAAATACTCATTACGGTTGTCATTTTTTTCCTAAGCTATTTTATCAATCAAATCTCTAAACAAAACAGCCCGACATTTTCATGTCAGGCTGTAATTTTAAAAAACCTTTTTACTATTTTCGTATTCGTTGACCACTTTATTTAACGCTTGATAGATACTTTCAGCATCTTGTTTATTCAATGCTTCATCAAGGATGTTTAAATACGATAACATGACTTTTTGATTATCTTCAGCAAATTGCGGAGATATTTCCTGATCTTCATATAACATCACATACGTGCGCGCGAATCCAAACACCAGAAAATACACCGCTGCATTTTTTGGATCTTCTTGAATTAATGTTTGCATAGCTTTACGTAATTTTACGTAAGTATCTGTTCCAGGCAAACTTGTCGCAAATGTTTTCGTTACTTCAGAAAATGTCATTGCAATAAACCTCTATCAAATTTACAAGGGAAAAGCATAGCAATCCATTAGCATAAGTGCAAGTCTATTTTGTTTGCTAAACACAATTTTTTACAAACTTAATTTATGTATCTGCACTTATTATTTAATGCAGATACTGTACTTTTTATTGTTATTGAGCTTATTTATATACCGAAAGACCAGCTTGTGCCTGTGCAACGGGCATTATTTCAATCGAATTAACATTAAAATGGGAAGGTGTATTTACTAGCCATGATACCGTGTTTGCTATATCTTCTGCTGTTATATATTCAACACCTTGATATACCTTAGCGGCTTGGGCATCATCACCATGAAATCTTACATTTGAAAATTCAGTACCACCGCATAAACCTGGTTCAATATTAGTTACTCTTACTTTTTTTCCGAGTAAATCAGTACGTAAATTAGCACTAAATTGTTTAACAAATGCCTTAGATGCCCCATAAACATTACCACCTTTATAAGCATAAGTACCAGCAACAGAACCGAGATTAATAATATAACCGAAGTTACGCTCCACCATGCTTGGCAAGATTTGATGAGTTAAATGTACTAATCCGATTATATTAGTATCAATCATAGTCTGCCAGTCATTATAATCAGCTTGATATGCCGGCTCTAAACCAAGCGCTAAACCAGCATTATTCACTAAAATATCAATAGGTTGAAAATCTTTAGGTAATTGTAGCAAAATAGATTCTACTGCATCTTTTTTGGTTACATCCATGGTTAATGGGCAAAATTTGTGACCCAATTCATCAGCTAGTTTTTGTAATTTATCTGCTCGTCGAGCAACGCCTATGACTTTATAACCATCCGCAATTAATTTACGGCATATAGCTTGACCAAAACCCGATGAAGCACCTGTAACGAGAGCTGTGTTCATAATAAATCTCCTTGTAACATTAAATTACCATTTAACTATATTCTTGTCGTGTCTCAAATCACAGATAAAAGTAGCAAATATAGAAAAATATACTAAAACGTATAGTTAACCTGAAACATCTTTACAAGAATTTTAAATTGAAGTTAACAAAAACCCGCCAATTAAGCGGGTTGATGTTTTAAATTTCATTTGGCAACTTCTTCAGACAGTTCTTCATCTTTTAGCGGAACAATTAACGTATCAATATGAGTATTATTAATAAGTTGACGAGCCGAAGACATTAATTTACTCCAGAAATCTTGATGGTGACCGCAAACAACAAGATCAGCACCATATTCTTGAATTGCTTCAATTAGTACTTGTCCAAATTCGCCATTTCCTGAAAGAGTATGAGCAATAGGATAACCTGCATCATCGGCAAGTTTATTCAATGCAATATGCGCATCTTCAGTTATTCTATCTTTCATATCATTCATATTAATATCCACCAAACCAGTATAAAGATCGGAATAGTTAATACCAACGTGAATCAATGATATTTGAGCATTATATGGCCTTGCCATAGAAACTGCTTTTTCGACAAGAACTTCGCTTTCTGGTGATAAATCAACTGCGACTAAAATATGTTTGTAAGCCATGATACTTTACTCCTTCCTCTTTTGACGCTCTGGTTAAATTCAAATTTGATACTCTATATTTACTACTAAATCAGTTTTTGAGCAAGCCAAAAAAGTGATGCAGATAACAAAATTGATATCGGAAGTGTTAAAATCCATGTTAATGCAATATTTTTTATGGTTTTACTTTGTACGCCTCCACCATCAACGATCATTGTTCCCGCGACAGATGAAGAGAGAACTTGAGTTGTTGATACTGGCATTCCGGTATAACTTGCAATACCTATAGATAACGCAGTGGTAATTTGAGCCGACACACCTTGTGCATAAGTCATACCTTTCTTACCAATTTTTTCACCTATCGTAATAGCAACGCGTTTCCAACCTATCATTGTCCCGACAGCTAACGCAGATGCAACTGCAATAATTATCCAAATCGGTGCATATTCGACGGTTTTAAGAAGATCGTTGTTCAGTGATTTTAAATATTGTTTGTCTTCTGGGGTTACATTAGGCTGTTTAGCAACATGGGAAACCGTATCTGATAAACAAAGTAAAATACGTCTTGCTTGTAGACGCTGATCGACACTTAATGCTTCATAATCATTAAGCTTATTAAATAAAGAATTAGCTATGTTTAATGTGGTAAATGAACGAGAATAGTCACAATGATATTTATTCAAATCACTGACAGGAACCGTATTATCTACTGCTGATTGTTTACCGATAACAGTATTAAGTTCGTCATTATGATTAATAAAATACTCTTCAATATTGTGAATCGCATTACGTGTATAAGTAATTTCGTAGGTAGATGCACTCATATTTACAATAAAACCAGCTGGAGCAATGCCCATTAAAACAAGCATTAATAGACCGATACCTTTTTGTCCATCATTAGCGCCATGCGAAAAACTAACCCCAGCAGCAGATATAATTAACATTATACGTATCCAAAATGGCGGTTTTTTCTTTCCGTATAGTTTTTCACGTTGCTCTGGCGTCATAAAAATACGTTCTCTTTTTTTGCTACTTTTTTTACTTTGCCCTCTTCGTGTCCAATATTTGCGAAGTAAAAAAATCATCAAACCAGCAATAACTAGTCCCACAACGGGAGATATAATTAAGGATAGAAAAATTTGGATCATCTTAGGGATATTAAGTGCATCAATAATTGATGTGTCCATAATAAATGCATTAGCAAGTGCGACGCCAATAATCGAACCAATCAATGTATGCGAACTAGAAGCAGGAAGACCAACATACCATGTACCCAAATTCCAGATAATGGCTGAAAGTAAGATTGAAAATACCATAGCCAGACCATGGGTAGAACTTACATTAAGTAAAAGATCGGTTGGTAAAAGATGAACAATTGCATAAGCGACACTAAGCCCACCAAGCAGTACACCAAAAAAATTAAACATCCCAGCCATAAAAACAGCAAGTTGTTCTTTCAATGCCCTAGTATAAATAACTGTTGCAACAGCATTGGCTGTATCATGAAAACCATTAATGGCCTCATAAAAAAGGACAAATAGCAACGCTACGACTAATAATGCAATGGTCGAAAACTCTAAATCAGCAAATAGATGAAACATAATATATCTTTCTGTTGTTAATAGCGGGACTATTATCCTTGAGAATAGGATAATGAGCAAAACAATTTTTACATTTTTCGTTTAACGTTTAGCATAACGAGCGGCTAGAAAAGCACAAATCATTAATTGGATTTGATGAAAGATCATTAATGGTAAGATCATTATCCCCATTATAGACATTGGAAAAATAACACTTGCCATGGGAATACCACTGGCTAAGCTTTTTTTAGAGCCACAAAATACAATGGTGATCTCATCTTCTTTATTAAATCCCAACAACCTAGAACAATAAGTTGTGAAGAGTAATACAATCGTGAGTAATAAAATAGAAAAAAAGATAATTTTTAGCAGTGAGATAAAACTAATTTGTGACCAAATACCATTAGCAACTGCATCGCTAAAGGCAACATAAACCACTAGTAAAATTGACATACGATCGGTTTTTGAAATTACACTTTTATATTTATCTACCCATTTACCAATGAAACGCCTTGATAAATGACCAATAATAAAAGGTAACATTAACTTTAACATAATAGATGTTATTGCATCCATGATATTCATTGAACCAGCAGCTTGTGTATGCATCAATAGCCCGACTAAAAGTGGGGTAATGAAAACGCCTAACAAGGTTGATGCAGAAGCACTACAGATAGCTGCGGCAACATTTCCTCTGGCAATTGAAGTAAAGGCTATGGCTGATTGAACTGTTGCAGGTAAGACACACAGATATAAAAAACCTAAATAAATCTCTTGAGATAAAACGCGGGGTACTAACAATTGCATCATCATTCCCAATAGAGGAAAGATAACAAATGTAGTAATAAAGATGATTAAATGTAATCGCCAATTTTTTATTCCAACTACTATTGCTTGAAACGAAAGTTTGGCACCATGCATGAAAAACAACAAGCCAATAGCAAAAGTAGTTAAATATTCAAAAATAACTTTAGTTTCACCTTTACAGGGAAACAAACTCGCCAAAATGACAACACAAATTAAAACTAATAAAAATGTGTCAATCTTAAAACGTTGTAGTATGTTCATTGTTATCAGCGTGATTGATTAAAAAAATCGCCACAGATGTGGCGATATAATTAATGGGTAATAAATTATTCTAAAAAACTTCGAAGTACATCAGAACGACTTGGATGACGTAATTTACGTAACGCTTTGGCTTCTATTTGACGTATACGCTCACGTGTAACATCAAACTGTTTACCCACTTCCTCAAGCGTATGATCGGTATTCATATCAATACCAAATCGCATACGTAATACTTTAGCTTCTCGTGGTGTTAAGCCCGACAATATATCACGCGTTGCACTACGCAAACTTTCTGAAGTGGCTGCATCTAAAGGTTGTTCTAGTGCAGTATCTTCAATAAAATCACCTAAATGTGAATCTTCATCATCACCAACCGGTGTTTCCATTGAGATTGGTTCTTTAGCGATCTTCAACACTTTGCGGATTTTATCTTCTGGCATTTGCATGCGTTCGGATAACTCCTCTGGCGTTGGTTCGCGACCTATCTCTTGTAACATTTGACGTGAAATACGATTTAATTTATTAATCGTTTCAATCATATGTACTGGAATACGGATTGTCCTTGCTTGGTCAGCAATTGAACGTGTAATAGCTTGTCTGATCCACCAAGTTGCATAAGTTGAGAATTTATAACCTCGACGATATTCAAATTTATCGACAGCTTTCATTAAACCAATATTACCTTCCTGAATAAGATCTAAGAACTGTAATCCTCGATTGGTATATTTTTTAGCTATGGAGATCACCAGACGTAAGTTAGCTTCAACCATCTCTTTTTTGGCTCGACGTGCTTTAGCTTCACCAATTGACATACGTCTATTGATATCTTTAATTTGCTCGATCGAAAGATTGGTTTCGGTTTCAATTTGTTGTAAAAGATTTATTTGAGCCATAATTGGTTCTTCAAATTCTTTTAAGCTTGCAACGAACGCACCTTTAGCCGTTAACGCCTTTTTATACCAGTTCATGTTATTTTCATTACCAGTAAAATGCGTCATAAACTGTTTTTTAGGCATTTTGCATTGTTCGACACAGATTTTCATAATGACACGCTCATGCGCTCTTACTCGATCCATCATACTTCTCATGTTATTAACAAGTATGTCAAACTGTTTGCCAACTAAACGGAACTGTTTAAAGATTTCAGATAAGTTTTCAATCTCTTGTTGCGCTTTTTTATGCGCTCTTCCATATTTTTTGATAGCTTCAGACGTTTTGTCATGTTGCTCTTTTAACTCAGCAAATTTAGCTCTGGCAACTTCTGGATCAATAGAAACATCATCTTCAGCAGATGAATCACTTTCTTCATCTTCGCTTTCGTCATCACTGTCATCAATATCGATTTCAGCATCACTTTCTTCTAAATCTTCTGGTAACTCTTCTGTCGACTCTTCAGCATTTGGATCAACAAATCCAGTAATTAAATCAGATAACCGCACCTCGCCTGTTTCAATTAAATTATACTGTTCTAACAGGTAAGTGATGGCTTCTGGGTATTCTGAGACAGAAGTTTGAACTTGATTGATCCCATCTTCAATTCGTTTGGCTATATCAATTTCGCCTTCACGTGTTAGTAGTTCTACTGCACCCATTTCACGCATATACATACGTACAGGGTCTGTTGTTCGGCCTATTTCTGATTCTACATTAGATAGTACTAATGCAGTTGCTGCTTCAACGGCTTCTTCATCAGGGACATTATCTGAAAGTAATAACTCATCAGAATCAGGGGCTTCTTCAAGAACTTGAATCCCCATATCATTAATCATTTGGATAATATCTTCAATCTGATCTGAATCAATAATCTCTTCAGGCAAGTGATCGTTGACATCAGCATAGGTCAAGTATCCTAACTCCTTACCTCGAATGATTAGGAGTTTAAGCTGTGATTGAGAATTTTGCTCCATAAAAGGTATCCACTTTTAGTTATTCGGTCATGTATATTTAATATGTAGAATAAAATATGTTGTTCTACACATACTCTGTATATTTAGTCTTTTTTTGATAAAACAAGTATTAACGTCGCTAATTCTTTTTTCTCTGCGGTACTTAAGCCCGAGACTCTCTCTTTTGCGATTAATTCGTCTTGCCTTTGGGCAAGTATATTATCATATAACTCTTTTAAAGTATGAGAAAAAATTGTGGCTATTTCATCATCTTGGTAATGAGACTCCCATGTTGCCAAACGGTTTAATTGTTTATAAAACGGTCTGTCGATACATTCCGTTAATAGTTGTGCAGTAGTTATATTTGGATAACGTTGACATAATTCAAGTAGTTCAATCAAAATTTCGATGCCAGCAAGTTTAACTTGGCGAATGGTATCAAGATCTGAAACTTGCTTGGCAAGATTGGGATATTGAATCAATAAACCTATCAAGATACGCATCGTAGTTAACTTCATATTTGATGCTGGTGCTGTTTCAACCCTTTTTCCGTCATTCTTATAACGGTTTGAAGAGATCAACTGTTCAATTTGCGATACTTCAAGTAATCCTAAATAATTACCTAATTGTTGTAATAAGTTCAATCGAAATGCTTTAGCTTTAACCTGCTCAAGTAATGGCAAAGCAAGTGAGCTTAACTTGGCCTTCCCTTCTGCCGTTTTTAAATCTACTTGTTTCAATAATTCATCAAATAAAAATTTGGATAAATTGGGAGCTGATTTTAAATAATCTTCAAAACCTTCTTTGCCAATTTTACGAACTAAACTATCCGGATCTTCGTCTTGTGGTAAAAAAGCAAATGTTATATCTTTACCATCAATCAGACAAGGTAATAATACATTCAATGCTCGCCAAGCTGCACTGCGACCAGCATTGTCACCATCATAACAAAATATGACAGAATCTGTTGCTCTGAACAAAAGTTTAATATGTTCTTCTGAGGTTGCAGTGCCTAAAGCAGCAACAGCATAATCAATACCATATTGGGCAAGAGAAACAACATCCATATAGCCTTCAACAATCATCAATTGCTTCGGATTGCGATTAACTTCTTGAGCTTCATAAAGTCCATATAACTGGAAACCTTTATGGAAAATAGGTGTTTCAGGTGAATTTAGGTATTTTGCTGAATCATTAATGATCGTGCGACCACCAAACGCAATCACATTACCTTGTCGGTCACGAATCGGAAACATAATTCGCCCACGAAAGCGATCATATTGATTACCACCACCATTATTAACTGACATTCCGGCTTTATCATAAAGGATAGCGTCATCTTTTGTTTTAACTATATTTTGAAAAGTTAGCTGTCTTGAATTAGGTGCAAAACCAATTTTATATCGAGCGATAATTTCAGAATTAAGTCCTCGTTGAGCAAGATATTGCTTAGCATCTGTTGATGTAGGCAGCGCTAACTGCTGTTGGTAAAAATTTGTAGCTTTTGCCATCAGCTCATAGAGATCACGACGCATGTTTCGCGATTCTATCTGTTTTGCTTGATCGTATTGATTGTTACTATCGGTTGTATAAGGGACACGAACCCCTTGCATACTAGCTAATTCTTCAATTGCTTCCGGGAAGGATAGACGTTCATATTGCATTAAAAAATTGACAACAGAACCTGAAGCGCCACATCCGAAACAATAATAGATTTGCTTTTTTTCGTTTAACGAAAAGGAAGCCGTTTTTTCATCATGAAAAGGACAACAACCAAAATAGTTATTCCCTTTTTTTTTCATTTTAACGCGTTTGCTGATCACATCAAGGATGTTAGTGCGAGCAATCAAATCGAGAATAAAATCGTTAGGAATAAGACCTTTCATGACAAAATTTCACTAAGATTGATATTACACATAGACAACAAGCCGTAAAGATGTACGGCTTGTTAAAATTCTTTATATTAAAAATATAATAAATTGATTTTTAGTATAAATATTAGTATAGACGAGTGCGACGAGCGTTTTCTCTTTCTAATTTTTTAGCATGGCGTTTAACAGCTGCTGCTTTTGCGCGTTTACGAATTGTTGTTGGTTTTTCGTAAAATTCACGGTTACGAACTTCTGCTAAAACTCCTGCTTTTTCGCAAGAACGTTTAAAACGACGTAATGCTACATCGAAAGGTTCATTTTCACGTACTTTGATTACTGGCATGTGCCTCTCACCTCAAATTTGTTTGATATCACAAGGAATTAAAAATTAGTGCCGAATTTTACCTCTAATTAACCCCTGTTGTAAAGTAAAATATCGAATTATTACTATCGAACAAATTGATTTGCTTATCCTTAGTCTACGTTTAATAATACAGCAAAAATTTTTGAAAATTTGTAGGAGTTTGTATGCCATCTTTTTTTGCTGGTCAATTTCCACAACGCCGTTTACGTCGCATCCGTGCGCACGATTTTAGTCGTCGTTTAGTTGCTGAAAATAGCTTAACTGTCAATGATCTGATTTATCCTGTTTTTATTGTTGAAGGTAAAAACGTGGTTCAAGGCGTTACCTCAATGCCAAAAGTTAATCGAATGAGCATTGACGTATTATTAAAAGAAGCTGAGCAAATAACTAAATTAGGAATACCCGTTATTTCATTATTTCCTGCCATTGAAGCATCAAAGAAATCACTCTTAGCAGAAGAAGCCTTTAATGAAAATGGATTAGTACCTAGAGCAGTACGCGCATTAAAAAAGGAGTTTCCTGAACTTGGCGTATTAACTGATGTTGCTCTTGATCCTTATACTATTCATGGACAAGATGGTATTACTGATGAGCAAGGTTATGTACAAAATGATTTATCAGTTGAAACTTTGGTTAAACAAGCATTAATGCAAGCCCAAGCTGGTGTTGATATTGTTGCTCCTAGCGATATGATGGATGGCCGTATCGGCGCAATCCGTCAGGAACTTGAAAAACAGGGTTTTGTTAATACACAAATCATGGCATATTCAGCAAAATATGCTTCAAGTTTTTATGGACCATTCCGCGATGCTGTTGGCTCAGCTAAAAATGTCAAAGGGGGTAACAAAAAAACTTATCAACTTGATCCTGCTAATAGTGACGAAGCACTGCAAGAAATCTATCAAGATCTTAGTGAGGGTGCTGATATGGTCATGGTAAAACCAGGCATGCCTTATTTAGATATTGTACGCCGTGTTAAAGAGACGTTCGCCGTACCAACTTTCGCCTACCAAGTTTCTGGGGAGTATGCCATGTTAAATGCAGCTATTAATAATGGTTGGTTAGATGAAAAAGCTGCGATTATGGAATCACTACTTTGTTTTAAACGCGCGGGAGCTGATGGTGTTTTAACCTATTTTGCAAAACAAGTCGCCCAATGGTTAAATAACTAGTATTCAAAATATTGTCATATGAGATCGACCTCTCTAATAACGAGGTCGATTTTATTAATTTATATAAATATTCATACAACTCTTTTTACTCAACTGCCCTCTTACATAACTTAATTTATAACCCTACTATCAATATCTTCATGGTAACGCTTTATTTAGCCTATTTAATAAGCCTGTATATTATAAAGCTCTATATTATTAATCTGAGTAATTACATCTATCAATGAAAGATGTAAAAAAGTTTCAGGAGAAGTATATGTTTATGTAAAAATCTGCTAATATTTGTGGCTATTAGTGATATGGAGGTAAAAAATGATTTATGAACTTGTACCAACTGAATTACATGATGAACTAAATGCCTTTCGTCATGATTTAGAAAAAATGACTCTACAGCACATTGAAACTTGTCCTTTTTGTGGAGAAAATAAATTCTATTTAATTCGTTCTAAACCAACGAGTACTTATCGTTGTAAAGCTTGCTATAAATATTTTACAATCGCCACTAATACACCTTTCAATCGTTTAACCCCCTTTAATTGGTTAGAAATTATTTTTATTAACCGAATCGAAAATAAAAGTTATCACTATATAGCTGAAAAAAAACTCGATTGTTCACTTGAAAAAATAATGCGTAGAGATCATGCCATTATTGAATATCTACATGCACATTATCCAGCGTTATACAGATGGTATATTGCTCATGATCAAAGTGATCTTACACCAACATTAGCTGAACAACATAAAGTAATTAATGACAAAATAACCGCGATATTAAATGAGAAGAACCCATCTTGTATACACTGTTCTTCTACCGATACCACCAAAGTGGGATCTAGAACGTGTTATCGATGTAAACGTTGTCGTCGTAGTTTTAATCTTTTAGGCGATACACCGTTAAATAGATTACCAAAGCCAGAATTATGGATAGAATTTATCAATTTAATGGTTGCAGGACAAAACAATATGCAGATTGGGAAAAAACTCAACCTTAACAGTAGTACAATTAGTAGCTGGCGTGCAATTTGGTGTGAGATGATGAAAATTTGGAACTGTGAAGCGCTTGCTATCTGGTGTAGTCGTCGTTAATATTATAGAAATATAAATTAAAATATCCAAATCTTAACGAATTATTAAACAATGAAATTAATAGAAGCTAAAATTATGAAAAAATATATTCCGTTATTATCTATCTTGTTATGTAGTAGCACGTTATTGATCACTGGTTGTGATAATAAAAAAACTTCTGATACCACAACATCTAACTCAACAGTTAGTAGTAATCCCGATTCTAATCCAAGCACTAAGCCTTCACCAGAATTATCGATTCCAGTTATTAATAGTTATCTTTTTCATACTGAACCTGAACTATTACCTTTTAGTAAGGCAATAAAACAGCAACATATCCAAAGCGCATCCTCTGATAAACTCATTAATTACAATGAGCAAGGCTTTGTAGCTAATTACAATTTAGATGGTTTACAAGCCGAAATCAATTATGATACTGCAAAATATATTTACGGTATGAAAGACACAAGAAGTGAGTATGCGATTACCTTCGATGCAAATAAAAATATTCTTGGTATGAAAAACGATCAAGATGATATTGTTGCTATCTCTGAATTTGATGAACAAGGACATCTGATCGAAACAACACTTTCACATTTTGCAGAGAATAATGTTATCTTCAAAAATCAAATTATTTATGATCAAGATCGTGTTGAACTTGTTTTATATAATGCTTATGTCCCTATTGATGAAAAAACCAAATTCCCGATTTTATCTCAAGAAAAAGATGTAGTTTATAATGCGAATAAGCAACTAGAAAAAACCGTGACTAAAACATTTAAACTAACATCAGATGGTAAAATTATTATCAATGACAAAAATGAACAAGAAGTCGAATTAACCGAAACTTGTAATTATTCAGATTATAATGAGAATAATGATTGGACTAAAGCTATTTGTGTTACCACTGGTGAGGAATCTAAAACCGTAAATCTAACCCGCACCATACAATATGAATAGGCTTTTAGCCTATTCATATTAATTGTGAATATGACTTAATTATCACCATATTCGTCATATTCACGACAAAGCACTATAGTATCCTCGATTAAACGCCTTGCAATAGTTCCGTACTCTGGAATTTTAGGTAATGCTGTATAATGAAACCAATTCGCTTCAACTAACTCACTTTTATCGATTGAAATATCACCACTATCGTAATCAGCTAAGTAAGCCATCATCAGTGAATTAGGAAAAGGCCATGGTTGAGATGCAATATAACGAATATTTTTTATTTTGATCTTCGATTCTTCAAAAACCTCTCGCTCAACAGCCATTTCCATGGTTTCACCCACTTCAGTAAATCCAGCAAGAACGGTATATAAATTATCTTGATTATGTCGTACATGTTTGGCCAGTAAAATTTTATTATTATGTCTTATTGCCACAATAATTGAGGGTGATATTTGTGGGTAATAACGTTGGTGACAATGATCACACATACAACACCACTCTGTTTTACTAATATACATTTCGTGACCACAATAGCCACAATACTTATGAGAACGATAAAACTCAGCCAGTTGTACTGCACGACCAGCCATATTGAATAAAGAGGGATCTTCATCATTGAGTAATGGACGGATTGAACTCATAGCTTCATTCATTTCTTTGCAAATCAACCAAGCTGTTTGTCCATTCCATTCACCAATAGGTTGCGAAAGTTGATCTTTAAAGCCGAACTCACTGGCAGTCCCTACCGGAACTTGACCATTCGGTAACCATAAACGCCCATTTTTACTAACAAACCAATAACCTTTTTCATTACCGGTTAAATTAAACTGTGATTGTATATTCATATGAAATTATGCCAAAACAAAGACGAGAAAGGAGGAATTACCCCTCCTTTTTGATTATATTATTTCTTTTTCTTCTCATGAAGCCCTTTTTTCTCAAGTTCCCAATAAATAATACGTTGTTGGGCAATTGTGAATAAATTACTTACGATATAGTATAAAACTAAACCTGACGGGAACCATAAGAAAAATACTGTAAATATCAATGGCATATAAGTCATTAATTTTTGTTGTAATGGATCTGTAACGGGAGTTGGTGACATCTTCTGAATTAAGAACATAGTACCACCCATCAATAAAGGGAAAATATAGTATGGGTCTTGCGCTGATAAGTCATATATCCAAAGAGCAAACGGTGCATGACGAAGCTCGACTGTATTACCCAACATATAAAATAACGACAAGAAGATAGGCATTTGAATAATTAATGGTAAACATCCACCCAATGGATTTACTTTCTCTTGTTTGTAAAGTGCCATTGTTTCCATACTCATTTTTTGTCTATCATCACCATAACGCTCTTTTAATGCTTGCAAACGAGGTTGCAATAACTTCATTTTAGCCATTGAACGATATTGTGCGCGAGTTAATGGGAATAAAATACCACGTACAATAAAAGTGATAACAATGATGGCCAAGCCCCAGTTACCCACAAAACTCTGAATAAATTTCAATAAATAAAATAGTGGTTGAGACAAGAACCATAACCAACCATAATCAACGATTAAATCAAGATGATTAGCCGTTTCTTTTAATTGACTTTGAATTTCTGGACCTAACCATAACTTAGCGCCAATAGACTGCTTACTACCTGCTTGAACAACTGTCGTTTCACCTTTAAAGCCAATAGTAGCTTGAGAATTTTTTGCCGTCGCACGAGAATAAAGTAGATTATTTTGATCCTGAGTTGGCACCCACGCAGACGCAAAATAGTGTTGTAACATTGCGACCCAACCCGTTTGTGTATCTACAGATAAGGTCTTATCTTTTATATCATCAAAACTATATTTGCTGTAATTAGTACTAGAACTAGAATACGCTGTACCACGGAAAGCACTCAAGCCTAATCCACCACCGCCTTCGGTCACAGCATCATGAGGTAACTCAATAGTCTGTTTTAGCTGACCATACATAGCCACTTCAACAGGAGCATCACTTTGGTTATTAACATCATACTGAACATCAATAGCATAACTACCACGATGTAATATGTAATATTTAGTATAAGTTACACCATTCACCTCATAAGTTAACGGAACTCGTAATTCATTTTCACCGTCAGCTAAAACATATTCACTTTGTGCTGTTTGATACACAGGACGTTTTACGCCTTGAGTCGCATTATCAGGTCCATCTTTGCCCGTTAAACCACTTTCAGCAACATATACAAAATCTGGACGTGAAACAAGTAGCTGAAAAGGAGTACCTGAATGTAGTGTTTGCTCATATTTTAATAATTGAGCAGACTGCACATCACCACCATAAGTATTTATAGTCAGTGACAGTACATCTGATTTAACGGAAATTGCTTGACCAAGGGTTAAGCCATCGGTGGAGTCATCTTCACTGGTTTGTTGTGTTAATTGATTGGTTGCTACTGGTTTTGGTTCATGATCCTTCTGCCATGCAGTCCAAATCAAAAAAGATACAAAAAGTAAAGCAATAACTAAAATATTACGTTGAGATGCCATTAGTGTTTTTCTCTATTGTTTTTAATTCTAGGAGGTACAAAATCTTCCCCTCCTTCATGTAAAGGGTGACATTTTAATACACGTTTGACCGTTAGCCAACCTCCTTTTAATAATCCAAAGCGTCTTAATGCAATTATGGCATATTGTGAACATGTTGGGGTAAACCGGCATTTAGGACCAAATAGTGGGCTAATAAAGCGCTGATAAAAACGAATCAATAAAATAAAAGTATTAACTATCAATAACTTACATGCAATAACATGTTGTTTGATCATTAATATAATTTTAGCTAAACCATTTGTTTGGTGACGATTCGTTGACATAACTTGTCTAGTGTTTCAATAATGTGCTGATTATCTAAATTAATAATAGGCTGTTTAGCCATTAAAATAAAATCAATATTAGGTAATTGATGCTGATGATGACGAAAATACTCTTTAGTCAGTCGTTTAATACGATTACGTTCATGAGCTCGCTTAACCTGTTTTTTGGCGATAGCAAAACCTAAACGAGGGTGTTCTAAATTATTCTTTCGAGTAACTAATGTAAGGAAAGGAGAACCAGCGCGAATGGATTCTTGAAAGACATAACTGAAATCAAAGGGAGTTAACAAACGCAACTCCCGAGGAAAAGTGAGTTTAACCACTCAACTTTAAATCAGCTAGCAACAGTTAAACGAGCACGGCCTTTAGCACGACGGCGAGCTAGAACCTGACGACCATTTTTAGTAGCCATACGAGCGCGAAAACCGTGAGTTCTATTACGTTTTAATACTGATGGTTGAAATGTGCGTTTCATGACGATTTATATCCAAATCTAATTTATCAACAGGTTGTAGAGTAATAACTCCACAGCATTAATTAAAGAGGTCGGAATTATAGTGGCTATTTTAGTTTTCGTCAATGAGATTTTCATAGATAAGGAGTTAAAGAAGAATCTTCATATTGAATCGTAAATCCGATAAAACATCGTCGTTTTATTGGTTATATAACATATCATAAGTACCATTTGGCAATGTAAAAATAAATCAATAATAATTTATTTTTTATCAATATTAGTGTAAATATTGACCGCAACCAACACTATCTCTAATTGATGAAATAACACTTAACATTTATTAACAAAATTAAACTAGCGATATACTAAAAATTAGTTTATAAAAATATTTTAAAAAAGAGTAAATAAATTGGTTGTTACATAGCCAAAATCAGGAACAATTTAAATGAAACACGTGAACAATTTCACTTCTGACAAAACTATCACAGCAAGCAAGCAAGCAAGCAAGCAAGCAAGCAAGCAAGCAAGCAAGCAAGCAAGCAAGCAAGCAAGCAAGCAAGCAAGCAAGCAAGCAAGCTATTATAACATGTAAACCAAATTTCTTCAAGAAACTTAACTTATTTTTTTCATTTCAAAAAATTGGCCAATTCAAAAAATTAACTTTAAAACGTCAAATAGTTAGAAAGTTAATAGTAATATCACTATTTTTCCCTTGTATAACTAATGCTGCTTTATCAGCTAAAACAGTAGAAATAATACATGGAAATGCACCTTATTTGGACAAAAATTTAACTGATGAGATAAAAAAACAATCATTGAGTTTGCTTGGATTTAAATTTGATGGTGTTGATTATTATGATGATAACATCAGTACGTTACATGTTAACCCGATGACTATTTCACCTTCAATGATAACTGGACTCCTTAAAACACCGGCTGTATCACAAACTAAAGACGATGATGGTGATAATAACTTCAAATTATCCGTAAAAACTCAACTTAGTACCGATTTTTACGATAATCTTGGTAATAAAATAAGTGATAAAACAAAAACTTTTTGTGATATAGCCAATAACCATCCTAGCCCTTACAAACTTAAAATTAGTGGTGATTTAACTTTAACAACTCAGTATGGTGTCCCAAATTCGAAAGAATATAATATATCAACAACAGAAACATTAATTCAGCCTAGTAAAGAGTATCTATTACCTGTTACTAATCAGATTTGTTATCTTAAGCCCAACCTAAATGATAACACCAATGCGTGGCTTGGATTAGGCGCATCATCAATGTGGGATCCTGATAGAGGGTTTTTAGTACAATCAACAGAACCAAGTTCGTATAATAAAAACTTCCCAACAACTGGATCTAACCGGCTCTTTTTTGATATATCTTTTATTACAAATACACCGTTAACATGGTCAAATGTAAGTGTAGGAGGTATAACCGCAAAAGTTTCTAATATTACTAATAATAGTGTAAGAATTACTTTAGATGGTCCGTATGCATCGGTAAGTCAAAGTGACTCCAACAATCCAAGTCCTGTTGCCAAACCGTCATTACCAGCCGTTTTTGAGTTAGAAGGTAAAGATAGTAAGAATAATACAGTTATTAAATACGGATTTAGCCTAAAGCAATGGTTTATTCATAGATATCGTTGGGCTATCGTTGGTACTCAAAGAAATTGGTGTACACACACCGGCTATTATGTACCAGATGTCAAAGATTTAACAAATGCACAAGGAACATCTAAAGATGCTACGGATAATAAGCAAATCCCTTCTCCACCACCAATTCCTACTTTTCCTGATCAAGCATCAGCATCAACCGATAACTTCTATCGACGACATATTGGAGCAGGGTTATTTACTGAATGGGGAAGTATGGGCATTTATAATGATCAAGGAATAATAAAAGATGGACATTATGACGATCCGAACAATATAGACTGGAGGTCTTATGTTGGTTACTGGACTAACTATGATGCAAATACATATCATTATCATGTCGACGGAGGTAATGGAATGGTCTTTGTTAATCCATGGGACGGTGGTCATTATATTAGCTGTAAAAGTAATTAATATTGTAAATTACTTAACGTTTAACTAAAGGTAATAAAAGTTAATTATAAACTGGAGATATTACCTATAAATAGATATCTAGCCTAGATCCAAAATCTCTAGGCTTATTTATCATTAAATGCAATAACTCGCTTACTTTTTTCACCACCAATCTCACGCGCTAATTTTGGTACTAAATAACCTGATACGCACGAAGCAAGTCTTTGCATTAATTGTTTTGCTTCACTATCGCTAACTAAAAAATGAGCCGCACCTTGTACTTTATCCAATAGATGTATGTAATAAGGTAAAATACCCGCATCAAACAGTTTGTTACTTAATTGAGCTAAAACATTAACATCGTCATTAATATTTTTCAGTAATACACTTTGATTAAGCAAAGTAACTTTATGTTGCTTTAACTGTTGAATGGCTCCTTCTACACTTTCATCAATTTCATTTGGGTGATTGATGTGAGTCACCACAATTATCTGTAATCTACTTTGATAAAATAGTCGGCAAAGTTCAGGTGTAATACGTGAAGGAATAACGACCGCTAAACGTGTGTGTATACGTAATCGTTTAATATGAGGAATATGTTCAATAGCATCGAGCAAAAAAGCCATTTCATGATCTTTAGCCATTAATGGATCACCACCAGAAAGAATAATCTCATCTAATTCTGGATGATTTGCAATATATTCAAGCGCAACAGCTAGATTTTTTTTACTACTTTGATTGCTTTGATAAGGGAAATGCCTTCTAAAGCAATACCGGCAATTAATCGCACAAGCCGTTTTTGTAATTAACAATGCGCGATTGTAATATTTGTGGAGCAATCCAGGAATAGCATTTTCTTGTTCCTGTAATGGATCTTCACTATATCCTGTAACTTTTATCATTTCACGATCATTGCAAAGTACCTGTAACAATAGTGGATCATGTATATCACCTTTTTTCATACGATTGATAAATGACATAGGTACTCGTAGTGGAAATTGTTTTTTTGCTTGTTGCATGGCAAGAGAAATCATCTCAGAATCAAGATTTAAACAACGATAAAGTTCATTGATATCCGTGACTACATTAGCAAGTTCAAAAATCCACTCATCTTTATTTGGTAGTTCAACTTTTTGCTGTATAATATGGCTCATTTTTTGTAATTCAGAATGATAGTTGGAGCTTTTATGGCATCTTATAGTACGAATGAGTTTAAAGCTGGTCTAAAAATAATGCAAGATGGTGAGCCATGTGTAATTGTTGAAAATGAGTTTTATAAACCAGGTAAAGGGCAAGCAATTAATCGCGTAAAAATTAAAAAATTACTTTCTGGTAAAACCGTTGATAAAACGTTTAAATCAGGCGAATCTGTTGAAGCAGCCGATGTTGTAGATATGAATTTAGTTTATCTATATACAGATGGTGAATTTTGGCACTTTATGAATAATGAAACATTTGAGCAATTATCTGCTGATGCTAAAGCGGTTGGTGATAATGCAAAATGGTTAGTTGAACAAGCCGAATGTATTTTAACATTATGGAATGGTCAACCGATAGCAGTAACGCCGCCAAACTTTGTTGAGCTAGAAGTGGTAGAGACTGATCCAGGTTTAAAAGGTGATACAGCCGGTACTGGTGGAAAACCAGCAACATTATCAACTGGAGCGGTTGTTAGAGTGCCATTGTTTGTGCAAATTGGCGAAGTCCTCAAGGTTGATACTCGTTCTGGTGAATATGTTTCCCGTGTCAAATAAATAATCATCGATTACTTGATATTATTATCATATTTTATAATTTGTTGTATTCTAGTAATAAAAAACAGACAGTGTAAATTAAAAACTGTCTGTTTTTTATATTAATAATAAATTGCATCATCTAGTTTTTGATCATGTCATTTTAATTTAAATCCCATCTATCATAGCTTATCTACTTTATAAATAGATTGATAAAAATAGTTGTCATTACCGTCAAACTACATTAAATAAAATAAACGGCTAAAGCCTGATAAATTTCAACTTGCACCTATATAATTGAGTTGTCGCCATGATTCATAGACAACCACTGCAACAGAATTAGATAAATTCATACTTCGACTATTAACTGTCATTGGAATACGAATTTTTTTATCTTGGGGTAACTCATCTAATATTGATGAAGGCAATCCCCTAGTTTCAGGTCCAAACATTAAAAAATCATTTGCTTTATAATGTACTTCACTATGCGGTTTCTGCCCTTTGGTCGTTAAAGCATAAACTTGATTTTGTAAATTAATTTGATTGCAATCTAAAAAATGTTTGAGATTTTTATAACGTTTTACATCAACAAATTCTTGGTAATCTAATCCTGCACGCCTTAATTTTTTGTCATCCCAAAAAAATCCCATTGGTTCAATAATGTGTAAATTAAAGCCTGTGTTTGCGCAAAGACGAATAATATTACCGGTATTTGCCGGTATTTCTGGTTCGAATAAAACAATGTTCAATGAAACATTTGACACAATTATTTCTCTATTATTGTTACTAATGATGGATTGGTAATACTATCACAATTCTGAGTCCACCTAAGTGGCTTTTTTCAGCTTTAACTGTACCCATATCTCTTGTGATAGAATTAAAAACAATAGCAAGCCCTAATCCCGTCCCGCCTGATTCGCGATCGCGAGCTTCACTGGTTCGATAAAAAGGTCTAAAAATTTGCTCTAGTTCGTTACTTGGTACACCTGGACCATCGTCATCGATAGTTATTAAAATATGTTGCTGCTCAACAACAAAATTAATCTCAACTTCACTATCGGAATAACGAAAAGCATTTCTGATCACATTTTCTAAAGCACTACATAATGCAACGGGATAACATAAAATAGTTGTATTAGTTAAAGGATGATTAATTGAAAATTTTTTACCAATTTGCTCTGCTTCAAAAATTGCATTATCGAGAACTGGTTTAAATAACACACCAATTTGTTTTAGCTCTCGAATTTCATTATTTTCATATTGTTTTCTCGCTAAAGACAATAAGTCACCGATCATGGAATCAAGCTTTAGAGCCTCACTGTTAATCCGTTCAACTTCTTTACTTTCACCCTGTTTGCGACGCAATAAAGATGTGGCTAGTTGTAAACGTGTTAATGGCGTACGTAATTCATGAGAAATATCTGACAACAGTTGTT
Source organism: Gilliamella sp. wkB108 (assembly GCF_001690195.1). Classification (GTDB taxonomy): domain Bacteria; phylum Pseudomonadota; class Gammaproteobacteria; order Enterobacterales; family Orbaceae; genus Gilliamella; species Gilliamella apicola_L. Next base: position 74,409 of record NZ_LZGM01000078.1, on the reverse strand, counting down.
TTTGTAACTCTTGCATTCTCTTTAACTCACGTAACATATGGTTAAAACTAGCCCCTGTTGCTTTATATTCTGACGAACCCATTTTTTCAAGATCTGACCATTCTTGTAAATTCCCTTTTGCTACTTGATCGGCAACATGTTTTAAACGTCGTGCTGGTTTTGCTATACTCCAGGATAACCACAATAAAAAAGGTGAACTAGCTAGCATAGTTAAACTCAACAATAAGAAAGGGTGGTCGAAAATGAAATTCACAAATTGTGATTGAATATCACTAGCCGGTTGCAAAATATATAATTGATATCTTTCATTATTATAATGAATTAAAAAGGGGCCGATGATCTCTTGCGAATCATAGATTTTTTTGGCAGGGTCATCTACATCATGGGATTTTTCATTAAAATTTTTGACTATGTCGATATTACTACTATCAGCTGTAATAATTTGATCATTCGGTGTAATAATAAATAAGAACTGTCCTGGTTTCTGATAAGTATCCATAACCACAATGAATCGCATCCACCAACGGAAACTATTTTTGGGAATATTAACGATGTCTTTTTCAATTTGCTTAGCAAGCTTATTGCCTATTTCTTCCTCTTTATTAGCTAAATAAGTCAGATTACGAGAGTCAAAATTAGGAACTAACATAGCTAACATTAGAAACAAAGCTACAGTGAATAAAAATATTGTGAAAATTCTGATTGTTAAGCGATCAAAAATCCACATATTATTTTACCTTATTAAAAATACACTATTTTTATTGCAGATCATCATTGTGGTCGATAACAAATAAATAACCTTTAGAACGTAATGTTTTAATCCATGGTAACCCATCACTACGTGGAGGAAGTTTCTTTCGCAAATTTGATACATGAACATCAATTGAGCGAGCCAAAGGCAAAAACTCTTTACCTAACACGGTTTCACTTAAGGTATCTCTGGAAATAATCTTGCCCGCATTTTCGAGTAATTTGAGTAATACCTGAAATTCTGTACCCGTTAATTCTATGTAATTATCATCGAAATAAACAGATTGTTGCTTTCGATTAACCGTAAGCTTATCAATATTATATTGATCCAGTTCCTCAGTAACTTCATGAGCCATATTATCCCAAAGCGTTCTGCGTAAAAGTGCGTTAATTCGAGCAATTAATTCTCGATCATTAAACGGTTTTTGAATGTAATCATCTGCACCTAGTTCAAGACCTACTACTTTATCAAGTTCACTATCTTTAGCGGTTAAAAAAATCACTGGTACAGTATATTTCGCTCTAAGTTGAGACAATACACTAAGCCCATTCATCTCAGGCATCATAATATCCAGTAAAATAAGATCAATAGTATTGTCAAATTTTTCTAATGCTTGAATTCCATTGTTAGCTGTTTCAACAGCAAACCCTTCCAATTCAAGTAATTCTCGCAATAACGAAGCTATTTCAAGATCATCATCTACTACAAGTAATTTTTTCATTACAATCCTTTTTATCTTATTAATATAGAATACTTATTTTTAATTAGTTACCAATAAACTCTGATATTGTATCTAATATATATGCAAAAAAATACTAACAATATAATAATTGAAATTCAGCTATCAAGCCTTGAATATTTTAACGTTATGATAACCTTGTTCAATTAAATAGAGTGCTTGTAATTTGCTCATCACACCACGTTCACAATAAAGTAAATATTGTTTTGATTGATCTAAATCACCAAATTGTGTTGCTAATTTATAAAATGGAATGATTTTTATCTCAACATTACTCAATTTAAGTGGATTGTCCTCTTGCTCATCTGGTGAACGAATATCGATAATTACCTGATTTGAGGTAAGTGTTGTCACTGTTTCAACATGTTGAATTGTTATATCGGTCTGTTTAGCTATTTCTCTGATATCGATATTTTCTGCTTCGTCAACTGCTTTGTTTAAAATAGAAAAATCAAAATTTAGCTCTTCCGCTTCAATATTATCTTTAATAGCCTTCACTGTAGGACTTTTAGAAATGACACCACAAAACTCAGGCATAGTTTTAGCTATATCTTCAGTTCCAATTTGACGGGCAAGATTAATTATAGTTTCCTTATCATGCGTTATCAGTGGTCGCAAAATTAGGGTATCACTGACATTATCTATCAAACGTAAATTAGTTAAAGTCTGGCTTGACACTTGACCTAATGCTTCACCAGTTACGAGAGCCTGTACTTTATAGCGCTCAGCAATTTTTGACGCAGCACGAATCATCATTCTTTTAAGAATAACGCCCATTTGACCGTCATCAATTTTTTCAAGGATCTCACCAACAACATCAGAAAAATCTATAGCAATAAAACGGACTTTATGCGAACTACCAAAACGCTCCCATAAATAATAAGCCATTTGCTTAACGCCAATTTCGTGAGTTTTGCCGCCTAGATTAAAAAAGCAATAATGTACTCGCGAGCCACGCCTCATTAGCATATAGCTTGAAACACCTGAATCAAAGCCTCCGGAAATAAGGGAAATAACATCTTCTTGAGTTCCTGTTGGAAATCCACCTAGCCCTTCATACCTTCCCTTAATAAGTAATAGCTTATCTTTGTCAATTTCTAAATTGACTGTAATATCAGGGTGAGTTAATTTAACTTTTGCAGAAGCAACATGTTGATTAAGTCCGCCTCCAACATAACGTTCTACATCAATTGACGTAAATTCATGTTTACCCCGACGCTTAACACGTACACAAAAAGTCTTGTTTTCAATTAATGGAGCATAATAATCCAACGCTTTTTCAAAGATATCATGAACATCTTCAAAATTAAGTTCATCAACTACTAAAATATGGTGGATACCCGGAATGCGTGTTAATAGATCGAGGATCTGATCTTCACTATTGACAACTTTTGGTCGAACTTCAATAAAATCCCAATGCCTTATAACTGCAACTTCTTCAATATGATGCTTTAAAATATTGCGGATATTACTGGTTAATATTTTGATAAAACGTAGACGAACAGAATCACTTTTTATCGTGATTTCAGGGAAAAGTTTAACAATAAATTTCATAAAACTGGAACGACTTATATCTTAAAATGACGACATTATACTGGTTTCTTAATAAAAACGCACAATTGATTACTCAAAACATCAAAAAATTGATTCTAGATACTAGTTTTTTTATATTAAAATTTGCAATATAATATATCTGTTAGTTGTTCCAATATATATATTATATTCTTCTCAGTTATATCCCTTTTTTATATTAATTAAGTTTTGAATCTCTAAAAATTACTAAATCAGACAATAAAGAAATTTGACCGTTTAGGTAAGAGGGTTAAAATGTTAACATTTAATAGTAAGCGGTATAATAAAAAATCGAACAATACATTTATAATAAAAAAATTAATTTTTTATCCTTTAATTTTCCCTTTTTTGGCTAATGCTATTCTTCCTGCAATCACTTCAAATAAAATAAAAGGAAATGCACCTATTTTTATATCTAATAAAGCTAAAGATAATTTAGGCTTTACAGTCAACGGCACTTTTTATAGTGACAAATTAGGTAACTTACCACAATTTTTTAATAAAAATCTAACTATTAATGATTTCAAAGTGAAAACTGTTACTAATAGTGATTTTTCTCCTTTAAATGACTATTATGATGAAGACGGGGATGAAGCTAAAACTTCTGGAAATGGTACTTTTTCTATTGGCACGATAACATTTAACTGGAAAGATAATTCAGGTAAGGTTATACCTAAATCAGATTATACAAAAACTATTGGTTGTGGAAGTAATTTTAGTATGCCATTAAATTTAGAGATAACTGTTTCTGATATTCAAGTTCACTCTGAATACGGTATTCCCCAAGATAGTGATTTAAATAAATTAATCAAAACATATCAAATTTTACCAAAATCTGAAATCTGCTTTGCAAAACCTAATCAAATGATAGTGAATAATCAACAAACTTGGGCGAGTGTTAGGCCTATATTATATAATGGAAAAACTGAATGTATCCTCGCAGGTTATAATGATAATGAACTCAATTTGTCAATAACTGACTCTAATAGGGGAAATAAAGGTTGGAACTATTTAGGTTATGAATATAGAGATACGACATGTGGAGGGGGATATGATCACACTGTATTTGATCCTCAAAATGGATTTTATGCTTCAATTAATCCTAAATTTCCAACGACAGGGTTTGCTGGTGCTAAATTTCAATTAATCATGACTGGAGCACAGACTGATTGGGACTTCTCTGTTAATTCTAACCCATTAGGTAGCGTTACTGTTGATCCAAATGGAAATGTCTATTTAAACAGTAAACCTAATGGCACTGTAACAATATTAGCAAAATTTAAACAAAATTTAAGCATAATACATACTTATAATTTTAATCCAACCAAAATATGGGTAATCCCTAATGGTAATACTTCCTATACTTATACACAAGCTGTAAATTTATGTAATGGTGAAGCAAATATACCGACAAGAGCAGAAATGACAAACTCACCAAATGCTCCAGCTTCATGGACAACATATCCAAAAACTTGGGATGTTTTCACTCGAACCATCAATGAGGGACTCTTAAGTGAATGGGGTATGACATTTAAAGAAAATTATCCTGACTCAAATTGGCCTAATGGATATAGCGGGACATGGTTTCATTCATCAGATATTTTTCCTGATGCTTATTTATACCCTGGATTGCAAGATAGTAGATATGCTATAGATGCTTGGATAGGTCAAATTGAAGTTTGGAAACAAGGTGAATTATTACATACTGTATGTAAAGGATAAAAATAAACTAAGATAACCAATAAAAGCATTAAATTCGTTAAAAGTTTAAACAAAAACTACATTTTATAGAAGACGTAAAGGACAATCCTCAAATTATGCTAATAATCTCTGAAATTTTACTTGCTTGTTGCTCGCTCTTTCGCTAATATTTCGCATCAATAAATTTTTGTTGTATGACATGTAAAAATTGACAGGTTAAAATGTACGCACTTTTAATTACAGGTTATTTAATTATCGCTTTAGTGATAATTGTTTTAGTATTAATTCAGCGTGGTAAAGGCGCTGATATGGGTTCATCTTTTGGAGCTGGTGCATCAGCAACTTTATTTGGCTCGTCAGGAAGTGGAAACTTTTTAACACGCACAACAACTATTTTAGGTATATTGTTCTTTGTATTAAGTATCGTTTTATCTAATTTAGGCAGTCGTAGTCATTTTAGTTCATCTGGTGAATTCAATAATATTGAAGAAGTAGCACCAACTACAACGCAACAAAATACGAATACCGGTGAATCACATGAGGAAATAAGTCCAGCGACTCAACCTCCTCAACAAAGTACAAATCCAACATCCGATATTCCTGAATAATAACGGCGCCGTGGTGGTGAAATTGGTAGACACGCTATCTTGAGGGGGTAGTGCTTCAGAGCATGCGGGTTCAAGTCCCGCCCACGGCACCAAATCAATAATCAGTAACATCCTTTTAAATCCTTTAAAACCCACCAAACATAGTACAAACAAGGCTTAGAGCCTATTTTGCTATTCTGTAAGTATCAGTGAGGCACATTTACAACCAAAAATAATGGGGGTATATTTTGGGGTAGGATAAAGTACCTTTATAATTAGATCCCCCCAAAAGTGAAAAATGGCTATTAAAACTACCCCTTTGACTGATACACAAATAAAAGCATTAAAAGCCAATAGTAAGGATAAAAAGTATTTTGACGGTGGAGGTCTTTTTTTGTTAGTCAAATCGTCAGGAGCTAAATTATGGCGATTTAAATATAAAAAACCCATATCAAATAAAGAGACATTATTATCTTTTGGTAAATATCCAGAAGTTTCGCTACAGCAAGCGCGAAAACAACGCGACGAAGCACGCGAATTAATTAAGCAAGGCATAGCCCCCCAAGAACATAAAGCGGAACAAGAACAACTTAAGCAAGAAGCAATCGGCAATACATTCTACTCCATGGCTGAGCGGTGGCTTAAATTCAAAACAGAACAAGGACTAGAAGAACAAACTTTAAAAAAGGCTTGGCGTTCATTAGAGAATCATGTATTCCCTTACATTAAAGACATTCCCATAAACCAAGTAACCGCAATTAAAGCTATCAATGCTTTACAACCATTAAATAACAATAATAAATACGAGACAGTAAAAAGAGTTTGTAGGCGAATCAACGAAATAATGTATTATGCTGTCAATATGGGAATTATCGATAATAACCCTCTTGCTAAAATTACCGACGTATTTAACAGCCCGAAAGTAAAAAATCAGCCCACCATATCCCCTACTGAGTTACCGCAGTTTATGCAAGCCTTATCTATGGCTAGTATTGAGTTACAAACAAGATGCGTGATTGAATGGCAATTACTCACATTAACGCGACCTAGCGAAGCTGTAGGCGCTCGGTGGGATGAGATAAATTTTAATAAGAAGATATGGAGTATTCCTGCCGAACGCATGAAAATGGATAGACCTCACAATATACCTTTATCCCCACAAGCAATAAAAATACTTGATATAATGAAATCTATTAACCATAAAAGCGAGTTTGTTTTCCCAACAGCAAGACCACCTTATAACAAGTCAATGAGTAGTCAAACCGCTAACATGGCAATAAAGCGCATGGGGTACAAAGATAAGTTAGTAGTACATGGATTAAGAGCTTTAGCGAGTACAACACTAAATGAGCAAGGCTTTAATTATGACGTAATAGAGAGCGCATTATCGCACGTTGATAAGAACGCAGTTAGGCGAGCTTATAACCGAGCAGAGTACGAACAACAAAAAAGAATCATGCTTGACTGGTGGGGTGACTTTGTAGAGCAAGCCAGTAAAGGGAATGTCTCATTATCCGGTAATCGTAACTTAAAAATAGTCAATCAATAACTTTCTTTCGATATAGATATCATAACTTAAATATCATCTACATATAAAAAGATCCATCCCCAATTTATACACTATTTTCTCATCAATCGATTTTAATTTAATAGCTTATTATCTGATTAATTTAAGATTAATGATAATTTTTTTGAAGATCATCACAAAACTGAATAAAGTTCATTGAACAATATTTGATTCTATAGTCAAATCGATAACGCAAACGATTGCAATAACGATTACAAAAGAGGAATTATTATGTCAAATATAAAAATTGATTTACGAGGATTAAACCCTGCTCCTGTAACACCATTTACACGTGATGGTAAAGTTGATTATACCGCATGTAAAAGATTAGGTGCATGGTTACGCAGTATTGACGGAGTGAAAAGCTTAACCGTGTTAGGACATGCTGGCGAAGGTACATTTCTATCTCAGGATGAGCAATTAAAAGTTATTGAAGCATTTGTAGAATCTGTAAATGATGAAATTCCAATTATTGCGGGAATTACTTTAGAAGGTACTAAAGTAGCTGCAGAAGAAGCAAAACGTGCAGTTAAAGCTGGTGCGAAAGCTGGTTTATTATATCCTTCACATGGTTGGTTACGTTTCGGTTATCAAAAAGGCGCTCCACAAGATAAATATCGACAAGTTTATGAAGAAAGTGGTTTACCGTTGATTTTATTTCAATATCCAGATGTTACTAAATGTACTTATAACTTAGAAACACTACTTGATATTGCTGCACAACCGGGTGTATTTGCTATGAAAAATGGCGTACGTAATATGCGCCGTTGGGATACTGAAATTCCAGTCATCCGTAAAGAACGTCCTGATTTACAAATCTTAAGTTGCCATGATGAATATTTATTATCGACGGTATTTGATGTCGATGGATTTCTTGTTGGATATGGTAATGTAGCACCAGAACTGTTAGTTGAAATGATTAAGGCTGGTAAAGCGAAAGACTATAAAAAAGCTCGTGAAGTTCATGACCGTTTATTAGAGGTTACTAAGAAAATCTATCATCGTGGTTCACATATGGAAGGAACAGTGGCATTGAAACATGCTTTAGTTGAGCGTGGTATTCTTGAACATGCAACAGTACGCTCACCTTTATTACCATTAGAAGCCGGTGCAGAAGAAGAGATTAAAACTGCGGTAAGAAATGCGGGTCTATCTAAAGTGATGTAATACATAAAATAGCATAATCGTAGATATTGTTAATATTTACGATTATGTTTTACGCTCAAAAAAGGGAAATATATATGGCTGTAGAAAACAATATATTATCTAATGGATTGATTATTGCTCGTCTAGAAAGATTACCGCTCATACGTAAATTATTAACTATCCGAATCGTTATTGGTTCATCAACTTTTTTTGATGCTTATACAATCCTCGCGTTAGCATTTGCCATGCCGCAATTAGCTTCAGAATGGCATTTAACGCCGGCGATGATAGGCATGATTATTTCGGCAAGTTATGTTGGACAACTTTTTGGTGCTATATTTTTTGGTTCGTTAGCTGAAAAAATAGGTCGATTAGGTGTTTTGAAAATTACCATTATTCTATTTGTTCTTATGGATTGTGCTGTTTTATTTGCTTGGTCAGGCACATCAATGCTTATTATTCGATTTTTACAAGGTTTAGGTATTGGCGCTGAAGTTCCAGTGGCAAGCGCATATATTAATGAATTTGCAGGTTCTAAAAAAAGAGGTAAATTTTTCTTATTATATGAAATCATATTCCCGATAGGTTTAATGTTTGCAGGTGTTATGGGATATTTCTTGGTTCCTTTATATGGTTGGAAAATCTTATTTATTATTGGTTTGATACCATCAATATTTATGATCCCATTACGTTGGTGTTTACCGGAATCACCAAGATGGCTAGCTTCAAAAAATAGACTTGATGAAGCAAACGCAGTAGTAAAAGATTTAGAAGATAGAGCAATCAAAAAAGGATATATCTTAGCAGAACCAGTGGTCACCATATTTACCGAACCAAAAAAATCTAGTTGGAAAGAACTATTTCAAGGTATTTACAGAAAAAGAACTTTTACAATTTGGTGTTTATGGGTAAGTGCTTATATGATTAATAATGGTTTGATTACTTGGTTGCCAACACTGTATAAACAAATTTTCCATCTACCGTTAGAAACAGCATTATCTTACGGATGGATGACTTCTGCAGTAGGAGTTGTTGCATCCATTATATGCGCACTTTATATTGACAAAGTTGGAAGAAAAAAATGGTACTCATGTGCATTTATTTTAGCCATCATTCCATTCATTACTCTTTTTTTTCTCGGTGCAAAAAATCCAATTCAAGTGCTTATTTTTGGTTCGATGGCATATGCAATTTTACAAACAATTACTTTCTCTCTTTATTTATATTCATCAGAGATCTATCCTACAAGGTTAAGAACAATTGGTACAGGTATGGGAAGCGCATGGTTACGTGCTGGTTCATCTATCGGCCCTCTCTTAGTAGGTTCAATTGTGAGTTTTGCAGGTATTGAGTATGTATTCTTACTTTTTGCCGGAGTAGCACTTTTTGGTGGTTTAGTAACGGCAATTTTTGCTATTGAAACAAAAGGAAAAGTACTTGAAGAGCTATCGCCATAATATGGCGATAGCTCTTTATTATATTAAAAGCTAAATTTTGATTTTAAATGGATAGGTTAATGTATGAAATTTGTTAGTTATATATATCATGGTAAAAGTAGCTATGGGTTAGTTAATAATAATCAGATCATAGATTTAGGTGAAAAACTGGGTGTGATTTATCCGGATTTGAAATCATTACTTAGCTGCAATAATTTGAGTAAAGTTTTAGAACCTTTTTTTGATAATGGATTTAAAATTAATATCAATGAAATTATGTACTTACCTGTAATTCCCAATCCTAATAAGATTGTATGTGTTGGGATGAATTTTAAGGATAAAAAGAAAGAATACAATGTATCAAAAAATAATTTAGTTACATTTATCCGTTTTAGTGATACACAAACAGGCCATAATCAAATTCTCTTAAAACCAAAGGTATCACAACAATTTGATTATGAAGGAGAACTAGCAGTTATAATTGGTAAAGACTGTTATCAAGTTAAATACCAAAATGCTATGGATTATGTTGCTGGGTATAGTTGCTACATGGATGCATCGGTTAGAGATTGGCAGCATGAGTGTTTTACTGCTGGGAAAAACTGGCCAAAAACTGGAGGAATTGGACCATATTTAATGACCAAAGATGAAATAACTGAATTAGGCCAGCTTGTCATCTCAACCTATGTAAATGGTCAGCAATTACAAAATGATACTATTGATAACATGATATATTCAATCCCACAAATAATTGAATATATTAGTACTTTTACAAAATTAACTGTAGGAGATATTATTCTTACTGGCTCTCCTGGAGGATCAGGAAAGCATCGAAATCCTCCCCTGTTTTTAAAAAATGGAGATATCGTCGAAGTACAGATTACTCAATTAGGAAAATTAAGAAATTTTGTTATTGAACAATAAGGTAAAAGATTTTCTTATTTGCAAAATAACATGGCTATTATTAAAACAACTATCAGTAAATATACAATTTATGTTAATATTTTATAAGTTATTTTGAATATTAAGAGAATCATTTTTGGACAACAAGCAAATTACCTTAAAAGAGATAGCCAAACTAGCTGGTGTTAGTACCTCTACTGCATCAAGAGCGCTTGACGAACGGTTTGATAATTACAATAGTAAAATAGCAAAAAATATAAGAGAAATAGCAGAAAAACATGGTTATATAAGAAATATTATTGCTTCAAATCTGCGTAGAGGTACAACAAGAACTATTGGAGTTTTAGTTCCCTATTTAAGTGATACTGTAATGGCTCTTTTATATGAAAATATTGCAAATATTGCAGAACGTCATAACTATTTTACTGTTGTTGCAACTGCCGGAAATTCAAAGGAAAGAGAGCGTGAAGTTATTAAAAGCTTATTGGATAGAAAAGTAGATGCCTTGATACTAGCTACCTGTTCTTTAGATGATGAAAACATAGCATCACTAAGAAGAAATAAAATACCTCATTCATTAATTTTAAGAACAGATGGTCAAAGTTATTCTTCGATTGGGGATGATAAAGCAGGAGCATATATAGCAACCAAACATTTGATTGATCTTGGTCATAAAAAAATAGCTTTAATAAATGGACCTATCAAAAGTTCCAATTCAAAATATAGACAAGAAGGTTTTATTGAAGCAATGAAAACATCAAACTTAAAATTGAATAAAGATTGGATCATCAATTTGGGGTTTGATATAAAATCTGGTGAGAAATCAGGTGATATTTTATTCTCTTCGAAAAAAGAAAGGCCGACAGCCATTTTTGCGACAAATGACGAACTCGCAATTGGTGTGATGAGTTCAGCTTATAATCATGGAATTGCAATTGGCAAAGATGTTTCAATAATTGGATATGGTGATATTCCATTATCATCAAGATTACCAATCCCTTTAACTACAATACAAATACCTTTTGAATATATGGCAGAAAGAGCATTTAATTTAGCAATTAATAATCAAGGACATTATCCACTTATTAATATGGTTACCCCCACATTAATATCCCGAAAATCAACTTCAAAAATTTAATAAAAACTCGCATGTATTTACATCGTTAAAAATGGGATCTTATACATTTTTTAATATTTAACCAAAATAAAAAGATCCCAAAATAATTTGCTTTTATCTTAAATTATTATAAATGAGATCATTAAGTTAACTAACTATCTTTCACCTACTACACTCATCCAATAATCAGTAACATTCTTTAAAATCATTTAAAGCACATCAAAACTAGTATAAATAAGGCTTAGAGCCTGTTTTACTATTTTGTAAGCATCAGTAAGATACATTTACATTCATATTTTTGGGAACTATATTAAGGACTACGCGGACATAGTCCTATAATTTCATAGTCCCAAAAGGTGAAAGTATGCCTAAAAAAATAGCTCCAATGACTGATACACAAATTAAGAACGCCAAGCCACAAAGTAAGGATTATCCTATTTATGATGGAAATGGTTTGCTTTTGCTTATCAAGTCAACAGGGACAAAAATATGGCAATTTAGATATTATCGCCCTATAACGAATAATAGGACTACGGTCAGTTTTGGTAGTTATCCCGAAGTTTCACTACAGCAAGCGCGAAAACAACGCGACGAAGCACGCGAATTAATTAAGCAAGGCATAGACCCCCAAGAACATAAAGCGGAACAAGAGCAACTTAAGCAAGAAGCAATCGGCAATACATTCTACTCCATGGCTGAACAATGGCTTAAATTCAAAACAGAACAAGGACTAGAAGAACAAACTTTAAAAAAGGCTTGGCGTTCATTAGAAAATCATGTATTCCCTTACATCAAAGACATTCCCATAAACCAAGTAACTGCTGTTAAGGCAATCAATGCTTTACAACCATTAAATAACAATAATAAATACAAGACAGTAAAGAGAGCTTGTAGGCGAATCAACGAAATAATGTATTATGCTGTCAATATGGGAATTATCGATAATAACCCTCTTGCTAAAATTACCGACGTATTTAACAGCCCAAAAGTAAAAAAACAACCTACCATATCCCCTACTGAGTTACCGCAGTTTATGCAAGCCTTATCTATGGCTAGTATTGAGTTACAAACAAGATGCGTGATTGAATGGCAATTACTCACATTAACGCGACCTAGCGAAGCTGTAGGGGCTAAATGGGAAGAAATTAATCTTGATAAAAAATTATGGAGCATTCCTGCCGAACGCATGAAAATGGATAGACCTCACAATATACCTTTATCCCCACAAGCAATAAAAATACTTGAGATAATGAAATCTATTAACCATAAAAGCGAGTTTGTTTTCCCAACAGCTAGACCCCCTTATAACAAGCCAATGAGTAGCCAGACCGCTAACATGGCAATAAAACGCATGGGTTACAAAGATAAATTAGTCGCGCATGGATTGAGAGCTTTAGCGAGTACAACGCTAAATGAACAAGGCTTTAATTATGATGTTATTGAAAGCGCGTTATCGCATGTAGATAAAAATGCAGTAAGACGAGCTTACAACAAGGCTGAGTATGAACAACAAAAACGCATTATGCTTGACTGGTGGGGTGATTTTGTCGAGCAAGCCAGTAAAGGGAATGTCTCTCTATCAGGTAACCGCAATTTAAAGCTAGTTAATCATTAACTACACCGCGCTATAAATATCGTGCCTCATATTTGAGTTACGCTTTCAATTATTAATAAGATCCACTCCTCAAATGTGAGGGGTGCTTTTTCAAATATCACCCTTTACAAATGCCAGTTATTAAACTGGTTTTTTTATACTTACCCCCAATATTCTAAACTTTTCATTAAAAGTGTTCACTACTATTCACATTTAAATATAATCTTGATCCTATGGTTAACCAATTGAAATATTGAAATAATTCTATAACCCTTCTTTCTCGCTCAAATAAAAAAGAATATTAATCATAATGTTAAAAATAAGTGATTTTAAGGTTGATCCAGAGTTATTATTGAAAATAAGATTAAATGCTTTATGGTGATTTCCACCATGCAGGTATTAAATTTGCAATCTGCTAAAAAGTCAGCAGATTCGTTCAATAGGATTGAATTGCTCAACAATAGCTATTTATGGCTACCCATTTGATAATAATTGTCACCTGCTCAGTGATAGTTAAAAAAATTATTTCATTTCACGTTTTGCACAAAAATGAGGAGGGGAATGTATAGAAGGCTCAAAGCTGTATAAATTTACGCTCTTTCTCCCTTTTGATGGGAGAGTGGATTATGCAGTATGCAAAAGATTAGGTATATAGTTACACCGTATTGATTAGTTCCGACATCAGACAAAAACCGAACAATAAATATTGGGCTTACTTCAACTATTTTTTGTAGATCTAATTGTTATACCTTTCAATTTTGAATAAGCTATACAATCAGATGGAATACTTTTATCAATAAAAGAAAGCGCACCAATAGTTACATTGTCTCCAATATTAATTTTTCCACCAATTATACAGACATTGGCACCAATGACGACATTATTTCCAAGTATAACATTAAACTCCTCAGACTTACCCATTCCGATAGTGACATTTTGTAAGCATGTAAAATTATTGCCAATAATAACCTTATTAGAAATAACAATTCCAATAAAATGTTGAATGGTCATTTTTATGCCAATTTTAGCTCCAAGGCCAATATCACAATTATATTTAAAAATAAGTTTATTATTAATTCTTTTAGCTATTCTTTGAAGATCTTTGTTACCAAATTGGTACATCTCATTAGCAAGTCGCCACCAAAACAAATATTTATTTTGACATTTTAAAAGCTTTTTAAATAATCTATGCCATTTAAAATCTCTTCTAATAAACTCAGAACCCCAACACTCTTTTAAAAATTTTAAATCGTGGGTCATAAGAAATTTTATGATATGATAATATTTAAACATATTAATTTTTCTTAATATTTAACCATAAGTTATATTATAGTACTTTAAAATAAAGTTCTATTTTTTAATTCAAAAATTATAGTTTTGTTACCTCAAAAAATCCATCTGATCATAAGTGTCTATTTAAAAAGATAACCATTTAATTCGTTACTTAAGAACATAGCGAATTTTGGCATTGTCAGTATCACTTTGCCTAAATTTAGCTAAATGGGGAATTTTCGGACATGTTAGTAGATAACACAAATGAAAGATTTTAATAACTTAGTACAGTAATAGAAACACAACTAAACAGCAAATTACAATAAACAGTTATCATAAAAGATTTACACAACTCTCTTTGTGAAGATAGAGATTTCTCTGCATAGATTAAAAGGAGAATAGCAGAATATGGATTTATTAACAATAATGATTTTTTATTGTCTGATTATTGATCCTCGCCAAAATACTAGACAGTGCTCACCTCTATAATCTTGTTGTTTTGGTAGTACTGTTGTTCATATTGTTCTGGCGATATCCAGCCGTTGGCTGAATGACGACGAACCCGATTATAATAAATTTCAATATATTCAAATAGTGCTTTATTCGCTAATTTCCTCGTTTGATCGTAACAATCATGAATAATATGCGTTTTTAATGTATGAAAGAAGCTTTCAGCAACCGCATTATCCCAACAATTTCCTGCTCGACTCATACTTTGTTTAAGCCCATAGTGTAATAATAACTGTTTAAAATCAGCACGACAATATTGGCTTCCCCGGTCACTGTGAATTAAGACATTTTTAGGAAAACCACGTCGAAATAATGCTTGTTTCAATGCCTGACAGACTAAATGACGGTCAATATAACGACTCGTTTGTCGACCAATGACTTTACGTCCATACAAATCAATAATCACACACAAGTATAACTAACCCTCTCCAGTTTTGATATAAGTGATATCGCTCTCCCAGACAATATTGGGTTTATCCGGATTAAACTCTCTATTTAACTTATTTAGCACCACATTATGACCACTACCCGAATCGGTTTTATACTTGAATTTACGTGCAGCTTTACTGCGTAATCCTAATTGTTGTAAAACACGACTTATTGTCCTCTCTGAGACGTGATACCCTTTATCCCTCGCATCATGTACTAAACTCGGCGCACCTAAGCGAGCTTTATGATACCAATATTGCTTGTTAATATGTTCGGTCAGTGCTGTTGACTTACCGGGTCTTTTTAACCAAGCGTAATAACCTGACCGACTCACATTAAGTAACCGGCTAACTAAACTTATACAGTAATGAGATAACTGTGTTTTCATATAACGGTACTTTATCGACTTGGATTGTTGATAAAGTACACATGCGCCTTTTTTAGTATTTCATTCGCCATTTTCAGTTCTTTGTTTTCTTTTTCAAGCGCAATAATCCGTTGTTGCTCCGGCGTTAATTCACGGCGACTGGTTTTATTTGGGGCAAGTTGCCTTACCCATTTATCGAGGGTTGATTGACCTACACCTAGATGGTTGGCTAGTTCACTTATGGAAAGGTGTGTATTTGTCAGTGCATAATCAACAGATTGTTGTTTGAATTCAAGACTAAATTTTTTGACCTTGATATTTTCTCCTATGATTTTTATTTATATCATAGAGGAATTTTGATGGTATGGCTGAAATATGGTGGAAGGATCTAGAAGCTATGCAAAGAAATCGTCAATCGACAGAAGCGATAAAAGCATTAAATACATTGGTTGAAGATGAAAAACGATTTATTGATCATTCAAAATCTATTGTTTGGTATTCTACCGAGCGTTCAATTATTCATAACTTTTTATCATAAACGTGTAAGCGTATTGAAATATATTGAAAATAAAATATACTGTATACAATAACAGTGTATTTTACGGAGATAGAGATAATGATAAGAGTAGATATTTTATTATCTAAAGATGATAAAGTGCCAGCTAAAATTGTAGACGCTTTACAGCAAGAATTAGAAAAGCATGTTCACAAAAGATATGAAGATGCAATTGTTCGTGTTCGTATCAGTTCAAGTAAATCGGTTGATGTTTCTGGTTGTGATAAGGATGATAAAGATAAACTGCTAAAAATTATTGAACATGTATTTTATAGTGATGATTGGTTACCTGAGTAACTCTGTTTTGAGTGTTTTTTTATAATTCTCTTTAACTGTTATTGATATCAATACCGTATTTAGGTTAGATCTAAATGCTAGGTATAATTAACCTAAAAATAGTTATTTCTTTTTAAAATTTGACTATCTCAAATTCAAATACATACTGAAACATATAGTTAACCTGAAACTTCTTTACAAAAAGTTTCTATTTTGATCCATAGTAGAAACAGATTCACAAAATAATGAAATAAGTATTTTGCCGACTTTTGCCGGCAAAAATAAAGATGCATAAGAAATATGATTACGCAAAGCCTTTTAAGCCTACTACGTGAACGTGTTCTTGGTTATTAATGACTTTACGCACTAGTTTATATGTTGTCCCTTTTTCCGGGCTAATATTTTCTGGTGCAGCAATAATTAATTGCATTTCTAATCTTTCACATAGTTCAAATAGTGTTGCAATTGATTTGGCATCCAAACGCGCTGCTTCATCCAAGAATAACAGACGACATGGAGAGATATCTTTATTACGCAGGCGTTTTGATTCATCTTCCCAGCTTTGAATAACCATCAATAAAATTGACATCCCCGTACCAATCGCCTCCCCTGTTGATAACGCTCCACTTTCAGCACGTAACCAACCATCAGCACCACGATTAACTTCAACATCCATTTCAAGATAATTGCGGTAATCAAGTAACTCTTCACCAATCGTTTGTGCCGTACGTTGACCCATATCTATATGTGGGTTTAAACGTTGGTAGAGTTTAGCTAATGCTTCTGAGAAAGTAATTCGATTGTTACTAAATAAATCTTGATGCTCGTTTTGCTCATCTGCTAAAGCCGTTAAAAGTGAGGAATGTGCTTCTCTGACACTCACATTTAAGCGAACCCCTTTAACTTGACCAAAGGCCACGGCTTGTAGACCTTGATTAAGCATTCTAATACGGTTTTGTTCTCGCTGAATTGTTTTACGGATAATATTTGCGACACTTTTTGAGCTGATTGCTAATTGTTGTTCACGAGAAGTCAGCTCTTCTGTTAATCTTGATAATTCAATTTCCATCTGTTCAATAGCTTCAATTGGATCATCGGTTTTAACAATATCTTGACGAATTCTTTCACGTAGATGTTTATAAACTGCAATATAAAATTGAATTTTGCGTTCTGGGCGTTTTGGATCTTCAGATAACCTTAATATATCGCGTAAATGTTCATTATCATTAACAGCCAGACGTAACGAACCTAATGCTTTATCGGACATTGAACGTAATTCATCAGCACCTAAATAGGCTAACTCTCGTCGATTTAAACGTCGCTCTACACTATTTTCTTTAACCAACCGTAAGACTAAACACCAACCAATTTTTACTTGTACTACTTGTTCACGTAACTGTTTATAATCGCGAAGTGTCTGAGATAATCGTTTTTGCATTTGCGCCATTTCACTTTCACAAATAATGAGTTGCTTTTCAAGCGAAGTACAATGTTGACGATTATTGTTAAGTTTCTGATGGATCTCATCACGGCGTATACGCGAACGCTCTTCTGTCAGTGCATCCGCTTTAACCCCTATTTGTTCTATCTCTTTATGCAGTTCATTTAACATGTCGCGTTTAGTTTCAAATGCACTTTTAAGCGATGCCAAAGTTTGATTATATTGGTTATATTTATCTTGGTATTGTTGCATTTGACTACGAGCTTGAGTCCTTTGTGCTTCAACAACTTCTAATCTAGCGCGTAGTTTTTCGTTCAAGTCAGTATTTTCATTCAACATACCTGCTGAATCTTGATAACTAAAGTGAGCGCGACGTTGCATTACCTCGGTTAAAGCAAATACTTGCTGACGAATGGTTTGTTGCTGTGCTTTAACTGTATTGTAGTGTTCACGCAATGTTTCATTTTGTTCAGGATCACTCTGTAACACGGCAACCACTGGTTCAAGTTCTACTACTGTATTGCGATTTCGGCTTACATATTGTGCAGCTTCTTGTGCTTCAGCTAATTGTTCACGTAAATCATCGACGCGATCGGCTAAATCCTCATCTGCCAGTAAGTGCATTTGGGCAAGTAACCGATTAACTAGAGCTAATTGTTCTTTACAATTAGTGACTTGTTGTTGATTCTGTTTATCAATATTTTCTTGCGCTGATAATTGGCGTTCTATTTCATTGCGTCTTGTCGCTAATTTCTGTGCTTCTGCCTCGGGATCGATGTCAAAAGCTACTGCTAAATATTGACCAATAAATTGACCAACGTTTTGCTCAACACGTTGTAATTTTTGTAAATCAAACGATATTGTTGCATAACGTTCGTGTAATTCATCACGCTCAATAGTTAATTTTTCAAGATGAATTTCACGAGCAGCCCGTCCAAAAAGTGGTACATTTGGGAAACTTGAAAATCGCCATTGGCGATCCCCTGTTTTTACAAGTACCGCTTTATTCATCTCTTCACAATCAAATACACTATCATCAAATGATGAAGGATCGCCTTCAATAAAATAGATATCTTCAGGATAATCTTCATCACTGGCAGTAAGATTCTCTAGTTGAGCTTTAACGAGTGATAAATCAGGTACTACAATAGCCTGTCTTGCTGGACCATATAAGGCTGAAAAATAAGGAGCATCATCAATAGTAACATCTTCATAAATTTCAGAAAGTAGTACACCATTAAATCGTTCAGAAAGAGCAGATAAACGTCCGTCATCCACACCACTTGGCTGATTGAGTTTTTCAATTTGTTCATCTAATTGATTTCGTTTGAAATTAATCTGATCTCGTTCAGTCACTAATATGCGTTCTTGTTCAAGTAACTGTTGCATATGTTGTGTTACCGCTTGGCTATGACCGAAAGTTTGACCAGTTTGTTCTTGTAGTGCGATCAGTGCATCTTGCGCTTTTAACCATAACGGTGCTTTTTGATGATAATCAGCAATTTTAGATTGAATTTGTTCTAATTCTTGTCTAAATTCAATCCGTTTTTCACTGGATTGATTGGCAAGTAGAGCGCTATCATCCAGTTGTATGTCAAGTTCCTGTTTTAGTTCATCAAGTTCATCGTAATTGATTTGTCGTCCGATACGTTTACAAAACTGTGTTAATAAGGATTGAGCCTCTTTTTGTTCAAAAAAACGTTGTTCTAATTCATCAAGTTGTAACTGTAAATGTTCAGCTTGTTCCGCTTGGTAACATTGAGATGGCCATTTTCTCAATGCTTCTTTAGCTGCTGTCCAAGCTTCGCTCCTAATAACCTCACCGACTAATTTGACAACTAATTGATAAGCACGATCGAATTGATTAATTGCTGCATCGGAAACACTGAGTTTTTGCTCTAGGTCTAACACTTGTTCAGTAATTTCTTTTTGCTTTTCATCAAACACTTCAAAATGATCTTCAATATTACTAATCGATAATTTTGGTAGCTGGCATAGAGACTGTGCATTTTTAAGCGCTTGTAAGGCTTGCTGATATTGAATGGCACGTGTTTGTTGTACATCTAAGGCTTGTTGATAATCTGCCAACTGTGTTTTGATTTCATCAACTTCTTGCTCGGTTTGTTCAACTTGATCACGATAAGTTTGATACTGTTCATTAGCCTCAATGACCACTTCATTTTGTTCTTCAAGTTTTAGATTTAAATCGTCTAAATCTGCTTGATAACGGTCAATTTTTTCTTGTTGACGCAATGCTGTTTGTACTAGATTAAGGTGATCATTTGCTGCTTGCAAATCTGTTTCTAAATCACTTTGGGCATCTTGATGTTCTTTAAGCTCTTTCGCCATTTCTACTTGGCGATATTGATTACTAATGAGATTTTCTTGTGTTTTAAACATTTCACGGCGTAAACCGAGTACTGATTCAATATGTACACGCCGTTCATTTGAGTGGCGCATATAATCAGAAGCCACATAGTTTGTTGATTCAGTAATGAGATGTTTAAACAGATCTCGATCCGATTGTGTTACTCGAATCGCTTCTAAAGTCATCCTGTTTTCGCGTAACGCCGCTTCCATATCTTGGAAGGCTTTTCGTACTCCACTATTTTCCGGTAGTAAATAATCACGTAAAGAACGAGTAATCGCACTTGAGATACCACCATAAAGGGAAGCTTCAATTAAACGATAATATTTACTTCGATCTGATGATGAACGTAAGCGTTTAGGTAAGATCCCAAAATCAAACATGATTGAATGATAATCTGTGATAGAATTAAATTGTTTAAAAACAATTCCATCCATTGCTTCGACTTTGTCTTTTAATTCAGGTAATGACAAAATTCGTGCTTGCGTATCATTAATACGCTCAGTAACCAGTTCTGTTGGGCTAATATTGACAGGTAAACCTTGCAGTAGAAAAGGTTTAATATCTACCTTTTTGTCTCGTCCTGCTACTTGTTGTAAACGCACACCACAAATAATTCGTTGATTACGTGAGTTAATCACATCTAGCATTGAGTAACAAACACCTGGTTTTAATTTTCCATGCAAACCTTTATCTCGTGAACCCGATGTGGCACCAGCTTCGGTTGTGTTTCTAAAATGTAATAAAGTTAAATCAGGAATTAATGCTGTTACAAATGCTGCCATGGTAGTTGATTTACCAGCACCATTACCACCTGATAAAGTAGTAACGAGCTGGTCAAGTTCAAAAGTTCGGGCAAAGAATCCGTTCCAGTTAATTAGCGTTAATGAGTGAAATTTACCGTGTCCAATCATGATTATTCAATCTCCTCATTAATTTCGTCATCTTGTTCTTCGTTATTATCATCATCTAAACTAAGAGATGATTCGATTTTAATGGCCTCACCATCTCTAATTAAGCGTAGTTGAGCTTCTTGGGCATCATCACTACTTCGGACATCGGCACCGAAACGAAATATTGTTTCATTGATACGAAAACGGCTACTATCGTTACCAACAATAAAGTAAACCATACCTAGTCGGCGTAAACGATTTAGTGCTGTTTTTACTTTATCAAATAGTTTTTGACGATCTAAATCTGAACCTGTTGAACGCTGATTGACCAATTTAAGCAGTTTACTTTCGTCTGTAAGCGAAACCAATTCATCAAATAGTTCTTGTAAAGTGAAAATACCTTCATGCGCTAATCGCTCTGGACTTAGATATAAATAACACAGCACTTTTCCAACTAACATTTCTAGCTCTGACAATACCGAACGAGATATCAAGGTAGTAGAACGAGGACGAAGATAGAAGAAACCTTCCGGCGCACGAATTAATTCAACGTTATAGCGTTGATAGAATTGTTCAAGTTCACTTTGAAAATCCATTAAAAAAGTATGATGATCGAGTTCATCAATACCAATATGACGACCTGAACGGAGTAGACTATCAAGTCCAGGAAAAATAGGATTAGCAATAGCTTGAGCCAGTTTAATCGGCATATATTTATCAATTGACGCCTGTGAACTTGCCGCTATGCGATCCATTACCTCATTGAGTGGATGAGAGGTTTCGTCTGATTCAAAATCTTTAGTATGTATTGATGACATGTGCTTGTACCTTAGCTCCATAATCGTTAATAGGTTTCCATTGAGCAGCAATACCAAGTAAATCATCTTTAGCTATACCTAGACGAATAGCTTGGTCGATAAATAACCTCGCAACATCAAAATGTTGTTCACGCGGGAACTGAGCTAAATAACCTCGAATGGCAATACCTATATCAAGTGGTTTATTTTCTTGTTTAAAGACCAATAAATTTTGTTCAATATGAGCAATAATATGTTCTTGGATCTCTTCAATCATTTCATATTCAAGTTCTGAAGGTAACTCACCTGTAACCTCAGTTTCCTGTAAAGTTAATTCCTCATCACGCATATCAAGTAGACGGTCAGCATTGGCAAATGTAAGTGACCATGGTAAATCGAAGTAACTTTGAATTGATTTGCGTAAACGCTGTGAAAAGACACGATTTTTATCGAGATCAATTGCTGTACGAATAAATTTATGGACATGTCTATCATAACCAATCCATAAATCAATAGCTTTTTGTCCCCAACCGATGATCCGGTCAAGTTTTCCTTGAAGATCCAAAACGATATTATTGATTTTATCAAGGTTTACATCACCAAGTGTTGCATCTTGAATTAATAACAAACTCGCTTGTAATTTGTCACCGGCAGCCGCTAGGGTATCTTGCAGTTCGCGTAATGTTTGTGATGTTTCAGTAAGTAAACCTTCACAACTGCTAATTGCCGCTTGCCAATCTTGACTTAATAAAGCAGATATATTTTGTTTTACTTCAGCTTGCTGTTCGTCCATTACTCGCTGAGTAATATCAATACTATCAAAAATCTCAGCAACCGAATATTTTAAAGGGGCAAATACATTTCTGTGCCAATGTAAATCATCGCCACCTTCAAGTGCTGCATCTGCCGCACGTTTTAACTCTTGCGCTACAATGGAAAGTTGAATAGATAAACGTAAAGTTGAAAATTCACGCTGGCGAATATAGTAATCAGTTATGCCAATGCCTAGGGGAGTTAAACGATAAATCGAAAAACCATCCGTCATTTCACTGGCAAAACGAGTAATTAAGCGTTGACGTACTAAATCATTAATTGCATTATTAGCGCGAACAGAAATCGTATCTTCACTCTGCTCAAAAATTTGTGAAACATGCCTAAAAGCATCAATTAATTCAGATTCTGTCATTTCTCCATCGAACCGTTCGCTATTTAAGACTGCAATCGCCAATAAAAAAGCGAGCCTTTCGACAGGCAAAGTGATCGAAAAATCATTCTTTTTTGCCCAAGAGACCAGTTCTGGCACTGATTGGGAAAAATCCTTCATAGCGGTTCCTTAATTAAAGATACTTAAATGATTAAATGTATCTCAAGAAAAATATCAGAAACACAATATATTGTGCTAAAGACAAAATATTATCGATTATATAACAAATTGAAATTGTAAAAAATAGCTAACTTCGAGATTTATTGCCGAGAATTAATCTATAAATCTTACTACAAATTAATAAAAGATGATTTTTCTTTGATTCACAAACTATCATAAGTGGTAAAAACAATCATTTTAATTTTTAGCTAAGATTTGAAGTATAAAAAATGAATTTCAATGTTTTCATCAACATCAAAATTTAAATTTCCATTTATTATTTAAGTGTATAAGATTTTGGTTATTAACTAAGCAGATAAATCTTGACATTGCTTAATAGCGTAATAATAATGATTATCATTTTCATAATTGAATAAGGGGAAATAAATGCGTAAATTAATGGTAGTTATGCTATTTGGCAGCGTTGCTTGTATGGTTTCACAGACCGTTTCTGCACATGGTATTTGGATTGCAAATCGAGTTGATCAAAAGCAAATTGTTCTAGGTGAAGGCCCACTTGATAATGGCTATAATATTGATTGTGTGAAAGAAATTCATGCATATAATGATGATTGGACTTTGTTACCTATCATTAAAAAAGCCTATAACAATTATGTTACGGTTGAACCATCAGATAAAACAGCTGTTGTGACAGTTAGTTTTGACTATGGTTATTGGACTAAAAATGCCCAAGGTAAATACGTAAATGAAACTATGAATAAAGTCGAAGGTGCAACCAATGGCACACACGCCATAAAATATAGTGTTAATTATCTGGCATCAGTCAATACACCAAAAATGATTGAAGATATTCCACTCCAAATTGTACCAAAAGTCGATCCAACCAAATTAAAACGGGGCGATACTTTGCCTGTTACTGTTTATAAAGATGGGAAACCACTGGCAAATACACCAGTTATTATTGATGTTATTAGTAATCTCGATCAAACCATTAAAACAAATGCTCAGGGGGAAGCCCTAATTAAGATCCCAAATCAAGGTTTGAATGTGATTGGTGTAGAAATCGGTTTCCCACTTACCAATAACAGTTTAGCCACCCAAGATAAATTCTTTACTACATTAACGTTTACTTTAATGCCTGAAGAGGATTAGATCGAGGTTATCATTAATATTAAATGGAGAATATAGAATTATTCTCCAGCAATTAGGGATCTTACGTTTAATCTATTATGTATTTTAGTAAATATGTTCTTTAGCAAACTTTAAACCATTTTGTTATTAACATGTTTTTCTTTTTTTGCTTTTTAAATAATATGTTATCTTAAAATATTTATTGCTAAAAAACTGTGGGTAACTAATTGATTACCAACAATGTAGTATTTATACTGCTTAAATATTTTAGATAAATTTAATAGTGAATTTTGTCCAAAAAAAACGAGATCTATATATGATCTCGTTTTTTATTAAGTTAAGTTAACTTAATTGATTAAACTTCAGCATTAACTGGACGAGGAATTAATAAAGAAGAAAGTAAAGCCAATATTGTTATAATAAGCCCTAATAATAACCCATTAAAATATCCATCAACTGAATTACCATTCATCATTTGTATAGCCGGTAACAATGCAAAACTTAATCCAGCACCTAAATTAAATGCTCCTGCATTCATACCCGGCAAAAATCCCGGATTTTCTGTAGGTGATAAAACGACACCTAAACCATTTAAGATAATATTTGCCATACCGGCATAGAAAATCCCTAATACAATGACACCAATAGTTAAAATCGGTAAAGAATGGATCCCGTAAAACATAATCATTAAGATGCCAATAATACAGCCGACTAAACCTAATTTTAGTACTTTATTGTATCCCATTGAAGGCGCTAATCTTCCTGAAAATGGCCCAACTACCCAACCAATTAGCGCATAAGGTGTTAAAAAGATTAATGAGGCCCAATCAGGATCAAGACCAAATCCGATTTCATGATTTTGTGCTATCGACATAACCAAACCATTGACTACTGCAAAAATACCCGTCATGGTGAGAGTTGTCGTTAATAATAAAGCCCAAGTTGATCGTTTTTTTAAGTGAATAGTCGTAACAAGTGGCTGTTTATTTCTTTTTTCTACGTTCCAAAATAAAATAAAGCAAATAATCGCAAACAGCGTTAATCCAATAACAATAAACCAATTAGCATTGGCAAGTTTACCTGCTTCATTAAGTGCTAATAATAAAGCTGCAATCGTTAATACTATTA
Organism: Gilliamella sp. wkB108; assembly: GCF_001690195.1. Taxonomy (GTDB): domain Bacteria; phylum Pseudomonadota; class Gammaproteobacteria; order Enterobacterales; family Orbaceae; genus Gilliamella; species Gilliamella apicola_L. The sequence goes on along the minus strand of NZ_LZGM01000078.1, from coordinate 48,804 downwards.
GTAAAACGCCTAACCAATCCATTTTAGTTCCAGCCGACGGTTTAGATTCTGATGCAAAACGGTAGACGAAATAAGTTGAAATAGCGGCAACAACAGCAATAACCCAAAAAACAGAACGGAATCCAAATTGAGTGGCAAGCACGCCTCCTGCAATAGCATCAACACCAGCAATACCACCATTTACTGCGGTAACTATTCCCATTAACATACCATATTGTTTGACATCTTTTACTTCATAACTGAGCATAAGCAAACAAAGTGGAACCACCGGTCCTGATACACCCTGTATAATCCGCGCTGCATATAACACTTCTATATTAGGGGCAATAGCCGCAAGAACTGTGCCTAATGTCATTATCAATAACATGCCGGTTAATACTTTTTTACGCCCTTTTATATCACTTAAACGAGGTAAAAAGAGTGAAAAAAGTGCAGCAGCAATAAAGAAAGAAGTTTGAGATAATCCAACAGCTGCATCATTTGTTCCCAACTCTTTAGTAATTGTAACTAATACTGGGCTTAACATGCTCGCATTAAGTTGAAATGCTACGCAAGCAGCAAGTAATGCAACCATTAACGTCAAGACATTAGTTTTATCCTTGCTTTGTTCTATCATAAATTTACCTCTCCAATACGTTCTAAAGCATCCACGATTAAATCCCAAAACCCAGCATGATCAAGTTTAGTCGCTACTTGTGTATGACAATTTTCATTTACTGGAAAACGAAAATCAGCAACCGTCATACCTAAAGTAAGCGTTCCGGTTAGTTCTATATCAACTGGAACTCGTTGCGTTTTAATTAAATTTGGATTGATAACATAAGCTACAGCACAAGGATCGTGAACTGGCGGATAGGTAAAACCTTGTGCTTGCTTATACATTTTTCCAAAAAATTCAAGCATTTCAAGCACAAACTTAGCTGGTTTTGTTTTGATGGCAGAAATCTTTTCAATGACCTCTGGCGTCGCTAACGCTTGATGAGTAAGATCCAATCCAACCATGGTTAATGGCCATTTTTCATTAAATACAATGTGAGCCGCTTCAGGATCTATCTTTATATTAAATTCCGCAACAGCACTCCAGTTACCAACATGGTAACCGCCACCCATTAAAACAATTTCTTTTACTCTTTCGACAATTTTTGGCTCTTTACGTGCAGCCATTGCAATATTCGTCAAACCACCAGTGGGTACAAGCGTTATGGTTTTTGGTGGGTGCGACATAACTGTATCGATGATTAAATCAATAGCATGTCTTGAGTCAAGCTGTATTGTAGGCTCTGGCAATACCGGGCCATCTAATCCTGAATCACCATGAATATCTGGCGCAATTTCTACATTTCTAATTAATGGCCTTACTGCACCAGCAGCGAAAGGAACATGAGTAATATTAGCTATACGCGCTACAGATAGAGCATTACGAGTTACTTTATCTAACGTTTGATTACCCACAACTGTTGTTACGGCTAATAATTCAATATCTGGATTACCATGTGCTAATAACATTGCAATCGCATCATCATGACCGGGATCGCAATCGAGAATAATTTTTTTAGGCTGATTTGTCATTAATCGTTTCCTCTAATATAAATTTATTTGTTTGCCATTCTTTGAAGTACACTCTGATGAGATGGCATATTTGACGCACCTTCACGTTCAACCGCTAAAGATGCAAAAGCAGAAGCATAAGTTGCTGATTGGTAGAGTGATTCTCCCTTAGCTAATGAAGCACAAAAAGCACCATTAAAGGCATCTCCAGCACCTGTTGTATCTACAGAAACAGCTAAGAATGGTTTAATATGCTGGTGTTCTTTACCATCAAAAATAAGAGAACCTTTACTACCCAAAGTAATAATAACGGTTTGAATCCCTAAAGAATGGATCTTTTCGGCCGCCAGTTTTGCTGAATCTAAGTCATTTACCTCAATTCCCGACATCAAACTCGCTTCTGTTTCATTGGGTGTGATAATATCAATATAAGGTATTAATTGAATGACATCTTTAGAATAAGGAGCAGGATTAAGAACAACTTTTACCCCTACTGCTTTAGCTAATTTCACAGCATTTGATATAGCATCAATATTATTTTCAAGTTGAACTAATAAAATATCAGATTGCTTTAAATTGCTTTCTAACATTGCAATCTCTTCATCTGTTATCGTTAAATTTGCACCTGGATAAATGGCAATCATATTTTCACCATTTTCCTCAGATACATAGATTACTGCATTACCTGTAGGCTCTTTTTCTGATTGATATAATGTAAATGAGTTAATTTTTGATAAGGTAAGGTGATTATGTGCAAATTGACTAAACTGATCTGTTCCGACTTTAGCCACAAAATGAACTTTCGCTTCAGCATGACTTGCCGCTAAGGCCTGATTCGCTCCTTTACCGCCAGGACCAATTAAACTTCTTTGTGCTAAAATCGATTCTCCCCCTTTTGGAAATCTTGATACTTGAGCAACAATATCAATATTAAATGAACCTAAAATACAAATATTACCGTTCATTTTTTCTCCTCGTTTTTTGGTTTTTTGTTTTTTATATCTCGTCAGTAACGAGGCAATATTCTCTTTGTGTGCAATGCTACTAACCAATTTATGTCTTAAAATCATAGCACCACCATAACAACGAATAATAAAATGTTGCTTGGCTAGTGCAGAAAGATCTTTTCTAATTGTTTCTTTTGAAACATTAAAAATATTAGAAAAATGTTGTACGCTACCTGTTTCGTGTTTATCTAAATAATCCAAGATAGCTTTTTGTCTTTCTTCTAAAAACATAAAGTAATCCTCTAAATAATTGGTCAGAAGTATAGCTTTATTTAGTAAATAAAAGAGTGATAATTATCATAACTTAGGAGATAAAACAGAAGCAAACGGAACATAGGTAAGTCATTACTGACTGCTTTAAAAATAGAACAATAGGTAATAACCCATATGAGGAACAATAAGTTTATTTATTGACAAAATTTTACAACGATTAACGGATAAACTGGTATCGGCATTATGATTGTTTAGTAAATTAAATAGTTAGCAACGTGTTATTACTAAAAATAATAATCAAACATTAAACATAAAAAATAAATTCCCCTACTCGCACTGGCGCTAATTTATGCTAAAATCAGCAATCATAGATAAACTTTAACATAAGGATGTAACGCAATGCATATAGGTATACCTAAAGAACGGTTATCCAATGAAGCTAGAGTTGCGGCAACACCACAAACTGTTGGACAACTGTTAAAACTTGGATTTACAGTTTCCGTTGAACAAGGTGCTGGTCATGCTGCTCATTTTGAAGATCAAGCTTTTATTGATGCTGGAGCCACAATTCAAAATACTCAAGATATTTGGCAAAATGACTTAATTTTAAAATTTCATGCACCAACCGATGATGAAATTGCTTTAATGAAAGAGGGATTAACCCTTATTAGTTATATTTATCCTGCACAACATAAAGAACTATTAGAAAAACTTGCGGCTAAGAATATTACCGTAATGGCGATGGATTGTGTGCCACGTATTTCTCGCGCTCAATCTCTTGATGCATTAAGTTCAATGTCTAATATTGCAGGCTATCGTTCTGTTATTGAGGCTGCAAATCAATTTGGTCGATTCTTTACAGGGCAAGTTACTGCTGCTGGTAAAGTGCCACCAGCTAAAGTCTTAGTCATTGGTGCAGGTGTTGCTGGCCTTGCTGCAATTGGTGCAGCCGTTAGTCTTGGTGCTATCGTCAGAGCTTTTGATACACGTCCAGAAGTTGCTGAGCAAATTAATAGTATGGGCGCAGACTTCTTAGAATTGGATTTTGAAGAAGAAGCGGGTTCTGGGGACGGATATGCGAAACAGATGTCAGCAGCCTTTATTGAGGCTGAAATGGCGCTATTTGCTGAGCAAGCAAAAGATGTTGATATTATTATCACAACAGCATTAATTCCTGGAAAACCAGCACCTAAACTTATTTCAAAAGAAATGGTTGAGTCAATGAAACCAGGTAGTGTTATTGTTGATTTAGCAGCATTAACAGGCGGTAACTGTGAGTTAACTAAGCCAGGTGAAGTTTATGAAACCGATAATAACGTTAAAATTGTTGGTTATACGGATTTAGCTAATCGCATGCCTGCTCAAGCTTCTCAACTTTACGGGACTAATATCGTTAACCTATTAAAACTTCTTGCAAAAGAGAAAGATGGCAATATAGATATTAATTTTGATGATGTTGTTATCCGCGGTGTTACTGTTGTTAAAGATAAAGAAATAACATGGCCTGCACCACCAATTCAAGTCTCTGCACAGCCACAAAAGAAAACTGCTGAGCCAGTTGTTAAACCTGAACCTAAACCAATGGATCCTCGCAAGAAGTATGGCATTTTAGCTTTAATTATGATTGCTTACTTCTGGTTAGCTGATTCTGTGCCGGAAAGTTTTTTAGGGCATTTTACAGTATTTGCTTTATCTTGCGTGGTGGGGTATTACGTTGTATGGAATGTTACTCATTCTCTCCACACGCCACTTATGTCCGTTACTAATGCCATTTCGGGTATTATTTTGGTCGGTGCAATCTTGCAAGTCGGTGATGATAATGGCTTAACTACAGCTATTGCCTTTGTCGCTATTTTGATTGCTAGTATTAATATTTTTGGTGGATTCTTTGTTACGCAAAGAATGCTGAAAATGTTCCAACGTGGCAAGTAATAGGAGAGCATAAATAATGTATGGAATCATTCAAGCAGCCTATGTAATTGCTGCATTACTTTTCATTTTTAGTCTACGTGGGCTTTCTAATCAGGAATCAGCAAAATCCGGTAATATTTACGGTATGATTGGTATGGCAATCGCTCTTATTGCAGCAATTGCTAGTATCAAAGGTGGTTTACACTGGATAATTATTGCAATGATTATCGGCGCAGCTATTGGTTTATATCTAGCTAAAAAAGTTGAGATGACCCAAATGCCAGAATTAGTTGCATTACTTCACAGTTTCGTGGGTATGGCAGCGGTTCTTGTTGGTTTTAACAGCTTTTTAGATCAGAATAGCTTACATTATATTCATCAAAATGAATTTACAGTGCATTTAGTTGAAATTTTTGTCGGTATATTTATTGGTGCCGTAACGTTTTCTGGTTCTATTGTGGCATTTGGTAAATTAAATGGACGCATTAGTTCTAAACCTTTATCAATTCCATATAAACATTATTGGAACTTAGGGGCTATTGTCGTTTCTGTTATTCTGATGTTTATTTTTGTTAAAGTTCAATCTGGTGTTGGTGCGACTATTAGTTTATTAGTCATGACCATCATTGCATTAGTGTTTGGCTTTCATCTTGTTGCATCAATTGGCGGCGCTGATATGCCTGTTGTTATTTCAATGCTTAACTCATACTCTGGTTGGGCAGCAGCAGCAGCCGGATTTATGTTAGGTAATGACCTATTAATTGTCACCGGTGCATTAGTTGGTTCGTCAGGTGCCATTCTTTCTTATATTATGTGTAAAGCAATGAATCGCTCATTTATTAGTGTCATTGCTGGTGGTTTTGGTAGTGACGGTAGTACATCAAGTTCATCTGATGAAGAACAAGGTGAATATCGTGAAATGCAACCTGCTGATGTAGCTCAAACATTAAAAGAGGCTCGTTCTGTAATTATTGTTCCAGGTTATGGTATGGCTGTTGCACAAGCTCAAGGCGCGGTAAGTAATATTACTGAAAAATTACGCGCTATGGATATTGAAGTGAGATTTGGTATTCACCCTGTTGCAGGTCGTTTACCTGGTCATATGAATGTATTATTAGCCGAAGCAAAAGTACCTTATGATATTGTATTGGAAATGGATGAAATTAATGATGATTTCCCTGATACCGATGTGGTTTGGGTTATTGGTGCTAATGACACGGTTAATCCGGCCGCAGAAGAAGATCCAAATAGTCCTATTGCTGGTATGCCAGTTCTTGAAGTATGGAAAGCAAAAACCGTTATTATTTCTAAACGTTCAATGAATACCGGTTATGCTGGTGTACAAAATCCGCTATTCTTTAAAGAAAACAGCTATATGCTATTTGGTGATGCTAAAGATAGTGTTGAAAAAGTATTACAAAATTTGTAATAGACTATAGTCCAACAAAATATTACTGCGGCTTTGCCGCAGTAACTTTTAAAACACTAATCAGCAGTATTCAAAAATATTTTAGACAAAAAACCAGTGATAAGATAACTTAGTTCTCGATGAATTTCCGTCCTTTCACGAGTACCGCCATCTTGGCAAATAATCCCTTCTCCTTCACTTTCTTTATTTAATAAATCGACTGCACCAACCTTACAAACTTGCATAAAACTAAAATGCATTGCGTCAGGAATCACAATATAAGTGGATAAACTCTTGGTAAGAAATTGTTGTAAATAGCCAGATTCGAGCTCAACAGCCATATCTCCAACATCAATTCCTGCACCAATAACTAAGGAAGGAATATCCATATTTTTCAAACTTTGAGGAGTAAATCCTCTTGCTAAGCCAGAATCTAAAGTAATAAACGCTTTTATGCGCGGATCTTTCATACTGTTATTTAATTCAGGGTTATCCAGTCCAAGATCTGATACTAACTCACATGCCTTTAAATTCGAATGAGTCATACAATCTTGTTTAAATAACGCAGTATTAAATCGACCACCGGCAAGTGCGATAACTGTCCATCCACCCAAAGAATACCCTATGGCCGAGATCTTATTCATGTCTATATAACTGGCTAAATCTTCATCTATACTTATAGCATCAATAGTTCTACTTAAATCTCGTGGGCGTTGCCATAACTGAACAGATTGTTTGATATCTCGATTTAAAATGGTAGTACCAGGATGATTTGGCGCAACCACAATATAACCTTGACCGGTTAATTCATAAGCTAACCAACTCAAATTACGCCAGCTACCACCATAACCATGAGAAAATACGATTAATGGATATTTATTATTACTTAGCAAAGGTTTGCCATTAGGTATTACTCTGGAGCCATAAAAAACGGTATTATCACTAATAGCTATTGTTTCTCCACTATTTTTTGCTGGATACCACACTGCAATATTTAAAGGTCTACTCCCTACTTTATCTAAATTAATTTGCTTAAAACCAACATTAAACGATGCATAAGTAAAAATGGGGAAAAGTAAAACTAATGTATTAAATAAATGATTAAATTTAAGCATATAGTTAATTCCATTTTAAATAAAAACTTCAATCATAATATTTAAAGAAATTTGTAAAAATAAGAATAGCAGTTATTTTGAACAAATAACACCAGATAAATAAATGAAGTATATAAAGCATAAATTTGTAAAGATGTTTCAGGTTAGCTATACGTTTCAGTATAAACCGCTTGCTGAATTCAAGTTTTTTTAAATCAGCGATGTTCGGCTTTTATCTGCTCTTTATGATAAAGATAATATGCTCCTCTAGATACCATCCGAAGTTGAAAGATAAGATCTTCAATTAATTTCTGACGTTTTATTTCATCAAAATCAATTGCTTCGGCACCCGCATTAAACGCAATCGTGACCATAGCTTCAGCTTGAGCTTCGTTGTAATGATGAGGCATGCCATTAGCATTATTAAGATAATCTACAAGCTCTACAATAAAATGTTGGATCTCGCGGGCAATAGCTGAACGAAAAGCCGATGAGGTTCCTGCCTTTTCACGTAATAACAGTAAAAATACTTTAGGATTTTTATCAATAAATTCAATAAATGTTGTTACTGATGTTTGGAGAACACTTCCTCCTTTTTCTATACGTTTACGTGCTTGTCGCAATAACTGACGTAGAGTTAAACCACTTTCATCTACCATGGCTAAACCCAATTCATCCATATCGCGGAAATGGCGATAGAAAGAAGTTGCGGCGATTCCTGCTTCGCGTGCAACCTCTCGGAGACTTAAACTGGCAAACCCTTGTTCGGCATTAAGTTGATTAAAAGCTGCATCGATTAAACTTCGACGCGTTTTTTCTTTTTGCAAAGCACGGACACCACCAGTTTTGTTATTTTTCATTTTTGCTTACGAACTTTCCTGCATTAATCTGTCTATGAATTATCAATTTATTGCTTAAGTGACTGCTCTTTTTCAGCAAATACTTTTGGCATATGATCACGAATTGTTTTAGCGATAGTTTCATAACGTGAACGTAAAGGAGAGCCGGGACGATATATAAGCGCTATACTTCGAACCGGTACAGGATCAGTACACGGAATATAACAGATATTATCTCGAATACGCTCATTTGGTGCTGCAAGCTCAGGAAATAATGTTATACCTCTTCCTGCCGAGATCATACTTCGAAGCGTTTCAAGACTGGTTGCTTTAAACTGTTTATCTTCATCAATACCTACTTGAAAACAATATCCCATAGCATGATCACGCAAACAGTGTCCATCTTCTAACATCAAGAATTTTTGACCTTTTAAACTAGAGAGTTTAACGGTTCTTTTACTCGCCAACTCATTATTTGCAGGAACGGCTAAAAACATAGGTTCATTGAATAAAGGCAGTTCAATAAATTGTGCTGTCTCTTTAACTTGAGCGATAATTGCGCAATCAAGTTTACCACTTTCAAGCTGTGCAACTATATTTGCTGTTTGAGCCTCGTGTAAATAAAGCTCTAACTGTGGATATGATTCATGCAATACCGTAATAACATGAGGTAACAAATAAGGCGCAATGGTAGGAATTAATCCAATATGCATTGGTCCTGACATCTCTTCACCTTGACGGCTTGCCATTTCTTTTAGGATTTGAATATTACGCAAAATCTCTTTCGCTTGTTCAACGAGCATCATGCCTGTTTGTGTAAATAATACTTTTCGGCTAGTTCTTTCTAATAACATTACACCTAGCTCATCTTCTAGTTTTCTGATTTGGCCACTTAATGTTGGTTGACTTACATTGCAAGCATCAGCTGCTTTACGAAAGTGACGAAACTCAGCTAATGAAACAAAATATTCCAAATCACGAATATTCATAATATCCCCAATAAGTTATCAGTTAATGGTATATATCCAATTTACTTCAGTTTATAAACGTCATTACAAGAATAAACAATCAAAACATATCGACTGCATTGAATAATCCATTATTTATTTGTTTTTATTCCGGCAATTGATATAAAAAAAGTTTTGAATATACGTTTATTTAATCTCAATTTGCCCGCAGATAGTACATAAATACAAGTATATATAATATGTCGCTTTGCGACCAAGCAGTGTTAATTGTACTATATAAAATCCTATTGTTGGTAATTAAGTTTAAAAAAATGCAGTAGAATATTTCATATTTTATAAAATACAAAAATTAACTATCGTAGGAATAACCTAAAGAAGAGGCATGGAAAGTTATCAACAATTGCGTTATAATCGCGCGCTATATTTTGCTAATTAGCTAAAAATAATGACTGAGGTGCCCTATTTTTAAACAAGTTTCACGCTTTTATCGTAAGATGTTTCGTCATGAAGAGCAGCCACAAGCTCGCTATGTTTCCATTCCTCGCAATGAACATAACATTTCTCGAAAGGATATCAGTGAAAATGCGTTAAAAGTTCTTTATAGATTAAATAAACAGGGGTACGAAGCTTATCTCGTGGGTGGTTGTATCAGGGATCTTTTATTAGGTAAAAAACCGAAAGATTTTGATATCACAACCAATGCCACACCAGAACAAATCCAAAAAATATTTCGTAATTGTCGTTTAGTTGGTAGACGTTTTCGCCTAGCACATATTATGTTTGGTAAAGAGATAATAGAAGTAGCCACTTTCCGTGGTGAACATGATGATCAAAACGCTCAAACCAATATTTGCAAACGATCTCAATCAGGAATGCTATTACGCGATAATGTTTACGGCACAATAGAACAAGATGCTATGCGCCGTGATTTTACCATGAATGCGCTTTATTATGATGTAAAAGACTTTACATTACGTGATTATTGTCATGGTCTACAAGATTTGAAAAATGGAATTATTCGGCTAATTGGCGATCCACAAACCCGTTATCGGGAAGATCCTGTGCGAATGTTAAGAACGGTACGTTTTGCAGCAAAGCTTAATATGAATATTGAACCGTCCACTGCGCAACCGATTAAAGCACTAGCACCATTATTGAAAAATATTCCTTCAGCACGTCTTTTTGATGAATCTCTGAAATTACTGCAAACTGGATATGGGTTTAAAACCTACTCTTTACTAAGAGAATATCATCTTTTTGAACAGCTCTTCCCGATTATTGAACGCTTATTCACACAAAACCATAATAGCAATTTAGACAAAATTATTGAGCAAGTGTTAAAAAATACCGATTACCGAATATCAAATAATCAACGCGTCAATCCTGCTTTTTTATTTGCCGTATTTTTTTGGTATCCAATCATGGAACAAACTCAACTTACTTGTGTAGAAAGCGGTTTACAATTTCATGATTCATTTTCCATGGCAATTAATGATGTACTTAGTGAACAATGCCGAATAATTGCTATCCCTAGACGTTTAACTTCTATTATGGGCGATATTTGGCGATTACAATTACGGATGAAGAAACGAGAAGGAAAACGTGCTTTTGCCATTTTAGAACACCCAAAATTCCGAGCCGCTTATGATCTTCTAGAGATGCGAGCATCCATTGAAAAAGGCGAACTTTTAGACTTAGCTAAATGGTGGGATGAGTTCCAATATGCGCCAGTTGAAAAAAGAATTGCAATGGTTAAACAGCTGAGTAAAACAAACAGGCGTAAAGTAAAACGTTAATTTTTCATTCGCACTTTTGTAAATAATCGCTATAATGTTTTAATTAAAATAATCATTATTACTTTTGAACATTGATGAAAAAATTAGCGCCCTCATTTATTGCAATAGCGGTTTCACTGTCTTTGTATAATAGTACATATGCGATAAACCTACCTAATGCCATTAGCGATAATCCACAATGCCTTATTGATGTTCCTCGATTTGATCGTCCTTTAGTCGAAGGTGATATCAATACATTACCGGTCAACGCTGAAGCTAACCAATTTGAAGCTATTTACCCTAATACAGCTATTTATCAAGGCGCTGTATCAATAGAACAAGGTAACCGTACCATTCAAGCCAATAAAGTCACTATTGATTCACAAGACAAAAATAATCGCATCGTTACACTTAACGGTGATGTTGTTTATCAGGATAATTTGATTAAGATGAAAGGTAATGATGCCTCCATGAATCTTAATACTAATGACACTAATATGAAGCCAAGTGAGTATCATCTGGTTAATAGACTTGGGCGGGGTAACGCTGATGAAGTAAAACTTGAAGAAAATCGCTTCCTGATTTTAAAAAATGGTAGTTTTACCTCTTGCCCTATCAATGATAGTACTTGGAATATTAAAGGAACAACGGTTATCCATGACAACAAAGAACAATTACTTGAAGTATGGAATGCTGTTTTCCGTATAGGGAAAGTACCCGTTTTATATTCACCTTATTTACAATTGCCAACCGGTGATAAACGACGTTCAGGTTTATTAATGCCTAACATCAGTTATGACAGTATTGATGGTGTTGATTTTTCGTTACCCATTTATTGGAACATAGCACCCAACTATGATGCAACATTTACCCCAAGAGAGTTACAACATCGTGGCTTACAATTACAAACTGAATTTCGTTATTTAAATCAAATTGGCTTAGGGACATTAGCTTTTGACTGGTTACAACATGACAGTAAATATAGAGAGGATAGGCGTAGACAATTAAATGGCAATAATTATGACGATAATCAGCATCGTTGGTTATTTTATTGGAAAAATGACGAGTTAATTAACTATAATTGGCGCTTTTATGTTGATACCACGCGCGTGAGTGATAATCAATATTTAACCGATTTAAGTTCGAAGTATGCATCACAAACAGCGGGTTATCTAACTCAACACTATAAAATAGGTTATAATAATGACAATTGGGACATCACATTAGGGTATCGGCACTTTCAAACCTTCTATTCTTCTGGGAAAGACGATCTTTATCAAACACAGCCCCAGTTAGATGTACACTATTATAATTATGATTTAGGTCCATTTAAATTTACTACTTTCGGTCAAATCTCACATTTTATTAATGCCGGAAACAACAAACCTAATGCATGGCGTTCGCATATTGAACCAACATTAAACTATACATTAAGCAACTCTTGGGCTAAATTAGCTACTGAAGCTGGTTTGATGGCAACACATTATAAGCAAGATAACATCAAAAAAAATAAAGAACTTGATAAAAGTGTTAATCGCTTTATACCTAAGTTCAGTGTCGATGGCAAAGTCATTTTTGAACGAGATACCACTTTTATTGAAGGTTATACACAAACCTTAGAGCCTCGGGTTAAATATATCTATATTCCTTATCGCAATCAATCAAACACTGAAAACTATGATTCAACTTTACTACAATCCGATTATATTGGATTATTTAGGGATCAACCTTATAGTGGTTTAGATCGTATTGCTTCAACCAACAAGGTCTCTACAGGGGTAACTACCCGTTTTTATGATAGTAACAAAGTTGAAAAATTTAATTTCTCTATTGGGCAAATTACCTATTTTACCAAATCAAAAACCAGTGAACATAATTCAGAACTGGATAAAAATTCTGATACCGGTAGCCTTACTTGGGCAACAGACGGTTTTTGGCGAGTGACGGATGATTTTATTTTTCGAAGCGGTGTTCAGTATGACACACGAATCGATACAATTTCTCTTGCAAATACCACATTTGAATATCGACCTTCTAGTGAGAAATTAATACAACTATCTTATCGTTATGCAAATCACAATTATATTGATACTATTAAAACTGAGGACAACAATAATCCATATAAAAAAGATATTTCCCAAGCAGGCATTATGACTGCATGGCCTTTATCTCAAACCGTTAGCGCTGTAGGTTCTTATTATTATGATGTTAAATCAAACCAAATAGCTGATGGTTTTGTTGGGTTACATTATAGTGATTGTTGTTGGGGAATGACAGTACAGTATGGTCGAAAATTAACAGATTGGGATAATAAAACTCACGAAAGCAAATATGAAAATAAACTCTCAGTTAATTTTGAATTACAAGGCTTAGGTCGAACTCGTGATACCAAAGCTAAAATGTTAGATTTTGGCAAATTACATTACACAACAATATTTGAATAAAACTAGTTACATAAAAAATATAACTAACTAATTAATTTATTACAGTAAATACTGTAGCAACAAGATGAGTTGAATAAATATGAAACTACTAAAACTAATTATCGCATTAAACTTAAGTATCAGTTTAGGGCTTGCTATGCCATTTTCGGTGAATGCCGCTCCCAAGGTAATAGAGAGTGTCGCAGCTATTGTTAATAACAACGTCATTTTGGAAAGTGATGTTAATGATATGCTTAAAACAATCAAAGCCAGTACCGATCCTCAGAATTTACCTAATGATCAGGTACTTCGAAAACAAATTATTGATCGTTTAATTACTGAAAATTTAATTCTTCAAAAAGCGACTAAAAATAAAATCACTATTAGCGATGATGAAGTTACTGATGCTATCGGGAGAATTGCCCAAGAAAATGGTATGACCATTGACGAATTAAGATCGAAATTATCAACAATGGGGATTGGGTATAGTGCTTATCGTGAACGTATTCACAATGATATGTTACTAGAACAAACTCAAATGAATGAAATAAAACATCGCATTAATATCTCAGATAAAGAAGTTGAAAATTTAGCCAAAAACATTGCAAAGCAACCAACCAATAATATTGATGTCAAAATTAGTCATATTCTAATCTCGGTACCAGAAAAAGCATCAAAACAACAAATTGATACAGCCGCTAATAAAGCTCGGGACATTGTTAACCGAGCGCAAAAAGGTGAAAACTTTGCTAAGTTAGCCACATCCTATTCAAATGATGATCTTGCCTTAAAAGGTGGCAACATGGGATGGCATAAATTAACTGAACTACCAACAATTTTTGAAGAACGTCTAATTCGAGCCCCGAAAGGTAGTATTGTTGGTCCAATTCGTTCAGGTGTCGGTTTTCATATTTTAAAAGTAGACGATAGTCGCTCAGAAGCACCAAAAACTATCACGGTTCAAGAAGTCAAAGCTCGACATATTTTAATCAAGACTAATGTATTAGTAACCGATCAAAAAGCAAAACAAAAATTGACTGATATTCGCAAATCAATTACCAGTGGCACAACAACTTTCGAATCTGCAGCTAAAACCTATTCTGAAGATCCTGGCTCAGCAAGTAACGGCGGAGATCTTGGTTGGAATCCTCCAGATCGTTACGATCCTGCATTTAAAAACGCATTACTTCAGCTTAAAAAAGATGAGATTAGTCAGCCAATTAAATCCTCTTTTGGCTGGCATTTAATTCAACTTCTAGATACCCGAACAGCTGATCGTACTGATATGGCTAAAAAAGAGCAAGCTTATCGAATGATTTTTAATCGCAAATTTAGCGAAGAAGTACAAGTTTGGATACAAGAACTTAAAGGTGATGCATATATTAAAATCGTAGGTGAAGAAACTAATGAATAATCGTGTACACCAAGGACATTTTGCTCGTAAACGCTTTGGACAGAATTTCTTACATGATGATTTCATTATTGAAAGTATAATTGCAGCGATACAACCCAAAAGTGAACAAGCTTTGGTCGAAATTGGACCTGGGCTTGCTGCATTAACTATACCTGTCAGTAAACATGTAGAGCATCTAACTGTGATAGAAATCGATCGTGATTTAGCCAATAGACTTATTGAAAATCCGATATTAAATAATAAACTTACCGTTATTGAGCAAGATGCTCTAACGTTTGATTTCAATCAACTCGCTGACCAACTTGGTAAACCTTTAAGGGTATTTGGTAATTTACCTTATAATATATCAACCCCATTGATGTTTCATCTATTCCAGTATGCAAATATTATTACTGACATGCACTTTATGTTACAAAAAGAGGTAGTGACGCGTTTAGTTGCAGCGCCGAATAGTAAAGATTATGGTAGACTAAGTGTCATGGCTCAATATTATTGTCAGATTATTCCAGTACTAGAAGTGCCACCGACATCTTTCAAACCGGCCCCTAAAGTTGATTCTGCGGTGGTTAAGTTAATTCCTTATAAAAAAAATAAACCTTATCATGTAAATGATATTAAAGTACTTTCTCGATTAACAACAGAAGCATTTAATCAACGACGTAAAACCATTCGTAACAGTTTGAGCAATATGTTCACAATCGAGCAATTGAATGAATTAAACATTGATCCTAATTTACGTGCTGAAAATTTGACAGTACAACAATACTGCTTACTTGCAAACGCTTGGAAATAAAGGTATGGCAAATCTACTTATTGGTGATATTCATGGCTGTTATGATGAATTTATGCGATTACTTGAAAAAGCAAAATTTTCATCATCTGACATTTTATGGTTGACTGGCGACCTAGTCGCTAGAGGGCCTAATTCACTTGAGGTGTTACGATTTGTCCAAAAAAATAGTGAACAAATTCGTTTAGTGTTAGGTAATCATGATCTTCATTTATTATCAATTCATGCTAAGGTTACTCCAGCCAAAAAAAAAGATAATCTTGAAGATGTATTGAATGCGCCTGATTTAGATGAATTAATCAATTGGTTGCGTAAACAACCATTGATTCAGTTAGATGAAGAACTGAAACTTATTATGACTCATGCAGGTATTTCACCACAATGGGATCTTGAAACACTAAAAAATTGTGCTCACGATCTGAATGTGGTTTTATCTAGTGATTCCTATCCTCTTTTCCTTGATAAAATGTACGGTAATTTTCCTGATGAATGGTCACCCAAGTTGCAAGGATTCGATCGACTTCGCTATATTGCTAATGCATTAACTCGTATGCGTTTTTGCTATGATGATGGTCGACTTGATTTCTATTATAAAAAATCACCAGAGCAAGCTCCAAACAAACTAAAACCTTGGTTTTTATTGCCGAATAAAATTCCAACTCAATACAGTATCGCTTTTGGTCATTGGGCTGCTTTAAATGGTAAAGGAACTCCCGAAAATATCTATGCACTTGATACCGGATGTTGTTGGGGAGGAAAATTAACCTGCTTACGTTTTGAAGATAAAAAATATTTTAAAAAAAGAAATATTGAAGCCAAAAAAATAGATAAGCTGTTATAAACAGGGGTTGTATATTATGTTTGTTTTATCATTCTTTAAAACCATTTGGAAAATTATCAACTTAATTAGAGAAATCTTTCTTAATCTCATCTTTTTAATCATCATTATCCTTATATTTAGTGCCATTTCTTTAGTCAAAGAGGCTCAAAAACAAGAAATTGTCCCACAAAAAGGTGCGCTAGTATTAGATATTGAAGGTGTAATAGTGGATAACTCTCTGTATAGCGATAATATTTACGCATTACAAAATAAGATATATGGCAAAAGTGTAAATATTGCACGCGAGAATAGTTTATTTGTATTAACACAAAAAATAGCACAAGCCACAAAAGATCCTAATATTAAAAGTATTATCCTTAAATTAGATAACTTTGTGGGGGCTGACATGAGTTCGCTACAATACATCGGTAAATATTTAACTAAATTTAGTAATGCTAAAAAACCTATTTACGCAATTGGCTCAAATTTTAATCAAAGTCAATATTATTTAGCTAGCTATGCCGATGAAATCTATTTGAAACCACAAGGAGCTGTCAATGTATTTGGCCTATCTGCTAGCAACTTATACTACAATACGTTACTTAAAAACTTAAAAGTTAATACTCATGTGTTCCGTGTTGGTACCTACAAGTCCGCGGTAGAGCCTTTTTTACGTGATAATATGTCTGAAGAAGCCAAAAGTAATACAACTCGCTGGTTAACGCTGATGTGGAATAGTTATCTTAATGATATTTCTAGCCAAAGAAAGCGCCCTGCTGCACAATTAGTTGCAACTCCAGCAGAAATGTTATCACAATTAAAAGCAGCTAACGGCAGTATGAGTCAGTATGCACTATCAAATGGTTTAGTTGATGTTATTGCCTCCAGTTATGAATTTGAACTTGAAATGTCCCATACAAATGAAGTCAGTATTTACGACTATCAACTAAAAAAACAGCAAAAGGATGAATCAGATGATGAAAAAAGTGATAAACCTATCATTGCTGTTGTATTTGTCAATGGTACTATTACAAGCGGTGAAAGTAGCAGTAATGTAGCTGGAAGCCTAGATATTGTTAATCAGCTAAGAAAAATACGTAGTAATTTAAATATTGGTGCTGTGGTATTGCGTGTTAATAGCCCTGGAGGCAGTGTTGAGGCTTCTGAAGCTATTCGCGAAGAGCTTGAAGCAATCCGGGATAATCAGATCCCTGTAGTTGTCTCTATGGGAGGCATGGCTGCTTCTGGTGGTTATTGGGTATCTACTGCTTCGGATTTTATTTTTGCCAGTCCAACCACTATTACTGGTTCAATTGGCATTTTTGGTATTATTCCAACATTTGAAAAATCACTTTCCCATATAGGCGTCTATAGTGATGGTGTTACAACTTCACCATTATCTAAAAGTAATCTAGCCGAAGATTTACCTGATGAAATGAGCCAATTGATTCAAATCAATATTGAAAATGGTTATAACACATTTATCTCACTAGTTGCACAAGCTCGTCATATGTCATCTGAGCAAGTTGATAAAATTGCTCAAGGTCAGGTGTGGTTAGGTATAGAAGCTAACAAAAATGGATTAGTAGATAAATTAGGAGACTTTGATGATGCAGTCGAAATGGCTGCAACATTAGCGCACCTAACTGATTATAAAATTGATTGGCAAAAACCAGAAACAAAATGGTTTAATGTACTTACTTCAGATATAGTAGCAGCACTACCTAAATCAACAGCTAGCATTCTCTTTGAACAATTACCAGAAGTAAAACAGTTACAACAGCAAGTATCTTTATGGGATAAATTTCATGATATTCAAAATCGATATATTTACTGCTTAAACTGCGCTGATGTCCGTTAAAACGTCCGCCACTTTGTGGCGGTCAAATCACTATTTAGAAGATTGATAAAAGTAACGCATATTATTCATCGCCGCCTGAATATATTGATAATTGGGAGTTTGATTTACTTCATGATAATGTGAATCCATATAGTGACTAATACCTAAACGATTTACCAGATAGATATTTTCCGGCGTCTTAACTGCATAAGAACTGTAATTAGACATTAATAGCCAATTGCGGTCAGTAATCGGTTTAAATAGATCATACCCTGTAGCATAATCCCTGATATCATTATTCACATAGAGTAGATGCTTCATTAATGAAGGCACAACATCTTCATGGCTTGTCAGTTGATTCGCGTTACTTTCTATATCACCTAGTTTTTTTGCACCGATTATAATAAACGGTACCTTAGTTTGGGCATCAGTGTAGTTGCCATTGTGTCCCCAAAAACCTAATTTATTATCATTCATCTCTTGTGAATGATCACCTGTAATCACTATTAGTGTATTGTCTAATGCACCTGATGTCGCGAGTTCATCATAAATCTTTTGTAAAAGATAATCATCATAATAGACACTTTCTTTATAACGATTAAAAATCGGCACAGGATCGGAATTATTATTAAGTGTCATATAATTAATATCTTCCATCGGTTTAAATTTAACTTCAAAGTCATTTGGAAAATCATAAGCATGAGGTGCATCGTAAAACAAAAATGAAAATGTTGGCTTTGTTGTATCACGTTTTTGATACCATTGTAACCAATCTTCAGTGATCTGTTTATCCCGACTTGATGCTGAACCATCTTTACTACTAATTCTTAAATTTTTAATCGTAGCAAATACCGTACGATCGAATTCAGGAGAAGAAACCTTAGCTGAAGTAAATATGCCAATATTAAAATTTTCTTTTTGTAAGGTTGTAACAAATAGAGAAGGAATACTATTACGTAAAAATGCATCCCAGTATGTACCAGGAAGCCCATAAAACAAACCAAAAATACCGGTACGAGTTGCATTCCCTGTGGAATAATGGTTATTAAAAATCACACCATCATTTTGTTTAGTAAAATGATAAGTATTTGGTGAAATTTCTTCATTAAAGGTATCATAGCGCCATGAATCTAAAACGATAAACATAATGTTTAGAGGTTTTTTATTATCCGGGTTAATCACCAGTTTATTTCTAGGATAATTAACACTAGCATGTTCATTTTCTTTATCATAAATGACCTTGTGTCTTCCCTGTTTATCAAAAAAACCCATTATCTCTTTTGAGGTAAAAGGACGATAGAGGGGAATATACTCTTTAACAACCATAATTGGAGAATATGCATAATAAAATGCAATCATATGCACTAAATGACTTAGCAAAAATGAAGAAAAAAGAAATAGAGTCGCCAATAATATAACGCGACCTTTTTTATGGTGTGCTATTTGCTGTTTTGCTATTTTTTTATCAAGCAGATAAAGAATAAAATATTCAATAGTAAAAACCACAGCCATTAGCATAAATATTAAAATATAGGTTATCAGGGCAAAATCAACGACCTGTCCAGACATTACCATAGATAATACAGATTGATTAATATGAAAACGATACTGCTGAAAAACTATCGTATCGACATACAATCCAATTTGTAGAAAGCTAAATAGTATTGCCAAAATAAAATTACTAATATATTTATTCAACCAAAGCACAGGAATACAAATAAGGAATAAGAGTAAGTATAATGAGAAGAAATGCCCTAAAACAGCAAATAATGAAAAAGTACTACCTAACCAAGAAAATGATGAACCTGGAACTAAAAAGTAGCGCAAGGCGATAATAGACGAAATGAGGATATTAATTAAAACAAAGCAATATAATTTTTTCATAGTAATTCACTAATAAACTAGCTTTTGGTTCTATATTCAGTAAAACACCTATTTTATACTAAAACATAGGGTTAACCTGAAACTTTTTAACAAAATAGCATTATACAAATAAATTACTAACAAAAATTTAACAAAAAGGACTCATTATAGAGTCCTTCTTATCATATTGTATAATAGTCAAATTATCGACGATCTGCAAAAATTCTTAATAACATTATGAATAAATTGATGAAATCAAGATAGAGTGTTAATGCACCTAAAATTACAAAACGCCTAAAGACATTTTGATCATCTTGTGGTAATTGTTCACCTAACGCTTTAAGTTTTTGTGTATCATAAGCAGTTAAACCAGCAAAAACAAAAACACCAATATAAGTAACCGCCCACATTAATGGCTCACTTTGCATAAATAAATTAACAAGTGAAGCGATGATAATGCCAACTAACCCCATAAATAAAAAACGTCCTAAACTGGATAAATCACGTTTTGTGGTATAGCCATAAAAAGCAAGAGCAGCAAACATACCGGCAGTAATAAAAAATACGCTCGCTATTGAAGAGTAAGTATAAACTATAAAGTAAATAGAGAAAGTACAACCATTTAAAACCGAATATAACATAAATAAGGTGGTAGCAGCTGCACCGGATAAACGGTTAATCATGCCTGAAATAACAAAAACTAATCCAAGCTCAGCAATCAACAATATCCACATACCTTTATACAAAATAGTTAAAAGTTCGATACTTGTTGAAGCATACCATGCAACCAATGCTGTTAATAATAAACCAACTGTCATCCAACCATACACATGGCTCATGTATGTTTGTACTCGACTACCGGATTGTTCAATAATTGAACCATTAAGCGAATAATTTGCCATTTATTACCTCTTGTAAAAATAAATGATATAAATTTGTATCTATTATAACCTAAATATTGATTAAAACCATTTTTTCAAGGCTTCTTTATCAGTTTTTTTTGCTTCAACCCAATTTTCTCCTTCGGCTGTTTTCTCTTTTTTCCAAAAAGGTGCTTCACATTTTAATAAATCCATTATAAATTCAGTGGCCGCAAAAGAATCGCTACGATGGGCGCTACTCACACCGACAAAAACAATTTTTTCATTAGTCTCTATTTGACCAACTCTATGGATAACCGCCACTCGATTTAGTTGCCAACGTGTTCGAGCTTGTAAGATGATGTTAGTTAATACTTTTTCAGTCATTCCTGTATAATGTTCTAAAAAAAGACTAATTGGTGCTTGTTCAATAGCACGTACTTTACCTATAAAAGTGACAACTGCACCATCTTGTGGTGATGATGATAACCAATCTATTAATTTATCTAATTCGATTTGCTGTTCATTAACTTGAATAATATCCATATAATTAACCTCCCGTTACCGGTGGGAAAAAAGCTATTTCATCACCAATTTGTATAATATATTGACTATCAACTAATACTTGATTAACAGCACATAGCACAGTTGCTTCTTTTAATGCTAATAACCATTTATCCCCTCGTTGACTTAGTTGGTCTAAGAGATGAGATACGGATAACGTCTTTGCATCGAACATGATGCTTTCAACGCCAATGAGTTCTCTAATTTGAGCAAAAAAAATAATCTTATTCATTTAATTATTAGCCCTAAAATCACCAGATTTACCGCCGGTTTTGTTTAATAATCTAACTTGTGTAATAACCATATCTTTTTGAACAGCCTTACACATATCATAAATAGTTAAAGCTGCAACTGATGAAGCAACCATCGCTTCCATTTCAACCCCTGTCTGACCGTTTAATCGGCAAATAGATTCAATTCTAACCCTTTGATTAACTAAATCAGCGTCAATATTCACTTCAATTTTGCTTAGTAACAAAGGATGACAAAGAGGAATGAGTTCCCAGGTTTTTTTGGCTGCTTGAATACCCGCAATTCTTGCCGTTGCAAAAACATCACCTTTATAATGTTTACCTTCAATTATCATATTAATTGTCTCAGTATTCATTAGCACGAAAGACTCAGCTCTGGCTTCTCGCATTGTTATTGGTTTATTTGAAACATCAACCATGTGAGCATCACCATGTGAATTAATATGTGAAAATGATTGTGACATCAACCGTTACCTCTATTACGCTTTTATTTAATTTGCTTTTACAAGATATCAAAATTTAAAAATTGATACTACCTTTGTATAAAATAGATTATAACTATAAAAATGATTATTTTTTTATATTGTTATCTATATCCTGCTAGAAAATAAACAATTAACCATGTTAGCTTTTGCGAGTTACATAAAAACTGCGTACAATAAACCCTCCATTTATTTTTAATGTGATTTTAAATGCTTATTGCACATGTAGCCTTACCTGTACCACTTTATCAACTTTATGATTATCTATTAGTTGCACCTGCTGAAATTGGTATGCGGGTTAAAGTTCCTTTTGGTACACGTGATGCAATAGGTATTATTGTCAATATTGATGAGCAGACTGATTTTAGTATTGAAAATTTGAAAACAATCACCAGTGTTATTGATGAAACACCTCTTTTTACTCCTTCGATTTGGCAACTATTAAACTGGGCGGCAAATTATTATCATTACCCAATAGGTGAAGTATTATTTCATGCAATGCCGGTATTATTACGTCAAGGTAGGCAAGCTGTTAAAGATGAAAGCAAGCGTTGGCAATTAACGCAATTGGGGCAACAAATTGAGCTAAAATCATTATCTCGTTTTCCAAAACAGTTATTACTGTTATCCTCATTTAGAAATAATACTGTACAGAAAACAGATTTTAATAAATCAATTTATCATCAATTACAAAAAAAACAGCTGATTGAACAAGTTAAAGAGCTACCCCCCATGATTGAATGGCTTCAAGACTTTTCAACAAATTCAAGTTCAATCAAATTAAATAATGAACAAACTCAAGCAATCACAACCATTAATCAACAAAACAATCACTTTTGTGTATTTTTATTAGAAGGTGTGACAGGCTCTGGTAAAACCGAAGTTTATTTGAATGTCCTTGCTGATGTACTATCTAAAGGTAAACAAGCTTTAGTGCTAGTCCCAGAAATTAGCCTTACACCACAAACAATCAACCGTTTTAAACAGCGTTTTAATGCTCCGATTGATATACTACATTCAGGATTAACAGTAAAAGAAAGATTAAGTGTTTGGTTAAGAAGTAAAAATGGTGAAAATGCCATCATAGTTGGCACCCGTTCTTCACTATTTACCCCATTTAAAAATTTAGGGATGATAATTATTGATGAAGAACATGATAGCTCTTATAAACAGCAAGAAGGTTGGCGTTATCATGCGCGTGACTTAGCCATTATTCGAGCAAAAATTGACAACATTCCAATTTTATTAGGATCGGCAACGCCTTCACTAGAAACTCTCAATAATGCGCAGAATCATAAATACCAACTATTACAGCTTAATGAAAGAGCTGGCAATGCCACGTTAGCTAAGCAATCAATTTTAGATCTCCGAGGATTAGTCCTTACTGCGGGTTTATCGCAACCACTTATTGAACAAATGAAGCAACACTTATCAAACAACAATCAGGTTATGTTATTTTTGAATCGACGAGGATTCTCACCTTTGTTAATTTGCCATGATTGTGGCTGGATAGCAGAATGTCCTCGCTGTGATCGTCCCTATACTTATCACCAAAAACAACATAAGCTAAGTTGTCACCATTGTGATACGCCTAGAGAAGTACCGACACAATGCCCTAAATGTGGCTCAACACATTTAATGCCTATTGGTTTTGGAACAGAACAACTCGAAAAGCAACTTGAAATTTTATTTCCTCATATCCAGATCAGTCGTATTGATCGTGATACAGTCAGTAAAAAAGGAGCTTTGGACAACTATTTGCAAAAAATCCAAGAAGGTGGCGCCCATATTTTAGTTGGGACACAAATTTTGGCAAAAGGTCATCATTTCCCTGATATTACTTTAGTTGGCATTATTGATGTTGATGGAGCTTTGTTTTCCAGTGACTTTCGAGCAACTGAGCATTTTGCACAAATTTATACCCAAGTATCAGGACGTGCTGGACGTGAAGCCAAGGCGGGGGAAGTTATTTTACAAACCTATCATCCCAATCATCCACTACTTAATGTATTACTGACACAAGGTTACCAAGCCTTTGCTAAAATCACCCTACAAGAAAGACAACAAACACAATTACCACCTTTTAGCTACCAAACTCTAATTCGTGTAGCCGATCGCAATAATCAATATGCACCAAAGTTTTTACAATATATCCATGATTGGCTTAAAGCCAATGTTACACCTACATTATGGCAACTTGGACCGATGCCAGCAAATCAACCTAAAAAAGCGGGTTATAATCGTTGGCAACTTTTGTTGCAACATAGTAACAGACAAGTACTGCAACAAATATTAGATCAACTCCTTATTGCTATGCAAAAATGGAACGAAATATCAAAAGTACGATGGAGTATTGATGTGGATCCAATAGATAACTAGCTTTATACAATTTCCACTGAAATTAATCAGTGGATAATCTTATTATAAAGTGATTTTCCCGGCATTTTTATCTAACGTAGCTTGTCCGATACCAGAAACTTCTTTAAGCTGTTCTATAGAAACAAATGGTCCAAATTTTTCACGATATTCAACAATTTTCTGAGCTTTACTCGCACCAATCCCATTTAATGCTTTAGTTAACTCCTCGACCGAAGCCGTATTAATATTGACTTGTTCAACTTGCTTTTGCTCTTTTGGGGTTGATTCTGTGGGCTTTGTTTCAGCTAAACTGAGGTTAGAAAAAGTCATAATTGATAATAAAAAACACAATAGTGAAAATACTTTCATTTGATTAATCTCCGAAATAGTTATGCAATTAAATTTGCTTTATCACTATCTCACTAAATCAAATGAAAAAAATTCTCTTGCCACAAAAATAAGAAAAGTCACCTAAGTGACTTCTCTTTATTACTCTTTATTTCATTATTTTTCGAACTATATCACAAATTGGAATTTGGCATGATTTCAATTTTAGCTTTAGAACGAATATCCATAATTAGATAATAATGGGTAGTATCAATAAATGTAGGTGTTAATTCTGATGAAATATCTCGTACTTTATCTGGTGTAACTACATCATTTAACGCTATTACATAAGCTTCTTTATCATCATTCACATAGGTTACACCGTAAACATCTTTTCGATTTGCTGAAGGTATTAAATCAAAAACTGTATCAATAATCGGTTTTTCAAATTCTTTTGAATTTCGATTTAACTTATATTGTATGGCAAAGTGAAGCTGATTAGATTCTCCTGATGTATTAAGTTCTTTCAAAATTTCATCAACTGTAGATTTAAAACGATCACTCGCAATCTCATAATGGAGTTTCTTATTAATTTCATCTTTGACTTCTTCAAAAGGTGCTATACCATCCGGACGATAATCTACCACTTGAATAACAAAATCATACATATCGCTATCATTACCGACAGGTATTATGTCAGAAATTTTTCCTGTTGCTTTACCATCTACAACCATTTCATTACTGAATACCAAATCACTTACCTCAGGATAACGTAAAATAGTTCCTGAATCTCGATAATAACTCCAAGCAGAATGATATAGTTCAAGATCTGATTTTTTAGCAACTTCCTCTAAAGATAAGGAAGGATTATTCAAATTAACCTTAATTTTATCCTCTACTACTTCAAAAGCATGTTGTAATCTCTGTTTGTATAGCTTTTCTGTTATCTGATATTTGATATAGTCAAAATCCATAGACTTAGCTTTTTGCGTATCATCCAATTTAATAATTAAATAACCACCCTCTACTGCAATTGGTTTAGAAATCTGACCTATTTTTTTCAAATCAGCATCTTTAAAAGCCTGTGGTAAGGTATCATCTACTGCAAACCAACCTAAGGAACCATTTTTACCATAAGGTGATATTTCATTATCTTGATTGACTGTTTTGACAATATTATCGAAGTTTTCACCTGAAGATAGGTCTTTACTTATATCATCTGCTTTTTCTTTATTTGTTACAAAAATAACACTGTATGCATTTTTAGCTGGGAAGGTATAGATGCTCTTGTTTTTATCATATTCCTGCTGAACTTCATCATCACTAACTGTAATTGTTTTGGCTATATTATCTTTAGAATTAATAATGTAATCAAATTTTACTCTCTCCTTTCTAAAGAACTCACTTTGGTGCTCATCATAATATTTTTGTTCATCTTCAGTAGAAATATTAATATCATCTAAATTAACAATTGAAGGAGTTACAGAGCTTATATAAGCCTTTCTTGTTTGATCAACAAGTAATGTTCGCTCAGAATCAACAGGTAAAACAAAATCGGTTTTAATTAGTGCATTAATAACCTGTTTCTGCTGTAATGATGATCTTAACGCGTCAGCATAAATATCAGAGTTGAGATTATTTGCCGCTAATAAATCTGTATATTTTTTATTACTAAATTGACCGTTTTCAAAGAAGACTTTATCTGCTCGAATAGCATCTTTTACTTGTTCATCGCTCACTATGGCTTTAAGACTTTGCGAGAACTTGTAAGATAAAAAATTATCAATTTGACCCGTTAAAACTTGACGGCGCAATTGTTTAATGAAAGAAGCATCACCGTAAGAATTAGCCACTATATTATTTGCTTGAGCTTCAAATTGTTTTCTACTGATTCCTTCACCATCGACTTTTGCGACGTAATTTACTTCATCATTTTTATTACTACCGCCACCAAAACCTAAAAAGCCAATTCCGGTAAATATAAAACATAGAATTATTATTGCAAAAATAATCTTAACGACAATATGATTTGCTGCCTTTCGGATTGTCTCCATCATTTCTTGCTATTCTCCATAAACCTAATATTTAGTTTTGCAAGTATAGCATATTTAGCTAAATTGGCTATTACCTGAATGTTAAACAGCAAAAAAAGATCAACTTTAAGTTGATCTTTAATAGTGACTAAAATTTAATTTAACCGATTAGTAACTTCAACAGTACTTTTTACTTTTTTAATAGCTCTTTTACTCGCCGGCTTTATATGCTTTTGGTTATTAACTATTTCCATACCAAAAGGATTATTTTGTAAAGCAAGTGTTATCACTTCATCGATCCATTTTACAGGATGAATATCAAGTTCTGTTTTTACATTATCAGGGATTTCTTCTAGATCTTTAACGTTATCCATTGGTATAAGTACAGTTTTAATACCTCCTCGGTGAGCCGCTAATAATTTTTCTTTTAAACCTCCGATAGGTAAAACCTCGCCACGTAAAGTTATCTCACCTGTCATTGCAACATCTGAGCGAACAGGATTACCTGTCAATGTCGATATAAGTGAAGTACACATAGCGATACCAGCACTAGGACCATCTTTTGGTGTTGCACCGTCTGGTACATGTACATGGATATCACGTTTTTCATAAAAATCTGGATTAATGCCTAATTTATCGGCGCGAGATCGAACAACGGTTAATGCTGTTTGAATTGACTCTTGCATAACATCACCTAAAGACCCCGTATAGGTTAATTTACCTTTACCTGGTACACTTACCGATTCAATAGTCAATAAATCGCCACCAACTTCAGTCCAGGCAAGACCAATAACTTGACCAACTCTATTTTCATTATCCGTTTTACCATAATCAAAACGTTGTACTCCTAGATACTCTTTTAAATTATCTTGGGTAACACTAACTTTTTTTAATTTGTTATTCAAAGATAACTGTTTAACCACTTTTCGGCAGATTTTAGCAATTTCTCGCTCTAAACTTCGTACACCTGCTTCACGTGTATAGTAACGGATAATCCCGATAATTGCAGAATCATCAATAGAGATTTCTTTAGCTTTTAAACCATTATTTTCAATTTGTTTAGTAATAAGATGCTGTTTAGCAATATTTAATTTCTCATCTTCTGTATATCCAGAGAGACGAATAACTTCCATTCTATCTAATAATGGTGCTGGAATATTCATTGAATTTGCAGTTGCTACAAACATAACATCGGATAAATCATAATCTACTTCAAGATAATGATCACTAAATGCATTATTTTGTTCAGGATCCAGCACTTCTAATAAAGCCGATGCCGGATCACCACGCATATCAGATGCCATCTTATCAATTTCATCTAATAAAAATAATGGATTTTTAACACCTACTTTTACCATGCGTTGAATTAATTTACCTGGCATAGAACCAATGTAAGTACGTCTGTGACCACGAATTTCTGCTTCATCACGCACGCCACCTAACGCCATTCGAACATAGTGTCTTCCTGTTGCTTTAGCAATAGATTGTCCTAATGAAGTTTTACCGACACCAGGAGGTCCAACCAGACATAAAATAGGTCCTTTAACTTTGTTAACTCGTCCTTGTACGGCTAAATATTCTAAAATACGATCTTTTACTCTTTCAAGTCCATAATGATCTTTATCTAGTACCTTTTGAGCACTCTCAATATCTTTTTTAACTTTACTACGTTTATGCCATGGAACTTGTAACATCCAATCAATATATCCACGTACGACAGTTGCCTCAGCAGACATCGCTGGCATCATTTTTAATTTATTTAATTCCGCCAATACCTTATCAGTTGCCTCTTGTGGCATTTTAGCTTTAGTAATTTTAGTTTTTAACTCTTCATATTCATCAGGCTTATTATCGATATCACCTAACTCTTTATGAATCGCTTTAATCTGTTCGTTGAGATAATACTCTTTTTGTGCTTTTTCCATTTGTTGTTTAACACGTTGGCGAATATTTTTTTCAACTTGTAACAGATCGATTTCCGCTTCCATCATTGAAATAAGTAATTCAAAACGTTTTTCAATATCTGCTGTCACTAATATTTCTTGCTTTTGATCTACCTTTAAAAATAAAGTAGCAGCGATCGAATCGGCTAACTGAGATGGTTCTTTTATTAACCGAATAGAGTCAACAACTTCCTGAGTAACTTTTTTATTCAGTTTTGCATACTCATCAAAATTGGATAAAACAACTCTTACTAAAGCTTCATTTAAATCATCTGTTTTCTTTTTAGTAGTGAGTGAAGTAATATTGGCAATTAAAAAATCATCTTCTTTACGTTCTACAATATCCACAATCTTAGCGCGTTCAACACCTTCTACCAGAACTTTAACCGTACCATCCGGTAGTTGCAGTAATTGTAAAATATTTGCAATTGTTCCCACTTCATACAAATCGTCTACATCCGGCTCATCTTGAGATGGATTTTTTTGCGTTACAAGAAAAACTTGCTTATCCATTTCCATTGCACTTTCAAGGCAACGTATTGATTTATTTCGGCCGACAAAGAGAGGAATTACCATATGAGGGAATACAACTACATCGCGTAATGGTAAAATAGGCATAATCATTTGTTTTGTTTGTTTTGTTTTCATTTTTTTCTCTCTATTAGTACAAACCCTTTGATTAAATATTGGGATCGTTTTTAGATATTCAAGCCTATTCTTTTTTGATCCGAGCGTTTGGTACTCCTAAAATATCTTGACCTAACTTTTCAAATTCTAACTTAATTCTTAAAAAGTAACTTATACTTGTATGCCATTATTTCATGGCTACAAGTATATTTGATTTAGGCAGATAGTTCAGTTGCATCATTATAAACTAATTTTGGTGCTTGTGATTTTTCCACAGTTTTTTGATCGACAATGACTTTTTTAACATTTTTATTGGAAGGTAAATCATACATGGTATCTAATAAAATGTTTTCAACAATCGAACGCAATCCTCGAGCACCTGTTTTACGTTGCATCGCTTTAACAGCAATAGCCTCTAACGCTTCTTTAGAAAACTCAAGTTCCGCGCCATCTAAATCAATGAGTGCTTGGAATTGTTTAGTTAATGCGTTTTTAGGTTGAGTTAAAATACTAATTAAAGCCGCCTTGTCTAATTCAGATAGTGTTCCTATAACAGGTAATCGACCAATGAATTCAGGGATTAAACCAAACTTAACTAAATCTTCCGGCTCTATTTGTGCTAATAATTCAGATTCTGTTGCTTTTTGTTTGTTGCTTTTTACTTTTGCACCAAAACCAATTCCAGTATTAGTAGAAACACGGTTTTCAATAACTTTATCTAAACCACTAAAAGCACCACCACAGATAAAAAGAATTTTAGAAGTATCAACTTGCAAAAACTCTTGTTGAGGATGTTTGCGTCCCCCTTTAGGCGGTACAGAAGCAATTGTGCCTTCAATAATTTTTAATAAAGCTTGTTGTACTCCTTCCCCTGAAACATCTCGAGTAATCGATGGATTATCTGATTTTCGAGAAATTTTATCGATCTCATCTACATAGATGATACCTCGTTGAGCTTTCTCAACATCATAATCACAATTTTGTAATAACTTTTGAATAATATTTTCGACATCTTCACCAACATAACCAGCTTCAGTCAGCGTAGTTGCATCAGCCATAGCAAAAGGCACATCCAAAAATCGCGCTAATGTTTCAGCTAGTAATGTTTTACCGCTACCAGTTGGACCAATTAACAAAATATTACTTTTACCTAATTCAACATCGTTGCGATTAGTATAATTACGTAAACGCTTATAATGATTGTAAACTGCAACAGACAAAACTTTTTTTGCACGATCTTGACCAATCACATATTCATCAAGATGCTCTCGAATTTCATGTGGTGTTGGTAATGGTTTACTAATGAACTCTTCATGTGAAAGAAAGTTTTTTGTCTCTTCTTTTAAGATATCATTACATAACCCAATACATTCATTACAAATATAAATAGATGATGGTCCAGCAATTAGTTTACGTACTTCATGCTGACTTTTACCACAAAAAGTACAATAGAGTAATTTTTCAGAACTTTCTTTATCCACTTTTAACACCTACCTGTTCAATTAAGATCGTTTATTATATATAGCATCAACTAATCCATATTCAACTGCTTTTTCGGCTGACATAAAGTTATCACGATCAGTATCTTTTTCTATCACACTTATATCTTGTCCTGTGTGATATGCTAAGATTCTATTTAACCTAGTTTTAACGTGTAACATCTCTTGTGCATGAATTTGAATATCGGAAGCTTGACCCTGAAATCCACCAAGAGGTTGATGAATCATCACACTGGCATTAGGTAAACAATAACGTTTACCCTTAGTGCCAGCAGTTAAAAGTAAAGATCCCATTGAGCAAGCTTGCCCTAAACAAATAGTACTAACGTCAGGTTGAATAAACTGCATAGTGTCATAAATAGCCATACCAGCAGTAACCACTCCTCCGGGGGAATTTATATATAAATAGATATCTTTTTCAGGATTTTCCGCTTCTAAAAATAGCATTTGAGCAATAACC
Organism: Gilliamella sp. wkB108; assembly: GCF_001690195.1. GTDB lineage: Bacteria > Pseudomonadota > Gammaproteobacteria > Enterobacterales > Orbaceae > Gilliamella > Gilliamella apicola_L. Next base: position 17,487 of record NZ_LZGM01000078.1, on the reverse strand, counting down.
AGATTCGCCATATTATCTTCAACTTGACCTGTTAAAAAGATAATTCGCTCTTTTAATAATCGTGAGTATATATCATAAGCTCTTTCACCTCGAGAACTTTGCTCAACAACCATTGGAATGACACTCATATATGGTTCCAAGGACATTTTTATCTCCTATTAAACAAAATAGCCCAAACAGACAATCCTTATTTGGGCTTCATAATGATCTTTTTAAAATTAAATAAAAGCAGTTTATAGAACTAGGCTACTTGCTGATTCATTAACTCAGAAAACGAATAATGTTTATCTGTAACTTTAGCACTAGCTAATAATAAATCGACTACTTGATCTTCTAATGCCACAGATCGAATATTTTCCATCGCTTTCTTATCTTTATTATAAAACTCTACCACTTCTTTAGGATCTTCATAAGCAGTTGCAATTTCATCAATTAAAGATTTAACACGTTCGTCATCAGCTTTCAGTTTATTACTCTCAATTATTTCACTAAATAATAATCCTACAGCAACGCGTCGTTTAGCTTCAGCTTCAAACAACTCTTTAGGGAGATCCATTGCTTGTTTCACGTTGCCACCAAAGCGAGAGACGGCTTGCTGACGTAATACTTCAATTTCCCGTTCAATTAATGCATTTGGAACATCAATTTCATTATTTTTCACTAAACCATCAATTGCTTGCGTTTTGATTTTATTACGAATTGTTGCATTAAGTTCCCGTGACATATTCTTACGAACTTCTGCTCGTAAGCTTTCAACAGATCCATCCGCAATTCCAAAACGTTTAACAACTTCTTCTGTTAGTTCTGGAAGTTCAAGTTCTTCGACTTTTTTAAGTGTTGCAGCAAATACAGCTGGTTTACCTTTTAAATTCTCAGCGTGATAATTCTCTGGGAAGGTAACATTAATATCAAATTGATCACCTGCTTTATGTCCAACAATAACTTCTTCAAAACCTGGGATCATACGACCTTGCCCTAGCACCAATGCAAAGTCATTAGCTTTACCACCTTCAAATTCTGCACCATCAACTTGTCCAACAAAATCTAATGTAACCCGATTTTGTTCTTTAGCGGCAAGATCAACTTCTTTCCATGTTCCTTGTTGTTTACGCAATGTTTCTATCATAGTTTCAATATCTGCATCATTCACTTCAGCAACAGGTTTTTCAACTTCGATTTTATCCAAATCTTTTATTTCTACTTTTGGATATACTTCAAATTCAACCGTATAAGTATAATCTTCACCATTTTTATATTCTGTCGGAGTATAAGTTGGCGCACCTGCAGGATTCAATTTTTCTTGAATAATTGCATCAACAAAGTTTCGTTGCATTAAATCACTTAATGCATCTTGTAAAATAGAAGCACCATAACGTTGCTCAACAATTTTTAAGGGTACTTTCCCTTTACGGAAACCATCAATACGTACTTTTTTTGCCGTATTAATTAGCTCTTTATCAACAGCTTTTGTAATATCATCAGCTTTAATAGTAATTGATAAACGTCGACCTAAACCTTGTGTTGTTTCTACCGAAACTTGCATCTTTATACCTCGGAATTATTGAATATTATCTGCTCATTATTATATTAAAAACTATAATTGAGCTAAAAAAATTATAAAATAGTCAGGCATTATACCGACCGTTGTGACTCACGTCGAGACATTTCAAATTTTCTTCTCGAGTGCTTTTAAGCGTTTATTCATTGCATCAATATGCAAAACTAATGAAGCAGTTTTACGCCATACCTTATTTTCTTGTAATGGAATACCCGATGAATAAACACCTGGTTCAGTAATTGGACGCATAACCATCCCCATGCCAGTTACTGTAACTTGGTCACAAATTTCCATATGTCCATTGATAACGCTTGCGCCACCTATTAAACAATGGCGACCAATGGTTAAACTCCCGGCCATAATAACTCCACCAGCAACGGCTGTATGATCACCAATAATATCATTATGAGCAATTTGGCATTGATTATCGATGATAACTCCATTACCAATAACTGTATCATCTAAAGCTCCACGGTCGATTGTCGTTGAAGCACCGATCTCAACATTATTGCCTATAATAACTCGCCCGAGTTGAGGAATTTTCACCCATTGACCTTTATCATTAGCATAACCAAATCCATCTGCTCCAATAACTGTCCCTGATTGTATTAGGCAATGTTCTCCAATCACACAATTATGATAAATAGTTACATTTGCCCATAATTTACTACTTGCTCCAATTACGGTATTTTTCCCTATAAAACAACCTGCACCAATTATACAATTATCAGCTAAGACTACGCCACTTTCTATAACAGCATTGGCACCTATAGCAACATTTTTCCCTATTTGAGCAGTTAGATCAATTACTGCTGATGCAGCTATATCTTTGGCTGGTACAGGGGTAGTATCAAGACATTGGGCTAATTTTGCATAAGCAAGATAAGGATTTTTAACAATGAGCGCTGAACCTTCCCAATATTTAAGACTTTCTTCTGTCATTACCACTGCAGAAGCTTTACACTCAGATAATTGATTATGTAATTTTTTATCAGACAAAAAAGTAATTTGTCCAAATACTGCACTTTTCATTGATGCCACACCCGTGATGGTTAAGTTTCCATCACCATGTAACTTAGCATCAAGCTGCTCTGCTAATTGTCCTAACCGAAAAGCAAACATTAATTTTTAACCTTTTCAAGCACTTTACTTGTAATATCTACTGCATCAGATGCAGATAATGTTGCTTCTGCTTTTAAAATAATGTCGTATTTCTCTTTAGCGACGATATCTTTAACTGCATCTTGTATTTTAAGTAATAATTTACTTGCTTCTTCTGATTCACGTTTACGATAGGCTTCAGTGAATGATTTAGCTTTAGCTTCAAAATCAGAAATCACTTTATTTAATTTTGCTTTTTCAGATGAAGATAATGTAAGCCCATCCTTTTTTAATCGAGCAGACGCGGCTTCAGCCTTTTTCTGTTCATCTTGTAAAGCCTTAGCTCTTGCGTCAAACTCTTTATCTAAGGCTTTACCTACAGTTTCCCTTTGTGGCATATTTTGCAATACTGACATAACATCAATAACACCAATTTTAACTTCTGCATGAGCTAAGCTTGTAAAAAGTAAAGCAACTCCAATACCAAAAACCGATATAATTTTTTTCACTTTATTCACCTTATTTAATTTTATTTATTTAAAACATGGAATTACCATGTTGAACCTATATTAAACTGGAATTGTTGCGACGAATCACCATTATATTTCTTAAACGGTTGTGCATAAGAAAATACCAACGGCCCTAGTGGCGACATCCATTGAACAGCCAAACCAGCTGACATACGAATGTCAGATGGAGAACTATAATCAGGTAGATTTTTACCTTTCAAATCCCATTCGCTATCCCAAACGGTACCTGCATCAAAAAATACCGAAGTTCGAAGGCTATCGGCATATTTCTCGCTGGCAAACGGTGTTGGAACAATCAGTTCTGCACTAGCAAATGCTAAAGCGTTACCCCCAACAGCATCTTTAGATCGAGTACACCCGTTAGTATCATCTAAACTAGAACAACCTGTTTTATTTAAATATACTGCTTTAGGACCAACAGTATTTGCTTTAAAACCACGAAGCACTGTGGATCCACCTGCATAAAAGTTTTCATAAAATGGTAACTCTTTTCCACCTAGACCATTACCGTACCCTAAACGACCACGCGTTAAAAAGATCCAATGTTGTTCGGTATCAATTGGATAATAGTAGGATGCATCAGTAATAAATTTATAGAACCTGTTATCAAAGAAAGGGGTCGTTACTTTGGCATTAGCTGTAACTTTTAGACCATCTGTAGGGAAAAATCCTCGATTCAAGGAGTTGTATGTCCAATAGGCGTTTAATAACAAATCATTAGTATTAAATGAAATAGAATTTTTATTCTTGGTATTTTCACCCATTGAATCAAAATAACGCCACATGCCATATTGTGCATGCATATCTGATAATTTATGATTCGCAAATTCAGTACCAAAGCGAAGGAAATTATTTTCACTAATTGGAAAACCGAAGTTAGCTGTAGCCCCCCAAGTTTTACTAGAGTATTCAGATTCCTCATCGCTATCATCGGTTTTATATGTATTGTAATAGACGCTACCACCTAAACTTACACCATCTACGGTAAAATAAGGATCGACAATTGAGATCGAAGCTGATTTATCTGTGTCTGTGGTATTAACATCAAATGAAACACTGTTTCCGGTACCTAACCAGTTTTCTTGGGAAATACCCGCATTGAAACTTAATCCACTATCTGAACCAATACCAATACCAAATTTGATACTACCTGTATTACGTTCTGTCACCTTATAAATAACATCAACTTGATCGCCTACCCCCGGAACACGTTCAGTAGTAGCTTCAACGTTATCAAAGAAACCTAAACGATTTATACGCTCTTTTCCTAACTCAACTAAACCATTACTTAACCAAGCCCCTTCCATTTGACGTAATTCACGACGTACAACGCTCTCACTTGTTATGGTATTACCAACTATTTTAATATTACGGACATAGAAGCGTTGACCAACATCAACCAGTAGTGTCAATTTTACAGTATGTGCTGTATCATCCATCTCTGGTTGAATCACCACTTGAGGATAAGCATAGCCATAATTAGCCAATAATCGTTTTACATTATCTTCAATGTCTGTAATTTTTTTACCATTATAAAGTTCTCCGGGTTTAACTCGTTCATTAGCTATTTTAGCAACCGCATCTTTATGCCCGGCAAAATCACCTTTAAAATCCAAATTAGATAGCTTGTACTGTTCCCCTTCATGAATATTAATGGTAACGTAAATTCCCTTTTTATCTGGTGTCAAACTTACTTGAGTTGATTCAATATTGAAGCGTGCATAGCCACGATTAAGATAAAAGCTTTGTAATTCATCTAAGTCAGCCGCTAATTTTTGTTTTTGATATTTACGGTCACCAAGCATGTTCCACCAAGGAACTTCATCACGTAACGAAAAACGTGAAATAAGTTCTTCTGATGAAAAAGCTTTTGCACCGACAATATTGATCTGATCAATCAATGCAGATTTTCCTTCGGCAATAACTAATTTCAAATCAACTCTGTTACGAGATAATGGCGTTACAACAGCTTTTATTTGAGCATTATATTTACCAACACTATAATAAAAATCCTCTAGCCCTTTCTCAATTGAAGAGATTTTTGTATGATCTAACGATTCACCTTCACGAACCCCTGTGCTATCTAGATTCTTTTTGAGCATTTCATCTTTTACTGATTTATTTCCAGAAAAAGTAATGCTAGCAATAGTTGGGCGTTCTTTTACATGAACAATTAACCGATCACCATCTCGAGAAACGCTGATGTCATCAAAATTTCCACTTGAATAAAGTGATTTGATAATACGTCCTAAATCAGCTTCATTAACATAATCACCAACTTGAACTGGCATTTCAAGCAATGCTGCACCAACCGTTACCCGTTGTAAGCCTTCGAATTTAATATCTTTGACCACAAACTCATCTGCACAAAATGCATTGGAACTGTATACTGCTGTGGTGCTAAACAACAAAGATGCTATAAGTAATTTATTTATTTTCATTGTAAATGTTTATAACCTCATTCCATCACAATCGTAAAACATCATTAAATAGTGCAATTCCCATTATTACCATTAATAAAACAAACCCAATTCGATAAAATCGTTCCTGTGTCTTATCTGATAAGGCTCTTCCTTTTACCTTTTCACAAAATAAAAAGATAAGGTGCCCGCCATCTAACATGGGTAATGGAACAAGATTGATCACCCCTAAACTTATACTGATAAATGCTAAAAAATATAAGTAAGGTGTAAAACCATAACTTGCTGTTTGCCCTGCGCTTTTTGCTATTGTTATAGGTCCGGATAAATGTTTAAGACCAATAACACCCGTTACCAACTGATAAAGCGAACGTACTGTTAACTGCGTGGTTAACACAGTTTGTCCAAGCCCTTTACCAAATCCCTCTAAAAAACCATACTGCTTAACTATCGCATTTGATGTAGGGTAAATCCCTGCAATACCTTCTCCATTTGCCTGTACTATTGGTACAAGGGTTAAATAAATTTCTTGATTGTTCCTTTTGACTTTTAAAGTCATTGCTTCGGCCTTTTTAATTGTAGCCGAAAAATCATTCCAATCAATGTATGGATGATTATTATAACTGATAATTTTATCACCAATTTGCAAACCAGCGCTTTCAGCTGCTGAACCAGATACAATTTTACTTATAATTGGATAAATTTCCAATGTTTTAGGTACAAAACCAAAAGTTGTGATAGCGGATTGTTTTTCTATATCAAAATGCCAGTTGCTAATATCGACTGTCTTTTTAACTTCTTTTTGGTCATTACTGCCCGCATTTTCGATATAAGAGAAAGTAACGCTATTTTGTCCCATCACTGAAATTAGTGCTAAATTTACATCATTCCAACTTTCAATATTAATATTATTAATTGTTTTTAACTCTGCACCTGCAGGAACTTTTACTGTTGCAACAGGTGTTCCGGGCAAGGTTTCCTTTATTTGGACAGGATAAGTCATTACGCCCAGCAAAAAAATAATCCAATAAATAATAACTGCCAACAAAAAATTGGCGAATGGCCCTGCAAATATAATTAAGGCTCTTTGCCAAATCTTTTTGTTATTAAAAGCAAATTTTTCATCATCGATTGATAATGTGGTTGCTCTACCGTCTAGCATTCTAACATAACCACCAAGAGGAATCATAGCAATTACCAACTCTGTTCCACTTGAAAATTTATGCGACCACAATTTTTTACCAAAACCGATTGAAAAACACTCTACTTGAACACCACATAGTCGTGCAACTAAAAAATGGCCAAATTCATGTACAGTGACTAATATACTGATAGTAATAATAAATAACAACAGTGACCAAAGCAAAATCTATAACCTTTTTATATTAAATATAAAGATAATGCAGCAAAAATAGGAATTGCAGCGGTTAAACTATCAATTCGGTCTAAAATACCACCATGTCCAGGGATCAAGTGACCACTATCTTTTATACCGGCTTCTCGTTTAAACATACTTTCTGTTAAATCACCTAATACAGAGACAAAAATAGCTACGATAGAACTAATAATAAAATTGCTGAATTTAAGGGTAAAAAAGTTAGAAAAATAGGCGCACAAACTAATTATTATAGCCACGCTTACTCCACCTATAAATCCCTCAACCGTTTTGCCTGGTGATACCTTTGCTGATAATTTCCGTCTACCGAAACTACGCCCAGCAAAATAAGCCCCACTATCGGTTGCCCAAACTAATACAAAAACATACAGTAGCCAAATCGCACCTGTATAAGTGTTGTTATTATAATCTATAGATCTTAGAGCTATCATACCAATAAAGAATGGTACTAATGTAAAAAAAGCAAATAATAACTTTATAAAGATAGAATTATGCCAATACTTAGTCGTATTTGGATAGCTAATAACTAAGCATAATGCAACTAACCACCAAGCAATAGATAGGGTAAGAATGGTGATAAATAGGTTTGATTTTATTGCTTCAGGAATAGGTGAAAAAATCAATAACAACAATATAATCATCAAAATTAACACGAAGATTAATCTTTGCGATGTTTTAGTAATGTGTAAGAACTGTGTCCATTCCCATGCAGCTAGACCACAAACTAAAACCATAATATAGGTAAAAATTGGTAGTGGTGCTACAAAAAGTACGATCATAACAAGTGGAATAAGTACCATGGCAGCAAGTATACGATGAATTAACATGAATGCTCCTGTGTTGTTGGAATACCACCAAAACGTCGTTCTCTGGTATTAAATGCTTTAATCGCTTCATCAAATTGTGTTGAATTAAAATCAGGCCACAAAATATCGGTAAAATAGAGTTCAGAATAGGCGATTTGCCATAATAAAAAATTACTGATACGGCAATCACCTCCAGTACGAATAACTAAATCAACTTCTGGTAAATCATACATGCACATCTGTGAAGCAAAACGTTCTTCGGTAATATCATCTAATGTTATTTCACCGTTTACTACCTGCGCTGTGATTTTTTGTGCAGATTGTAAAATATCCCATCGACCACCGTAATTAGCCGCAATATTTAATACTAGCCCTGTATTGTTTTGAGTTAATTGTTCTGCGTTGGTGATCATATTTTGAAGATGATAACTAAATCGTGAAATATCACCAATGATATTCAATCGGACATTATTTTTATTTAAACTCTTCATTTCTCGATTTAAAGCATACATAAAAAGAGAAATTAGAGCTGAAACTTCTGTCGAAGGTCGCTTCCAATTTTCACTACTAAATGCGTATAAAGTGAGAACTTTTATTCCTATACTTGCTGCATAGGTGACAATTTTGCGCACAGCTTTTAATCCTGCACGATGTCCAGTCGCTCGCAACTGGTTTCGTTGTTGTGCCCAGCGACCATTACCATCCATAATGATAGCCACATGACTTGGAATGCATTTATTTTGAGTCATGTAATATCCCATATTCTTATAAATATTTTATAAATTATGTTGGATAATATTTTCCTGATCAATTTAACGTGTACCATAAACTACAATTGTTTTACCATGCGCAGAGATTAAATGTTGATCTTCAAGCATTTTTAGAATTCGACCTACTGTTTCACGGGAACATCCAACTATTTGCCCAATTTCTTGACGTGTTATTTTGATTTGCATACCATCAGGATGTGTCATTGCATCAGGTTGCTTAGCAAGATTTAATAATGTCTGAGCAATACGACCAGCCACATCTAAAAATGCTAAATTACTCACTTTTTCAGAGGTTACTTGTAAACGACTTGCCATTTGACTAGCTAGACGCATTAAAATATCAGGATTAACTTGCACCAGTTGTTTAAATTTTTTGTAAGAAATTTCAGCCACTTCGCAACTCGTTTTTGCCTTGACCCACGCGCTGCGTTCAGTTCCTTCTTCAAATAGTCCCAGTTCACCAAGAAATTGACCTTGACTTAAATAAGACAAAATCATCTCGTTACCTTCATCATCTTTAATCAAAACTGCCACAGAACCTTTAACTATATAATAGAGAGTTTCGGCCTTTTCACCTTGATGGATAAGAGTACTTTTAGCTGGATATTTATGAATATGGCAATGTGATAAAAACCATTCTAAAGTTGTATCCGATTGTTGCTTACCTATCATCATTCCTTTCTCTCCATTCTATTTACAACTTGCACACTATAACAAAGTTACACAAAGAATTATATACTCATAGATAATGATTTAATTATTATTTAATAGGTTTAATGTCAATAGATTGATGTAATTCAGACCAAAAAATAGCAACCGAGCCATTAATTAATTGAGATTTCACGTCGTTAACTTTTTGTTTTAATGATTTTTCATGTAACCCATAATCGGTACCTTCCCGTAATACAAAGGATTCTATTAAATTATTTAATGTTTCAGGATCAATTTCTTGCCAAGGGATATTCATTTTTTAATAAAAATAATTCATCGTGGTGAGTATTTTAAAACATCAAAAGTAGAATAAAAAGTAGAAGAGATTATTTTAAGATTTTAGTTGTTAAAACTTTATATGTATTTCATGTTTGAGTAATTAACACAAAAGTAACATTCACAACTCATTGATTGTTAGCATAATTACCTGGCAAAGCTTTAATTCCTAATAGATAACCTTGAGCACCAGCTTTATAACCATTCTCTGGTGTCGTATAAATCGCATTATGACCTTTGCCCGAAGTTGATCCTAAAAATATGCCTCCAGCAAATTCATGTGGTACTCCTTCCTCTTTGGCTAATACTTTTTTTGCTGGTGGAATTCCTTCATAGTCCTCGCCAGTTAAACTCCATTCATAGGAATAATAAGCTGACATTATTAGTTCCCCTTTATCCCAGGTGTCATTATCATTCAAATCATTCCATATCATTGCACCATAATTTTCACCATATTGAGGGCCAGGAGGATTTGTTTTGCTTGATGCATAATTAAAAGACAAATCTACCTTTTCCACGTTAACTGTTGATGAACCCGTTTTGTCTTTTAATTTAAATATACCCAACTTAAAATTATCTCCTTCAACTGGATACATGCCATTTTCTTTGACCGTATCGCCCGGACCATCAGTTGAATTAGTTAATATCTCATTTAAGCCAGGACCTCTGTTATCTAAATCATCAATATCATCTTCTTTACTTTTCCAAGGATATGCAGATCTAGCTCGACTCAAAATATCAGAAGCAACCAACCAGTTACCAACAGAAGGTATACCATACTCCGTTCTTCCTAAAATTATGACACTAATACAATCAGCACCTAAAAATTGTTCATCTAATTGAAAAGTAATAGTATCTATCCCATCCTTTGTTTTAAAAGTAGCCGGTTTATTAAGATTAACACGCATCCAATCATTGACTTGGTCTTGATTCTCATTTATACGTTCGCCATGTTTAAAAACCTTCAATGAGGGAAGTATAAGAGAACTTGTAACACTATCTTTATCACCGTCTAGATCAATTAATCTATATTGAAGATGAACATAGTTACCTACATGCAACGCATTTTCTTTACCTATTAGGTTATTTCCTTCTTTATCTTTGGTAACTCGTATAGTAAATCCGAATGCATCATCTTTATTAACCGGGAAAATGGAAGGTGTCGTACCCTGAATAAATTTTGTAGTTGTGGCACTAAAAGCAAAAACACTACTAATTACTAAACAAATCAAAACAATAGACAATACAACTTTATTGATTGTTGAATTTTTCATGTTTAGACTTTCCATTCCATTCCAAATTAAGATTTTTAGTTAAAATTACATATCATTCTTTTTGTATCTTTGAAATTTTCAGGTATTAATATCAACCTATTAGTTCCATTATGCTATAACTTTTACCTAATTCATATAATTTTTTAGATTGCACTTTATTTATAATTTCAATATTTTGCTTAATAGTTAACAATAAATATAATTTTTGCAAGTGGTGAATTAAAAATAAAGTCGTTTAATTTTATAGTTTATTAAATAATTTTTACATCATTTGCAATTGTAAACTGTAGTTTTTTACGTTCCACATTAGCAACAAGGAGAGCTAAATAATAACTAAGTTAGTTTTACTCAAATTCTAAGCCAATATTAAGCAAAAAAAATAACTTTTACAATTGATTTTTTTGCAATTACTGATTCAGTCATAATATTCGAATACGCTTTCAAAGAAAATAAACTACTTCTATTTTTAATATTATAACTAAATGAGTAACAATAAATTAGCGACATTATAAAACCACTTTCAAAAGTGGTTTTATTTTTTCAAGTGATTTCAAAGCTTATTGTTACTTTGATACAGTAACCACTTTAAGATTATAACCTTGCGCGCCAGCTTTATAATTATTCTGTGGTGTGGTATAGATCGAATTGTGATCTTTACCTGTCGTTGATCCTAATATTATGGAACGACTATCTTTTGAAACACCTTGTGCTTCAGTTAAAGCCGAACTACCATCAGCCGGAACACCTTCATAGGTACCATCCAAATACCACTGGTAATTATATAAGTCTGTAAGAACTAATTCACCTTTATTTGGAAGTTCATCTTGTGTCTGATCGTTTTCTACCCACACAACAACGCCAAACTTATCTTGATATTTAGGGGTAGGAGGAGTTCCTTTTGTTGAAGCATAATTAACTGATAAGTCAGATTGGTCAAGTTCGGTACTATTTTGATTTTTATATTTAAATATACCAACTATTATACGATCATCCTCAACTGGATAAGCCCCATTATATCTATCTGAATCACCAGGACCAAACTCATAATCTGAAGCTATCTTATCTGCTTCCATTCTTACTGCAGCGATACTTGGACCTGATTTATCTGGATCAGCCCAATTAGCTTCATTTACCGCACTTTTTAAATAAGGAGTAGTCATTACATTCAAAATATCAGTCACATTTAACCAATTATTAACATAAGGTACACCATATTGTGTTCTTTCTAAAAGTTTAAAACCGATTCTGGTAGCACCAATAAAACGTGAATCGATCTTAAAAGTAATTGTCGCTGTACCACTATTTATTTCAGATTTGACTCCATTATCATTATTTAGTGCTAATTCACGCCACGTAAAAATTGTGTCTCCGTTTTGATCCAGTTCCGGCCCACGTATAAAAATCTTAAGAGTCTTCAAAATATCAGATGCATTAGGATTATCTTTATCATCATCATCATCTTGCAATTTGTATTTGATTTTAATAAAGTAACCAACTCTTATTTTTTCAAAAAGAGAAAGTCGAGTACTTCCAGCTTCGTCTTTAGAGACGCGTACTGTAAGTTGATGAGCTTTAGATGTATCTGTTGTTTGGTAAATGATTGGTTTATTACCATAAATAACATTAGCAGTCTCACTTTCTAGTGTAGCAAAAACACTACTTGTCATAAAACCAATCAGGAACAAACCTAATGTAAATTTGCCGATTGCCGAGTTTTTCATGTTTAAAATTCCTATCCTTTATTCCAAACTAAGATTCTATACTTATAAATACCTCTTATCGGGTATTACTATTTAAAATCTCGTTTATTTTATAATCATAATTTAATTATTCAGGTATATTTGTTATTTTACTTATTAAAATTTGCATTACAATTTGTAAATAATTCTATTTTTATCTAACCTTTATTAATAACATTTGTTAAAAATACATATAATGGATTAGTTATATTTATTCAGAATAATTATAACAATAAATACCTAGCGATTTTTTTTAACTTTTTATTTAATATTATGTTACTTATGATATTAAAACACTATTCATTTAGTTTTTTATTAGTATCCAAATAAAATCCATTTACTAAACTAATACCTAAAAAATTTAAACTTAAATTTGCTCTTTATTTAAGTTTAAACTCTTACATAACGATGGCTATCACATTTTTATATACGTTTATAACGAGTAAAATCACGAAAATTAACTTTTAATTTATATATGCACTATTATATTTTAGAACTTTTATAAACTAGTTTTACTATAAAAATAACCTTTCCTTGATTAAACAATCTAAAGTAATTCAATAAATTATCTTTAATGATAAAATAATCCATTCGGTTTCAGTTATTGAATTCTTTTAAATAACATAAACACTAAAAAATAATATTATTTTTTTATATTCAGCATTACAAAAAACTAACTTTGTATAAATATTTTTTATAAAACCACTCCGAAGAGTGGTTTTGTCTGTTTGTAATATAACTACACCATTAGTCAGCTTCTACTTTAAGTTTATAGCCTTGAATACCTGCTAAGAGATCTTTATTACTAGCGCCTTTAACTGTACTATATAATGTGTTGTGTTTTGCTGCATTAGTAGTAGCAGCATCACCTAACACAATTGTATCATTGGTTCCTGTTGAATTAGTTATACCAATCTTCAACTCATCTGCTGAAGCTGTAACCGCTTGACCATCATCACCCTTATACTCACCTGTTAAATACCATTTCATGGTATAGCTACTAGTCTTTTCCATTTCATTATTATCTACAAGATCATTTTTAGTCTTATCATCTACCCAAACTATAGCGGCGAATTTATCTTTATACTTCGGTGTTCCTGATATCTTATAGTTCTGTTGTTTATTTATTGTACCATCAGCATTATATTTGAAGATACCAACTTTCACATCATCACCTTCAATTGGGAATACACCATTCTCATCATCTATATCCCCTGGACCATGTTTATCATGTCCTATAACATTTTCATCTGGTATAGCTGTATTAGGATTTCTTGGGTCATTACCTGGATCTGCTTTTAACGGAAAACTTTTATCTGTGATATCTGTTACCAACAAATATTTATTAGTATATGGCATACCATATTGTGTTCTTTCTAATATTGTGAAACCAAGTTTCTCTGCACCTATCATAGCAGTAGGTATCTTAAAGCTAAATTGAGCCTCATTGGTTGCTGGGGTATATTTACTATCAAATTCTTCGAGGTTCCCTTGTGGTATAAAAGTCCAAGGTTCTACCATTGTTTTATCTGTTGTATATAAAACTTCAATTGTTGAGTGAAGTATTGCAGCTTTGTCATTGAGTTTATCACCATCACTATCGTCTAGTTTGAATTTAACAAAGACATAGTTACCAACTTTAACTTTTTTATTTTTACCAACTGGTGTAGTACCTGCACTATCTGTGTAAACACGTACTGTTAAACCATGTGCCTGATCTGTCATTGTGGTAAAGACTGGTTCATTACCTAAGATTATATCATTTGTCTGTGAGTCCAATGTTGCAAACGCACTACTTGCTGCATAACCGGTTAAAAGTAAACCTAATGCAACTTTTTTGATTTTTAAATTTTTCATGTTTAAACTTCCTATTTTTATTTCTGAATTAACATGTTGTATTTATATAAATACACCATTTTTGGTTGGTGTTCCATTTTGGATCATCGGACCAAACCGATAATCTCAAACTTTTGCTTAATTTACTTACTTCTATAATTACTTTATTAATTAACTACTACTTGTAATTTAAATCCTTGATCCCCTGCACATGCAGTAGGAGAAGCATTTATTGGATTTAGATTCAAATAAGACGGCGCGCCATCTCCTCTTGCAATACTAGTACCAGAAGTTGCATAACTGTTTGTATTTTGACTTCTTATCTTATAGTGTGCATCAGTACCCATTGCCACATTAAACCATGGTCCATAAGGATTTACAGAAGCATTTGGCAATGCATTAGTTGCAATTCCCGGACAAGCTAACTGATTGGTATCAACCAAAGACCAGATAACGTATGGATTTACGATTTCTGTTTGTCCATCAGAAGTATAAGCTTTCACATAATACTCACTATCAACTTTCCATTCATTCGGTCCATTAGGATCAAACTGTAATAAATGCCCAATTTGGTTAGCAACTAATACACCATCACTTCTATAAACTTTGAGTAAACCTGCTTTACCACCAGAAAAATCAACCGTTGCTTTATTAAAAGACGTACCAAACTGATCTATCGTCATGGCAAAATCAACCACACCTTCAAAATTTGATGCCACATCCAATGTATAACTATCACCAATTACCACTGTATCGCCTGCTGTAGCTACTTTAGATGGGACTTTTTGACCCATTTTAACTTTTTCATAATCTTTAACAATAATACAAGGCTCAGCCGATGGACACGAATCAACAGTACCAGATGTACCATCAATTAAAGTAATATTCTTACCACCACTTGTCGCTTTCCAACTTTTCTGAAATGCTTCAAATGTTAAAGGTACACTTTGCATAAGTACATCATCACTAAAACCTTCAGCATCACTAGCTGAACTAATAGAACCATTTGGAACTTTAGGTTTAACTAGCGTTGCTAATACAGTTATTGCTGTTTTACCATCAGCTGGATGGTTGGTTACTGCGACTTTATTACCAGCTTTATCCACTGCCCATACACCAATTTTACGTACTGAAGGACTAGGTAAAACTTCAAAATTAACAGCATTAGATGTAGCTGTTTTACCTTTCCCGTCAGTAACAGTAACTGATAATGTGTATTTACCATTAGTATTTACTGGACGGCGTTGACCATTTTGATCAACATAACTAGGTGCAACTATTTTCCAGTTATTAATATCTGCTTGTGGCGTTGCCCATGAAGAAGAGGTACAAGTTCCTGTAGTAAAACAGAAGAAACCGCCTCCGGCATCAATTTCCAACATGTCACCAGCCCATGACAAACTATTTAGTCCTTTATTATTATGTAGGCTGATGTTCAAACCATAGGTTTCGCCTTCAATCAATTTAGTTGACTCAATAGCTAAATCAACACTGAACTTTTTCTCTTTATATTCCAAAACGATGTTGTAATTACGATCTACAAGATCATAACGACTTCCTTTTACTGAACGTGCTGCAGAAACCATATCAGGGTCTAACTGATCTTTAATCGGCACCCCCATACGAAAGTTCATCGTTAATTCAGCTTGTGTTGCAGATTTCTTATTTTGTCCGCGTTTATGTGATGCCTTAATAGTAAATAAAGGAACCGGAGTATAATCTATACTTGCAGTAATAGCTCTAGGATCTTTCTGTAAATTATCCTTACCAAATAGAGCGACTTTATCACCAAAATATTGCTCATACATTAATGATCCACCTAGTTGTGGGTATTGAGGTAGATAACCTTGTAAACGAATATCAAAACCTTGAGCAGCACGTTCTAAGAACTCATCAAAATCACGCGACTCTTTCCAGTCAGATAATGGATGGTAAAAGTTAGCAGCAAATTTAAAATAATCAGTCCATGCTTCTAAACCAATACCTAAACGGTTGTGATCACGCTGAAAATCATGATCCAAAAAGACGTTATATCCAAGTAACCATGTTTTATCCGCCACATCCCAACGTTGACCAATACCTACGTTACCTATTCCTCGATTGTGTTCATACTCCTGAAAGGATACTTGGCTAAAAATAAGAGTGTTTTCACTATCATACCAAGGACTAAATAGCTTCAAATTGACGTTTCTAAATTCGGCTTTATCGCTCACATCAAATTGAAATTGAACTGTACCAAAACGTCCTAAGAAATCTTGAGCTGCACTTCGAAGAGGATCGACAACTTGACTTTTTACACCATTGCGTACATATCTTTCTGCATAATCTTTACCTTGCATTTTAATATGTCCGGCAACACCACCATTTTCAGATGATGTGATGCTTTTCCAGTCCTGTGATGTTAAAGTCTGTAAAGTAGAGGCAACCTGAGTTGCTAACGCATCTTTATCTTGTTTTGGGTCATAATTATCATCTGAACCCAATTTAGGCAGGTTAGCATATTTATCTTTGCTGCCAGCATCGGCTTTTTTAATAGCAGGTAATAAAGGAGAACTTTCAGGAAGAACAAGTCGTTCACCAACCTCTACCTGATCTTTTTTATCAAAACGTCCGGCATTCATTTCTCGCAATTCAGCAATCGAAATATCACTCAAAAGTGCAATTTGGTATAGACTTCGTTGTTGATTATTGATCATCTCACGAACTTTTGAGCCATTTTTCAACTCGATCACTTTATTACTGTCAACCGCAACAACAGGCGTAGACGCCTGCGTGGTAGCCGCCCACGCAGGCTGGCTACTTAATGCGATGATCACAAGTGCTGAGATGACTGTTAAATTAAGATTCGTTTTCATCTTAATTATTCCTTATATTTCATATATACAACAATACATATGAATAACTTTATTTTGCCGTTAATATTGTATAGTTGTTAATTATATTTATATTTTTATGTATAAAATTGTTTTTTATATATTATTAATCAGTTCTAACTGCTTTACGGATCTTTTTCAGATCTTTAACTTTCTTTAGTATTCTTTACAAAGTTACTTATATGGTGTGAATTTTA
>NZ_LZGM01000077.1 GCF_001690195.1 Gilliamella sp. wkB108 | reverse complement strand
TATTTTATCTTTATTAGGGTGCCGATACGTAATAATTCATAGACTTTAATTTTAAGATTAGTTTATTGATAGGTAAAACCACTTATCCTTTTGATATGGCTTACTTTTCTTTACAAATCTTTGCTGCTCAAAGAGTAGTTAATTTCTTATAAACAATTATACTTTCAACAGTTAAAATGAATTTAGCTTGATTTATTAATAAATGGAGAAGAAAACTGAAATAAAACAACAAATAACTTGACAGGTGACATGTTATGCAGCTTTTTTACATAAATCAAAGCTGGAAGTTCCACTTTTTCAGTAACTTTAAGTTCCCCCATAATAAGCAAGTCAACTCAGGTATTATTACCGCAAATTTATTTTATTTATATCGAACTAATGTTCATACATCATTATTAAAACAATGTTCACAGTTGACTATAGCTTGTTGGTTTATCTTAAACTCACGAAGGTTAATTAGAACTTTTTTAGTATTTCTGTCCTTGTTATTATTGTCATATTCTTTTAATTCACAGTCTTTATCAACCAATACCACAAAAACGATTCAAGGTGCAGCACCATATTTAACGTTTGATGGCGGTAATACTAAAGTTACTTCCACTAATGGTTTATTAGCGATTACCTTGTCCAACGGTACCACTATTACTCCTGCAACTAATTTCTCAACGACTACTAATCCGATAGAGTTACCTAATACAGGTGAGAGCTTTACGGATATTAAGATGTTGGTTCCAGCAACGACTAATTCGATAACGTTAAATACACTTATTAGTACACCCAATAACTATTGGGGGGATGATGATGGTGATGGGAAAGGAGTAAATGGAATAAAGGCAACAGGTAGTTTAAGTGTAAGTATCACTGATAAAGATAATCAAGTAGTTAGTCGAGGGACTGTTTTAAATTTGTGTAATGCTCCTTATAAATTGATGTTGAGTGGTACTGATGGTGTGTTAAGTACACAATATGGAGACCCTATCAGCAGTATTTTCAGTGCAGATACTGCTACTTATTATATTAAACCCAAATCTTCACCTGTTATCTGTCATGCCAAGCCTAGTTTACTCTTAGGCACAGATATGTACCTTGGACCTACAAATATATGGAATCCCAAAGAAGGTTTTTTCCCTCAATCAACCGATCCGGTATCCTATGGCCGTAACTTTCCGACTACCGGCGCTAATAATCTATATTTTGATTTGGGCATAGTAGGGAGTGATCCATTAACTTGGTCTGCTGTTACTAAAGGAGGTATTACTGCTACCGTAACACCAACACCAGGTGAAAAAGAAGGAACGAGTGTTCGAGTTTCTCTTACAGGCCCTGTAGCAACGATCTCCCAAATCAATTCAAGTTCACCTAGTTTGATTAGTAAACCAAATTTGCCACAACAATTCGAATTAGTGGGTAAAAATAGTAGTGGTAAAGACATCTTAAAATATGGTTTTGAGTTAAAACAATGGTTTGTTAATCGTGGAGATAAAGATGATACCAACTATAATCAAAATTCTTGGTGTACAAGTTTAGGTTATCGTCTTTCTCGGGTAAAAGATCTTACTAATGCAGTGTGTGCAGGTTTATGGTCAGGCTGGTTTTGCCAAGGTGCTATTGGCGCAACGCCGTCATCAAATGGTAACCATTACCAGCGAAATATTGGTGCAGGACTTTTTACCGAATGGGGGCGGATGGATGCTTATACCGATTCAGGTTTTTTCTGGCGCAACTATTGGACAAGTGATACAGCGCAGTCAAGTTATTTCGTTGTAGACGAGGATGATGCTGATGTTTACCTTGCCATACGTGCTGATATATCAAGCACTAAGGCTGTATGTGTCTACCCTTAATTCTTAAAAAGTTGAAATTGATCAAATCAGGTTTGAATCTAAATGCTAAATGCTAAATGCAAATCTTAACTAAAAATAGGGGAGTAACAATAAAAAAGGTAAGTTATTTATAATGATTTATCTGTCACCGACCAAAGTGAAATAGTATCATGAAATATAAACAACTTACCTGTAAAGAAAGATATAAGATTTTTTACTTAAAGCGTATAGGTTTAAAGAAAATAAATTATCTCTAATACCTTGAAAAAATTAAATATCATTTAGTTACAATTATTAGTGATGAGACGATAAATTCGATTTCAAAAAACTAAAAAACAAAAATGGTTGCAAATTATTTAGAAATGAGTAATTTATATATAAACTTAAGGGTATCTTTTAGCGTTAATTAACTCTCTATCAATGCTAATTTGCAACATTTATGATAATTAATCATTTGGT
>NZ_LZGM01000076.1 GCF_001690195.1 Gilliamella sp. wkB108 | reverse complement strand
TCCCAAGCACTGACTTTCTTTACCCCTTCCCTTTTCTTTGACCCCCAATAGGTAATTATCTATTTTTGAATAGATTACTTATATATAATGTAGCGTTATTTTATTTATCTAATTCTTCATCTAATTTGTCTATTTTTTGTTTCATTTGGTCCACTAGGCATTTTGTGATTCTATGAGTGAAATCGTCCAGTTCATCGAGATAAACTGGTGGCGGAAATGTTAAGCAAATTTGATTTATCTCTTTATCAATTATGTCTATATTCTCATTAACCGTTGGATTTTTTTCTGCAAGGGATACTAGCTTTTGAGATAAAATATCGTGGTAATAACGATAGGAATCCAAAATACACATAGTACTACTATATTCGTTTTGATAACAAGTTTTTAGCTTGTCAGTTTTAAACACCGATGAAGA
>NZ_LZGM01000075.1 GCF_001690195.1 Gilliamella sp. wkB108 | reverse complement strand
TAAGTAAAAGTCTGGAAATAAATTTTCAAACCCATCATCATCATCAAACCCATCGGCTACAATTTGTGGTTTACCACAATAAGAATGGCTAGTTGCCATATAATTTTTTAATTGCTGATTAACATAGATACAGTCAACCATTAAATTGTTATTCTTAATCATTATTGGCATATAGGCCTCAGTTTCATCTGAAGCGGTATTAGAATAATAAAATGCTGGTTTATTATTCCATCTAAAAAAATTAATATATACCATGCCTCTAATTCCAATTACATTTTTAAGGGATTTATTGATATTTTTTCCATGTACTTCCAATATGCCG
>NZ_LZGM01000074.1 GCF_001690195.1 Gilliamella sp. wkB108 | reverse complement strand
GGCTTCTACCATCCATTCTGGCCAACCTTGACCTTTGATGATCTCTTTTTTAAATTGGATTTCTTGCTCTGATTTGTATTTACCGGCATTTAAATTGATTAAATCATTACAACACATAAAATTATTCACCCAACCCCAGACCATATAACTCCCTACACCGATGCGTAATGGATCAAGCAGTATATGGTCAATTGTTTTATGGGTATGGGGTTTACAAACCATTAATATGGTCGTATTCAGCGAATAATTGGAAAAATTATGTACCACTACCCCTTGTAAATATGCCCAATCATACTCTTTGATTCGCTTTTTGTTTGGGTGTAAAAAGGTAAGCGGATTTCGTAAAGATTTAAAATTAAAAAAATAACTTTCATTCACATACACTTTACCAGTTTTACGGTTAAAAATGATTGGACTACCTCTGCGTGTAAATAGATTTTGATAGCATTCAGGAATCATAAGATACAAAGCAAAAAAACAAGTGATAGTTCCCAATAATAATACAATATCTATAATTTTTTCATCATTATCAACCCCAGGTTCTAAATTAACAACAAAGTAAAAATAAAAGAATATATAGAAAGTAAGACCAATTATTGATATCAACGAAATAAATAAATAAAAAATCTGGTCTGATTTTATTTTCCGAATAAAAGCACAATAGTTATCATTGGCATAAAGTAAGCGATCATCGGCACCGGTTATATATTGAGTTCCTTTATCTAAATCACCAATCCAACCTAGAATCTGCGGACGATATTTTGATGGCATGGTTTTCCCTTACTCCTTATTATTTTACTTAGTATCCAAGCTACTCATTATGGTTTAACATTATACTTTTGTTTGATTTCTGCTAACTCTTCTTGTGATGTTGCATTAAAGGCTTCAATCATACATTTTGGTCAACATTGCGCTTTAATAATTTTCTTTTTAAATTCACCTTTTTGCTACCATATTAAGAATTACCATAATCAATCAATTTTCCGGTTTTATCATCTCGCACGCCCCATTCGATACGATTATCTAAAATCGCTTGTTGTACTCTTGGTGGATAGTCTGATAAGGTGGTTTCTTTCGGTACGGTTTTCCCTTTTTGACCAGCTTGACGAATGACTTTTGACCAGCGTGGTTGCCAGCATAAACATTCCGAAATAAAGTAACCTATCGTGTAAAACGGTAATAATATAAAAAATACCGGTATCAATAAAATGTACATCCAGAATGTTGGGGCATTTTTTGCAGCATGGATCATCGGTTTTATATGTCCACTTAAACCATGTAAAGGCATCGGTAGATGCGTACTGAGCCAAGGTTTGGGTAGGTTATCCGGGCCTTCCTCCATATAACGGCGAATAAATTCCCATTCATCTTTATAATCTTGCGAATTATAGGT
>NZ_LZGM01000073.1 GCF_001690195.1 Gilliamella sp. wkB108 | reverse complement strand
GTAATTTTCCCTTCATATCAGGTAACTTCACAACAAAATTAACAGATTTAACCATGATGCAATACCCAATAATACTGATATATATAAATAACAATAATTAGAACAAAAATTCATATAAAAAAAATTAAATTCGAGGAAAAACACAAACCAAATTTCCTTGATAAGTTTGTAGCAATTAATGCCATAGATAATTTATAGTAATAATATAAATAATAGTTTTTTATTGCTATTACGATATTAATAAAAATGATTTTTTGCCAAAAAATTATAACCTTAATTGCAACATATTGAATTTATTAAAATTATTTAGTGATTGTAATTGATGATTAAAATCATTTAGAATGAAAAAAAGAGTAAAAAACGATTAAATTGGTTTAAAAGAAATAAACGAATAAATTTATTGGTAGTCAGTTAAGAGCAAAAGCAGATGTCAAATGGGTCAATGAAAATAAACTAAAATTAATGACAATTTTCACTGTTTATAGCTAATTCAGTTATAAATACTCGATAATGAATTAAAAACTATAAAGCATTAGATGCAAGTGAGTGTAAGTATTTTGGAATCAGGCTAAATGGCATTTACGCAAATTTAAAGGTGTACAGGAAAAACATTTTTCTCACTTTTTGGAAGAATGTGAATGACGATTTAATAACTCTTATCCAAAAGAACCATTATCTAAATTAAAACAGATAGTTAAAAATTAAAACATCCTGGTTATCTGGGACTGTACCCTTTATTTATTGCATCATGAGGATTTAAAAATGCAAACCATAACTGAAACAACACCAATTGGCAAAATGGCTGTATTACTTGCCATGAGTGACACTGAAGAAGAAGAAAAAGCGTTAAAACAATATATTAATCAACTACCAACACATCGCGCTGCTGTAACTTTTATCACTGGGATCAGTGATAAAATATCCCATGTCTATATAAAATCAATTGTTAATACTGCCCTTTCAACAGAAACAGTCAATAAAACATCTGGTCAATTGCATGCTTTAATTCATGCTGGATTAGAGGCGCTAAATGCAATGGTAGTTCAACCTACTGTTGACTCTAGTTTGAAAATGAAAGTAAGCATGGTAACCAACAAAAATTGGGTTGCTGTTGCAACCTATGGATATTCTGCCTTTTCGCTATATACTAATCATGAACGAATGGGATTAGGGATTATGCACTTAAAGTGATATTGATCACATTTAATATAAAAATAGTTGTACCAAATTTTTTTTAGTGATAAGATTTTGACAGTTTAAAGTGAATATTTTGTAAAGTGTCTTAGTAAAAATTTATTAACGCCAAAGTGAATTAGTGTAAATTGACGGCCAACCTTTTTTGTAGGCTGTTTTTTTATGTTTGTAAAATCACAAGTTGTTAATTTTTATACTAATTCGAGAAGCACATGCTTAGAGATAAGCATGTGCTTTTTTTTTGGAAAATTTTTTGATTAAAGAAGATTAAACATATTTGGAGAACGTATGAATATCTTTTTATATACCCTATTTTGTTACGGCATAACAGCAGCAATTTCTTACATTGTCATTGCTCTGGTTATTTTTATAAGTAAAGTGATGAGCAAACCTAATAACTCATCAGACGAAAATAATTAAGGAGTTATTATGGATTTACTAATACAGATTTTTCCTGGTATTTCGTCATTGTTTATGCAATCACCAATCTTAGCGGTTGCTAGAATTTTAATGACTCTGTTTGGCATCATCCTTGCTTACCTAGGATTTAAAAAAACATTAGAACCACTAATTATGGTTCCAATGGGTATTGGCATGATAGCAATAAATACCGCATCGTTATATTTGGGTGATGGTGTTCTTGGTAATATTATCTTAGACCCACTCGTTTCTGAACCTGATGCCATTATTGATGTGATGCAGGTGAATTTCCTTCAACCTATTTACAATTTAACATTTAGTAACGCTCTCATTGGATGTTTAATCTTTATGGGAATAGGTTCCATGAGTGAAATAAGTTTTATACTTACTCGTCCATGGACCTGTATGACTTTGGCTATATTTGCCGAACTAGGTACTTTTTCTGCACTTATTCTTGGTGTCTATTTAGGTTTAACACCAGGTGAAGCTGCTGCTGCTGCAATAATCGGTGGTGCAGATGGTCCAATGGTTCTTTTTGCTTCATTGATAATGGCTAAAGATCTATTTGTTCCAATCGCTGTTATTGCCTACCTTTACTTAAGTTTAACTTACGTTGGTTATCCATACATAATCAAACTAATGATACCTAAAAAATATCGTGGTATTGACATGGAATTTGATATGCCTGAAGTCAGTAAGAAAACTAAATTCACAGTAACTATCATCTTATGTGCCGTCCTCTGCTTGTTATTACCGGTTGCCGCACCACTTATGATGTCATTTTTCCTTGGTATTGCGATTAAAGAAGCTGAAATTGAACCGTTACAAAACTTTTTAGAAAACGTTGTTTTATATGGCTCTACTTTCTTTATGGGACTCATTTTAGGTGTGCTATGTGATGCCAACATTTTATTAAATCCAAAAATCTTTATTTTGTTAGTGATCGGTATTTTTGCTTTAGCAGTATCTGGTATTGGAGCGCTTATTGGTGGTTGGATTTACTACTGGGCAACAAAAGGCAAATTTAATCCAGTCGTTGCTATCGCTGGGGTATCGTGTATGCCAACCTGTGCCAAAATCGCGCAAAAAGCAGCCATGCAAGAAAATCCATACTGCGTCATCATGCCAATTGCGATGGGTGCAACTATTTGTGGCACATTCACAACTGCAATAGCAACCGGTGTCTATATCGCAACTATTGGCTGGTTATAAATGGAGAAAGTTATGGAACCTACTATTCGTTATATCAATGATTGGAAATGTTTACACTTTGAGTGTATTGATTCAACTAATCTTTATGCCAAAAACGCTGTTTCTGAAAGTGGACCAAATAACTTCATTGTTATTGCGGATAGACAAACAAATGGTTATGGCCGCAACCAAAAAAACTGGGAATCATCAAATACAAAAGGTCTATTGATGAGCATTGTGATGCCAGTTTTTATAGATATAACTCAGTTAGCACAATCAACCTTAGTTTTAGCGGTTGCTATTCAACGGGCTATTTATCAATTAACAAAATTAAATTTGAAGATTAAGTGGCCTAATGACCTACATTCCGATAAAGGTAAGAAATGTGCCGGATTACTCATTGAGAATGTCATTTTAAAAAACAGTGAACTTAATCCAAAACAACACATTTTAGTTTTAGGTATCGGGCTTAATGTTGAACATGAACTGACCGATTTTTCGCAAGAGATAGCAAAAATAGCTACCTCATTATTTATAGAAACAGGAGTTAAATTAGATAGAACGTTACTAGTAACGACAATTTTAGAAAATGTGATTTTTTATTTTCAACAATGGCAAAAACAAGGGTTTAGCGAAATAAGAAAAGATTGGATTGAACATTCCTGTTCAATTGGTAAAGAGATTATCTTTTTTAACGATAATAAACAACAAGAAGGAACCATTTCTGCGTTATCACCGACAGGAGAACTGATTGTTCGTTTATCTAATGGAGAGACTGTTTCTGTGGATTCCGGAGAAATTTTATTTAAGTTGTAGGCAAAATTAGATCAGGCACTCCATTTTTACTAAAAGGAGAAATAAATGAGTAGCAACAAAAAGTGGGATACAAGAAAAACTGAATATTTGCAAAGAATGTCTCTTGCAATGCCATATATTAAAAATGGCAAAGAAGTAAGTGCAGCAGATACAGTAAAATTGTTAGAAGCTGTTATACGGCCTGGAGACAAGATTAATTTAGAGGGAAATAATCAAAAACAAGCTGATTTCTTAGCTGAATGCTTGTCTAAAGTCGATAGTAGCAAAATAAATAACTTACATATGGTGCAATCTGCACTTTCATTACCTATTTTCCTTGAAATATTTGAAAAAGGAATAGCTAAAAAATTAGATTTCGCCTACAGCGGCCCGTTAGGCGCTCAAATCGCTGAATTTATTAATAGTGGTAAGGTCGAATTAGGTGCAATCCATACCTATTTAGAATTATTTGCACGGTATTTCATGGATCTGACACCAAAAGTCACACTAATTTGTGCCTACGAAGGTGATCGAGAAGGTAATTTATACACTGGATTCAACACCGAAGATACACCAGTACAAGTTGAAGCGACTAAATTTAGTCAAGGAATTGTTATCGCTCAAGTTAATAAAATCGTCGATAAAGTGAAACGAGTTGACATACAAAGCGATTGGGTTGATATCGTCATTGAATCACCAAAACCATTCTATTTAGAACCTCTCTTCACCCGTGATCCAGCTTTAATTACCGATCAGCAGATTCTAATGGGCATGATAGCGTTAAAAGGTATTTATGCTAAATACGGAATTCAACGCCTTAACCATGGTATCGGATTTTATACCGCAGCAATTGAATTAATGTTGCCTACTTATGGTGAAGAACTTGGTCTAAAAGGAAAATGTTGTTCTCACTTCGCACTCAATCCTCATCCAACTTTGATTCCTGCCATTGAGAGCGGTTGGGTTAAAACCATTCATTCATTTGGTGGTGAATTAGGAATGGAACAATATTGTAATGCACGGCCAGATGTTTTCTTCGTTGGGACTGACGGTAGCATGCGTTCAAATCGTGCTTATTGCCAAACAGCGGGACATTATGCGGTTGATATGTTTATTGGCGGAACCTTACAAATCGATAAATATGGAAACAGTAGTACGGCTACAAGCAAAAGGGTTGCTGGTTTTGGTGGTGCGCCAAATATGGGTTGTGACTCAAAAGGTCGACGTCACTCAACTGATGCATGGCTAAAATGTGGCGCTGAATATGCTGCGCAAGCTGGCCAAATAGGACCAAATATTCCTCGTGGTAAACGTCTTGTAGTTCAAATGGCTGAAACATTTTTAGAAAAAATGACACCTGCTTATGTAGAACAATTAGATGCATTTGGTTTACAAAAAAATGCCAACTTATCCTTACCACCAATAATGGCGTATGGCGATGATGTCACTCATATCATTTCGGAAGAAGGGATTGCAAACTTACATATGTGTCGAACATTAGAAGAACGAATGAGAGCAATCGAAGGCGTCGCAGGTTATACAGAAATAGGATTAAGAGCAGATCCGAAAATCACCAAAATATTAAGGGAAAAAGGAATTATCCAAACTCCTGAAGATTTAGGAATAGATAGAAATAAAGCGAATCGCTCAATTCTGGCAGCAAAAAATATACGTGAGCTAGTTGATTGGTCAGGTGGCTTATATCAACCACCGAAACGATATCATAGCTGGTAAGAAATTGGAGAAATTGATATGACAAAAAAATCATTAAATACATTACATTTTGAGTTCAAAGCTGAGCAGTTAAAAGAGCCAATTGATATCGACTTTCACTTTGGTGTAGTAGGTTCTGGAGATATGGAAGTACTCATTCATCCAAAGAAAAATAGCAACAAAGCTGAATTCAAAGTTGTTACCCCAGTGACTGGTTTTGAACATGTTTGGGAAAAAGTATTGCAGAAATTTGTTAATGAGTCGGGTGTTCATGATGTTTTATTTGAGATCAATGACAATAATGCAACCCCTGCTGTTGTAAGTCTTAGATTATATCAATCGATAGGCGAATTGGCTGCAGCTGGTAAGGAAGGAGAATAGAAATGTCAAAATGGGATAATCTTCAAAATAACAGTTTTTTAGGTTCAACCGCTCGACAACGTGCTTTCGGTATTGTTGATAAAGGAACATTTACTGAATTAGCCTCACCAATGGATAAACTTGAAAGCCCGCATCTACCGGTTTTAGGTGAAGCCGTTGAATTTGATGACGGAATGGTAACAGGTGTCGGTCTTATTGGTAAACGTCCAATATTTGTTGTTTCAATGGAAGGACGTTTTATCGGTGGTGCGATTGGTGAAGTTAATGGAGCGAAAATGGTTAATAGCATTCGACTTGCATTAGAAGCTTACCATGAAATGAAAAAAACACATCCAAATCTCAAAGATAATCAAGGTCCAGCAGTGGTTATCTCTTTTGAAACCGGTGGAGTAAGACTACAAGAATCCAATGCAGGACTATTAGCGCATGCCGAAGTAATGGATCAAATTCAAAACTGTCGGGGTAAAGTTCCTATCATTACCCTTGTTGGCAGTAAAATCGGCGCTTTTGGTGGAATGGGGTTTGTAGCCGCAGCAACCGATGTAATTATCATGAATCAATATGGACGAGTTGGCTTAACAGGACCTGAAGTAATAGAACAAGAGATGGGTAAAGAGGAGTTTGATGCCAGTGATGTCTCTCTTGTTTTCCGTACTACAGGCAGTAAGCATAAATATATCATGCAAGATTGTAACTTCTTAGTCGATGATAAGATTTCAGCATTTAGATCACAACTAGAAAGTGTCTTAAATCTAACTATGAATGATATCGAAAAACTGCGACGAATTGGTTCTGAAGAGCTTGTCAAAAAACAACTTAAATGTGTAAAACTATCGATAGACCTTAAACCAAAAGATTCCGTTGATGTATGGAAATATGCAAATAACGACAATCCAGATGAATTAATTGAAATGACGGTAACTGATTTTCTTAATCAGGTTAAAAAATTAGATATTGATAGTTTAGAACCTTATAAATTTTAATGGAGAAACCTGATGGAAACACTAATTGGACAAGGCCGAGCAGCGATTGATTTTATTATCGATCAAGATAGCTTTCAGGAAAATATTGTTGGTGACCTCTGCATTAAAGATACTGAGTTTGGTCCTGGAGCAGTTATTGGAACTGCAATGTTAGATAACAAAATCTGTACCGTAATTGCTAATGACGCCATGGCGGCTAATGAAAAATTTCCGGTAGTTTATGCTGGGGTTATAGGTTTAGAAGAAGCTTACAAAATGGCATTAACTGTTTATGCCACCATTAAAGCTGATAAAGATAAACCAATAGAAGATAAAAGACCATTAATTTTGATTGTTGACACTCCGGGTAATGGACCAGGAAAACAAGAAGAAATTTTTGGTATGAATAAATCAACTGGTGCATATCAATTAGCATTAGCTGAAGCTCGTAAATCTGGGCATCCAATTGTAGCAATAGTTGTTGGACGCGCAATTAGCGGTGCATTTTTATGTCATGGATTACAAGCAGATCATATTTTATCTATGAGTCCTGAATTTGGCACCATGATTCATGTAATGCCAGTTTCTTCTGTTGCACGCATAACCAAATTAGATCTCGACTATCTAACTGAATTATCAAAATCAAATCCTGTTTTTGCCGCTGGCCCTCAATTTTTCGAAAAATTAGGCGGTATCAATGAGATTATTAATCAAATCAGTGATATTCGTCCAAAAGTGATTGCTCATGTTAATGAAGTTAAATCGCTAAAAAAACAAGGAAACAATGAAGCTTTGGGTCCTTGGGGAAGAGGATGTCTTGGTGAAAAACGAGGCGGAAGAACAACCAGACCAGTTGTTATTCAAAAAATGAATGAACAATTTAATGCAATAAAAAGTCGATATTTAGCCGGTTAATTAACAACACTAAAAAATCAGATTTTTTATTAAATTAGAAAATGGTTTTAAAGAAGATAAGGAAGGCCTCTATGAACATATTATTAAACAGTTTGAAAACTATTGTCGATGATATTGATTCTGCGCCAACCTTGCAAGATATGCCCAAACGGACACTCTCCGATAAAGGCATTGCAGGGGCAACAGCAGCACATGTTATTGAAGAAGTTCATACGCCTTTCAATTTTAGTTACATCACATTCACAACAGGCTCAAGTGCCTTCCAAAATATTGTTGGAGTAACAGAGCCTGAACTTCAGCAACGTCAATTAGTAGCTGAAAAAATTATGGCACAAGTTGGAGGTAAACGAGGCGATCATGCGCTTATTACTTATGCTCCTTTAGTCAACGTTTTTAGTGCTAACGCACTACGATCAGTTGGAATTTCTTGGAACTTTCTAAAAAGATCGGGAAGAGATGCTTTCATTCTTTCATTATGTGAAGATAAACCTAAATTCATTATTGGAGAATCTAGTTTTATCTATTCAACATTAATCGATGCCGCCTCATTAGGTTTTTATGAACTGCTTCCTCGTGATTGTATCGTACTTTGTGCTGGCACACCTTTGAAATTGGAATTAATCGAATTGGCAAGTCAATATGGTTGGCAAATTCATGATCTTTATGGTTGCCAAGAATTTGGTTGGTTAACTCTAGACGGCATTCCTTTACGCGATGATATATCCATGATCCCATCACCAATCGGTGGACAGTACCATGAAATGTTAGCAGGAGGATTACCTTTAGCAGATAGTTTCCCTATTAGTTCAAAAGGACACGTCTGTAATAGAGAAGGGAAAATTATATCCTATCAAAGAAAAAGAACTAATCCGGAGTATGAAGTATATGTTACGGGAACAACCTTTCCAACAATAGAAACAATAAGCCGTGTAGCAAGAACAATCTTACGTATAAAAGGAAGAGTGGTAAAAATAAGTCCACATATAAAATTTAATACCGACGCCACAGAATTAACCTATTTTCCATCAGTAGTTGAAGATTATCAAAACTTCTCTGCTATTGCTGTAATTAAAGGTCCTGAAAAAACAAGATTATTTGATTCAATAATTGAAGCCCAATTACAAATGCAATCTAGTTCAAAACAAGACCCAGCATGGATAAAGGGGAACTAACATTATGTATAAAAGACATATGCTAGTAGAAATAAGCCGTGAAGGTCGGGAAAGAATATTAAACAACTTATGTGTAACACAGAGAGATAATAAATTTTATCAATCTCTTTTACTACCTGATGAGAACCAAGATGAACAACGTTATTTATCGCAACCTTATTTTGACTCAATTCCTGCCATAGTAAGACGTAAAGATGAACGAACACCAACTGGAACTGTTGCTATTGCCTTTTCCTCTTGGCATCGAAATGAACAAGGGCGAATAAAAATCGCAGATTATGCTGATAATAATGAGATTATCAATGTCATTACACCTTATGACGTGACTCAAATTGTAATTGAGCATGCTCAAGACTATACCTCAAATCGTGTAATGAAGACATTAAAGAATCTCATACTTCAACATCAAAATGATGTGAAGATCGGTATTTGGGGATCAACTGCATTAGAGATAGTCACTGGCTATCACTATATTCATGATGATTCCGATCTCGATATTATTTTGTCATTTACTCATTTCACAAACAACAACATAAATAAACTACATTTTCTATTGGATAACATCCATGCAATAGAAAAAGAAAATAAGTTACGTATTGATCCAGAAGTCGATCTTTCTAATGGATATGGTATTTCATTAAAAGAGTTATGTAGTGATAGCAAAACGCTTTTGGGTAAATCGATAAATGATATTTCTTTATTATCTAGAGAGTCTGTATATCTAGATTTAAACATATAAATCGTAATTAACATTTTATTAACTGAACTATAAAGGAGCTAAAAATGACTGAATTAAAAGCTAAAATGCCGGGAAAAATTGTCGAGTATAAAGTTAAAGTCGGCGATTCTGTTAAGAAAAACCAAGAAGTTGCAATTATGGAAGCAATGAAAATGAAAAATCCACTTCCTGCACCTGCTGACGGTATTGTAAAAGAAATCAAAGCTGAAGTTGGTGTTAGATTAAGTAGTGGCGATATCATTCTTATTGTTGAGTAATACTGAAAATAGAGATTGCATTTATGCAATCTCTATAGGGAGATCCACATGATTATTTATGGCCTAGCTTTATTAAGTTTCTGTATGTTTGTTGGTGTTTTACTCGGCACTATTCTTGGGCATCTCTTAGGGATCCCTGCTGATATTGGAGGAGTTGGATTTGCTATGATTTTACTCATGGCATGTAATGAATATTTTAGAAAAAAAGGCTGGATGAAACCTGCAACTATATCAGGAATTACCTTCTGGTCTTCAATGTATATACCTATTGTTGTAGCTATGTCAGCTATCCAAAATGTTTACGCGGCTGTTTCTGGTG
This sequence comes from Gilliamella sp. wkB108, assembly GCF_001690195.1. Taxonomy (GTDB): domain Bacteria; phylum Pseudomonadota; class Gammaproteobacteria; order Enterobacterales; family Orbaceae; genus Gilliamella; species Gilliamella apicola_L. Next base: position 74,816 of record NZ_LZGM01000073.1, on the reverse strand, counting down.
GGCTAATGGCATTTACTGCCGGTACACTCGGTTGCGCATTACTTTGGCCTTTAATTAGAGTTATTACTAAATTAGCCACAGTCAATGAGAACTGGGAAGCTGAATTAGCTGAATCAAATAAGTCAAAATAGCGAGATAAGCATATGGATATTTTAAAAATAATACAGACCATTTTTATCAATAATGGTTTTGTAATGACATTCTTGATTGTCGGATTAATTATGTGGATCTCCTCATTTATATCCAAAAAAGTGACGAAAGGAAGAATTGCTAGCTCAGCCATTGCGATTAGTGCAGGATTAATTTTAGCTTATATTGGTGGAAGTATAACAGGAGGGCAAAAAGGTATATCAAATATCCCAATGTTCTCTGGTTTTGCCGTTATGGGTGGGGCAATGTTGAGAGACTATGCCATAGTATCAACTGGATTTGGAGCGAGATTTGAAGAACTAAAAAAAGCAGGTCTTTCAGGTGCCGTTTCAATGTTTGTTGGTATTATAGGTGCTTTTGTCATTGGTGCTGTTGTTGCTTATTGTTTTGGGTATAGGGATGCTAGAGAGGTGGCAACAATAGGAGCTGGAGCAGTTACTTTTATTGTAGGTCCAGTGACTGGAACAGCATTAAATGTTGGTTCAGATATTATAGCTTTAAGTATAGCCGCTGGTATTGTCAAATCAATATTTGTGATGATAGCAACTCCTTTTATCGCCAAAATTTTTGGTGTAACCAATCCACAAGGTGCAATGGTTTATGGCGGATTAATGGGTACATCAAGTGGTACGCTAGCAGGATTAGCAGCAACTGATCCTCGACTTGTGCCTTATGGAGCAGTGGTCGCAACATTTTATACCGGTTTTGGTTGTTTAATGTGTCCATCGATACTTTATTTAATAACTAATTTAATTATTTAAAGTAATGGAGTGGAATTTAAAAATGACATTTAATTCTATGGATATAATAATTAAATGTCTTTTTATTATAGTTTTTTCATTATTACTGAGCGCTAGTTATGATATCTTACTCCCTGTAAATTCTATCATTCCTTTGAATATTCAATTTATTATCGTTTTATTCATTGGCGTTACACTTCATAACAGATATGGTTGTGTAGCGGTATTATTATACTTTTTACTTGGTCTAATACCCTGCCCTTTATTTTCATATAATACTCAAGGAATTCATTTTTTTACAAATACTATGGGTGGATTTCAGCTTGGATTAATACCTTTTGTTATTTTAATGGGTGTAAATACTCCAAATAAAAGTGTTCAATCATTATTTAAACAAAGTATATTCAGTCAAGTATTATTTTTTTCAATCGGCATTTTTGTATTTTACGCAATGACGAGACCAACATTCTCTTGGACACAAATACTATCAATGGGAATTGTTCCTTTTATTCCAGTAATAATGATAAATACGTTGTTTGTCATTCTTTGGTATAAATGTCTATATCCAATCGGTTTAAAACTTATTTTGAGGAAAAAACATGGCTAATAAAAAAAGCTTCTCATTTAACCAATTACCTATAAATAGAGCATTAAAACGTTCCAAAAAAAGCGTTTTACTACTGTTACTTGTGATCGGTTTCATTGCAGGAATTTGTTACACAAAATTTCTCATATAGATGTAAATACCGCATCCTTGTTAAGGTTTTTCTCCAGTTGTTTTAATTGTGCGGCTAAATCTTTCAGCCCCGTTACGATATCTTGTTTTCGTTGCTCTTTCTCTTTGTCAAAAGTTGGTTTGAGTTTTTGATGCACATTATCAGTATCATGACTTAATTGATTGATATCTTGTTTTTGTCCCTCTTTATCACGAACGATTAATTCGCCTTCCGATATCGCCGAGTGGGTGATATTTGATGATTTATCTCCATGTTAATACACCGATGGCTTGTTGCTTGTCGGTGTTAACTTGTTCGATCCGCCACTATCTCCTTGATTGCCATAACTCGCTCCTCCTGACACCGAAATACTGCTTACATTATATTCCGCCTTGTTTTTAATATCACTAAAGCCTATCGTTCCTGTTTCTAAACGATTACGGGTTTTATCATCTGCTTCTGAAGCTATCACCGCTCCGGTTAACTCGATATGATTGCCTACCGTGATATCATATCCACCAAATCACAACTGTATTCCAGCCCACCACCATAACTTAGTGGTGTTTTGTTTTTCTGATAGAGGGCTTTAATGATGTAAAAATAATTCAGGAGTCTATACCGTTTAATCTTATTTAAACGGCTAAAGTTAAATTTGAAGAATGTGAGTTTTTAAAATGTAAATACCCCATTCTTAGTACACAATTCACCTAGAAAATTACTCTGGGTGTTTTAGTGTTTTATATTCAATCGGCGTCATATTATTTAATGCCTCATGGGGTCTTTCGGTATTATAAATGGTTAACCACTCCTCTGTTATTTTCCTTACTTGTTTCAGGTTGTTAAAAACATATAAATCCAATACTTCTGTTCGATAAGTACGATTAAATCGTTCTATATAGCCATTTTGATAAGGACACCCCGGATTGATGTAATCTATAGTTATGCCATGTGCGTCAGCCCAATTATTGAATACGTTTCCGGTAAATTCTGGTCCATTATCTACTCTTACTTTTAATGGATAACCATAATACTCAGCCAGTTTATCGAGATAACGGGTCACTCTTCTGGCTGGTAAACACACTGCTATATCAATACCTAATGCCTCTCGGTTAAAGTCATCAATGACATTGAAAGTCCTAAATCTACGTTGATTTTGACTGCTGTCACTCATAAAATCCATTGAAAATAATCAATACAATTACCGACCAACATTTACGTTGGGGTTTTCCTAAATGTTTTAACCGCATCAGAAAGCTTGGTTATAAATGGAATCATAAACATGTATATCGGGTTTATTGTGAATTAAAACTGAATATCAGGATAAAGCGGAAAAAACGTATTCCACCACGAAGTCCGGAAAAGTTATCCGTTGCCGATAAACAAGGTAAATGTTGGTCAATGGATTTTATGAGTGACAGCAGTCGAAATTCGATATAACAGTCGTTACAATAAAAGAGTTAAATATATCGAAACAGTGATGATTAAACTCGCGAATATTTCTGCAAATTCTTGGCAAAAAATAACGGAAATTCGTAATGAAAATCAATCATATTTGGAAGGGATTTTGTGGAAAGCAGGTAATAAATACTATTTTGAAGCTAGTCAAAATAAGAATAATCTCTGTGAATCAACACATTATAAGGTTAAAAACGTTGATTTATTATTATCAGGTAACTATTGTGATTTAAAAAAAGAATGACTACTTCCTATTACCAACCAACCGATCGCTTGTATTGCTAAGACTAACTTATGATTAATATAGGCTATAACTATCTACATTGAGTAACAAAGGGAAGCTATAAAGAAAGGTAGATACATATAAAATCGTCATTAATAATTCTAAAATCTAAGATTTGACCAAGCCAAATATCCTTGATGTATTTAAACATGATTTATTTGATTTCAGATTTATTTGGGATTATTATTTATACAAAATAGCAACAAAATTATATATAAATCTACACCACAATTTTATCAGATGATTAGTAATTTTATAATATTGATTGTTTAAAATATACAAAAACATAGCTCAATATATTATTTACACAATATAACTGTCTCTTTTATTGAATCTAATAAAAATATCAGATAAAACTAAAACTGTTTTTAAAGAGAATTAAAATCTAATCACCGTATCCAAAATGAAAGAAGTAATAAAACCTATAAGTCAGCTTCTTGCCAATAGCTGTTATTGGTTTTTTTATTTATTATCAATATGTTATTTAATAAAGCTGTTTGATTTAATTTGATAATAGGCAAGCTAAGTATTTAATACAACTATCATCTACTAAAATAAATAGTAGGTTATTTTTTCATAAGGAGATCCACTGTGCGTGTTTTGCAATATATTTGTGCTATTGTTTTAGTCATAGCTGCCATGTTCTTAATCGTTATGGGTGCGAAGCTCGCTATTCTTGGCGGGTCTTTTTATTATATCATTGTCGGTTTATGTTATGCCCTTTCTGCTTGGTGGATGATTAAGAAAGATATAAAATCTTTATATTTAATCACTATTGTCTTATTTTCTACAATTGTTTGGACTTGGTGGGAAGTTGGTTTTGATTATTGGGCATGGTTTCCTCGATTTCTTACCCCTTTAGGTTTTTTTATTGTCGCTTGTTTCATTTTTTCATCATTTAAAAATAAAAAAGGTATCTCTTCAACGATAGCTACTGTCCTTGGCATTATTGTTTTTGGATGTTTCTTTGCGCGTGGCTTCATGAATAAACCGATAGTTGTCGCTAATGTTGATAGCCACGATTTTAAAGTTATTACTACTGATAATAAGCCAATAAACTGGACAGGTTATAGTCGAGATACGATGGGTATTCGTTATTCACCTTTCACACAAATTAATCGTGATAATGTTAACAAATTAAAATTAGCATGGATCTATCATACAGGGCGAGATCAAAATAGCCCTAACAAAGTTGATCAAAATACACCATTACAAATTGATAATACATTATATGCCTGCACACCGGAAAATACGATTCATGCTATTAATGCAACAACAGGTGAACGTAAGTGGGTTTTTGAAAGTAAAGCATCAGCAATTTCTTGGCAAAGATGCCGTGGTCTTGGTTATTATAAAGATGTTTCAACAATAAAAGGGGCGGAGTGTCATGAAAGGATCATTGCTAACACAGTTGATGGCCGCCTATTTGCATTAGATAGCGAAACCGGAAAACCTTGTAGTGACTTTGGTGATAATGGTGTTGTTAATCTTCGTGATAATATGGGTGATAATGGTCCTGGTTATTATTATCAAACATCGGCACCACTTGTTGCTAAAGATAAAATTGTGATTGGTGGTTGGGTTGCTGATAATCAACAATTAGGTGAACCTGCTGGTGCAATACGAGCTTTTGATGTAAAAAGTGGCCAATTGCTGTGGGCATGGGATCCTGCTGACCCTAATGTTAAACGTGATCCTATATCCGGTAATCATTATACGTTAGGCACTCCAAATATGTGGACACATGCAGCTTATGATCCCGATCTTGACCTAATTTATGCCCCAATGGGTAGTGCTGGTACCGATTACTATAATGCCGATCGTCCTAAAAAATCCATTCCTTATAATGCCGCACTGGTTGCACTCGATGGTCAAACAGGTCAGCCTAAATGGGTATTTCAAACCACTCATGATGACCTTTGGGATTATGACCTTCCTTCACAACCTGCATTAATTGATATGAAAAATGAAGCAGGTGAAGTGGTACCAACAATCATCCAGCTTACTAAGCGTGGACAAATTTTTGCACTAGATCGTCGTAATGGTACACCTGTAACCAAAGTTGAAGAACGACCGGTTCCACAAACAGGATCAATCCCTGAAAACACGATATCACCTACACAACCATATTCTGTAGGTATGCCACAAATTGGTGCTGAACCATTAAGTGAAGAAAAAACGTGGGGAACAACTATGTTTGATCAGCTTTTGTGTCGCATTAGTTTTCAAGATATGCGTTATGATGGTGATTTTACTTTAGTCGGTGTTGATAAATGGGGATTAATGTACCCTGGTGCCTTAGGTGGTTTTAACTGGGGAAGTGCTTCTTATGATCCTGAAAATCATCTACTATTTGTCAATGATATTCGCATACCAAATGTAAAACGCCTTATTACACGCGAACAATATAAAGAAGTGATCAAAACACAAACCCCAACACCTGATGGGCATGGCCTTGCTCCGATGGATGGTACACCATATGGTATTGAAACCAACGTCTGGTTCTCTCCAATTGGTGTTCCTTGTTTGCAGCCCCCTTTTGGAACTGTTACGGCTATCAACCTTGATACCAAAAAAATTGCTTGGCAAATACCAGCCGGTACAGCCGAGGAGTTGGGGCCGTTCGGTATTAAAGCGGGTATGCCATTAACCATGGGCATGCCAACTTATGCTGGTACAACCGTTACAGCTGGAGGTATCGTATTTTTTGCCGGTACACAGGATAATTATTTACGTGGCTATGATGCACAAACAGGACATGAACTTATTAAATTGCCTTTACCTGTTGGGGCAAGTGCAACACCAATGGTGTTTATTTCACCTGAAAATGGAAAGGAATATGTCGTTATTTCTGTTGGTGGAGCCGCTCATTCAAAAAATACTGGTGATTATATTATGGCGTTTACATTACCGGATGAATAATTAACCTCGAAATGAGTCCTAGCTTTGGTAAAAAGTGTTATTAAATTATTCAGCCCATTTAGTTTAAATTGAATGGGCAATAAATAATTTAAATAAAAATATTTTTTAACCCGGTTGAATGTCTTCACTTAAATAGAGTTACAGTGAACAAAAGGCGCTAGCTAAAGACTTGAAGAACTTTAAGCATGGGTGTTATTAAGCTAGTGTATGGGAAAAACTAGTTAGTAGCGAATATAGAAATTCATATTTAGCTAGCTACTTTGTTTTTACACCACCTTGGTCAAAAGACCATGTATTATTCTGTAAAAATAACGACTAAATATCAATTTAAATATATCTTCTTGATAAGTGATATATTTAAATTGATTATTCTTCTCTGCTTCATGTTTAATATGTGAAAGCATTCTTTTCCGAATAAGTCCATTCGCTAATCTTATCAGGTACCAATAGGGTAAAAATAAGATTATACTTTTGTAAATATCCCCTAAAATAGTACAGTAAACAAGTAGAAAATTCTCTATGATAAAAGCAAAAGAGAATTTGTATATAAAAAAATGTCTGAACACCAAATTGTATCTATTTTAAAAGAATCTGAAGCCGGCATTCCGGTTAAGGAGCTTTGCCGAAAATATGCCATAGAAAAATCACCTTTTATAAATGGCGAGAAAAATACGGCGGTATGTTAACAACCTGAAACAAGTTAGGAAAATAACAGAGGAGTGGTTAACCATTTATAATACCGAAAGACCGCATGAGGCATTAAATAATATGACGTCGATTGAATATAAAACACTAAAAAACCCAGAGTAATTTTCTACGTAAATTGTGTACTAAGAATGGGGTATTTACATCTCACTTGTACTTTCAGTGAGGCGCATTAGGAACTGAGTTAATCGTTTTGGTAAAAATCTTACTTTGTCATTCCTTTAATCCAAGAGGGATCATTTCTAATTTAGTGGTTCTTATAAAAATAGTGTATTTATTTTTTAGATAAAATAGTTTGAGTTCTTAAATATCCAATTTTAATAGTTAGATGATTCATCAAACAGCTCTATCTCATCTTTTTCAGCGTAATAACTTATCATGCCAAATAATTTATCTTCAATGACTATTGCTAGAATAGTTATGATATGAATAGTCTAAAATGAACCAACGCAAAACTATTAATGAATCGTCTCTAAAGATGCAATAATTACTTAATATAACATCTTAATAACCCAATAAAATTGATAAGGATTACAACTAATTCAGTTTATCGGTAAATTTAATCATTGTTCATTCACCACTAAATATCGTCTATAAATGACATACAAAAATTAATATCACAATAATTCAATTAGTTAAAAATCATAAAAATTTTTTAAAATATCTCATTGCCATTTACTAGACGATCGGTCTATAATTAGACCGGTTGTCTAGTAAACAAAAAAATTGTCTAAAAATCTAATAGACGAAATGTTATTAGAAAATAATATTTGATATCAGTTGTGTATAGATATGTATTACCGTTCAAATTATGTAATAGCAAGAACTATAAATATGCATTTTATGTAATTTGATTAAATCTAGATAAAGATAAATATTGATGTGTACTCTATAAATTAATATCAAAAATAAAACGACTAGAAAATAAAGTAATAAAAATTAAATCATCAATAATAAGAATACATTAGTTTTGACAAATAAGCTTTTTGTCGTTTGCTTATGGACAACATGGAATAGATTATTGGCCTATTTTAATAAAGATAGCCCTCGTTATATTGCTAAAGCAATTAATAAAAGTCGCGCCGTTAAAATTGCAAATCAAATTGAGGCAAACATATAAAACGCCACTTTATTGAAAAGTTAATTGCTCATATTTTGGATATTTCAATGAAGAAATATTCGTTAATTAATATTGCTCTTAAAAATAAATATCGAAATTTAATGAGACATGAAAAATACTAACTCATATCTTAAATAGTATAACTCATTCAGTCGATAATTTTTACTTAATAAACAGAGTATTAAACTGATATTGTATAAGGAGATATATGCAATGAATAAATTATTTACTGAATTACCTTTACGTTCTGGTGCAGTGTTTAAAAATAGAATCATTATGGCCCCAATGACTATTGAATCTGCATTTTATGATGGTAGTGTCACCAAAGAAATGATCGACTATTATGCCTTACGTTCTGGTGATGCTGCCGCTATTATTGTTGAAAGTGCATTTGTCGAGAATTATGGTAGAGCTTTTCCTGGCGCTCTCGGTGTTAATGATGATCAAAAAATTGAAGGATTAACCGAATTAGCGAGCGCAATAAAAACAAATGGTTCAAAAGCTATTCTGCAAATTTATCACGCAGGTAGAATGGCTAATCCAGAATATAATGGCGGGCATAAACCTATTTCTGCCAGCCCTGTTGCAGCTCTACGTGATAATGCAGTCACCCCATTAGAAATGACAAAAGAACAAATAGAATCAATGATCGAAAGTTTTTCACAAGCAGCCAAGAGAGCCATTTTGGCTGGTTTTGATGGTATTGAAATTCATGGAGCAAATACTTACTTAATCCAACAGTTTTTTTCACCTCATTCTAATCAAAGACAAGATCGCTGGGGCGGTAATCTTGAAAAACGGACTTCTTTTGCTTTAGCTATTTTGAATCAAATTCATCAAATGGTAAAAAAATATAGTAAAAATGATTTTATTATTGGCTATCGATTTTCTCCCGAGGAGCTGGAAGAACCCGGTATACGATTCAATGACAGTCTATATTTATTAGATAAGTTAGCTTGTCAGGGAATTGACTATATCCATTTTTCAATGAATCATTGGGCCAGAACATCCATTGTCGATATAGAAAATAAACAATCTTTAATTAGTCAATATTGTCAATTACGATCTGGTGAATTAGCAAAAGTCCCCGTAATAGGTGTAGGGGGTATTGCACAAGTTATTGATGCTGAGCAAGCCCTTCTATCTGGGTATGATATGGTCAGTATCGGAAAAGGCTACTTAGTTGATCCAAAATGGGCAACAAAAGCAAAAAATAAGGAAACCTGTGCTATTTTTGCGGATATAAACCAGCGTAAAAACCTCAAAATTCCAGCACCATTATGGAAGAGTATGGATTATATGATTGTTGATAGTCTACTTGAAGAGCAAAAACATCAACGCATAAAAGAATTGCAAAAAATTAAAATCACATTTACTCCGGGATCTTATACCGCTTATGGTCGCGGACATAATGGCGATCTACCTATTACAGTGACATTTTCCGAAGATAAAATCTTAAACATTAACGTTGATAATTCAAAAGAGTCTGAAGGTATAGCCAATCCAGCATTTGAAAGAATTCCTCAACAAATTATTGAAGGGCAAACGTTAAATGTTGATGTGATATCAGGTGCAACCGTGAGTAGCCAAGCTGTTATTAATGGTGTTGCTGACGCTGTAGATTTAGCTGGCGGTAATTCAGAAGCTTTACGTCACCGAACAAAGGTGCCTGTTAAATGGTCCACACAGACCATTGAAAAAAATGTTGATATTGTAGTTGTTGGCGGTGGCGGAGCGGGATTAAGTGCAGCATTATCAGCTTTAGACAAAGGCAAATCAGTTATTCTAATCGAAAAATTTCCTGCTATTGGAGGAAATACAGTGCGTACTGGTGGTTGGGTTAATGCTGCAGAGCCTGAATGGCAAAATCAATTTCCAAGTTTATCTGGTGAAAAAGAAACATTGATTAAACTAACAGAGGTCTCTGAATCTGAAATTGCTATTGAATATCTAAATGATTTTCGTGTTTTGAAACAACAAATCACGGAATATATTAAACAAACAGAACAAGGAAAGCATTATCTATTTGATTCGATTGAGTTACATCGAATACAAACCTATTTGGGTGGAAAACGTACAGATCGCAATGGCAATACGATCTATGGTCAATATGATCTTGTTGAAACACTAACGCGCCGTGCAATGGAATCAATTAATTGGTTAGAAGAAAAAGGAATTAAATTTGATCGTAGTGTTGTTGAAATCCCTGTTGGAGCGTTATGGCGCAGAGCTCATAAACCTAAACGTCCAAAAGGAGTGGAATTTATTGAAATATTGCAACAACGAATTATAGAGAAAAATGGCTGTATTATGACTGATACTTGTGCAGAAAATCTAATTTTAAACGAAGGAAAAGTTGTCGGGATTAATGCTATCCAAAGTAATGCTACAAAAATTATTTTCCACGTTAATAATGCAGTAATACTTGCATCAGGTGGTTTTGGTGCAAATACCAAAATGATTCAAAAATATAATACTTATTGGGCAGAAATCGCTGATGATATTAAAACGACAAATTCACCCGCATTAGTTGGTGATGGTATTAAAATTGGTGAACAAGCTGGGGCTGAATTAGTTGGTATGGGGTTTGTACAACTTATGCCAGTTGGTGATCCTAAATCAGGTGCATTGTTAACAGGATTAATTGTACCGCCTGAAAATTTTGTATTTGTTAATCAACAAGGTAAACGATTTGTTAATGAATGCGAAAGTCGTGATGTATTATCACAAGCGTTTATGGATAATGGTGGTGTAATTTACATGATTGCAGATGAAAAAATTCGCCAAACGGCGGCCAATACATCAGATGAAATTATTGAAAGAGAAATCAGTGAAGGCATTATTTATCAAGCTGAGACTTTAGAGGAATTAGCTAATAAAATTAGAGTTCCTGCAACTACTTTAATAGAAACAATAGATTGCTATAATCAATATGTGGAGCGAGGAAAAGATCTTGAATTTAATAAAAGTGCATTAAGCTTAAAAGTTGAGCAACCTCCTTTTTATGCTACACCAAGAAAACCTTCCGTTCACCACACAATGGGAGGATTAAAGATAGATAAAAATGCCCGTGTAATTGATAAACAAGGCAATATCATTCAAGGATTATACGCAGCAGGTGAGGTGGCTGGTGGAATTCATGCAGGTAATCGTTTAGGTGGAAATGCACTAATCGATATTTTTACTTATGGACGTATTGCTGGAGAGAGTGCCGCTCAAAATGTATAATTAAATTTTCTGGAAAATGTGATAAATAGCAAAATGTATTTATGATAGATAAATTTCTAACTTATCTTATTCATTATAATAGTTAAGGATCTAAATAGAAAAATCTATCATGTAATATGTTTTGTTTAATTTGGTTTTACTGGCAATAAAAATCAAAAATTAATCTCATAGACAATTAATACTAATACAATGGATAAGATCAACGCGATATTTATCAATTTTTTTGGGATTTTATTGCAACTAGAAAACAAAATTTGGAGCGGGAAACGAGGTTCGAACTCGCGACCTCAACCTTGGCAAGGTTGCGCTCTACCAACTGAGCTATTCCCGCTTATTAGAAGGCTTCGTAAGAAGTGGAAAGCATTATACAAAAATTTCTGGCTGTCGCAACCCTTTTTTGCCATTATTTTTTATCTTTCCAGCTAAGTGATTCAAAAACACCAAATAAAAATAAACGAAGTACTTTAAATTTGTCCTGCTGTTTTTCTTGATTAGTCATGGTCGAATGTAACATCCAAGCTTGCAAGCCATGCATGACCACAAAAGCAATTAAACCAATATTAGCTACAACATTAGCTGGTTTGGGATAAGGATGAACTAAATTAAATAATAAAAAAAGCCATATAAATGAATATAAAATCTTACCAATTAATACAAACATTAACTATTTTCTCTAATAAAAAGATAACAATGAACTTGACCAGCCGTTTTTTCTCGATGTAATTGCCAGTTCAATGGGATATATTCCATTACATTATGATCAACTTCAGTCTCAACATAGATGTAAGATGAAGGTTTAAGCCAGTTATTTGCTTCAAGTTGATTAACCGTTTTGGCAACCAAAGCGCGATGAAATGGTGGATCAATAAATACAATATCAAACTGCTTTTGCGCGGTTTTGTTGAGCCAAAGCAAGGTATCAGTTTGATAAATATCGATAGCCTCGCTAGCAATAATTTGTTTATTTTTACTAAGTTGTTGCGCAACTTGTTTATCCTTTTCAAGTAGTGTTACACTTTTAGCTCCTCTTGAAGCTGCTTCAAAGCCTAATGATCCACTACCTGAAAAACAATCTAAACAAATACTGTCATGTATAACTGGCATTAACCAGTTATACAAGGTTTCTTTAACTCTATCAGTTGTAGGACGAAGCCCTTGTTTATCTAAAACAGATAGTTTACGTCCACGCCACTTTCCACCAATTATTCTAATTGAACCATTCATTGTGAATCCTTATTTAGAATAATTCAGAAGTATTGCCTTCAGAATCGGTAACTTTAGTACCAATTTCTTGTGTAGCATAATGTGTTGGTTCAGTGCCTTTAATAAAATATTCTGACATAGTTTGCGAACCAGGTTGAGGTAATAAACCTGTTCTTTGATCTATCGTTACCGAAATAACATCTTCTGGTTTGACATCTTCTTTTACAGGTACATCTTTCAGTGCCACTTTCATATAATCGACCCAGATCGGATTAGCGGTCACCGCCCCTGCTTCTGCGCGGAAAGTTCGTCCTAATTCACGACGATGATCATCAAAGCCCATCCATACAGTTGTGACGATATTACCACCAAATCCAGAAAACCAAACGTCTTTTGAACCATTAGTTGTACCGGTTTTACCACCCACGTCTTTACGCCCTAGTGATTTGACTCGCCAAGCTGTACCTTGCCAATCCGAGCCACCAAATACCGTTGATCGAAGTCCGTCTTTCATAATAAATGCAATGCCACTACTTAATGTATGTGGTGCATATTTTGGTGTAATGTCATTTGATTTATTATCTTTATTCATATCAGGTAATATTAAATTATCTTCTGATTTCATATTAGCAAGTTCTGGCTCTTCATTATCTGTTTGATTAGCAACATCCTCAACGTTATCTAATGATGCTGGTGTAGACTCCGTTGTCTGAACTTCATCGTTACAATTCTGACAAGCAATAAGAGGTTGATGTTGGTAAATGACATCTTTATTATTATAGTACTCTATCTTTTCAATCAAATATGGAGTAACTAAATACCCACCATTAACAATTACAGAATACGCCCTTGCAACTTGCAGTGGAGTAAATGATGCTGATCCTAAAGCTAATGATTCATTATGCGAAATATTTTCTTTTGGAAATCCAAATCGCTCTAAGTAAGATGCAGCATAATCAATGCCAACAGCACGAAGCGCTCTTACCATCATTACATTTTTTGACATACCTAAACCAATTCTTAAGCGTAATGGCCCTGCATAACTCGGCGGAGAGTTTTTAGGTCGCCAAGTTTCACTACCCGTAGTGCGCACAATTGGCGCATCATTGAGTAATGTAGCCATAGTCAATCCTTGCTCTAATGTTGCCGTATAAATAAATGGTTTTATATTTGAACCTAATTGACGTAATGCTTGAGTAGCTCGGTTGAATTTACTCAAATTAAAATCATACCCACCCACAATAGCTTTGATAGCACCATTGTCTGAATCCAATGAAACTAAAGCAGCATTTACCGCCGGAACTTGAGCTAGCTCCCAATTATCTTGAGGTTTTCTCACCCAGATCAATTGTCCAGCTTTTATGGTATCCGATACTTTTTTAGGGAAACCACCTTGCTGCGTATCACTGATAAATGGACGAGCCCACTTCATTCCCTGATAAGTAATCACGATATTGCTACTATCAGTTAACACAGCCGTAGCCTCTGAATCAGACGCTTTAATTACTACTGCAGGACAAATGCCACCATAGCAAATATACTTTTCTAATTCTTTCTTAATTTGTTCTGCATCCCAAGGCGATTCATTATTCTTCCATAATACTTTTTCAGGACCTCGGTAACCATGTCTTATATCGTAATCAATGATATGTTTTTGTACCGATTCAGTTGCTGCTATCTGATCTTGTTTAGAAATTGTGGTATAGACTTTATAACCATCAGTATAAGCATTTTCGCCAAATTTTTCGTACATAAATTGACGAGCCATTTCAGCAACATAAGGAGCAGAAAATTCGATTTGTGGTGCATGATAACTAACATTTAATGGTTTACTAATCGCTTCATCATATTGTGCTTGAGTAATATAAGATTGGTCTAACATACGCCCTAATACCCAATTACGGCGAGTTAAGGCTTTTTCAGGGTGCGCAATTGGATTAAATGCAGACGGCGCATTCGGTAATCCAGCTAATAAGGCAGCTTCATCAACCGTTAAATCTTGTGGCGATTTTCCAAAAAAAGTATAAGCTGCAGCAGCTACACCATAGGCTCTTGAACCAAAATTAATCATATTGAGATAAAGTGCCATTATCTCTTCTTTTGACAACTCTTTTTCCATACGAATGGCCAAAATCATCTCTTTCACTTTACGAGATATACTTTTTTCAGGCGTTAGAAAGAAGTTTTTTGCGACTTGTTGGGTAATGGTACTCCCACCTTGTGAAAAGCCTTTTTGTTTCAATCCGATATACATAGCTCGAATGATACCGATTGGATCGATTCCAAAATGTTCATGAAAACGCGCATCTTCAGTTGCGATAACAGCATTAACAACTAATTGGGGTATTTCGTCATATTTCAGTGGTGTTCGACGTCGTTCACCAAAAATAGCGATTAATTCACCATCTTTACTTAATACTTGTAATGGTGTTTGTAAACGCACATCTTTCAATGAAGCAACATCAGGCAGATCTTTTGAGTAATATGCATACCCAGCAATCCCAATGATTAGGCCACAAATAAAACAACCGATTAAAAGCTTTAAAATAATTTTTAATAGTTTAATTAAAATCACAAAATTATTCCTACCTAATTTCTTAAAGGTAAAAGTAAGGGCAACAAAGTCACCCCTGTTCCCCTAGAAAATGTTTAACATATATTTTTATGACAATAATTATACACCTATTACATTAAAAGGCGCAAAATAAAGTGCTTCAATTGTATCGTTAATGAGTTAATATATCCATGCTTAATAAGCATTATTATCTATCACGATGTTTATTCTATAAGATTCTTGTTATTTTCAGTTAACAAAATAAATAATTCGATTATTTTAATAAGTTAAGGTTTATACGATGATATATCAATTTTACGGAGTTAATTTTAAAACAGAGATACGAATTGGTCTGTTATCGGGATTACTGTTTATTGCAACTTGGGTATTATCTATTATATTTTATTATCAATTTAATCAATTAAATTCAATACATGATATACCTGAAAATATATTTTTTGGGGCTATGTTTCTGGGATGTACAGTATTTTTATTTTTATTACGTTTTTTGGGTTTAAAGTTCAGACAATTATGGTTTATTAACATAGATGAACAGCATTGCCCCGTTTTTATCATAAAACAGAAAGGTAAAGAAGAAGAGAAAATAGATATAGTTCAAGAATTGAACAGCCTCATTTATATTGGAACTCGCAATGAATTACGCTATTTAAAAATTAAATCCACACGTATCAATTATAAAATACGCGTGGGGACTTCATTATTAGCACCCTTCTCTAACAAAGTCGATATTAATACTTTAGATAATTTTATCAATAATTTAGAGCGTATTTTACAAGATAATAAATTTCAAATAAAAAAGGTAAAAACAAAGTCAAACAGTTTTGAATATCGATTTGAGAATGCAACTATATGTAAGTAAAAGATTGGGTGTTATCACATTGTTTTTAAATAATAAATCAAATAGATTACTATTAATTTAGATATATCTTTTTTGCAATAAATACATCTGATATGTGCATTACCTCCCAATTTTAGCATTATTTTAAGTATCTTTTTGTCATAGTGGAATAATGCTATTTTAACTTAATCAAAAGTCATTATGTGGAGTACAACACTTACTATTTCTTATCAACAAGTAATGATGTTATGTGTTTTTTATTTAGTACTGATTATTTTAAGTTGGATATTACTAGCAGATACTTCGTTAAATTGTTACACGTTTATTATCATATTGTTATTAGTAATAGAATGGTGGCGTAGTATTAGTTACTGTCGAACTATAAAAGGCGAACTAGCACTCTTTCATTATATACATCAGATCTATTGGCATAAACAACGTTGGTATTTAATGCAAAAACCACTATTACTTCGTTATATGATCATCTTGAATTTAAAATCACGTCGTAATGGCAAAAGACACACTCTTTTTTTAATGATAGATAGTATTTGCCCTTGTGATTGGCGTACATTGCATTACTATTTAAGGCAAATTGATTTAACTGAAACATACCCTTAACCTGAAACATCTTGTCAACTTTTTAGCAATAATTAATGAGATTTTTTAATCCAATATTGATAAGGTTTGGATTCCGTTTGCGATGCAACTAACTCATGATCCATATGTCGGCAAAAGCTAGGAATATCGCGAGTAGTTGCAAAATCATCTGCTATAACATAAAGAACTTGACCTATAGCTAGTTCTCTTATCGTTTTTCGCACTAACATAATCGGTTCAGGACAACGTAAACCAAGTGTATTAAGCTCTTTATCTACAGTCATATTCATTACACAAATAACTTAAATAATTTAGAGTAAAAGATTACTTAAATAATGAGGAACAGCATCATCAGCATTAGAGCCTATCACTTCTAAATTAGGTAATTTTTTACGTAATTCAACACTTGCATCTTGCATTATGCAGCCTTTCCCTGCCACGCTTAACATTTCTAAATCATTCATCCCATCGCCAAAAGCAATACTATCTTGTAAATTAAGACCCAATTTTTCAACGACATTTTTTAATGCGTTGCCTTTTGATACATTTTCAGCCATCACTTCAAGGCAATTTAAGGTTGAAAATGCCACGCTAATTTTATTACCAAATATTGCTTCAAGTCTGTTTTTTAACTCAACTAAATGCGGATAAAGTGCATCATCGGTTGTTGTAAAATAGATTTTCGCAATGTCATTTGTATCAAAATCTAATGGATTAAAAAGCTGGTACGAAAACTGCGTAAGCTTATGAAATTCAAGAGAGTATGAATCTTCTTTATTGATTAACCAATTATCACCACGATACAAATGAGTATAAACCAGAGGATCATCAATACATATTTTAGCGATCTCACTAGCTAGCTCTGGCGTAAAACTTTGACTAAAAATCAAATTACCTTTGCTGTCATGAACCCTAGCACCATTTGAAGTAATCATAAACGCATCAATTTCCATATCTTCTCGCATTTGAGCAACATCAATATGATGTCGTCCTGTTGCAAAAACAAAATGAATATCTTTTCGACGTAATGCTTGTAGAACTTGTTTGGTATAGCGTGATAATCTATGTTCAGGAGTTAATAAAGTGCCATCTAAATCAGAAGCTACAACACGAAACATAATTTTCTCTATTCTATAATAAGATTAATGATAATGATTGATACAATACTTTCACATCAACATTGATGTGTAAAAGTGAATGACTAAATCAAGATGCAGTATAATACAACTCCCTAGACAATTACTCAACTAATTGAGGTGTAATAAAGATCACTAATTCTCGTTTCTGTTGTTTTTTACCTTGATATTTGAATAAATTTCCTACTACGGGGATCTTATTTATACCGGGTACCTTACTTTGATTTGCACTATTAAGTTGTTGAAAAATTCCACCTAACACAACAGTTTCACCACTTTTCACTTTTACTTGTGTTTTGATTTCTTGAGTATCAATTGCTAATGCTTCCCCACCGTCACCGCGTTTTATAGATCGTCCTGCTGTATTTTGGGTGATATAAAGATCTAAAATCATTTGATTATCTGATAATATTTTAGGTGTCACTTCTAATCCTAAAACCGCTTGCTTAAATTCTATTGAAGTTGCCCCATTGCTACCACTCGAAACTTCATAAGGGATTTCGGTACCCTGCTTTATTGATGCCATATTTTGATTTGCGGTAAGTAAATTAGGACTTGCAATAATTTCGAGTTTATTTTCCGATTCAAGTGCAGATAACTCTAAATTAAGCAAATTCCCTGAAATCTTAGCTAAATTAAAACCTATATTTGAGTTAGGATTTGTCACACCAAGTCCTACATCAAATTTATCTATTACTTGGGATGAATTCCCTGTATATCCCCATTTGATTCCAAGTTCTGACATACTTTCATCACTCATGGTAACAATTTGGGCAGAGATATGAACTTGCGGTAACGATTTATCAAACACTTTAACTAGTTTTTTAATATCATCAAATTGTTTAGGTAAATCGATAATAATTAGTGAATTAGTTCGTTTATCTATCACTGCTTTACCTCTTTCAGACAATAATCCTTGTTGTTGAACTGTTTCAAGCAATATAGTGGGATCAACATGGTTAACGGTTAACACTAACGAATCGAGTGGTTGCTTTTGCTCTTGTTCTCTTTTTTCTAATAACTCTTTTTGATGTAAATCTTCTGGTTCAATTGCTTTTGAAATAAAGAGTATGTTACCGTCAATTTCAGCTTGTAATTTAGCTGAGTTTAATATGATCGATAATGCTTTTTGCCATGGCACATTTTGCAGTTTTATGGTCTGTTTTAAAGTTAAATCTTCGGTCATCACTAAATTCAACTGTCTACTATCGGCTAACGCTTGCAATATAACGGCGATATCAGTTTGGTAAAAACTCATCGAAATAAGATCGTTGTGGTCAATATCTGAATATTGATTAGGATCAGCAAAACCGATAGTGCTGATGAAAGCAAAAACAAACACTATTGCAATTACTTTTTTCAATAGCCAGCTTATTATTTTTTGTAAGTGATAAATGACACTGCCTATTATTGTCTGTTTAAACTGTTTATTCATTTAATCGCATCGTCCATAAAATTTCATCATGACAATACTCAGGTAAATTTGCTTGCCATACGATATTATCGGCAGATATTGATTGCATCTGCCATGGAAATAGAATATTAGGTACAATATTATCGGTTATTGATAACCATTGACTTTGTGATGCTAACCAAATTTGCCGATAAGAATGATCAACTTGTACAATTATTCCTTTAAATTGCCAACTTTGGATCTGTTGTAATAAAATGTTGGTATGTTCTTTACAAGGTATTAAATTCTGTTGTGCAAACGGATCGCGCAATATAACTGTATCAATATTAGCCTTAACCATATTAAAATTAGCCATTAACAAACTTAATCCTATAACAATCAAACTTCTCACTTTACTTCCTTTTTAAACAGTAATGTAAAGGTTATTTGTAATTGCTGATCTTGCTTATTTATCATTAAATGATGAAAATCAAGATAATAGTAATCATCATTCAATGATGTAATTAAAGCTATAAAATCAACAAATTTGCCATAGAGTTCAATCTCCCAATTTATATAACTATCATCTTCATAATGTTTAAAGGAGCTTAAAGCTAAATGATTATGTTCAATCGCCTGTGCTAACTCTTTTTCTGATATTAAACTTAATGAATTACTTTTACTCGCCTGATACCGTGTTAATCTAGCTTGTAGTAATTCAATTTCGACTTTTTTTTCATGGTAAAGTTGCATTTGTTGCTCAGCTTCACGCTCAATATCTACAATAAACAAAAGATAACCAATCCAGAATATTGATAATAAAAACAAGCAACTTAGTAAATATTGTTGCCAAATTGGACGATTAAAAAATTCACTCTTCACTCAATTTAATATCCAATTCAAACAGTAAATCATCTTTATTTGAGGTAACTGAAGTTACTTGGCTCTTAGCTATATGTTGCTGTTGTAGTATATCTTCATTTAAGGTTGTGATTTGAACATAACTAAAACTATGCCCTTTCACAGTGATTTTTTGAGGTATATATACTAAGGTCTCTAGCCAAATCGTTGTTGGTATCTGTTTTGATATCATTAACAGAAACTGTTGAATTTGTTTTTGACTTGGTGAGGGATTGGGTAGATAAATAGATAATTCATGTGCTAACTTTTGTTGAAGTTTTTGTTTATCAATTACCTGTGTAGAATAATATTCTAATTTGTACCTAGCATGTAGCCACAAATAACCAAACAAGCAACTAACAATACCCATAAAGCAGATGACTACTATAGCTAATTGTAGTTTCTGCTGTTTTTGTTTGGTTTTGCGCCAAGGTAAAAAATTGATTTGACCGTTTTCAATAACTTCACCAATAAATACTAATGATAAATTATCTTTATTAAACAAATTAATCAAAGTGTCGATAAATTGACGTTCACATATTGCCACTTGAATTTGTTTTGGCTGCTGATGAGAATAAGTAAAATCGAAATAGATATCTTTTGCCGATACTTGAAATAATTTATAAATTGAAGCTTCAATAAATAATGAAATTTCATTGATATTTAATTTCACTTCTTCCGGTAAGGTTAACCACTCAGATTGGATATAAATTTTATCAAGATTTAGTTCAATAATTTTAAACCCAGTAACGTTCTTAAGTAAATCCTCAATGAATAACTCAATATCGGTCATATCTTGATAGGGATATTCAATCATGGTTTCATTATCGATACATAAAGGTTGTTTCACCGATTTTAGTAACACATAACGCAGAAGGTTGGGTTCGATATAGATAATAACTCGGCATTTATCGATTAAGTGTTTTTTTATTAACATAATGAATGAACTTCTAATATATCTAGTGATTGTTCTGTCAATCATATTCACAAATTTGAAAATAAAAATCCGCAAAACAAGTTTTTGGGATATATCATCCAAAAAATGTTTAAAATTACATCGAACTCAATCAATTTCACAGAAATATTAAAAAAAAGGTTGACTGAATTAAGCCGTGCCTTATAATGCACATCCACACGGTAAGGGTGATTAGCTCAGTTGGGAGAGCACCTCCCTTACAAGGAGGGGGTCACTGGTTCGAACCCGGTATCACCCACCAATCTTTACCGTGACGTTTCAGAAATGAAACATTTGGGGTGATTAGCTCAGTTGGGAGAGCACCTCCCTTACAAGGAGGGGGTCACTGGTTCGAACCCGGTATCACCCACCAATTTTATTCGTCATTCATATGGGTTGTTAGCTCAGTCGGTAGAGCAGCGGACTTTTAATCCGTTTGTCGAGCGTTCGAATCGCTCACGACCCACCACTTTTCTTCCTCATACTTCAAGCAACAAAAATACTTAATTAATCACACAAAAAAGCGATGAGAACGCCAGCGTTCGACAAATTCGTCTGGAACGAATTTGAACAACTCGAAGAGTTGGCTCCGAAGGAGTGAGGCACAGGAAGTGCCGAATAATCAGCTCACGACCCACCACTTTTCTTCCCCATACTTCAAGCAACAAAAATACTTAATTAATCACACAAAAAGCGATGAGAACGCTAGCGTTCGACAAATTCGTCTGGAACGAATTTGAACAACTCGAAGAGTTGGCTCCGAAGGAGTGAGGCACAGGAAGTGCCGAATAATCAGCTCACGACCCACCACTTTTCTTCCTCATACTTCAAGCAACAAAAATACTTAATTAATCACACAAAAAGCGATGAGAACGCCAGCGTTCGACAAATTCGTCTGGAACGAATTTGAACAACTCAAAGAGTTGGCTCCGAAGGAGTGAGGCACAGGAAGTGCCGAATAATTATCATCATTTTCAACCATTCTATTGTGCCAACCAATGTGGCAACAATAGAATTGGTCAAAGTATATGTGATTATTTAGTTAAACCATATCCAAGCGGATATAATGCTTTCATATCATTTGGTAAATCAGGTGCTTGTTTTTTCACACTTGCCATAGAATCTGGTAGTGCAAAAGGCATCTTAGCTACATACGGTTTATTATCAAATAATCGAGTAAAGAGTATTTCATCATTTACACCAAAATTAGCAATAACTGCATTAGCATATTGTTTTAACGGAGTGAGTATTGCTGGTCTATCTAAATAAACAGAAACAATCACCGGGTGTTTTTTACTTGCTTGGGCTATAAATGCAATATCTTTGTCGTTTGTTGGAAAAGCTAAAGATCCTTCATGATGCATAGTACCAAAAAAGTAATTTTTATGATTTTGCTCATAAGGGGCATTAAGGCGAACGACCACTACATCGGCTTTATCCAGACTATCGACAATATTAACATTATTACTTAGTTGGTTTTTAGTTGTCGCTGAAAAACCATACAGGTAAACTTTAGCGGCTTTCTTTAATGGTAAGATTTTTTGTTTATTTTCAAGTAATACCATTGAATGGTATTGAGCTTGACTGGCGACTTTTTGGAAATCCTCATTACCTACAAATTGGTTAGCAATATTTTCATCTACATAAGGTGTTTCAAACTGACCAAGTTCAAATTTTTGAATTAAAATGGCTAATACAGCTTCATCTAACATTTTTTCAGTTAATTTTTTATTTTCAACTGCATTAACAATGATTGAACTATCACTAACTCCACCGAATTGTTGAACACCTGCTTCAACTGCCTTAATAAAACGTTCTTCTTTAGTTAATTTTTCAACACCCCACGGCATACCTTCAACTTTAGGGGTTACACCCGGAGGAGTACCATTTTCACAAACCTCATTACAATCATTTGTGATACTCCAATCACTCATAATCACACCTTTAAATTTGTAGGTATCACGTAATAAGTCTTTTAATAAATAACTGTTAAAACCCGCACCAACTGCTTCAATTTGGTGATTATTTATTTGTGCATTTTTTAATATAGAATAGGTTGGCATGATTCCTGAAACGTTAACTTCAAAAGCGCCTGTAAATGGAATAATATGTTCTTTCAAACTATCTTTTTTAGTGAAAAGCGCGTATTTACCGTAAGCGTTATGACTATCGAATCCATTTTCAGCAGCACCATATCCAACCCAATGTTTAACAACAGCAGCAACACTTTGCGAATTTAAGCCACCTTTACCATTTTGCATGCCGGATATATAACCTCGCACCATTTTTTTGCTGAGTTCTGGACTTTCACCAAAAGTACCTTCAAAACGAGCCCAACGAGGTTCGGTACCTAAATCTGCTTGAGGAGATAATGCTTGAGTTACTCCTAATGATCGGTACTCTTGGCGAATAATATTGCCATACTCATTGATATCTTGCTCAATGCCAATTGCTGCCATTCCTAATGTTCCCGGCCATTGACTAAAACCACTTTTACTACTTAACTCATCATCATAATAAAAGGTATTTCTAGGATCGATACTAATGGTTAAAGGAATGGATAAACGATCAGATTCTGCAATTTTTTGAAGTTGATTATTTTGTGCAGCAAAATCTTGGGGATTTACTTGTAAACGTGTGATAAAACTATTTACTTTATCAGTTAAAATCATGGTACTCAGTTTATCAAAATCGTATTTATCCCCTCGACCAATAGCATCATCTAAACTTGGTGCATTACCATGCATCATAATTCCAGCTTTTTCTTTTAATGACAATCTTGAAAGAAGATCTTTTGCTCGCTCTTCTGGAGATAAACGCCAATCCTCATAAGGGGTAAGTTTGCCATCCTTATCCATATCTTTAAATTCAAGATTATCGACAACAATTTTTTTTAATTGGTAACTTTCAAGTTTAGCTTGTTCTATAGCAAATAATGGAGTAACTGCAAAAATCGTACTTATTAATAGCGTTAATTTTAATGCCTTTCTTTTCATTTCGTTCTCCTTGAGGGATCTATTTCACCGTTGTTAAAACTAATTTCAAAAATACCTATCTAGAAAACCAAAAAAACTAATCTTTTAAACTGGATTACCAAATATTAATGATATGGTTTGGACTTAAACAAGTAACTTTTATAAAAGTTAACTTAAGATGACAACTTTACTCATGGATTAAATGAAAATTAATTCATGATGTTTTAATGTTTTTTAAACAAAAAAAACAACTATCTTGTTGAACTAAGTTGCTAGGTTTTGCCTGCAAAGTTAGTTAACTTTACAGTAACAATCCAAATTGATATAAATTAAGCGAGCATGAATAATCATATGAAGAGATAATACAACGTAATTAGTTTATATTGTTGTGATAATTGTCACACTATTAATTAAGAAAACTCTATTTTTAGATTATCAGATCAGAGTAACAATTATACTTATCGGTTAATAGTTATTAACTACCATAAATAACATACCATACTAATCGGTAAGCGATATAAAACATGACAATACCTACTAAACAATCTAAGATCACCCACATCTTTTTTCGTTTAAATAAAGGAGTTAATAATCTAGCTCCATAACCAATACCAAAAAACCAGATGAATGAAATACAAATCGCCCCTATCAAAAATGCTAACTTTTGTTCGCTATTTAGTGTGCCGGCAATACCACCTACAATGACCACTGTATCTAAATAAACATGAGGATTAAGTAAGGTAACTGCTAATGTTGATAAAACAACTTTCATTAAACGGTTATTTTGTGGATCGTGAGATTCAACTTGCATACTGCTGGTACCTTTAATTGCACTCTTAAAAGCACAAAAACCATACCAGAGAAGAAAAACGGCGCCTAATAAGGCAAGAATATTGGTAATTAAAGGATTACTACTGATAAATGTCCCAATACCTAAAATACCTATTGTCATTAAAATAAAATCACAAGCAAAGCAAATTGCAGATACAAAAAAGATATGATTTTTTAGTAAACCTTGTTTTAACACAAATAGATTTTGCGCACCAATGGCAATAATTAGACTACCGGAGATCATTGCTCCACGTACTATTTCTGAAATCATTTCACCACAACACCTTAAATAAATTGGAAATACTACCAAATAATTAAGGTGTCTGGAAGTAGTAGATCGAGATTATATTTTATTCTTTTCCAACCATAAAAGAGGCTGTTTATTTTTGTTAAAAAATAGAATTATGCCCCCAATAATTAACCAAACAATACCGACAATTTTGGCATAATTATCGATATGTATTAATACCGGTAATAAACTCACTATACCAATAGCAGGGATCACAATATCTAAAATTAATGAAGTAGTACCACGATTACCTTTTTTAAATTTAAAATAGCCAATAACTGATACATGTAGCATTATAAATGTTGTTAAAGCACCCACATCAACAAATGAAACCAAAGTTGATAATCCTTGTTCTCTATTTGCAGCATAAGCCGCTAAACAGAGATTAAAGATTGCTGAAAATAGAATCGCAATGGTTGGTACACCACTTTTTTTACCGACCTTAGCTAAAATTGAAGGTAAACGCTTGTCCCGACCCATGCTAAATAATAAACGACTTGCTGCCGCCTGTCCTACCATAGCAGAAAAAGAAGCACCGATAGCTTTCATTAACCCTAAAGCCCAACCAAGCCAAGGGTTCATTTCCTGATTGACGATATTATAAAAGGCTTTTCCTTGTAGTTCGGGATGTTCATGTAAGTATTCTGGTGAGTAAGGATTAAGTAGTTCACCAATATAAACTTGAATAACAAATAAGCAGCCTGCTAAAACTAGACAGCCAAGAATGGCTTTACTGACTAAACTAGGCTTACCTCCATTCTCCTCAGCAAAAGTGGCAATTGCATCAAACCCAAGGAATGATAGAACAGCAACAGAGACAGCTGAAAATAGATTATTCCAGGTAAATAACTCTCCACCAATAAAAGGCTGTAACCAATCTCGCTTAATGCCATTGGTGACCAACATCCAAATACCAACAAATAAGATGATAGAAAGAACGATAATTTCGAAGGCTAAAAAAAGGAAGGTGATTTTAGCAGATTTTTTCACTCCCATAAAATTTAAGGTTGTCGTTACTGCCACAGCAAAAAATGTCCATGCCCATACCGGTATATCAGGTATTAATGCATTAAGAAAAATACCGGTAAACAAATAAGCTACGGCCGGAATAAACATATAATCGAGTAGTAAAAGCCAACCCACTAAAAAGCCAGCATGTGGATGAATACCGGCAGAGCAATAGGCATAAACAGAACCGGCATGCGGTATAACATTTGTCATTCTAGCATACGAATATGCAGTAAATGCCATGACTAATGTTGCCACAAAATAGACTAATGCGACTGCACCGTCAGTCATTACATCTAATACACCAAATAAACCAACAGGTGCCGCTGGCCCTATAAAAAGCAAACCCAAGATCACCAGATCTCGAAAGCGCATATTTTTGTTTAACTGTTGCATAATCATTCTCACATTAAAATAAGGTGATTAGATCAAAATGTTAAATCATTAACAACACACAAATCGAAATTAAATTGTTATTAACAATATAACCCGTTAATCTAAATTAATAAGTCATAACTACTCTCGAAGTTCATAGGTGTAAACCATTTTCGCCGTTTTGCTTAACATAATAGATGCGCTACAATATTTTTCTGACGATAGTTTTATGGCTTTCTCTACTGCTTCAGTATCAATATTTTTACCTGTTATAACAATATGAAAATGAATGTCAGTATAGACTTTTGGAGAAGATGCAGCTTGAGATTTTTCTATATCTATCCAGAGATCGGTGATCTCCTTTTTAGCATTTTTTAAAATAGCCATGATATCATAAGCCATACAACCAGCTGCACCATGAAGAAGAAGTTCCATTGGGCGTGCGCCACGATTTCGACCACCATGTTCAATGCCACCATCCATAATTAAAGTATGACCACTTGCCGTTTCGCCAATAAAACCAAATTCATCAATCCATTTTAAACGATCTTTCATTACTCACTCCTTTTGTATTAATTTATTACTAAAAATTATATTAATATTTATGTTCATTAAAACTATTATTGTATTTAATATATCACTTATTAGCTCATAATGTTTACAATAAACTCATCATGTGATTTGATGTCCAAAGAAATATTTATTGAAATTCATTAATAAACTCAAGTAACATGTTGGAATTGGTAAAAATACATACAATTAAAAATCTGGAATTTTCAGTATAATACTTCTCTAAATTTAAGATGACTGAATAACATTACTCATTATATTTAACATCCATTATTAAAGGGATTTGCTATGGTCCTTGAACTTTTCATCCTAATTTGCGTTGGCGCTTGTGCTGGACTTTTATCTGGTCTGTTCGGTGTTGGTGGAGGAGCATTAATTGTACCAGCTTTAATTTTCACTTTAGATCATTTCAATCTTGGTGGACCTTGGGTTACACATATTGCTATTGCTTCATCACTAGCAACCATTATTGGTACAAGCCTATCTTCAAGTTGGAATCACAACAAAAATCATAATGTGGAATGGAGTATTCTAAAACGCATGGTCTTAGGATGTATCATCGGCACTTTAGGTGGAGCATATATTACACCTTATATTCCCGGTGTAGGGTTAAAATGGATTTTCACTATTTTTCTTATTTACACTGGTGGTAAATTTTTATTTAAAACGAATAATATTACCAAAAGCCAACCTACAGCAATATCGTTAAATAATAGTATTTATGTCATTGTGGGTGGTTTGATCGGTATTTTTGCAGCCTTAGTAGGTGTTGGTGGCGGAGTTTTAGTGGTACCTTTTTTGAAAAAATGTGGTATTAATATGCGTAAAGCTATTGGTACTTCTGCAGCCTTTACTTTACCTGTCGCTTTCGGTGGTGCAATTGGTTATATTATTTCCGGATGGAATATTAAAGGTTTACCTGAATATAGCTTCGGTTTTATTTATCTTCCTGCTGTTATCACTATTATGCTTGCTAGCATACCTATGGCTAAAGTTGGTGTACAAATTGGTCAAAAACTATCATTAACTAAATTAGTTAAATTTTTTGGCGGACTCTTATTATTGATTGCATTAAAATTAATCAGCTCTAGTTTATAAGTGAGATTGCTATGCATCGTTATTATTACCCTTTTATATTAAGGTATAACATCGCAGTCAATATGTAACACAGCTAATTTTGATTTTATTGAATACAAAAATGGACAAAAAAAGTCGTAGCTAGCTACGACTTAATCATGAAAAAAATAAAGTATGGTCTCAAACCATTAATTCTATCTTGCATTTTTTACTGCCTGGCCTAATTGCCAAACAGCCATTGCATAATGTGAACTATGGTTATAACGAGTTATGACATAAAAATTTGGTAACCCATACCAAAATTGATAACGATCACCCATATCAAGTCGTAATAAACTCACCTCTCGATAATTATCTAACGAGCTTTGTGGTTTTAATCCCGCTTTAGATAGGGTTTCTATTGAATATTTAGTATGAAAACCATTTTCTAGTTGTGACGCTTGACCGTCTGCCATAACGGCAACTTTTTTGTCACGTTGCCAACCATGAGATTTGAAATAATTTGCCACACTTCCAATCGCATCAACGGGATCCCATAGATCTACATGACCGTCACTATTAAAATCAACCGCAAAACGTCTAAAAGCAGAAGGCATGAATTGACCATATCCCATGGCTCCAGCGAATGATCCTGTTAAATCAAACGGATCAACACCTTCATCACGAGCCATTATCAAAAAATCTTCTAGTTCGTTAGAAAAATATTCAGATCGCCTTGGATAGTAAAAAGCCAATGTTGATAGAGCATCAATGATTTTGGTTTTACCCATAACTCTGCCCCACCCTGTTTCGACGCCAATTATACCGACGATGATTTCAGGCGGTACACCATATTGTTTATACGCTCGCTGTAATTCCGACTGATATTGATTCCAAAAATCAACACCTTTGGCAATATTACTTGCGGTGATAAATTTATTTTTATAACGAATCCAAGCACCATTGGGTACTGTGGATGTACCGGCTTTAGGTGCTTGTTTATCCATTAAATTAATGACCCAATCCAATTTATTGGTTTGTTCCAGAACATCATGAAGCTGTTGACGATTAAAACCATGCTGACTTACCATTTTTTTAATGAACTTTTCTTTGTCCATCGCTAATGGTGCATTCGTTTTAGGTTGAGTATGCTCCTTCTCTAGATAAACGCCACCTTTGACTTTGGCATGACCTCGATGCTCTTTCATAGGTGAGACGGTTGACTGCTTATTACTATTACAAGCAGACAACAATAAAATCATAGAGAGCAAAACAATAATACGTTTCATAAACAATCCATTTTACATATTATAAGTAATTAAAAAATCGACGACATCATAAAGTATTTCCAGTTATTGGACAATATTTACGCATGTTTTCCCTTCTATTATTTGTTTAATATTATTTAAGGTCGTGTCTGAAATATTAAGTAACGCTTCTTGAGTTAAAAAAGCTTGATGACCAGTAAAAATGACGTTATGACACGATGATAAACGACGAAAAACATCATCTAAAATTACATCATTGGATTTATCTTCAAAAAACAGATCACGTTCGTTTTCGTAAACATCCATTCCGAGCGAACCAATTTTAGTCTGTTTTAAAGCGTCAATAGCAGCTGTTGCATCAAGTAATGCACCACGGCTGGTGTTAATAATCATTACACCATTTTTCATTTTATTGAATGAATCTTTATTTAAAAGATGATAATTCTCTGGGGTCATTGGACAATGAAGCGTAATAACGTCTGATTTAGCATAAAGTTCGTCTAATTCAACATACTTGGCACCTAATTCAACGGCTGTATCATTAGGATATGGGTCATAAGCTAAGATATTCATACCAAATCCTTTTAAAATACGAATTACAGCTTGTCCTATTTTTCCTGTACCAATTACACCAGCAGTGCGATTATGCATATTAAATCCGGTAAGGCCGTCAAGCGAGAAGTTAGCATCTCTTGTGCGTTGATAAGCTTTATGTGTCCGGCGATTTAATGTCATCATCAACGCAACGGCATGTTCAGCCACTGCTTCAGGTGAGTAAGCCGGTACTCGAACAACCGTTATGCCTAGTTTTTTGGCTTCAGCTAAATCAACATTATCAAAACCAGCACAACGTAGAGCTAAGATTTTAATACCAAAACTCGCTAACTTTTGTAGTACTTTTTTATCGACTTCGTCATTAACAAATACACAAACAGCGTCAAAACCTTGCGCTGTGACAGCGGTTTTATGGCTAAGTTTATGTTCATAATATTCAAGATCAAAACCAAACTTTTTATTTGCGATATCCAAATGTTCTTTGTCATAATGCTTACTACTAAAAACAGCAATTTTAATTGGATTTTTCATACTGCAATACCTCTTTTTTGGCGATTAATTAATAGGTTAATGAGTCATTTATTTAAAATGATATACTCAAACACATAGCATTCCTGAAACTTCTTGATCACAATAAATCAAAATACGCTTATAATCAGTTTTCTACTTTTAAGAATAGCGTTGAGCTACTGATAAAAAAATAGTGATAACGAAATGGTCTAAATGGGCTTTGATAATTACTTTTTTTATTAGTGTGCTATGATAACACTTTGCCAAAAAACTAACCAATAATGTTGTATAATGAATTTCACGCAAAACTCCATTTTTAAAACTATTTTCACAACTAAAATGCTTATTTGCATTTTTACTGGTTTTGCCTCAGGACTACCCTTTTATCTATTATTACAACTTCTCCCTGCTTGGTTAGAAAGCGAAGGCATCAACATTAAAACTATTGGTGCATTTTCATTAACCCAAATACCCTATATTTTGAAATTTGTCTGGGCTCCATTTATGGACAATATTTCGCTTTTAGGACTAGGTAGGCGACGTGGTTGGATGCTCGCTTCACAAATAGTATTATTACTTTTCATCGCGTTACTGGGATTTTTTTCGCCTTCATTAGATATTTGGTTAATTGCTACAATTTGCTTTATCATCGCACTATTTTCTGCCACCCAAGATATCGCACTTGATGCCTTTAGGCGAGAACTATTATTAGATAAAGAGTTAGGATTAGGTAATAGTATCCATACTAATGCTTATCGCGTGGCAGGATTGGTACCGGGATCTCTGTCATTAATCTTATCGAACTATTTACCATGGGACAGTGTTTTTGTGATTACTGGATTATTTATGATACCAGCAATTATAATGACGCTTTTAGTCAAAGAACCCATAAACCAAGCACCCAAAACCCACCATATAGAAGATATAATCATTAACCCATTTCGTGAATTTATTACCCGTAATGGTGTTAAAACAGCGATGATTATTCTAGCATTTATCTTCTTATATAAGTTGGGTGATAGTATGGCTACTTCGCTTGCTACCCCTTTTTACTTGCAAATGGGATATAGCCGTTTTGATATTGGTTGGATTGCTAAAAATGCATCTTTATGGCCAAGTGTATTTGGTGCTTTATTAGGTGGAGTTTTGATGATCAAAATCGGTATCAATCGCGCACTTTGGTCTTTCGGTTTTGTACAGGTTTTCTCTATTTTAGGTTTTGCTTGGCTGTCTATTGAAGGACCATTCAGTGAAATTGGTCTTTATGAAAAAATCTTATTAGCGATTGTAATAGGATTTGAAGCGCTTGGGGTTGGTCTTGGTTCAGCCGCATTTGTGGCATTTATTGCTAAAACGACCAACCCACTTTATACCGCAACGCAATTTGCTTTATTTACCAGTATTGCATCTGTACCAAGAACATTGATTAATGCCACCACCGGTATCATGGTTGAATATTTAGGATGGACAAGTTTCTTCTGTTTATGTACGATTCTAGCCATTCCCGGTATGTTACTACTTTTCAAAGTAGCACCTTGGAATAGAAAATGAGGAGATAATATGGATAAATTAGAACAAGCGTTTGATTTTCGGCATGCATGTAAAAAATTTGATAACACTAAAAAAATTAGTCAGCAAGATCTTGAATACATTTTAGAAGCAGGAAGACAATCACCATCAGCATTTGGACTGGAGCCTTGGCACTTTGTTATAGTAGATAGTGAGAACATTAAAAAAGAGCTGCATACAGTTTGTTATAATCAAGAGCAAGTCACAACTTGTTCACATTTTGTCATTGTGCTTTATCGTAAAGCCAACAATTTTACACTACAAAGTGAGTATCTACGCCAAACTATTGCTCGTACATTACCTGATGCAAATGATCAAACTGCCATTGATGATGCCTGCCAATCAATTATAAACTTTTATCAGCACGGTTTAGCTAATGGTTTAACCATTAATCACTCATCTGAAATGCAAGATTATATTGCTTGCGCTAATATGCTCACAGCTGCAGCATATCGTGGCATTGATTCATGTACAATTGGTGGATTCCAACATGATGGCGTTGTTCAGATTTTGGGAAAATATATGCCTAAATTTAGTCGCGAAAGCTTTGGAGTTGGACTTTGCTTAGCTTTTGGCTATCGAATTAATGAGCCTGAATCGCATACACGCTGGCCACTTGCCAATATTACCACTTATTTGACTGAATCTAATTAAATAAATCAATAATATTCCGTCGTCCATGGACGGAATATTATTGATAAAAACACAAAGAAGTAATGCTATTTTACTTAACCAATTGATAGAGCGCTTCTGCATCTAATGAAGCTGAATCCATAATAAATGCAATACCAGAAAGAACATTGCCTATTTGTGGATCACTGACATTTTGTTGCACTGAATGCAAAATCTCTTGCGCCCAATTGATTTTTTGTAGGACTGTCTCTACTTTTTCTTTAGAAGGATTGTTCATCTTATCTCCTTTTTTGTTAGGATGTCATAAAAGCCGATAATCAAAACACCATTATCAGATAAAGAAAATCATTTATTAATAAATTAAAGCGCACATTTTAAACGTTTAAAAATAAAAATAAACATAAAAACGCTTTAAAAAACGTAAATAAATTTAAATTAATTGTAAATAAAAAGATAATCCTAGTTTATCCAATGAAAAAAGTCTTATCGTGATCGCCTATTGCTGTAATAAACAATATTTTTGCACGATTTAGATTGATAATGTTAGACTTTATAGCAAATAAATTTACAAAATTTAAGTAAAATAGGATTGTTTGGCACAAGTTAATAAAGCTATTTTTGTTTAAAATTAACAACGAAGTAGCCAACATTTTTGACAAATAAGGATTTAAATATGAAGACTAAGCATGCACGTTTGTTAATACTCGGCTCTGGTCCTGCGGGTTATACTGCCGCAGTGTATGCTGCACGAGCTAATCTTTCACCAGTATTAATAACTGGAATGCAAGAAGGCGGGCAACTTACCACCACCACCGATCTTGAAAATTGGCCAGCCGGCGCTCCCGATTTAACTGGTCCTGAACTCATGGTTAAAATGAAAGAACATGCTGAAAGATTTAATACCGAAATTATTTTGGATCAGATTGATCGTGTCGATTTCAGTGCCAAACCCTTGAAGCTTTATGGCAGTGAAACTGAATATAGCTGTGATGCATTGATTATTGCGACGGGCGCTTCAGCTCAATATCTCGGTTTACCGTCTGAACAAGCCTTCAAAAGTAAAGGTGTATCGGCTTGTGCTACTTGCGATGGATTTTTTTACCGTAATCAAAAAGTCGCCGTAGTAGGCGGTGGTAATACTGCGGTTGAAGAGACGCTCTATTTGGCTAATATTGCCAGTGAAGTTCATTTGATTCACCGCCGAGATGGTTTTCGCGCTGAAAAAATATTAATGGATCGTTTAGATGAAAAAATAAAACAAGGTAAAGTTATTTTACATACACACCGAATTATAGATGAAGTACTTGGTGATAATATGGGAGTAACCGGTGTGAGATTGCTCAGCACGCAAGATCCGAATATAAGTGAAGAACTCGCCGTATTAGGGGTATTTATTGCCATTGGGCATAAACCTAATACCGCCGTTTTTGAAGGGCAACTTGAATTAAATAATGGTTATATTAAGGTACAATCTGGCACACAAGGCAATGCAACTCAAACAAGTGTTGAGGGTGTTTTTGCAGCAGGGGATGTAATGGATCATGTTTATCGACAAGCGATAACTTCAGCTGGCACTGGCTGTATGGCTGCGTTAGATGCAGAACATTATCTGGATAATCTAAAATAGTAAGTTGCCCTATCCATGTCATTAGATAAAAACCGTCAAACTTATCTTCTGGGTTGGTTAAAGCAGTATGCAAAAATGTATAAAACAGATTTGCGTATTTCCACTTTAACCGGCTTTATTTTGACCATTTTGGTGATTTTACAAGCTTCATTATTGGCGATGATTTTACAAAAAATCATTATTGAACAACTTAATTTTTCAGATGTCCTTATTTACTTTTTTTCTTTACTTACCGTACTATTAGCTCGTGCTTTATTGATTTATTTACGCGAAAAAATCAATTTTACTATGGGCAGTAAAGTACGAAAGCAAATTCGTCAAAATCTGATTAATCAACTTGAATCTCGTGGATCTGCTTATTTAAACCAAAGTACTACTGGTGCTTGGAGTACTTTAGTGATTGAGCAAGTCGATAATCTACAAAATTTTTATGCTCACTATCTACCACAAATGCGATTGGCCAGTATGGCACCCATTTTAATTTGCATCGCCATTTTACCTTTCAACTGGACAGCTGCTTTAATTTTACTTTGTACGGCCCCCTTAATTCCTATTTTTATGATTTTAGTCGGTATGGGCGCAGCTGATATTAATCGTCGTCATTTTAAGGCGCTTGCTTATTTAAGTGGTCACTTTTTAGATCGTTTGAAAGGACTGAATACTATTCGCTTATTTGATCAAGGAGAAAAGCAGGCCGAGGAGATCCAACGTGCATCTGAAGATTTTCGTGTTAAAACCATGCAAGTACTTAAAATGGCGTTTTTATCTTCTGCTGTATTAGAGTTTTTTACATCTATCTCTATCGCTATTGTAGCTGTTTATTTTGGATTTTCTTACTTAGGTGAATTTAATTTCGGTTCATATAATGGTGTAGTGACGCTATTTGCCGGATTTTTTGCATTAATTTTGGCTCCTGAATTTTTTCAACCTTTGCGTGATTTAGGTACTTACTATCATGCTAAAGCTGAAGCCATTGCTGCTGCCGATAATATAGAAGCCTTTTTAAATAAAAAAATACCACAACAACAAGTAAACCAAACCACGATTAAAGATAGACTCAATACATCACTGCAAACGATTGAAGCACAAGATCTGATTGTTTTATCCATTGAACAACAACCTATTGTTGGACCATTATCTTTTAAACTGCAAGCACCATTCCAACTGGCTCTAATTGGTACCAGTGGTGAAGGTAAGACCTCTTTAATGCATGTATTACTTGGTTTTTTACCCTATAAAGGCTCGCTCAAAATAAATGGTATCGAATTTAATCAATTAGATCTTGCCGATTGGCAACAACAAGTTAGTTGGATAGGACAATCGCCTTACCTAATTAATAGCTCTGTACGTGAAAATATTTTACTTGGTAAACCTAATGCTACCAATGAAGAACTTTTATCGGTTATTATTAAAGCGCAATTAAGCGATGTCATTGCCAAATTACCTGAAGGTCTGGATACGCAAGTGGGTGAAGATGCATTACGCCTATCGGTTGGGCAAGCGCAACGGATTGCATTAGCAAGAGCAATGTTAAAACCTTGCCAGCTGTTAATACTCGATGAACCTACCGCAAGCTTAGATAAA
This sequence comes from Gilliamella sp. wkB108, assembly GCF_001690195.1. Classification (GTDB taxonomy): domain Bacteria; phylum Pseudomonadota; class Gammaproteobacteria; order Enterobacterales; family Orbaceae; genus Gilliamella; species Gilliamella apicola_L. The sequence continues at coordinate 39,050 of NZ_LZGM01000073.1, read as the reverse complement.
CAAACCGTACAAAACCTTGAACAACATCATATTGCACCTAATAGCATTACTATCACACATCAGATAGATGATGTTGAACAATATGACTTAATTTGGCAACTAGCAAAAGGTAAACTTCATTGTGATATTAAGGAGATCTCATGCTAGCCATACTACGACCTTATATTGCTCTTTATAAACACTATTTTTGGCAGATCTTAATTGGTTTATCATTATCGATTCTTACACTTTTTGCCAGTGTATTTCTACTATCATTATCAGGATGGTTTTTAGCCTCTACTGCATTTGTTGGTGTTGCCGGTTTATATACATTCAACTATATGTTACCTGCTGCTGGTGTACGTGGTGCTGCGATCACTCGCACTGCTGCTCGCTACATGGAACGTTTAGTTGATCACGACACTACCTTTAAGATCTTAGCTTATTTAAGAACATTAGCTTTTCGAAAGATTTTACCTTTGAGCGCTAATCAATTAGCCCAGTATCAAAGAGCCGATCTGCTCAACCGATTTATTGTTGATATTGATGCTTTAGATCATCTCTATTTAAAGTTATTTTCACCTATTGTCACCGCATTAATCATAATTGTGATGCTATTTGTAGGCTTAAGTACAATTAATCTACCCATTGCTCTTATCATCACCATTGTTCTCACCATCACCTTGCTTGCTGTACCGATTATATTTTACCAAGCAGGTAAACAGTTAGGCGTAACGCTGGCTCAACAGCAAAGTGAATACCGTCTACTTTTAATTAACTATTTACAAGGTCAAGCTGAATTGACGCTGTTTAATGCTCAATTACGTTACCGAGCTAAACTGGATGAACTCGAAACCAATTGGCTACGAAATCAGCAACGCCAGTCAACATTAATGGCTTTATCCAGTGCTGTCGTATTACTGATTGTAGGATTTCTGACTTTACTGGTTTTATGGTTAATTACTCAATACACTTTATCGCCATTAGTTGCGCTGTTTGTGTTTGTTTGTCTTGCTAGTGCTGAAATTTTAACCCCTATCCCGGGGGCTTTTATCTTCTTAGGACAGGTATTAACTTCAGCTACTCGCACCAGTGCTATTTTCAATCAAACACCAAATATCAAATTTGTTAAATCTGGAAAAACCATTGATTTAAGTTCAGCCAAATTACAATTTAAGCAAATCAATTTTAGTTATCCAAATCAACCTTTTGCTATCTTAACCAATTTTTCGTTAACGATTCAAGCCGGTGAACATATTGGCTTGATTGGTAAAACAGGCTGTGGCAAATCAACGCTATTAAGTCTGATTAATCGTGCTTGGGAGCCTAATTCAGGTAATATTTATTTTAATGATACCCCACTTAATCAACTAGATGAAAAAACCTTACGACAAGCAATTGCAGTTGTTCCACAAATTATTACCATATTTAGTGATAGTTTACGTCAAAATCTACTTATAGGTGATCAGCAAGCAACCGATCAACAATTGATTGCGGTATTACAACAAGTAGAACTTGATAAATTGTTAACGACACAAGAAGGGTTAGATTTACCTCTCGGACAAGGAGGACGTTCACTTTCTGGAGGGGAAATTCGTCGAATCGGTATTGCCAGAGCATTACTACACAACTCACCATTAATATTAATGGATGAGCCAACAGAAAGCCTTGATCAGCAAACCGAACAACAAATTATTGCATTAATTAAGCAAACTTGTAAGGATAAAACCTTAATAATGGTGACACACCGTTTAACTCATGATCCACTGTTTGATCGTATTATTTCACTTTAACAACTATGACCGATTAAATTTATTTGATGATCATTAAATTTTATACTAAAACGTATAGTTAACCTGAAATATTTTGTCAATTGTCTTAAGATCTCATTCAATCATAACCGTGATTTTTAAAAAATATGCTATACTAACACTTTATTATTTAATCATAGAGAGATTATTTTGCAGCAATCGTTACAAGATTTTATCTTCGATAAAATTGATGATTTAAAAGGTAAAGATATTGTCACCCTTGATGTCCGTGGTAAATCCAGTATTACCGATTACATGATAATTTGTACTGGTACCTCCAACCGCCATGTAGCTTCTATTGCCGGTCACCTTCTTGATGAAGCCAAAAAACAAGGACACCTAGTATTAGGTAGTGAAGGCCAGAATGATGCTGATTGGGTGGTGGTTGATATGGATTCTGTGATTGTACATATAATGCAAGAAGAGAGCCGTCAACTTTACGAACTCGAGAAGTTATGGAGTTAACTGCGTGAAGATACAGCTTATTGCTGTCGGTACAAAAATGCCAAATTGGGTCACTACCGCTTTTGATGACTATTGTTCTCGTTTTCCTAAAGATATGCCTTTAGATCTCATTGAGATACCTGCGGGTAAACGAACTAAAAATGCAGATATTGTACGGATTTTAGATAAAGAAGGTGAGTTAATGCTTGGCGCTTGTGGTAAAGGTAATCGTATCGTTACCCTCGACATTCCCGGTAAACCTTACACTACTCACAATCTAGCTGAGCAGCTAGAGCGTTGGAAAACTGATGGCCGGGATGTCAGTTTATTAATTGGTGGCCCTGAAGGTTTATCCCCTGCTTGTAAAGCTCTTGCCGAGCAAAGTTGGTCACTTTCACCATTAACACTACCTCATCCATTAGTCCGTGTGATTGTTGCTGAAAGCCTTTATCGGGCTTGGAGTTTAACCACCAATCATCCTTATCATCGAGAATAAATAGTCAGGAAATAGATAATGAGCGAAATTATATTAGACTTACAAATCGCTACTCAAAACTGTGACAATTTGCCAAATGAACCACAAATTATGCAGTGGCTCGAAGTTATTCTGCCGCAATTTATGGATAATGCCGAAATCACTATTCGTATTGTTGATGAACAAGAATCTCAGCAATTAAATAACACCTATCGACATAAAAATAAACCGACTAATGTATTATCGTTTCCTTTTGAATCACCTATTGAAATTGAAGTACCTCTATTAGGTGATTTAATTATTTGTAAGCAAGTTGTAGAAGCAGAGGCAAAAGAACAAAATAAATCATTAACTTCGCATTGGGCGCATATGATTGTCCATGGTTGTTTACATTTGTTAGGTTATGATCATATTCTTGACGAAGAAGCCGAAGAAATGGAAAATATCGAAATTGATATCATGAAACAATTAGGTTTTGATAATCCTTATCAACCAATTGATTAACAAAAATATAGATTACTTCGTTTATTCATGTTGTAATCTTGATGATGAAATTGTACATTTAATACCTAATTATAAAAATAAATAATTCACTAACAGAAAGGGATGAGAGCAAATGAGTGATGATAATCACCGGAGACCGAAAAAAGGGTTCACATTATGGTTAAATCAGTTATTTAATTCAGAGCCAAAAGACAAGGAAGAATTGATCGAAGTTATACGCGAAGCTGAAGAAAATGAACTTATCGATCCTGATACTCTTGATATGATTGAGGGTGTAATGGATATAGCAGAACAACGTGTTCGCGATATTATGATCCCCCGTTCTCAAATTGTTACCATTAATGACAACTACACTCTTGATGAATGTTTAGATATTATTTCTGAACATGGTCACTCCCGATATCCTGTTATTAGTGAAAATCGAGATCATATTGAAGGCATTTTGTTAGCCAAAGATCTACTCATTTTTATTCGTGAAGGTGTTGATAACTTTAATCTCAAAAATATTTTACGTCCTACTGTTGTTGTGCCAGAAAGTAAGCGTGTAGATCATATGTTAAAAGAGTTCCGTATGCAGCGCTATCATATGGCAATTGCTATTGATGAATTTGGCGGAGTATCTGGTCTAGTTACCATTGAAGATATTTTAGAGCTTATTGTTGGTGATATCGAAGATGAGTATGACGAGGTTGAAGACCGTGATATCCGTCGCCTATCTCAATCCGTTTATACAGTCCGCGCTCTAACGCCAGTTGAAGATTTTAATGAAACCTTTGCAACAAACTTTAGTGATGAAGAAATGGATACGATTGGAGGATTGGTAATGCAGCATTTTGGTCGTTTACCAGTACGCGGTGAAAGTATCACAATTGATGGTTACCAATTTAAAGTGACCATTGCTGATCGTCGGCGAATCATTCAATTACATGTGACTATTCCAGAAGGTGCAACTGTGCCTAGTTTAGAGTTAGCTGACAATGCTTAAACATCTTTTCTTAGGTTTAATTTTAGGTGGTATAGCTGTTTTTAGCTATGCACCTTTTCATATTTGGCCTTTATCTATTATCTCATTTGCCGGCCTATTATGGCTAATTGCAGACAAAACCAGAAAACAAGCCATGCGAATTGGTTTAACTTGGGGTATTGGTTATTTTGCATCTGGTATCCATTGGGTTTATATCAGTATTAAGCAGTATGGTGAAGTTAGTACTCCTATTGCGATTACCATTTTAGGACTGTTAGTCTTATATCTATCGTTATACCCAATGCTATTTGCGCTTTTACTTCGCTTATTAAATCGATTTTTTCATAAATATTCATTTAAACAGTTAGTACTAGCTGCCCCACTAATTTGGCAATTAACTGAGTTTTTACGTGGTTATATTCTCACTGGATTTGCTTGGTTGCAAATAGGTTATAGCCAGCTTGATAGCCCTTTACGTGCTTACTTTCCAATCATAGGAATTAATGGGGTAAATTTATTAACCACTATTATATGCGGATTGGTTGTTTACACGTTATATAACATAAAACGCTTAGCGCAAAAAACGCACACATTTGGTGCTGTAATTGCACTATTGGTGATCTTTATTGCACCATTTTCATTCAAAAATATCAATTGGACGACAGTAAATAGTCAACGTTCTGCTAATTTTGTGTTAATACAAGGAAATATTGCTCAATCTTTACGCTGGTCAAGCCAGCAATTAAATAAAACCTTAAGTACGTATGCTGAACTAACTAAAGCAAACCTGAGTAAAGATAAAATCATTATCTGGTCAGAAGCAAGTATTACTGATTTTGAATTAAATCAACAACCTTATTTACAATATCTAGATAATGAAGCCAGAGAAAATGATGCGGAAATTGCAGTTGGCATTATTGATTTCCGACCCGCAGATCGAATTCACGAAACCAACAGCAATATTTACAATACGTTATTAGTTCTTGGTGAAAAAAATCCTTATGAATACCCGACGACTAACCGCTATCAGAAACATCACTTAGTTCCGTTTGGCGAATTCACCCCTTTAGAATCGGTACTTGAACCAATTGCTGCTCTTCTTGATATTCCTATGTCATCAATGAAAGCTGGTGAAGCAACACAACCACAACTTACAATTAAAGGGTTCAAGTTCACTACCGCTATCTGTTACGAAGTAATTTTATCTAATTTAATCTTACAGAACTTTGCACCTGATACAGATTTTTTACTAACTGTATCTAATGATGCTTGGTTTGGTGACAGTATTGGTCCATGGCAGCATCTACAAATGGCACAAGCCAGAGCATTAGAGTTTGGTCGTCCGTTAATTCGTAGCACCAACAATGGGATTACCGCTATCATTGATCACCATGGCAATATTATTAAACAACTTCCTCAATTTGAAACCGCCGTCTTAACCCAAACAATATCGCCAACAATTGGTTTAACACCTTATGCTAAATGGAAGGATATGATCTCTTCTGTCATCATGTTGTTGATGTTTATTTCACTTTTCATAAAAAAACGCTCATAGTCTAAGATAATGGCATAATTATTGCTTTAATTTATATGGTTATAAACTATATGGGTGACACCAATTTGCATCTGAAACTTAAGATTTATAGGCATCACCTGACTTCAATAATATACAAATAAACAGTAAAAAGTACTTTTATGCTAAAAAATAAGTTATAATATACCCCCTTTGTAAAAATATTAAATATATTTAATATGATACAAATTAAACAGTAGGAGATGAGTATGAACAAAAAAACAAAATTAACCAAATTAGTGTTATCATTTGCAATGTTGGGACTAATGAGTGGTGCCGCAGTTGCAGAGGAACTAAGCGGTACATTAGCCAAAATAAAAGATAGTGGTGTTATTGTTGTTGGTCATCGTGAATCTTCTATTCCATTTTCTTATTACGGTGATAATCAAGAAGTAATTGGTTACTCCCAAGATTATTCTAATTTAATTGTAGAAGCAGTTAAAAAAGAGTTAAATTTACCCAATCTTAAAGTAAAATATTTACCAGTTACCTCTAAGACTCGTATTCAATTACTTAATAACTATACTTATGATTTTGAATGTGGCTCAACCACTAACAACCTAGAACGTCAAAAAACTGTTAGTTTTTCAGATACTATCTTCATTGTTGGTACTCGCTTTTTAGTGAAAGCAGATAGTAATATCAATAGTATTAACGATCTTAAAGGTAAAAATGTGGTAACTACCGCAGGAACAACCTCTGAAATTCGCTTAAATCAAATCAATAGTAAAGAAAATTTAGGTATTCGTATTATTACACCTAAAGATCATGGTGATGCATTTAATGCTTTAGAAACAGGTCGAGCTGTTGCATTCTTAATGGATGATGCTTTACTTGCTGGTGAACGTTCACGAGCGATAAATCCTACAGAATGGAAAATTGTTGGTGAACCTCTCTCTTATGAAGCTTATGGTTGTATGGTCAGAAAAGACGATGTTCAATTTAAACAATTAATGGACAAAACAATTGCTGACGCACAGAAATCAGGAAAAGCTTTAGAATCTTACAATAAATGGTTTACTCAACCAGTTCCACCAAAAGGTGCCAATATGGCACTAGAGATTTCACCTAAGATGGTTGAACTTTTTGCAAATCCAAATGATAAAGCATTAGATTAATACTTTTCTTATCTTTCTAATCTTATGTACTGACTATATCGATATATCGTTATATTTGGTACATAATCTAATTTAATGAATTAAATATATTATGAGTTTTAATTGGACATTATTTTTTGAACCCACTCCCTACGGTGATGGAATTTATTTAAACTGGCTTTTAGATGGTGTCTTTGTAACAGCTTCTTTAGCAGTTACTGCTTGGATCATCGCCTTCTTACTAGGATCACTGGTAGGGATCTGCCGAACTTTAGAAAATAAATTTCTACAAAATTTTGCTGCTAGCTATATTCAGCTATTCCGCAATATTCCATTACTTGTGCAAATGTTTTTGTGGTATATGATTCTGCCAGAAATATTGACAGGCAGTCTAAAAACTTGGTTTATATCTGGATTATCGCCAAATATAAGCTCGTTTATCACTGCAGCACTTGCTTTGGGATTATTTACTTCGGCTCGTGTTGCTGAACAAGTCAGAACAGGTATTCAAACTTTACCTAAAGGTCAACGATATGCTGCTTTAGCACTTGGCTTAACTAATTGCCAAGCATATCGGTATATACTATTGCCAAATGCTTATCGACGCATTATTCCGCCACTGACCTCTGAGATGACAAATATTATTAAAAACTCATCGGTTGCTTCAACTATTGGTCTAATCGATTTAATTGGCCAAATTGATCGTATCAATGAGTCAACTAATAGTATCATCGAAATATTATGCGGCGTCACCATAGCCTTTATGCTGATCAATTATGCCGTTATTACTATTATGCGAATTGTTGAAAAACATACGCGTTTACCTAATATGAATCATGGAGGATAAGATGCAATTATTTGATTGGATTGCCAATATACCTTCATTGGTATTAGATAATTATCATTTATTATTAAGTGGTTTATGGCTAACAACTAAAATTACTTTAAATGCCGTTATCTTTGGTATTGTCTGGGGTACAGTGCTGGCACTTATGCGCTTGTCAAATTGTAAAATACTTAATATTTTTGCCAAATGCTATGTCAATTTATTCCGTTCTATACCACTACTATTAGTATTGTTATGGTTTTATTTAGCATTACCGCAAGTTATAAAATATGTATTTAATCTTCCGCCTTATGCTGATGTTCGAATTGTTTCAGCTATGATTGCATTTGCACTTTTTGAAGCGGCTTATTATTCTGAGATCATTCGTGCCGGTATTAATGCAGTGACTAAAGGTCAATACCATGCAGCGTATGCATTAGGAATGACAAAAAGCCAAGCAATGCGCTTGATTATTTTACCTCAAGCATTTAGATCGATGGTGCCATTACTATTAACGCAGGGTATTATCTTATTTCAGGATACCTCTTTAGTTTATGTAATGAGTTTAATCGACCTTTTTGGCGCAAGCGTTACACAAATTGGTAATGTGCAAGGTGGCACTGTTAAATATTCAATGATTATTTTTGCAGCAGCGAGTTATTTTGTAATTTGTTTTACTGCTTCACGTTTAGTTAATTATTTCAAAAAAGGGATAAATAGATGATCTCCTTAGAAAATGTATCAAAATGGTATGGACAATTTCAAGTATTAAAAAACTGTACAACAAGAGTCGGTAAAGGCGAAGTTGTGGTAGTTTGTGGTCCGTCAGGTTCCGGTAAATCAACGCTGATTAAAACTGTCAATGGTTTAGAGCCAGTACAAAAAGGTCAAATTATTATTGATGGAACAGAAGTCACGAGCCAGTCAACTAATTTGGCTAAATTGCGTTCCAAAGTTGGTATGGTGTTCCAGCATTTCGAACTGTTTCCACATTTAACAATATTAAAAAATCTAACTCTTGCTCAAATTAAAGTACTTGGGCGAGCTGATAAAGAAGCACAAGAAAAAGCACTTAGTTTGCTAGATCGCGTTGGTTTGCTTGCACATGCAAATAAATACCCAGCTCAGCTTTCAGGTGGTCAACAACAACGTGTTGCTATTGCTCGCGCACTTTGTATGGATCCAATTGTGATGCTATTTGATGAACCAACTTCAGCACTTGATCCTGAAATGGTTAATGAAGTGTTAGATGTAATGGTTGAACTTGCTTACGAAGGAATGACAATGATGGTTGTTACTCACGAAATGGGCTTTGCTCGTAAAGTGGCACACCGCGTTATTTTTATGGATGCAGGGGAAATTATTGAAGATACCTCTAAAGAGCAGTTCTTTACTAATCCACAATCAGATCGTGCCAAAGATTTCTTAGCTAAGATCATCCATTAATCGATCATGCAAAATAAAAAGCACCTTGCTAAACTAGCCGGTGCTTTTTATAATATCCCCCTCTTTTCTATCTCAATAGAAGTAAAATATGAAGTTAAGTCATTCATTTAGTGGAGCATTAAGAACATTTGTCTATTTTATGGCAAGTGGAACCCAATATACTTTAAAGGGGATTGATTATTTATCTCTTTATGGTGAAGATCCTAGCGCTATAGAACAAGTATTTGCCATTTATGCTAATGTGATTGAACTTGATGAAAATGGTGAAGTTTTAAATGCTCCCTATGCGGAAAAACGTGCTACAGATTTTTTGCGCTACTATTTTGATAATGATTATGTCATTGATCCACCCTACGAAGATTGGGAACTTGAGCTGTATTAACCTATATTAGTTAACAAATTGTTGATAACTAATTATAACAATAGTCTATTGCGCGCTATAATCATTAATCTGCTCTGCTAAACCACTTTCACGATATATCTGACTTTTAACGATTCTTTCTAATATTTTTGCTTCTGCATAAATTGAAACTGATTTTTTAGCTCGCGTGATCGCGGTATAAAGTAAAGATCGATTCAGTAACGGGGAGTAATCAGTAGGCAATATTATATTAACATGATCGAATTCTGAACCTTGTGATTTATGAATTGTCATGGCATACGCCGTTTCATGTTCAGGTAATCTAAAAGGTGAAAATCCTTTAATTGATCCATCAGCAAAAGGAAAATAAACTCGCAGTTTTGAACTATCGTGTTCAGCGGCTAACGTAATACCAATATCCCCATTATATAACCCTAATGAGGCACTATTACGTAAAATCATGATTGGGCGCCCTATATACCATGTTTCTTTGTTTTTCAGTCGAATTAAATTATCTTTAGCCAATAATGATTCAATTTGTTTATTTAAACCTTCAACACCAAATAATCCTTCCCGTACCGCACAAAGTAAGCGATACTCGGCAAACTTGTCTAATATTAAAGCAATGTCATCATTGCCATATCGTTTTATGGTATTTAAGTAATGCTTATAATGTGTAACGCAGTCGTTAAGCACCGATTCATAGGCTTGTTGGGATGATAAAGGATGATACTGAACATCCTTAAGTGAAGCATCAGCTAACAGCTTATTGACTGTCAAATAGTGACCTTCTTTAACAGCATTTGCTAATAAACCAATGCCAGATGATTCATTAAAGCGATAGCTCTTTTGTAACAAACAAATACTATCTGTGATAGATGCAACATTCTGATTTACAGGAACAAAATACCCGGTTAGGTAGCTCAACTCTTCTGCTCTCCCCTCGCTGTATCCCGAGGCTATGAAAGCACATAAATCACCAAAAACGGCTCCCGCTTCTACTGACGAAAGTTGATCTTTATCTCCTAACAAAATTAGTCGAGCTGACGTTGACAAGGCATCAATAACCCTTGCCATCATATTTAAATCGACCATAGAGGCTTCATCAATCACTAAAACATCAACATGTAATGGGTTATTTTTATGATAAGAGAACGAACGATTGTCAGCTTTAGCACCTAATAAACGATGTAAAGTCACTGCTTCAGCCCTTATATTTAACGACTGAAAAGAGAGCAAATCGATCGCACGGCTAAGTGATTCGGTCAACCTTGAAGCCGCTTTCCCCGTTGGCGCAGCTGTAACTATTCGTGCATTAGGGGTTGTTAACATAATTCCGGCTAAGATTTTAGCCACCGTTGTCGTTTTACCTGTACCAGGACCACCAGAAATAATGGCTACTTTACGTGTTAATGCAACGGCCACCGCGACCTTCTGCCAATCGATCGTAACCTCATTATTAGTAAATAGCTGATCAAGAATATTTTTCAGATCATTCGTAGTAAACGGTTTCTGCTCCAATGTAGTATGATTAAAATAGTGGGCAACTAACTTTTCATCCAGCCACATTCGTTGAAAATAGAGTTTATTTTGAGTAAAAATGAGTGGTGATAGCTGTTCACCACTACTTACTACCTGTTTTTTTGTGGCGTGTTCAAGGGTTGTTATCCAATCTTGCTCAGTGGGTGATAACAATGCTAACCAGATTTCAGGTTCAATATTTTGTTGGGTTAAACGTGAAAGAGAGAGGCATACATGTCCTTCTCTCACTTCCATACTAAGGGATAAAATCAAAAAGCTAAATCGTTTAGCCCAAATCTCATCATTTAACTGCGCTTTACTCGTTAAAAAGTTTGCTAAATGTATATCTAGCAAACTCACTTGACTATATTGTTTAAACTGATTTAACCATTGCAATAACATACTTTGTTCTTTTTATGTTGTCTATAAGCCTATTATAGTGTTAGCTTTATCGTTTGGATAAGTTAACTTAAAGCTTAAGTTAAGATTCTTGGCTTCACTTGGTTTTAATGTAAATTCCCAAGCTAATAATCCGGTATCTTTATCATAAGTAGCGTCGCCATACTTCGCATCATCAAGTTCTATTGTCTTGTGATGAATTAACGGTAACTGATCGTAAATAGCAATATCAATTGGTAATGGTTTGGTATTTTTTACAGTAATAATATAAGCATATTTTTGAGAGACTTCATCTTTAAAAAAAGAGGGTTTTGAAGTTTCATCCAGATTACGATTACGGGTAATCAAAATATTTTTATCTCGACCTAATGATAGGTTAAGTGTATCTTTCACATCTGCAGTCGTAATAAAACTTTCACCTATATAATTACCATTGAAAAATACAGTAGATTTACCGGGTAATAAATTAAGTTTATCCCAATCGGCAATTTGGGCTTGTAAATAAGCATTACTATCTAATTTTGGTATAGAAATATAACGATATTTAGCCTCAACTTGTTTATCTTGTAGGGTTAATATATTGTTTTGGCTATTAGTTTTAATCGTATAAGGTAATTTAACATCAAAACGAGTATCAATACCGGTAGCATTAATTAATACATTATCAATCATCGGGTTTACAGATTTGGATACTCTAGCGCTAATTTGATCATAATCTTTTTCACTCTTAGAAAAGAAGAAACCACCACCTTTCTCATTGCTATACATATCAACATGCCAAGGTGTTAGTTCCGGAGCGGTGATCCCTTCACTTGGATTAGCGGTTGATAAACTAAAATCGATATTCTGCCAATCTAAACCCGTTTGCTGATAAACATCAGCTTTATAGGTTAATTGTAGTGGTGAATTAATATCAGCGACCCGTACATCATAAACGGGTTTCCAACCAGCATTCTCGGTCACATATGAAAGTGTCATCGGTAGTTCTACTTTTTTATCAGAATAGACTTTAACAGCAATGGCATTATTTAAGTTGTGTGAGGCAGCCCTTGCTTGTTCTATTTTCTGTTTACAATCACTGAGTTGTTGCTCTAGCTTGTCTAACTCTGTTTGTAAAGTATATTGCTCATTCAACGCAGTCGCTAAATTTGTTTTAACAAAATCTAATACATTTTTCATATCAGTCAATTCATCATGTGCTGTTTTGACTAAACCATCTAAACGATTGCCTTGTAATAAGGTAACTGTTTCAGACACTGCTTTCAATTGAATCTCAGTAGTAACATATTTTGTCTCTAATTGTTGTAACTGATCACCTAACGACTTTAGTTCACTACTTTCTTCTCTTTTTGCAACATCATTATTTTTTAAAGTAGTGGATAATATCTTGATACTCGTATCTGAATTAAAACCGACATTGATTGAGTTAGGATTAACACCATCAGCAATACCAGTTAACAAAATCTCACTTTCACCTTTGGTCAATGATACAGTTGATTGTCCTTGTAACTCCGCACCTTTTAAAAATAAGGTGACTTTATTTAAGGTGATATTGTTATCAGCAAAAGCTGAGCCAGAAATAACTGCAATTAGCAAGGCGATTTTCTGAATTTTCATTGTTTTATCCTTTTTTAGTATGGTTATCATCTTTAACAATAGAACAAAGTGATCTTGATTGAATCACCATCAAATCTCACACTAACTTGTCCCATCAATAATAAAGAATCTTAATTTGTATTATATGTAAATAAGGTAGATAAAAAAATAAATTATTTGTTTAATATATTGAACATTTAAATAAAATAATGTACATTTAGTAAAAAATATAAAACGAAATATAAGGAGACACCATGAGTAGCTTCAATTATTTAAAAAAAGTAATAAAACGTAAGAACTTATCATTACAAACCGTTGCCGATGCTTGCCAAATGACTAAAGGTTATCTTAGTCAACTTATTAATGATAAAATCAAAAATCCCAGTGCGCAAAAATTACAGTCACTTCACCACTATTTACAAGTCGAAGAGCCAATAAAACAAAAAAAAGTCGGCGTGATTTTTGGCAAATTTTATCCTCTACATACTGGACACATCTACCTTATTCAACGAGCTATTAGTCAAGTCGATGAACTCTATGTAATCCTCTGCTCTGATACGCTACGTGATATGGCGCTATTTGAACAAAGTGCAATGTCACGTCAAGCAACAATCAATGATAGAATTCGTTGGCTACTACAAACTTTTAAATATCAAAAAAATATTCATATTGAATTACTAGAAGAGGATGGTATTCCTGCTTATCCAAATGGTTGGCATCAATGGAGTGATCGTGTCAAAAAACTATTTAAAGAAAAAGGCATCGATCCCAATTGTGTTTACTCAAGTGAACCACAAGATGTGGAGATGTATAAAGATTTATTCAATTTAAAGACAGTGTTAATAGATCCAACCAGACAATTTATGCCAGTAAGTGGAACACAAATCCGACAAGCTCCACTTAAAAACTGGCAATATATTCCAACTGAGGTCAGACCATTCTTTGTCAGAACTGTCGCTATCTTAGGCGGTGAATCAAGTGGCAAATCTACCTTAGTGAATAAGTTAGCGAACGTATTTAATACTACCAGTGCTTGGGAATATGGACGAGATTATGTCTTTTCGCAACTTGGCGGCGATGAACGAGCATTACAATTTGCTGACTACGATAAAATTGCCTTAGGACATGCACAATATATTGATTTTGCTATAAAACATGCTAACAAAGTATCGTTTATTGATACCGATTTTGTGACCACTCAAGCTTTCTGCAAGAAATATGAAGGCAAAGAACATCCATTTTTACAAGCGATGATCAATAACTACCGTTTTGATCTGGTTATTTTACTTGGAAACAATACCCCTTGGGTAGCTGACGGCTTACGTCATTTAGGTAGTCCTAAACAACGAAAAGACTTTCAACAATTACTTATTTCTATATTAGAAAAAAATAACATTAATTATATTCAAATAGATTCACCTGATTATGAACAGCGCTACCTACGTTGTATCGATTTAGTTAATCAACTTATTAACCACGAGGAATAATAGTTATGGATAAATTAATCGCAGGTATCATACTCATTGGCCGTAATAAATTTTATCCGGTATTTTGTATAGTCTGTGTCTCTTTAGCCTTTCTATACACCGATCCTTTTACTACTGTAAACATACGCTATGCGATATCTTATTTTGGAGCGTTTTGTGGTTTACTTTGTGTTATTTTACTCGCTAAGCGTAAAAATAGCGGTAATTTACTTGGTATGTTCGCTGTAACCGGAGAATGTGTTGCTAATTTCTTAGGTGGTAATATTGGTGCCAGCCTACCTACTTTCTACTATTTTTGTTCTCACATCTATGGGATCATCACTTGGCACAAAAACCAAGACGATAATAAAAGTGTCAAAGTTCGCGCGCTTAATGAACAGGCATTTTTATACACAATTATCTTCCTTATCTGTGCAGTATTTTTTAATATCTACCTAACTAATGCCATTGGTGTTGATAATACTATTTACCAACTGATTACTAACTGTTTTATTTTTGGATTAGGCGTGGTGGCACAACTGCTGTTAATGCTAAGGTACTCATTTAATTGGTATTTATGGGTGATATTAAACGTACTTGTTATTGGTCTAAACATTTATACTGATAACCTCATTATTGCTACCCAATACTTAATCTATCTATTTAATGCCATTTATGGGATTTGTGAATGGAAACAATCTGAAAATAAGTCATAAACACAACTATTTTTGACAAGAAGTTTCAGGTTAGCTATACGTTTCAATATAAAATAAATAGGTGATTAAATTATCACCTTAACAACATAATGCATGGTCGGTTTTTGGTATGGCTCTCATCATTTACCGACTCTTTATGCTTCTATTGCAATAAGTAGACATATAGGAAGGAAAAATAATGTTTATTATACAAAAGCGGAATTAACCAAATCAAACTATCGGTTTGTTAAACTGAGCTG
Source organism: Gilliamella sp. wkB108 (assembly GCF_001690195.1). Lineage (GTDB taxonomy): Bacteria > Pseudomonadota > Gammaproteobacteria > Enterobacterales > Orbaceae > Gilliamella > Gilliamella apicola_L. The sequence goes on along the minus strand of NZ_LZGM01000073.1, from coordinate 23,633 downwards.
TATATATCAATATATCTTCATAAAAACCGATGAATAACGCCCAGCCACACCAGATAAAGTGAGAAAAATATATGCATTAATTAATTTAACAAGATGAAACCATCGTCTATCATGATAGTTTTTACTCTATATCACCTTTAACTAATGGTACAAATTTTACTTCGCCCATATTGTTAGTAATAAAGTTATCACCATCTCGCTCAATCACCTGTAAAATCTGTTCATGTTCACCTACCGGAATAACTAAGCGTCCTTTATCGGCTAATTGCTCTACTAAACTTTGAGGAACTTCTGATGCGGCAGCTGTAACGATAATACCATCAAAAGGAGCGCGTTCAGGCCACCCTTGCCAACCATTACCATGACGTGTTGCTATATTATGAATATCAAGTTGTTTCAATCTTCGTTTTGTATTCCATTGCAAACTTTTAATTCTCTCAATTGAACAAACTTGATCGACTAATTTAGCCAATATTGCTGTTTGATATCCAGACCCTGTTCCTATTTCAAGAACTCTGGAGTTAGGTTGTAATTGCAACAGCTCGGTCATTTGCGCAACAATATAAGGTTGTGAAATAGTTTGCCCACTACCAATAGGTAATGAACGGTTATCATACGCTTGGTGAGACAGCGCTTCATCAATAAAATGTTCACGAGGAATTGAGGCGATTGCTGTTAAGACACGCTCATCTTTGATTCCTTGCTGACGCAATAATTTAATTAAAGACTGCATTTTCAAACTTTGCATTTGCGTTACACTTTCCCTATTATCAGTTCACGTATCACACTTGTTGCATAACAACCCGAAGGTAAATAGAAGCTGACTTCAATACAATTATCATCTAACCATTGCCAAACAAGTTGTTGCGGACGTAATAACAGCGAACGTCTTGCTGTTTCAATCCGCTCTTTTTCAAACAAGTCACCAAATTTAGACCATTTTTGTAAACACTCTTGTTCAAATTCAAGAGCAACAGACAAAGTACCAAGTGGCGAATCGCCAACCATTGGTGCTGTAATATTAATTTCGCCTTGCAATAAACGTTGTTGTAAAACCGTTAGCTCATTCGCTTGCGCTACAAACCAACTTCCACGCTGGGCTAACTGCAATATATCACCATCAAGCACTCGTTGATGTAGATCCTTCTCAATTCGTTTGCTTACTATATCATTAAAAATAGCACTTCGCGCGGCAGATAAATAAAAGCTCTTTTTTTTCCTATCTTTAACAGCAATTTCTCCATTTGCCCATTTTATAGCTTGTGTAATATTATTTTCATCTCGACCAAATCGTTGTTCACCAAAATAATTAGGTACACCATGTTGTTTGATTAAGGCGAGTTTAGAATCCAATTCCGTCTTAGCGGTTAACTCTTTAAGTCTAATATTAAAGTGATTACCTTTTAGCGCACCAATTTTTAACTTTTTATTATGTCGCGTCACTTGTAATATTTGACAATCTGCCAAATTAAATGCGGAAAAATCAGGGGTTGATTGGCCTGGCATATGTAAGCTAAACCATTGGGAAGTGACAGCCTGACGATCTTTTAAACCTGCATAACTTACTAATTTAGCAGAAATGCCCACATATTTAGCAAGTTGTTCAGCAACATAAATGGTATTACAATCGCGTTTTTGTAAATAAACTAAAACATGTTCACCTTCACCGGTCAGCTCAAAACCGAGATCTTCTTTAACAACAAAATCATCATACTGCTGTTTATATTGCCCAGTAACTGTTGGTTTTCCGTATAAATAACTGAGTTCTTCTACTAACACTACTTTTACCTATTTACCTGATTTAATTAATCGTTAATTTTTTTTTAATAAAACTACTGCCTCACAAGCTATACCCTCTTTACGCCCAGTAAAGCCTAATTGTTCAGTCGTCGTTGCTTTTATACTAATTAGATCGAAGTGAACATTAAGATCTTCAGCGATATTGACACGCATTTGATCAACATGAGGACGCATTTTCGGTTGTTGGACAATAATCGTTGCATCAAGATTAACCAGTTCATATCCCTTAGTTTGAATAATACTATATGTTTCTCTCAACAAAATACGACTATCAATGCCTTGATATTTAGGATCAGTATCAGGAAATAACTTTCCAATATCTCCTAATGCTAATGCACCAATCAACGCATCGGTAATAGCATGCAATACCACATCACCATCAGAATGTGCAATAAGTCCATGCTCATAAGGAATTTTCACACCACCCAGTGTAATTGGTCCTTCTCCGCCAAATTTATGAACATCAAATCCATGACCTATTCTCATGTTTTTTACCTATTAGTAATATGATTGGTTAAATAAAATTTTGCTAATTCTAAATCTTCAGGACGTGTAATTTTTATATTATCTCGACGGCATTCAATGAGTAAAGGATGCCCACCACAATACTCAATTGCCGAAGCCTCATCTGTAATCACCACATGATTTTTTAAAGCCCGCTTTAAACAAGACCTTAGTTCACCCACTTTAAATAACTGAGGTGTTGCAGCGCCCCATAAATAAGTACGATCAATTGAATGATCAATAATGTCTTCATTTGGATAAGCATGTTTTATCGTATCACTAACTCGGGTTGCTAAAATCCCCCCACGTTGTGAATAAGTTACCGTTTCAATTAATCGACTAATATCATCTTGATCGACACAAGGTCTTGCCGCATCATGAACTAACGCCCAAACATTGTCATCCAACGAGTTTAACCCAGCTAAAACAGACTCGGCTCGAGTCACACCACCTAAAACAGCACTAATTTTATCATGTGTAGCGATCGAAAGTGTTTGAAATAGTCTATCTTTCGGACTTATTACCACAATTACTTTATCTATTTTGGGATGCGTTAATAATTTATTTAAAGTATGTTCCAAAATCGTCATTGAACCAATTTTTAGGTATTGTTTAGGAATTTTGCTATTCATACGACAGCCAACACCTGCCGCTGGAACTATCGCAATAATTTTATTAGTATTATTCACGTCAGGCCTTATCGTTTTTGTGAACTGGTATCAATGATAATTCGATAATAATATTCGTTTGGCTTAACCATACCTAAATGACTGCGAGCTCGCTCCTCAATTGCTTCAACGCCACGTTGTAAATCATTAATTTCAGCAAACATCTGCTCATTACGAGCTTTTAATTGATTATTTTCTTCATGCAAGTTGGCCAGCATTTTTACGTTATCTTGATAATCATAGATATTATTTTTTCCATACCACAAGGAGTATTGTAAATATCCAAGTATTGCCATTAATAACAAAGGTAGTTTCCATCTGATCATGAATTTGATACCTTCCTTTTTCTATATACACTTAACAGGTTTAGGTAAACCTGCTAATTTGGTTGCTTGCTTGGCAGGTCCTTGTGGAAATAATTTATACAAATAACGGCTATTACCTTTTTCTGAACCAAACTTTTTTTCCATTGCTTTGACTAAAGCTCGAATAGCAGGAGAGGTTTTATATTCCAGATAAAAATCGCGAACAAATAAAATAACTTCCCAATGTGCATCGGTTAATTCAATAGATTCTTTTGAAGCTAATTCAGGAACTAAATCAACAGACCAATCCTGCCAATTCTTCAAATAACCATTTTCATCAGTCTCTATCAGCTCTAACATTTTCCCAAACACACAATTTAATTTGTTGCGTATTATACTCAATTAAATAAAATCCAACACTAATTTTAATAGTAAAAACGCCTTAACCCTATTGGTTACTAATAAAATTGGTGAAATTTAAAGCGAACGCACATTTTTTTAAAATTAGCTATTTACAAATAGGCGTCTCTCCTTTAATATCCTCAGGCATTGCGGAAGTGTGGCTGAGCGGTTGAAAGCACCGGTCTTGAAAACCGGCGAGGGGCGACCCTCCCAGAGTTCGAATCTCTGCGCTTCCGCCATCTTTCCAAAGAACCTCTTCAATCAATTTAAAAACCAACAAGATAAAATAAGAATATTTTCAGTAGACTATCTAGTATGCCATTTAATTTTGGATAGTATTACCCCCCCCCCAGCATTACTTACAATAAAACTTAGTTTATTACATCATAACTAGCGATAATTAACAGCTAAAGAAGCAGAATTAGCAATACTATTTAGAGATAAAGAATATTTCTCTTCTTGCTTTATGCCATAATAAGTAGATCAGTATACAAAATACACATAACAATTAGATAAAACTTGCCATTTTAAATTAATAAAATTCATACTAAATTAGTATCATTTTTATATAATCTATTAGCCAGATATATTGAAAATAAAAACGTCAAATTCATTTTACCGATACACACCATTATCGAACCAAATGACCAGTCTTTGTATCCGATTTTGTACTTGGTTTGAGTTGATTTTGGTGGATGTCGGTTGGCAAGAAAAACACATTGAAAGCTTATCTGAAAAGACTTTAGATATAAAAAAACTGCTTGAAACAGACCTTAAAATTTGGTGATTGACTTCCGGATCCGCAATAAGATCATTACCGTAACATAATGAATAATAAAAATTAGATTTTAAATTAAAAAATAGGGAACCAATATGGTTCAGGTATTTTATAAGCGAAGGAATGATCCTAAAATGCCCCTATCGTCTTTCAACATAACGTTTCACATTATATTTGTTTGTATCTTGGTGAATAACAGATAATTCGACAATTTTATTGTGTTGAGAATAATTAATTGATTGAATTCTAAGTAATAATGAATTACGTTCAATTTTTAGTAGATCTACTTGTTCTGTAGTGGCAATCGCAGGAGTGAACCATCTTAGGCTTTTAGTTATTTCAATATTACAATTTTCCTTAAAGTAAGAAAATTTTGATTTTTCTAAATGTCCAACACTTAAATAAGGAAAGAGGTTAACTGGAATATAGCTATCTTCAATTAATACCGGCGAATTATTTATTAATCTCAATCTTTTAACAAAATAGATTTTTTCATCCGCCGCAATTTTCAGATGATTGGCGATATTGAACGGGCAACTAATAATACGAAAGTCGATGACCTTATTTTGATAATTTTGACACCCAATATCATCCATTTGTTTTTTAAAACCATCAAGTTCGCCACCTGAAAAATTCATTTTTTTCTGAATATAAGAACCACTACCATGTTTTTTCACAATGATCATCTCTTGTTGAAGAATGGCAAGAGCTTTTCTGATTGTCATTATTGATACATTAAATTCTTTAGCGAGAACTTTCTCACTCGGCAAGGTATCACCTATCTTAAAGCTGTCATCATTGATCCTTACTTTCAGTTCATTCGCAATTTTAATATATATCACTTTTAGATCTCTTATATATCTATTTAAATCAATTTATTTTACTTTAATTAGTTGAATTTTCAATATAAAAAATAAATTACTATAGTAACACTATCACTCATATATGAAATTATCGAAAAATGTATTTCTAATGGCTGAAAAAAAACGTGATATAAATCACGTTCTTGATTAATTTACTGTAAGTCGATAATACTTTTATCTAAAAATAAACACATCATTAAATCATAACAATAATAAAAAGAACGATTTTATAGGAAGTGTAATATTTTAAAGGAAGTATAGTATGAGAGATAATATTTTGAATAAATTACAATTATTTTCTAAATCGATGATTGGTCCTGTATTATTCCTACCGATAGTTGGATTGCTCATTGCTTTAATGAGTGTTCTTTCCAATAAATCATGGATAGAGCCAGAAAGCTACGTTTATATTTTTGGAAAATATATCGCCAGTATGATGTGGGTTATTATGAATAATCTAAGCTTTTTCTTCTGTTTAGGTATTGCATCAGGCATGGCAAAAACAAGGAAAGCAGATGCTGTATTTGTTGCTGCACTATCTTACTTTATGTATCTCGCGTCTAACAATGCTTGGTTACAAGTGACAGATCTTCTTGTCGAAGGGAAAAATAACTCGTCATTATATGGTACAGGTCAAGTGGTTGTTTTAGGCTTTCAAGTTATCGATATGGGTGTATTCCTTGGCATTATTTTGGGCGTAATTATTGCCAGTGTTCATAATAAATTTATTAATAAAGAATTTAAAGGCGCCTTTTCTATTTACGGAAACAGCAAATTTGTCCTAATTGTTATGATTCCAATTGTTGCCTGTTTCTCTATTTTTATAACTTATTTCTGGCCAATTGTCGCGTTGGGTATTAGCTCTCTAATTAGCTTGATGGAATCTATTGGTGCTGCAGGTGTTTTTATTTATGGTTTTCTAAATAGATTTCTTATTCCTACAGGCTTACACCATTTAATCTGGTCACCTTTTGTTTATACCTCTATTGGTGGACAGATGTTAATCGATGGTCAAATCGTTATAGGTGCCAAACCTATATTTTTGGCAGAAATGGCCGATGCAACTATCACGACACTAGATAGTTCTGCCCGTTTCTTAACTTTTGGTATGGTGAAGATTTTTGGTGTTGCAGGTGTTGCTTATGCATTTTATAAAACTGCATTGCCGGAAAATAAACAAAAACTAAAGGTCATCTTATTACCAGTTGTTTTAGTTTCATTATTAGTCGGGATCACCGAACCATTTGAATTTCTATTTATATTCTGTGCTCCATTACTTTGGGTTATTTATTCGCTTATAGACGGTACATTCCAAATGTTAGCCGATATTTTTAATGTACGCGTATGTGCTACAAATGGAATTATAGACTTCCTTATCTATAACATACCAACCGGCGTCGGAAGAACTAATTGGCCTGTCTTTGTATTATTAGGTGTAACAGAAACATCCGTTATGTATTTTGTTTCAAAGTTTATCATTCTCAAAATGAAACTAAGAACACCAGGAAGAGAAGAAAATTCTGATAGTTCAGAAATGATCGAGGATAAGCCATTGGTCACAACGGAAGAAAAGGCCTTAATTGGTCAAATGATTGTGTCGGCTTTGGGTGGAGAAAGCAATATCATTTTGGTCGAAAATTGTTTTTCACGATTACGCGTTGATATTAAAGATGATACGTTAATCGATGAGAGTAAATTAAAAGATACGGGTGCTGCCGGTATTGTCAAAAAGAGTAATCATATTCAAATTGTCTATGGTATGAAAATTAATGAAATACGTAATCTTGTTGATCAAGAACTAGGTAAATTAGAGTAACAATAAAAGGTATAAATTATGACTAAGAAATTTTCAGTAACAATAGCAGGTGGAGGAAGTACCTTTACTCCGGGTATTATACTTATGTTAATGGAGAATACGAACAGATTTCCTGTCGGTGAAATAAAGTTATATGATAATAATATGGAACGCCAACAGATTCTTGGTGAAGCGTGCAAGATCATGATGCAAGAGCGTCATCCTGCAATTAAATTTTCCTATACTACAGATCCAAAAGAAGCCTTCTCTGATATTGATTTTGTGATGGCACACATCCGCGTTGGATTGTATGAAATGAGAGAAAAAGATGAGAAGATTCCGCTCAAATATGGCGTAGTAGGACAAGAAACCTGTGGTCCCGGTGGTATAGCTTATGGTATGCGATCGATTGGTGGAGTCCTTGAAATTTTAGATTATATGGAAAAATATTCACCAAATGCATGGATGTTAAATTACTCCAATCCGGCAGCAATTGTTGCAGAAGCGACACGCCGACTACGCCCAACATCAAAGATCATTAATATATGTGATATGCCTGTTGCTATTGAAGGTATTTTTGCTGATATTTTGGGATACAAATCTCGCAAAGACTTTATTGTTCGTTACTATGGTTTAAACCACTTCGGTTGGTGGACAAGTATCACAGATAAAGCAGGAAACGACCTATTACCTAAACTCAAAGAACATGTTAATCAATTTGGTTATGCAAGTAATACAGAGGACTTTCAACATAAAGCGCCTAGTTGGATTGAAACATTTAAGAAAGCGAAAGATATCTATGCATTAGATCCAACTACTTTACCAAATACCTATTTGAAATATTACTATTACCCTGATTATGTTGTTGAGCATTCAGATATTCATCACACAAGGGCTAATGAAGTCATAGAAGGAAGAGAAAAAGAGGTGTTTGGCATGGCTAAAAAAATTATCGCAGCAAATACTGCCAAAGATGCCTCGTTCCATACTGGAGCTCATGCAACGTTTATTGTAGACTTAGCTTGTGCAATAGCCTTTAACACAAAAGAACGCATGCTATTAATTGTTGAGAACAACGGAATTATTGAGAATTTTTCAAAAGATGCTATGGTCGAAGTGCCATGTTTAGTAGGTAACAATGGACCAGAACCTCTATCAATTGGAACAATCCCAACCTTCCAAAAAGGTTTAATGGAACAACAAGTTGCGGTAGAAAAATTAACAGTTGATGCATGGATTGAAGGAAGTTATCAAAAATTGTGGCAAGCACTTACGTTATCTAAAACTGTACCGAGTGCAAGTGTTGCTAAACAGATTCTTGATGACTTAATTGTTGCCAACAAAGACTTTTGGCCGGAATTACAATAATTCATTTGCGCGTTCTACATTCAAGTGCATGGATTAAGATCTTCTGGGATGCAGGGCTAAGCTCTGCGTTTCCTATTTCTTTTTTTGCCAACTGAGATAAATCTTCAAGCAACTTTATTACATTGCTAGCACCAATGAAAATTCAGGTGTTATATTGGGGGGACGGGGTATCCCTAGCATCCCCCCTCTTTTTCTCGCTAACGGCAGTCGATGAGTCTGCAACTTAAAGTAACTTTAATAAAGAGATCAATGTGATCTCACATTCTTTATAGACCACATACCTAATGCAATTGATCTAGTTTATCCTGAGACAAAATTCAGCCCTATATTATCCATATGTGGATACGGTCAAGTTAACTATTCTTTTGTATAATCATAAAGATGAAACTCCTGCAAAATCTATCAACGTCATCGTTATCCTGCATCTATTATTAGTCATTGTGTCTGACGCTATTATCACTTTACGTTAAGCCATCGCGATATTTAACTGATCATGATGCAAAAAGGCATTTCTGTTACTTATGAACCTATTCGTTATTGGTGTATTAAATTTGGAAGGCTTTATTCTAAAAAATAAGAAAAAATAAACGTTATGGTGATTATCTTTATTGGGGAGGATTACTGTTTTATGTGTAAATGGACAAAATACAGCCAAAATTCACATAATAGTTGATAATACATATTTTTAATGGTTTAATTTATTACCGTTATATAAATAAATACATAGCGAATGACTATGAAAAAAACATCAATTTATATCATGATACTATGTGTAACCCCTGCTATTGTTTTTGCTGATGAAGATACAAAAGTGAAAAATATTGAGGTGATGAATATTTGGGGAAGCACGAAAGCAATGAATCCAGACGTCATCACGCAGTCTCAGATGCAATCCCGTAATAAAAACAATGCTGCAACAGCAATTAGTACTATGCCAGGCGCAATTCTTGATAAATCAGGGAATCGGAATGAGTTAACGATTAGATTACGAGGTTTTGATAGCCGACAAGTACCTATTTTTCTTGATGGTATCCCTATCTACGTTCCTTATGATGGCAATTTAGATCTTGGTCGATTTATGACGAGTGAACTTGCTAACATTGAAGTCAGTAAAGGCTATGTTTCCTTATTACAAGGTCCTAACTTAATGGGCGGTGCAATTAATTTATCAACAATAGTACCATCGAAACCCTTTGAAGCTAAAATCGCTTATAGCGAAGGATTTGCTCGTAGTGCAGACAATGCCTATAACGGTAGTGCGCGATTGAGTGTAAGTAATGATATTGGTTTTTTACAATTTAGCGGTAGTCAATACAAGCAACGCTTTTGGGGATTGCCTACCGACTATGATAACAACAAAAACGCTGGCGCTAATGGTCGACGTTACAACTCATCATCCGATGATAAACAAGGCATGATAAAAATCGGTTTGACCCCACGCGAACTTGATCAATATATTTTTACCTATTCTAAACAAGACAATAATAAAGATAGTCCGCCAACTGTAGGTGTAAGCAAAGGTAAATATCGTTATTGGAAATGGCCTGATTATAACAAAGAAAGTTTTTATTATAATGGTATTACACAATTAACAGATAAAATCAATTTACAAAGCCGTTTTTTCCACGATAAATTTATTAATACCTTATTAATGTATAAGAAGAATACTACTTTAGCGCCAGATTATAGTCATTATGATGACTATAGCAATGGAGCCTCACTACAATTAGGTATTGATATGCGTGAAACAGATGTATTATCTTTTTCAGCTCATTGGAAAGATGATGTGCATCAAGCACAAAGTAAACGCGGTGGTAGCTGGTTACATTATAAAGATCGCACTTATTCAGTAGCAACTGAATATCAATGGTCAGTTACACCTCCTTTAGAGGTAGTCGCAGCAATAGGCTATGATTGGCGCAATAGCAAAAAAACTAATGAAAAATCACAGGATAACGACCAACAGGCTTTCAATTGGGAAATGTTAGTAAAATACCAATTTGATAATGATGATTTATTACGTTTTTCACTTTCTGACCGTAGTCGCTTTCCTACCCAGAAAGAGCGTTATACGACTCAGAAACCAAAAGATAATTCGCTTGGAATAGTGAATCCCGATTTAAAACCAGAACGAGCTTTAACATTAGATTTAACCTATGACGGTAATCTTAATAAACAATGGGGATATCAGGCTAGTCTCTATTATAACCACATTAATGATGCTATTTTGGCTCATACAGTAATAAAAAATGGGCAACCATTTTTTCAGAATCAAAATAGCGGAATTGTTAATTTTTATGGTATAGATTTAAGTATAAAAGGTGATGTTACTTCATGGATGAAAGTGGGTACTAATTATGGTTATATTTATAGTAACCCGAAAAAAATAGATCATGTTGAAGGTTTACCAAAACATAAATTGTATTCTTGGATAGATTTCAGTCCAACTGATTCGATGGATATAACTATCATGCAAGATCTACGTTATTCCAGTTATAATTACAGTGATAGCAACGAAAAAGTAGCTGGATTTGGCAAAACAGATCTACGAATAGAATATCGTTTCAATAAGGAACTTTCTACCCATATTGCCGTTAATAACATCTTCGATAAATCTTATCAATTTACAAATGGTTACATAGAAGAAGGTCGTAATTTTTGGTTAGGTTTTGAGTATAATTATTAAAAAATAGAGATAAAGTCGATAATCATTTATTTCATCATGAAATATTGATCATGATGAAATAAATCTGTAAAGGTTAATCATATCTTTTTATAGTGGTAAAAAATGGTTCTCTATCTCTTTTGTGAGGGATTCCATGCTAAAAATGCCCATGTCCGATTTTTATTACCGCCTGATATTAAATGATCTTTATTTTTTTGGTAGTAATACTTTAAGCGTTCAAGTTCATGTTCATTCAAGTCGCCAATAGACCAAATCACTGAATCAATGAAGCTTTTTTCATCATCTACTGGCATTGGATTGATTAATGGCTCAGTATTAAGGAAATCGACCGAAACTTGATATCCTTGTTGATAGAGTAAGTTAACCGCATAAATATAAGTTGGAAAACCAATACCATCACGACCAATTGCTGTTAGTATATCTCGTTGAATAAAGTCCTTATCAACTGTCATAGTCATATAGACAGCTTTTTTTGCTTTAGCGTTTAATTTTGCTAAGGCTGGTTCAAGATCTGCCACCATAGATGACCGCGATGACACACAAATATCACATTCGGGAATGTCATCCCATGAATCCTCCCAAGCTCGTAATATATTAGTATTATTATGAATATTTAATTGTTGTGCGCGTTCTGTGACCACGTCCAGCATTTTCGAGCTAAAATCTAAGGAGTATACTTGCTGAAGCTTTGGTGCCACACTTAACGAAATTGCACCGCCACCACAACCAACATCTAATAATGTTTTCGCATGGGTCAGATCCATTTTAGCCACAAAATCACGAATGTAATTACTATTTGAACAGCTGCCACCATTTTCCCTCATCCTAGGCGCTCTTGCATCCCAATCGGACTGCTTTTTATTTTGTCTTAATGTTAAACTAGCATGAGTTCGATATAAGGATGCAAAATCAATATCGTAAATAGATTGTATATCTCTCATAGTTAATCATTTTCCTGTTGTTATTCATTACCGATTACTCTCATTTTATAAACCGCAAATTTTTGCTAATAATACTTTTATCCAAAGAATATATTTTTGATAAATTATCGATGGTTAAGCACGTTGCAGGGGTATCATCAGCTAAAATTTTTCCTTGATCAAATAATATCACTCTGTCAGATATATCAAATACATGCTCCGGTTGATGCATTGTCAGCAAAATAGTTAAACCTTGTTGACGAAATGATTTAATCAATTCTAATACACGGATTTGATTACCATAATCTAAACTGGCCGTAGGTTCATCCATAATTAATATCGTCGGTTGTTGTGCTAATGCTCGAGCAATTAACACTAATTGCTTCTCTCCCCCACTTAAACGGCTATATGTTCTACTTTGCAAATGGCTTATCCCTACCCTTGCCATACATTGTTGAGCTATTTCAAGATCTTTTTTACTGGGTACACTATACCAATTAAGATGCATTGATCGCCCCATTAATATCATTTCTTGCGTTGTAAAGGGAAAAACAAAATTATGTGTTTGTGGAACATAAGCGATAAACTGAGCCAATGCCCTTTTAGACCATTGTGCTAATGGTATTTGATTAATAAAAATTTGCCCAGCCTTGAGGGGTAAAATAGCTAGAATCGTTTTTAATAATGTTGTTTTACCGCAACCATTAGCGCCAAGTAGACAAACAATCTGCTGATCTTGTAAACAAAGATTTAAGTGAGTAGCTATTAACCGATCAGTATAACCAATGGTCACATTTTTTAGTTCTATAAGGTTACTCATACCTTTGTTTTTCCTTTAATTAACAACCCTAAAAAGAAAGGAGCACCAATAAAAGCCGTTAATATTCCTAATGGCAATTCAATTGGAAATGCTGACCTTGCAATGGTATCAGTGACTAATAGAAAACCTGCACCTAAGCATATTGAAGTGGGCAATAAATGACGAAAATCAGGCCCTTGCCATAAACGAGCTAAATGAGGAATAACCAACCCTATCCAACCAATAATACCCGTGATTGAAACGGTAGCTGAGGTAATCAAAGTAGCAATCAAAATAAAAATAATGCGCAAATAACGAATATTTATACCAAGCGTTGATATCTCTTCATCATCTAGACTCATTAAGTTCATTCGCCAACGGAGTAAAAATAGAGGCACTAAGCAGATTAGAATAATTGGAGCCACAACATACAAATCACTCATTGTTGCCATGGTTAAAGACCCCATCATCCAAAATGTGATTGTGGTCAATTGGCTATAAGGATCAGCCAATAATTTAATTAATGATATGGCTGAGGCCAATACTGCGGATATTGATATACCAGCAAGTACCATCGCCAAAATAGGTTCTAGTCGCTTAGTTAGTTGAGCAATGACATACACCAATAGTACGGTAATAAAACCAAATAAAAATGCACAAATTTGGATGCCAAAGATAGATAAATTAAAATAAATGGCTATTACTGCACCAAGACTAGCCCCCACTGATACACCTAAAATATCCGGAGATACTAACGGGTTTTTAAACATCCCTTGATAGGTACTACCTGCAACAGATAGAGAAGCACCAACTAATAATGCAGTTAAAATTCGAGGCAACCGTATTTGCCAGAGAATAATATCTAGATCTGTGTATTTTTGACCGGTTATCACTCGTTGGATTGATGAACAAAACTCGCTAACCGAGAACAACTGCTTTCCACTAAAGAAGGCAATAATCAATAAAATCATTAGGATTAAAAATGGTGTTATTTTTTTGATCACAATGGTTCCGGTGTTAAAATTTGTTCTAATTCATCTGACGATAGTTGATAGTTATAAAATAATTGGAAATACTCAACAATATTAGCTGTAAATTGCTCTTTCGACATATTTTGTGGATATAGAATGTAACTTAACCAGCTTAATCCCATTAAGCGATTAATACTTGGAGGCCCATCAATCCAACCAAACGGAAGAGAAGGAGCTAAATAAACGCGCCCTTCTTTTACAGCATTAATACGCTGCCATAACGGATCTTTCTTCACTTTAGCATAAAAATTACGATCTGAAATAATGATTACATCTGGTTGCCAAATCATTAACTGTTCAATGGATACGCGAGTTATGATATTTTTACCAGATTGTTCGGCAACATTTTTAGCACCAATCCAATCTAAGACTTCCGTGTGAATCGATCCACGTAATCCCGTTTCTAATCCATCAGGTCCTCTTGCTGAATACACTTTGATGGCTTGATTGTTACTAGTTAGATTACCGATATTTTTAGTCTGTTTTAATACTTTTTCTGCATATTCAGCTAACGCATTACCTTGTTCATCGTTATTTAAAATATGGCTCAATTGTCTTATTTGCTGAGGTGAACTAGATAGCGTTCCATTAATCAATAAATAAGGAATACGAGTTTGCTTTTCAACTTGCTTAGCAAGATCGACATAGGTTGGAGTAATATTACCAATATCAACAATTAAGTTGGGGGTTAATTGGATAATTTTCTCGTAAGAAGCGGTTGTCCCTCTACCGGCTAAACGACCTGTCATTGAAAGATTTTGAATAGCTGGCGAAAAAAACTTCTTTTGTTGGGGAGACAATGAAAGAGATGATAATCCCACTAATTTATTGGGAGCTACTGACAATAAGATAACATCCGCTACAGGCCCCGAGCTCAATACTCGGTTTATTTCATCTGGCGGCGGTATATCACCAAATTTTTGCATAATTTCAGATTGATCATTTGGGTTTGCTGTAACTGAAAAAATAGTAAAAAAAAGAATAGTAACAATAATGATTACTTTTGAATAATAGCGATTTACCACAATAATGCCTCACTTGATCGTCATTTGTTTAATATTGTTATAAAAATGTGAGTGACTGTGTTGCCGAATCAAGATATTTTCCAGTCATCAATAATATATCTTTTATCATTAAAATTAACAATTTTATTACTATGAAAAAGGAATAAAATGATAAAATAATTCGGTTAATATATTGTCTGGCATCTAGCGTAAAGGAATCAATAGAATGAATTTCGAAAATAGATTATCGTCAAATATAAATACTATTTTTTGTTATTGTTCGCATGCTAATAGCACTAGAACAAAAGATCCTGTATTAAATGCTCAAATCGTCTATAACGGTTTAATTACCGATAATGGAGGAGAAGAACGCTACACAGATGCCGATAAAGCACTGCTCCATTATGCACTTGAACATTATACATTCTGGCAACATCTTCACCCCGACTACAAACCACAACTCGATCAAATTGGTATTTTTGGTGAAAACATTTCATCAATTGGTTTAACTGAGGATAACCTATGTATTGGTGATATTTTGGCTTTAGGAACCAGTAAAGTACAAGTAACACATGGACGAGATGCTTGCCAAACGATGGACAATTTATTTAATTCTAGTTCAATGAGTAAGGAAATGCATGATAATCATAAAACAGGCTGGTTTTATCGTGTATTAGAAGAAGGTTGCATTAAACAAGGCGATCCTATCGTTTTACTTGAGCGCCCTAACCCTCAATGGACGATTGCTCTGGTTCAATCCTATCGTTATCAACAGCGAGAAAATACTCACGCTATATTGACACAATTAATTGCACTACCTTACTTATCTGATAATTGGAAATCAATTTTCATTGAGCGTTTAAATCAAATGAATTGACACAAGAACGACCACAGGTTTATTAGAATACTAATAAATCTGTGAATTATAGCTAATGTTAATTAATACAAAAATGGATATGTGTTTTAAGTTACGATGAAAGACCTCTTCAAAAAGTTAAATGGATTTTAGTCTAATAAGTCAAACTTAATTGTTCATATTATTAGCTTTTATTAAACGAATTTGTTTAAATTCAGTATTATTAACAATTATCGTGTACTGAGGAGCATCTTTAGTTACAATTATTTTAGTACCAATAAGAATCATTAGCCTCAGTAATTCCAACAAAAATCAAATCATTTCACTAACTTTACAACAATGATAAACAATTGCAGGATAATATTTTGTCCGAACTATTTTACTTGGTTACGGATACAAAAGATGATTTATTTGCCCAATAAGCTTTGTGACAATTTTGATGCTTGAAAGAAGGTATAATCAAAATCTACGAGATCATGGATATAAAAAGGATCTTCTTTCATAATATTTTTTGATTCTTCAAGTGAATCACTCATTACTAATATTATTCCACCTGTTTTATTCTCGAAAAGTCCAGAAGCTATAAATTTGTTTTGAGCGAAATAATTATCTAAAAAGATATTATGTTCATCCAATTTTGCCAAAAGCTCAGGCATCGGTTTTTTAAATGTAAGCGTTACAATTATCATTTTATTTTCCTTAATTTGTAAAAATTAAATCTAAGATAGCAAAATTCGCATTTAAAAACAAACACCTAAAGCTGTTTATAACTTATTGATTCATAAAAATTATTTTCTGTTAATATTCTAACTAGAATTTTTCTACCTCATAAATCAACACCTTTTCTGCTTCCAATTTATTAGCAAATAAGAATTAATAAGCTATTTCCTATTTCTTATTACTTCCTTCAACTAACCTTTATATTTTTAAATAATCTCCTCACAATATAAGGATGCATAACAGAAACTGGTAACATATATAATTTCCCAATCACATTATGATTCTTAACTGAGGTAATTAAGTATAATTTATTTTGATCATCATTAGCATGAACAATACGGATATGTACACAAACATCAAGATGTGAATCTCTTACCACCAATGTTAGTTTTTGCTTTTCTTTCTCGGTTATTGTGAAAAAATGTACTGTGCTACCTACACTTGGTTCATCCTCGCCCAATTTATCGAATCCTTTAATCGGCTCAATACCCGCTATTTTGCCTAAAAAATCTCTAATTCTAAACAACACTCCCAGCCATTTAGGTTGATGGCAAGTCATCATCTTATAAGCATCATACGACGAAATATTTTTGGGAATATTCACACTTTGATAGCTCAAATAATCAACATCCTCCGCTATAAGCGTTATGTTATTTAATAACGCTTTGAGTGTATTAAGAGTTTCCTTTTGTTTGGTATTCATAGGCTAATTTGATTAATTTTTCATATTATTTATTGTAATGACCAACGAACATGCGGAATAACAATTAAGTACACTACCCGATGAATCAAAGAAATAAAACATATATATCCTGTTTTGGTATAAAATCGGTTTTAACGGCTCTAAATTGGGTGGCGTTGATTTTTTGTAATGATTCATCCCAACACAGTGATACTATTTCGTCAGGTTCCCTTTCAATAGTTAAAGTAAATGTTCCAATCGGTTTAGCCCAATTCGCGCCTGTTGTTAAGATATAACTAAGTTCTTGTGATGGTATTGTTGGTTGCTCAGGTTTTAACTTTGATTGTTTGAGTTTGCGCATAAAATTATTATCTACGCAAAAATTTTTATATTCATCAGTAGTTAAATCACTAAAGACGATAATACCACCACCAACCAATGGATTATAAT
This sequence comes from Gilliamella sp. wkB108, assembly GCF_001690195.1. GTDB lineage: Bacteria > Pseudomonadota > Gammaproteobacteria > Enterobacterales > Orbaceae > Gilliamella > Gilliamella apicola_L. The sequence continues at coordinate 6,002 of NZ_LZGM01000073.1, read as the reverse complement.
GATGTTTAACTTTAGTAATGGCATTACCTTTGAACGTTTGTTGCCAACTATAAATTACTTGCACTCCCCAACTATGGGTATCGGCAAGTTGCTTCAGTGTTTGGTTTTGGCAAGCATCAATTTTTTCATCAATATCTTCTGAGGATTCTTTCCTTGTCCAAGTATTTAGGAGCATTGACTCGGTAACTCCACATTGCATTATTTCAGCAGTAACATCGATAGCATCATTGTGGTTGAAATCAAGTTTCACACCGTATTCATCCTCAATATTAGGATAAAAAGCGATTCTGACATGACGGTTAGGTATGATTATTTTATCATCGACCAAAACTTGAAAACTATTAAGCAGGCGTTCAGTATCCGCATAATCACCCTCACCTAAGCCACTCATTATCGGCAATGGAAATACAATTGTTTCAGTAATATCATGATCGGTTAAATTTTTAAATTGATAAGCAACATCTATTTTCTCCTTACTGATAAAGAGATCTTCTGTTTCCATAGCAATATTTATATTCTTAATATAGTTAATACCACCTGTTCCTACATAACCAGTGCTATCGTTAGCAAATGTTCCAAAAGATAATAGCGCTAACCCTAATAAAAACAATTTGTTTACCATTTCATTACCTCCAAAACTGTCACTTCAATATAATTATTAACTTAAAAATAATAATCATAAAAAACAAAATTATTGATTTTAGATCATTAAGTTAACTTTTCATTTTTCTTTGTAATTTAAATAGATAACCTCAAACCCTGAAGAGTAAAAAACAAACGAATCACACACATAATACCAATAAAGCATGAATTAGGCACATATTTGCTCGGATCGAATATTTAAGGATTTAAATTGATAACTATAATTTTATAAATATTGCAATTAATGCTGTTTAATTTAATTAACTTACCAATAAAGAGTAATTGACTAGTTGTCCATTTTACTTACTTTGAGGAATTAAAAAATGATAAAAAAAATGGTTGTTGCCGCCGTGGTAACTGCATCATTAGCCGGTGGTGCAGTTGCCGATGATTATCGAAAAAATCCGTTTACGTTAACTTATGCTAATGCCATCACCGAAAATGTAGTCGGTAAAGTTAATATTCATCCTGTCACCTATCAACTTAATGGTATTAAAATTGTAGCCAATGTTTACACTCCAGCTAATTATGATCCGGCGAAAAAATACCCTACAATAGTCATTGCTCACCCTAATGGTGGCGTTAAAGAACAAGTCGCGGGACTTTATGCACAACGTTTAGCTGAACTTGACTACATAACTATTGTGGCTGACGCTGCTTATCAAGGTGGTAGTGGTGGTGAACCACGTAATGTCGATAAACCAGCAAACCGAATTGAAGATATTCACGGTATGGCAGACTTTATTTCTCAGTACCCTGGTGTTGATGCAAATCGACTTGGATTACTAGGTATTTGTGGTGGTGGTGGTTATTCACTTAAGGCTGCACAAACAGATAAACGCTTTAAAGCCGTGGCTACATTAAGTATGTTTGATTCCGGTTTAGTACGTCGTAACGGCTATATGGATTCACAACTAGATACTATTCAACAGCGTTTGAAACAAGCTTCTGATGCAAGAGCTAAAGAAGCTGCCGGTGGTGAGGTTACCTATGTTGGAGGGGATACCAAATTAACCAAAGAACAAATTGCAAAGCTACCTTTTGAGCTTTACCGACAAGGAATGGAGTATTATCAATATACTCATGAACATCCAAATTCAAGTTCCAAATACACAATGAGTAGTTTGCTTGATTTGATGAATTTTGATGCAGCAAGCAACATGGATTTAATTAATCAACCACTACTAATGATGGCTGGAAGTAAAGCTGACTCGTTATATATGACTGAAAAAGCATTTAAAGTGGCAACTGGCACTACAGAGAAAGAATTGTTTCTTATTCCTGATGCGACTCATATTGAAACCTATTGGGTACCAAAATATGTTGATCAGGCCGTGAATAAATTAACTCAATTTTACGGTAAAAATCTCTAATTATTAATTTAACCAATGCTTTTACAATTGGCACAAGATGATCGGTAGATGTATAAATAACAAAATATCGATCATAGCTTGTGCCGTATAATATGACAGGAAATACTAATATGCCTAATAAAATTCGACCCTTTTTTGCAAGCTTGTTGATGACAATCTTTTGTTTAAGTTCTATAGCGAATGCCCAATCTGATGATGCTTTATCTTCACTTACACCAAAACAACAAAGTATAGTTTTGATATCTGCACTAACGGCTCAAGGTGATCTTGAATCACTAGAAAAGGCATTAGATGCAGGATTAAATCAAGGATTAACCATCAATGAAATCAAAGAAATATTGATCCAAATGTACGCTTATACAGGTTTTCCTCGTAGTTTAAATGGTATTATCACTTTTGAAAAAGTTGTCAAATCTCGTCAAGAAAAAGGGGTTAAAGATGTTGTAGGCATTAACCCCGAAAAAGTTCGTACTGATAAAAGTAAATATGAGATAGGTAAAGAAAATTTAGCTTTATTAACAGGTATACCCCCTTCAGACACTAAATCCGGTTATGCAGTGTTTGTACCTACGATTGAAGTATTTCTAAAAGAACACCTGTTTGCGGATATTTTTGAACGTGGAGTACTAGATTATCAGACTCGCGAATTAGTAACAGTTGCCGCATTGGCTAGTTTAGGTAATGTTAATCCACAACTTAGATCACATATGAATGTGAGTATGTATAATGGGGTAACTGAATCACAACTTAGGAGTTTAATCGCGTTAATTAATGATCACATTAGCACCAAAACAGCTAAAAATGCCACAAGTGTATTAGAACAAGTTTTAATCAACCATAAATAACATATTTTCCATTCAATAGTGTGAAATAATTTCCTTTCACACCATTAATGTAATGTAGAATTGGCTACAGTATTGTTATCAATACTGTCAACAATAAACTATTTTACTCATTTTACCAATCATTGTTTTTATATCTTGATGTTATTCTGATTAGTATTGATTTTATGAAGTTTACGTAAGAATTTAATACCATAATGGGTAATAGCAATACAAAGTCCACAGAAAGCAAGATAATCTATCAGTAGCATAAAATAGGATTGTTCCGGATCTAAAAAGAAAAAGGAATAATAGGCGACTAATCGCGCACCTATCTCCAATTTAACCGTAGCTAAAAACCCATAAAAAACAATTAAGAAAGTCAATATTCGCAGTAAATATGTCCTATAAATATGTGGAGATGAAAGGTTTAGCGTTTTCCTCATTATGCTCATTAGCATATCCCAATGAAAACCGATATGCATTGCCAGAAGGATCATTCCCCAATAAGCTGATAAAACATGCAAATTACGACCTGTCAGTCCCCAATCTATAGGTAAAAAAAGAAATAACCACTGGGAGATCCCAAGAGCGCTAATAATATTTACTAATATAAGTGCAATAAGTAGTAAATTAACAGCTGTATGACATTTGCGGATTAAATTATATTTACCTTTGTTCAGATTTTTATACCACCACCAATTAAGCCCAGTATGTAAACCTAAAAATAGAGCAAAAACAACGCCAAATATTTCATGAAGATAATGAAAAGACAAAGGATAAGCCATTAACAGTAAAAACAGAATGAACATTGAAAAATCAATACACAACCTAAAAAACAATTTTTTATTCACGCTATTACCTTATGTCGATATTGGTAAGCCATTCTTGTATTTGTTTCTGACTGTTTTGTACACTGCCTCCTCGAATGGCAATACCATCCAAAATAGTCGCATTTGGTATAAACTTTTTAAGGTCATCCATACATCGACCTAAACCACTGCCTTCATGGGTGATAAATAATGCAATTGTTTTACCAGATAAATCATAACTATAAAGAAAGGTTCTTATTGGCATAGACATAGTTCCCCACCAATTGGGAGAACCAATAAAAACCAAATCATAATCAGCAATATTATCAATTTGGTTTTTCAAAGCCGGACGAAAATCAGCTTCGAGTTCTTTTCTTGCTTGAATAGTTGTAGCACGATATTGTTCAGGATAAGGTTCAACAGTTTCTAGTTTAATTACATCCCCTCCGATTTGCTCATGAATCTGTTTAGCAATAAAATCCGTATTACCAGTACGAGAGTAATAAACAATTAAGATTTTTTTATTATTTTTATCTTCTGATGACTTATTTTGATCTGCATTTGCACTACTTACCACGAAAATGGTACTTAATAGAGTTAAAAGTGTTATAAATAAAAAATGACGATTTTGCATGGTTTTTTGATAAAACATAGTCCAAATAAAAGTGAAATAACAAAACATACATTTCCCTTATAATACTGGTAAGATCTAAAAAAATAAGATTGTAGGTTTTTGAATATAATACTAATCATATCATTCGTATAGATACAATAATTGCAAATTATTGCCTAATCCTCTTGTATATTTAGTTAAGCGAAGATTTTAAAGAGTGAATCGCCTTAAAAACGATAGCTGATAATAACAAATTGGTTTTCCCTCATTACAATTTAAGGACGATATAGTTAACTAAATAATCCTATTTATAAGAGATAGTTTAAATGAAGGATAATATTGATAGATATAAAGATGTTTATTTAGTTTACCTTAAAATTTGGTGATAGCATCATCTATCACCTTTAACTGAGAAATCGATAAACTTACTTAGATCATTAAACAACAAGCTTTGTTTTACATGGTTAAACTAACATTTCTGCAACAACTTTATCAGTAATAAGAACATCGACATAACCGCCCATTAATGCCCCCTTTATTGCCTGAGCTCGGCGACGACCACCAGCAAGAGCAACAACATGAGGACAAGCAATTATTTCATTTAATTGCATTCCGATCGCTGTATCTTCATCGGGAGATAAAATAGGTTTACCTTTTTTATCAAAATAGTGTAAACAAATGTCACCAACAGCACCTTTCGACTCAAGATTTTTGAGCATGCTTTCATTATAATAATTACCTGAGTTTTTTAGAAGGGAAGACGGTGTCAGCTCACCAATACCAATAATTGCCATAGAAACTTCTTTAAATTTTGAAACAACTTGCTTGACTTCATCGGTTCCCATAACATGATCGAAATATTCTTTAGACATTTCTATACTTTGTGAAGGCAACAAAAACGCATCACAATTTAGGTAATTTGCTAAGGTGTGGGTAAGAATTGTTGCATTAACATTACCATTAGTACCTACACCACCTAATAATTGAATGACACCTTTTGCCTTTATATTTAAAGGATGAAGTTTATCAACCATTGCTCTTATATGGCTACTCCATGACGAAATCCCTAAAAAATCATCCTCTCGAATTGTCGTTTGCAAATAATGTGCAGCAGCTGCACCAATAGTTTGTTTTATTTGTTCTTCATTATTTTCATCGACAACATCTACAATAATCACTTGATCTATTTTATATTTATTTTGAATTTCCAACTCTAAATCAATGAAAATATTAGCCGGTTGAATGATATTGATTTTGATTATACCTTCCTTTGTCGCTCGGGATAACATCCTAGACACACAAGACTGAGAGATATGTAACGCCGCTGATATTTCCGATTGCTTTAATCCTTCATAGTAATAAAGGTGAGCTATTTTTACAATTAATCGCTGTTCATTTTGTGTAAGCATATTGATAAAGTTTACCTGTTTACGCATTATCACAAATCATAAATAATTTGTGTATTGATTTAACCTTATCTATTCTTTAATTAAGAATAGCTACTATATAAAGTCGACAGTATATCAAAAATTGCATAATAATTAATTTAAAATACAATATATTGAATCTAGGTAGTTAAATCATTTTCTATCAATCGCATACACAGAAAATAAATTTTATTTTTTAATTTGTTACCAGACAGAACTATTGTTGCTTCCGTGCTTAATATTAATTTTTCTTCAATTTTGATTGTAGTATTTTTATAAATAAAGAATAATTTTTACAATATACATTAAATAGA
>NZ_LZGM01000072.1 GCF_001690195.1 Gilliamella sp. wkB108 | reverse complement strand
ATAGATTACTTATATATAATGTAGCGTTATTTTATTTATCTAATTCTTCATCTAATTTGTCTATTTTTTGTTTCATTTGGTCCACTAGGCATTCTGTGATTTTATGAGTGAAATCTGCCAGTTCATTATGATGAATTGGAGACGGAAGCGTTAAACAAATTTGATTGATTTGTTTGTCTATTATTTCCATAGACTCTTGAGTATCTGGATTTTTTTCTGATAAAGATGATAATTTTTGTAATAATATATCGTGATAATAACGGTAAGAATCAAAATTACACCTTATATTGTATTTATCTTGATAACAAGTTTTTAGCTTGTCAGTTTTAAACACCGATGAAGAGGATTGGTTTAGTACTTCAAATTGATCAGGATAAATAATTTGGTATTGGTAAGAATCATCGATTAATAATTTTTTTAGTTTAAATTGTAAATTTTCTTTATCAATTTGATAATGTTTCCAAAATATTGGTTCGATACGACGTCCAAAATCTTTTATTAATAATAAATAAATATCACCATTAGGACTAATATAATAATTGTGAATACCTAACCAAAAACAATTTTTAATATTATAAAAGTGACTAGCTAGAATAATTTTATCTTTAATTTCCTGCTTATGGACCAAAGACAACTCCACAGCGACGACAATAGTTTTTTCTTGATTAAAAAAATATTCATATTTTTTTTTATTTAAAACGAGTTTTAAATCTCCATCAGTATATATAACTGTGTTTTTATGGATTATGTCATATAAATCATTAAAATCTGTCTCTATTAAATTTGAAGAACAATTTTCTTCTTTTACAGTATTAACAAACTCCTTATTTTCATTAGGATTTATATCTGTTGTTTCCTGTTGCCAGTAATTAACATTCTTAACAAAACAATCACCTTTATATTGTTCGGGAATATTAAACAACTGACTATAGCAAGGTGTACTTAATAGCATGATTAAACCTAAATAAAATGGTGTTTTCATTATATATTTTCCCTTAATAAATCTTATTTTAATTTCTTGAAAAGACCTGTTTTAGTCATTTGATATTGACTTTTTTTAGATTTAATTTCACCTTTTTTAAAATCAGAAAGACCTGCATCTATCAGTAACTTTTTTTGCTGATTAACATAAATTATTCCATTCGCCTTTATAGTAAAATCATTCCACAGAAGTACTTCCCCTTCTTCGGAGTATCTTTCATCTAACACTATTGCATCAATAAGTTTTCCATTAGAGTCATAACTATTTAATCGGAAAGTAAAAATATGAACATCATTAGCACCAAAAGACATATACATAACACCGGTATATAGAAATTTATTAAAATTAAAATAAATGAGCGGAAAATAAAAAGCGCCACTAGAACCATGAAAATCGTCAGAAAATGTTTTAATTTTAACTGAATAATCTTGCATAGAGAATCTCAATGGCATTTTTTCATGAGATAAAATGTTTAACTCACCAAACTCATCCCAATAATAGTATTTTTTTAATTGTTTAGAAGAATAAGGTAATTTTATTTGTTGATAAAAACGTAACTCTTTCTTTATATTGGCTGAAAATGCAATATTTATATTTAACAAAATTAATAAGCAAATAATTACAAAATTTTTTAAAAATTTCATTTCTTAATTTCCTTAATTTTAT
>NZ_LZGM01000071.1 GCF_001690195.1 Gilliamella sp. wkB108 | reverse complement strand
TCGGAGTTTGCATCGGGTTGGTAAGCCGGGATGGCCCCCTAGCCGAAACAGTGCTCTACCCCCAACAGTCACTCATGAGGCGCTACCTAAATAGCTTTCGGGGAGAACCAGCTATCTCCCGGTTTGATTGGCCTTTCACCCCCAGCCACAGGTCATCCGCTAATTTTTCAACATTAGTCGGTTCGGTCCTCCAGTTAGTGTTAACCAACCTTCAACCTGCCCATGGCTAGATCACCGGGTTTCGGGTCTATACCCTGCAACTTTTCGCACAGTTAATACTCGGTTTCCCTTCGGCTCCCCTATTCGGTTAACCTTGCTACAGAATATAAGTCGCTGACCCATTATACAAAAGGTACGCAGTCACATATATCCAATGATATACGCTCCCACTGATTGTACGTACACGGTTTCAGGGTCTATTTCACTCCCCTCCCGGGGTTCTTTTCGCCTTTCCCTCACGGTACTGGTTCACTATCGGTCATTTAGGAGTATTTAGCCTTGGAGGATGGTCCCCCCATATTCAGACAGGATATCACGTGTCCCGCCCTACTCTTCAAGCTTCCACACCATGTGCCTTCGTGTACGGGACTTTCACCCTCTATCGTGCGACTTTCCAGACGCTTCCACTAACTCATGATGTTTCCCACTTTGGGCTCCTCCCCTTTCGCTCGCCGCTACTCGGGGAATCTCGGTTGATTTCTTTTCCTCGGGGTACTTAGATGTTTCAGTTCTCCCGGTTCGCCTCACTTGACTATGTATTCATCAAGCAATAGTGCAGTTACCCACACTGGGTTTCCCCATTCGGACATCGACGGCTATAACGCCTTTTATCGGCTCACCGTCGCTTTTCGCAGATTAACACGTCCTTCTTCGCCTCTAAATGCCTAGGCATCCACCGTGTACGCTTAATTTCTTAACCTTACAACTCACAGTTGTCTTGGTTTTCATTACGCTTTTCTTTCTCTTTCTTACTGCAAACTAACATATCTTCATATATCAGCCTACCGCAAAAACGAGAACTCGTTTCTTTCAGCTTGTTCCTAATTGTTAAAGAGCTTTATCTTTCTGTCTACTCAATTAAAGTAAACACAAAGATAACTTTATTTGCGAATAATGCCGTCACTACTGCATGGCGTCCCCTAGGGGATTCGAACCCCTGTTACCGCCGTGAAAGGGCGATGTCCTAGGCCTCTAGACGAAGGGGACTTTATTATTTCGCTTCTTAATCAACAAACAATCTGTGTGAACACTTACGAGCTCTTCGTAAGGAGGTGATCCAACCGCAGGTTCCCCTACGGTTACCTTGTTACGACTTCACCCCAGTCATGGACCACACCGTGGTAAACGCCCTCCCGAAGGTTAAGCTATCTACTTCTGGTGCAACCCACTCCCATGGTGTGACGGGCGGTGTGTACAAGGCCCGGGAACGTATTCACCGTGACATTCTGATTCACGATTACTAGCGATTCCGACTTCATGGAGTCGAGTTGCAGACTCCAATCCGGACTTAGACGTACTTTATGAGGTCCGCTTGCTCTCGCGAGGTCGCCTCCCTTTGTATACGCCATTGTAGCACGTGTGTAGCCCTGGTCGTAAGGGCCATGATGACTTGACGTCGTCCCCACCTTCCTCCGCTTTATCAACGGCAGTCTCCTTTGAGTTCCCGACCTAATCGATGGCAACAAAGGATAAGGGTTGCGCTCGTTGCGGGACTTAACCCAACATTTCACAACACGAGCTGACGACAGCCATGCAGCACCTGTCTCATAGCTCCCGAAGGCACTTCCACATCTCTGCAGAATTCTATGGATGTCAAGACCAGGTAAGGTTCTTCGCGTTGCATCGAATTAAACCACATGCTCCACCGCTTGTGCGGGCCCCCGTCAATTCATTTGAGTTTTAACCTTGCGGCCGTACTCCCCAGGCGGTCGATTTATCGCGTTAGCTTCGGAGCCCATCACTCAAGGCAACAAACTCCAAATCGACATCGTTTACAGCGTGGACTACCAGGGTATCTAATCCTGTTTGCTCCCCACGCTTTCGCATCTCAGCGTCAGTATCTGTCCAGAAGGCCGCCTTCGCCACCGGTATTCCTCCACATCTCTACGCATTTCACCGCTACACGTGGAATTCTACCTTCCTCTACAATACTCCAGATAACCAGTTTTAAGTGCAATTCCTAGGTTGAGCCCAGGGCTTTCACACCTAACTTAAT
>NZ_LZGM01000070.1 GCF_001690195.1 Gilliamella sp. wkB108 | reverse complement strand
ATCGAGATAAAACTAAATTAGGTCATCAGTCATTTGACCTAATTTAAATTTAATAAACGATTTTGTTTGGCATTAATGATCTAAAAACAAGTGGGCGTTAATTCCGCCATTTTATATATCAAGACAAAATCAGATCAAACAGGTATTATTTATCCCGAATATCTGACAAACGACCATCTCATCTTCTCTTTAAAATTAAGTATCAATAATATAATTGGAGTAATACTAAAATGAATTATTACGATTTTTTGGTCATTGCATTAAAATTATTGGTTGTATTTATTTGTATTATCTTATTTTTGAAAATCACCGGTAAAACCTCGCTATCACAAATGTCGAGCATTGATTTTATTGGTAATATGATTTTAGGTGGTATAGCCGGAGGCATAATCTACAACCCTAAATTAACCGTCTTGGATTTTTTAGTGGTCATCGTTATGTGGACTATTATTATGTACACCTCGAATTATTTAAAACAAAAAAGCCAAAATGCCAAGGCGTTTATTGTGGGGAATCCAATCATATTGATGAAAAAAGGTAAAATTCAATTGGATGCTTTTGCTAGTATTAACATGGATATTTCTAGCTTTGCTGTATTATTGCGTATGAAAAATGTTTTTACGATTAATGCTGTTGATAAAGCTATACTTGAACCCAATGGACAATTAACGGTAGTTAAGAAAGGCGATAAAGATATTTCGGTCATTGTTCTGGAAAATGAAAAACCAAGAGAGGATGTCCTTGAGAATATCGGCAAAAATGAAGATTGGTTAAAATCGAAATTGTCAGAACAAGGTTACCATTCGTACGATGGTTTATATTGTGTTGAATATTATGATCATCATCTGTTTGTCATACCAAGTGAGTCAGTCAGTTAGTTTTACATTTTATTAAATAAAAAATAGCACTATTTATTGATAGGGGTATTGACTCAAGTATTATTATTACTGATATTCTTCACTCAATTTGTATAGAGTGGAGAATGGTTTAATGCTTTAGCAATAAAGCTATCAATCGATAGCGTGTCAAGATGCTTTTGTATCTCTTTAGCTTGTTGTTCGGTTTTACACTGAGTAAAAACACAAGCACCAGTACCCGTTAAACGTGTGGTTGCATAGTGTGATAAATAATCAATTACTTTATCAATTAATGGGTAATGTTTGCGTACAATACCTTCACAATCGTTTCTTTGTTTATCAAAGGGTAATAAAAGCAAATCGTGTAAACTTTGAACAGGTGTGTTACGTGGAAGTTGGGGATCATTAAAAATATTGACAGTCGATATTTCTATATTCGGACAGGTTACCAAATACCAATATTCATGTATATCCAAGGCTTGGAACTGATCGCCAATCCCTTGAGCAAAAGAAGCTTGACCATAAATAAAGATAGGCACATCAGCACCAATTTTGCGACCAATATCCATTAAAGTTTCAGTGGATAAATTAAGTTGCCATAACTGATTAAGCGCCACTAAAACTGTTGCCGCATTAGAAGATGCGCCACCAAGTCCTCCCCCCATAGGAATTTTTTTATCAATAGCAATATCGACACCTAAGTCGGGTCTTTGGGTGAAAGTTCTTAATTGCTCTGCCGCAATAATAATTAAGTTTTTATGAGCAGGAATATTAGCAAACGGCGTTAATAAGTTAATTTGATTATCTTGACGGACATTGAACGTTAATTGGTCACAATAATTAATAAACTGAAACAGTGTTTGTAAATTATGATAATTATCAGTGCGTCGACCGGTAATATATAAAAATAAGTTTAATTTAGCTGGGGACAACCACTGTTTCATGACTTGCTACCTATTAACGTACTATCCAATTATTAATTTTTAAACGCACTCGTTCTTCACCATGAGAGAGTTCGATAGTTGAAGGTAAATCAATTTGGCGATTTTTGTAATTACGCGTCATATAGCTAGGAATTTTCAAATTCCATTTATTATCATTTTGCATAAATTCTGATGAAGCCAGCCGACCTGATTTATCTAATTTATCGACATAAGCATCATTTGAATATCCTTTTAACCAATCATGTAACGAATTGAAAGGAATATTGATATTTGTGATTGTTTTCATTAAATCTTCAACATTGGTATCGGTATAATGTTTACCATCATTATCGACTAGCTCAGCATAATTAGCATCAACCTTCAAGCTTAAAATATTTGTGCCAACAGGTGTGGTTATTTTTATTTCATAACGATTAACTGATTGTTGGATGATGAAAAATCGACCATAATTGCGTGTGCTAGTGCTATAATATGCTATATTACCATTTACTTGAAAAGCATTTATTTGTTTAAGATCTTGTTGGTGAATTTGCCACTGTCTTTGAATTGATTCACTGTCTTTGAATCTGTTAGATTGACAGGCTATAAGCAAGAAAGGCAATATAAATAAGAAAATATATTTGATTTTACGCATAAAAAGGCTCTTTAGAAATTTATGACTAATCGAGTGAGGCATTATAACTGATAATTAGCAGAATAGAAAAAGTTACTGTAAATTAACGTTTATTATTTTTTTATATAATGTTATAAGTAAAGCGCTTAATGAAATAGCTATGTTTATTAAAACTCTTATAAAAGAAGCAATGCAATGTCAATAACAATATTAGGTGTTAATCATAAAACAGCGCCGATAACCCTAAGGGAAAAATTAGCTTTCCCTAATGAAATTATCGATAAAGCGCTATATAGTCTCTATCAACATCCATTAGTAGATGGTTGTGTTATTTTGTCTACTTGCAATCGAACTGAAATCTATTTAAGTTACGAACATAAAACTGATTATCTGCGATTAAAACAGTCGGTTGAAAACTGGTTAGGACAGTTTCATCAAATAGATATAACACTTTATCAAAATGCGATCTACTGGTATGAAGGAATAACAGCAATCGAACATCTCATGTCTGTTGCTAGTGGTGTTGATTCAATGATCCTTGGTGAACCACAAATCTTAGGTCAGGTTAAACAAGCTTATTGCTATGCGCAGAAAAATAACTGCTTATCAGTTGAATTAGAAAAGTTATTTCAAAACATATTTCATGTGGCAAAAATCGTACGAACTGAAACCAATATTGGTGCAAATACTGCTTCAGTCGCTTATGCTGCTTGCATGGTTGCTAGGCAACTATTTACGGATGCAAAACAAATCAATGTAATGTTAGTTGGGGCAGGGGAAACCATAGAGTTAATTTCACGATATTTAAAACCTCACGGTTTTAATCATGTAATTGTTGCTAATCGTACTCGTGAGAAAGCATTAAAATTGGCTTCTATTATTGATGCAGAAATTATCTCACTACCTGATATAGCTAATCGACTCAAAGATGTTGATATTGTTATTAGCTCAACTGCCAGTCCATTGCCTATTATTGGTAAAGGAATGGTTGAACGCACGATGCAAGCTAGAGATAACTTACGCATGTTATTTATTGATCTTGCCGTACCGCGTGATGTTGAAGAAGAAATAAGTAAACTCGATAATATATACCTTTATACTATTGATGATTTACAAAAAACGGTAGCCTCTAATTTAGAGCAACGTGCCATTGCAGCCAAAGAAGCACAATATATTATCCAAGAACAAGCCGAACTTTTTAATGATTGGCTCAAATCTCGCCATGCCGTTGATTTTGTAAAACAATATCGAAGTAATGCTGAAAATATAAAACGAGAATTAGAATCAAAAGCCATGAATGCAATCAAACAAGGTGCTAATGTTGATGAAGTTTTTGCAGAATTTTCATATAAATTAACTAACAAATTAATTCATGCTCCTACCCAAACCTTACTTCATGCTGCAACGCATGATTGTGATGATTGTTTTAAAGTTCTCAGTAAAGGATTAGGTTTAAAAGAACAATAATTTAATGGCATAGCATTAATTAAAAGGAAGGATAGTCGATTGGATCAGATTGAATTTTTTGACATCCAAAGTCCTTGCCAACGCGTATGTGAAACTGACAAACAAGGATATTGCATCAAATGTTATCGTTCCAGAGAAGAAAGATTCAAATGGTTAAGCTATTCTGATGCTGAAAAACAAGAAGTCCTACGTTTATGCAAACAACGAGCGCAAAGACGTCGTTATCTATTAGCACAACAACGTCAGCAACAAATTACTGAGCCAAAAACTCAAATTGAACTTAATTTTTAAATAAAATAATTTTCCTTAATGCAACCAAACCTTGTAATCGCACTTAACTCGGAGTAGCATTTTCATTAAATCAATAATGAAAGTTAGTTTTCTTTAATTAATTTAAAAGAGATCTTAAATATGAAAATGTGCATTGCATGTGGCATGCCAATGACCTCTATTGGCGACTACCCGTTACATGATATGTCCAAAAATTATTGTAAACATTGCGCTCACAAAGATGGAACAATGAAATCATTTGATGAAAAATGGCATGAATTAACACTTCATTATGCGAATCATCATAATGTCGATTATGCGATAGCAAAACAGAACGCTTATACCATTCTTAAAAAATTACCAGCTTGGAAACGCAAGTGGTAGCTGAATTTTTAGGCAACCAAAGCACTTTATTACAATATCTGTTGCAGATATTTCAGAGCTTAGTATAATGCCAACGTTTACTTAATTACACTTCTAATGCCAGTGTGGCGAAATTGGTAGACGCAGCGGATTCAAAATCCGCCGCCCTTAAAAGCGTGTCGGTTCGAGTCCGACCACTGGCACCACATAAATATCAATTAAATCAATGCAATAGATTATTTATTTGTTATTGAACAGTTAAACAAACAACAAGCTTGGAATTTACTTAGAATATACAGTTAGAATAAATTTTCTTTTTTAGGTGGATTTAAGGTTGGTGTAACTTTGACTTTTCGGTCATATGTATTAACTTGCGCTTCGGTTTTGTGACCGCTAAAAAGTTGTTTATCTTTAGTTGCTCCTTCATAGTCTGAAATAGCTTTGGCTTTTATGTCATGGAATGTACATTTTATTTCTTTGCCTAATTTCTTTTCAGCGGCTCTTTTAGCTTCTAGCCAATATGAATTGAATGTTTTTTGGATTAACTTCCTTCCTGACTGGTTAAGTAAAACAAATGAATCAGACGAAGATGGCGGAAATAGTTTTGTTGCTAAATCAATAGCCTTCTTTAATCTTTCCGTCCATTGTTTGATTTGTTTTTTTCCTGTTTTACCTTGTTTTATATACAAACCTTCTTTTAGAATCTGGTTATGCTTTAGATTAAATATATCACCCTGCCGAGCTGCACATAAATATGATATTTCCATAGCAACTTTAATGATGTCTATAGCTTCATCATAGATAGTATAATACTCAATATCGTCGATATATTTATCTCTAGGTTTGATTGTGAAATTCTTAATTCCTGTGCAAGGATTAATTTTACAATATCCTCTTTCGTATCCCCACGCAAAAGCAACGGACATATATGATAATTCGTGATTAGCTTGTACTTCGCTTTGCTCTCCTCTTATATCCATATATCGGCGTATATGCTCTGGTCTGATATTATCAACGTTTATATTTCCAAATACCGGTAATATTTTTTTAGCACCTTTTAACTTATCTTGTTGTGACCGAGGTGATAGTTTATTAAATCCTGGACTTTTTAAGTACATACTCCAAAGTTTACTAAACGTCATTACTTCCTTTTGTTCAGCTATTACACCTTCATATTTAGCCCAAAGTTCTATCATGCTTATTCCAACGGAACCAAGCGTAATTGTTTTATTTTCTCTGGTTTTTAAGTAGTAGGAGTATTTGTTTTTAGATACACGAGGGGGGAGTATGTTATCTTTTTTGTCTTTACGGTTCCTTGCCATTTAAAGCTCCAAAATCTGGTTCTTGTTGCTTATTTTCAATTATTACTTTTTGATTTAATGATGCGCGTAGAATAATGGGTTTACCTAGTAAATTAACATGAAAACAAAATTTATTTTCTTTAAGCCATTTAATTTGAAGGCTTTTATTTTTCCTGCCTGTTAATAATTGTAACTCATCATCAGTTAATATAATTGATTCGCTCATACTTATACCTCATCAATCATTTTTAGACAGTTCGCTATATTTAGTCATTGATCACCTCTCGATAAAACCAGTCTGTAATGTCATAGGTAAACTCAAATGCCGATGGTGTATGGCTATATGACAACTCTGTATCATCACAATCAATACCAATAAAATATATTGGGTGCAGGATATACCCACCATCTTCGATTATTACCTCACTCACTTTAGTATTGCCACTTATCCACGTTAATTTAGCGTCATGACAGGCGTTTAGTATTAGAGCTAAATCGTGATCATCTTCAGCTTTTAAATACCAATTGCCTTTTATTAACCGTTTGATTATTTTTTTATTTGTCACTTAATCACCTCATCAAATTTCTTTATCCCCCAGACGATCGCATAACACAGCCAGATGTAACGATACAGATATTTGCTTGTGTCTCTTTCCCAAAAATCGACAAATTCAAAACCATTACAATTAAAATTTCTAATTGCTTCGACCATTTCCCATTCGTTAGATGCGCACATGATTTTATTATCGAATTCCTCGATTAACTCTTCTCTATCATTACTTGATAGCGTTTGATTTCCGTCTAGATAATCATTTAAATCTTCCTGTGCATACTTTTTTACTGCATCTATATCAAACTCTGAATAACTCGCTGATTTTGCGTTGTAATTTATCGATTCTATTTTTTCAGACCAATAGTCAGGTTTTATCTGCAAATCATCAGAACGGAAAAAATTAAACATATCTGTTAGTCTGGAAAATATTAACGACCCCATATCGCCAGTGATTACGAGATATTCTGGATATGTAGTAATGTTAAAATACTGATTAATTGATTCTGGATTTTTGAACGTTAAATGGCGATAAACACCATTATTTTGATGAATTGTTAATTCGTGGTTTTTAACATCATCTAAAAATTGCTCTAATGTTGGAGTAGTCATTATTGCCTTTCCTCATTTGTTCCACTTTTTCTTGAATTCCAAGCTAATATTGCTTTATTCTCGGAATCTTTCTCACTGCCTCTTGCATTACAGTTAAAACAAACGACAGCAGAACAAATACCGTCTCTATGTTCCTCTGAGATATCTTCATTAAACCTATAATCGATATCATCAATAAATAAATCTTCACTACCACAAAACGGGCAAGGTTTTAATTGTTCAGTCATAATCATTTCCTAATAGATTTTCAACACTAGCTATACAATCAATATTCACAGACCATGTATCAAAGTCTCCAGTTCTCAATCCGATAAAGAATGTACCATCATCCGAATTATCTATACTTGAACAATCAATTATCATTTTTTCATTATTGGTAGTAGTAACATATGCAAATCCGTGATGTGCCTTAAGTTCAGCTATTTCAATAGTCATTTTTGCTTGGATTGATAGCGAGTTATACACTTCTTCCCATATTCACCTCGTAGCAATTTGTAACATCCAGCGAATCAACATAAACAACATGCCGATCGTTAGTACATAGGTACAAAAATGGGCGTACATCAGTTCGCTCTTAGTTAATTTATAATTGAGATTAAATCGGTCTGTTTCATGAACATTACAGCCGACAAGATCAGTTGGTATTGTGTTCATTTAACCCCCCTGCATTTTTGCAAGTAGAATTTGAATCATGTGTTCTTGTTCTTCGTTTTGTGGTACTAATTTATTCATTGTTTTATTCCTCATCGGTAAAATAATCTTTTAGCCAAAATTCAAAACTTTCTTGTGATGCGTGTTCAGCCGTTACACATTCCCAATGTCCGTAATCCTCATCGAAACCGCCTCTTTCTAATAATTCTAGACATAACTCGTTGATATAGTGTTCTGTGTAATTAACCGAATATTTATGTGATTTGATTTTTTTATTTAGCGAGTCTAAATACTCGGATTTCCATTTCTGATAATTCATTGTTTTATTCCTTAATTCTGTAAAAAAAGCCCTCACTAGGAGGGCAAATAGGATGTAGCAATGTGCCGTCTTTCCGAGCTGTCAGTGTTCTTAACATCAAACTCAAGCCCACTTGTTTAAATTTGTTATTGCTTTGGTATGATTGCTATGATTTTTTTGATGCTACCTTTATCAATAAAAGCGGAATTGTTTTCGTTTATCCCATAAATTTCATCTGTAAAATCTCTACATGTAGCGATAAACCGCTTGCCATCATTAAGCGCTAACACATAGAAGTAATTATTAAAATCAAACTTTTGTTCTTTTGTTTCATTAAGCGTTTCTATCTCTTTTTCCGTTGCAATTCGCAGTTCTGATGGGTGATAGATAAACTCATACTTTCCATCAGTTACATTGATACAATTATTTTCACCAATGCTTTCAACTGTTACCACTTTTGATTCTTCTTCCCACTTAACCATTATTAGATAAGTGCCGTATCTATGTGTATCAACCTTATATCTAAACCCATTCGGTACTACTTTGTCGCCTACTTTAAACATGATTTAATCCTCTGTTGTTATCAAACTATATAACTCTCACTGAAAGGCATTTAGTTTGATTGTTTACCGCCTGTATTGAGTTACCGCCACAGTCCCGACGCATGGTTTAAAGTCGCGCCGTTCGACTATCTAATCAAAACTAATCATTTGGTAAGTTAATTTGTTTTGATGTGTTAATATTACAATATGTAATTATACATTACAAGATGTAATTACAAAATGTAATATAGTTTGATTGTTATTTATACAATTTGAGCGAGGAAGGATTTTATATGCAGATTTTAGGCATGAAAAAAGCCCCGATTAGGGGCTTTTTATAAAAGCTAGTAATTTTTATTGGGTAATTATATTTAGTTGTTTGTTATACAAAATTGATTTCTTTTTGTTCGACTATTTTTATGTCGGATATATTAACTAATGTGCCAGTTGCTTTTTTTATTGATAATTTCCCAGTTATGCTGATCTGGCTAGCCAATTTTACTGCTTCATTAGCCATGTAGTATTGTTCTGTATTAAGATCGATGTCGATATTTCTCATTTTATACAAAATAGGCATTTTAATTGAGATTTTGCCTCCTTCTAATAGATTTCCACTTAGACTGTGTCTATCAACCACGTAACCTGTAACAGTAAAATTATCTAAAATAAACTCATCTTGATATAATTTTTTTGAAATCTTTTTTATGAGTGAAATTCTGGTTTTGTCAAAATAAAAAGGAGTTAATTTTTTTGTTTTATTATGTAAAATAATCTCAACATCTCTATTTTGTGACAATCCAGTCAAATCAATTAATGAATCACATAAATTAGCACTTATTCCTTTTTTAACTAATGTCGCAATATCATCAATATATTTATTCTCATTTACTATTTCGGTTAATGTTTTTAATCCGATTTCTATATCATTATCCACGCACTCTGAGAAGGATTGTTCAACTTTATTTATATTATCAAGTGTATCTGTTTGTGAAATTGGATAATGTAAATTTACAATGTAACTTCCTATTTCGGTCTGTCCTAACTGAATTGACCCCATGAAATCCATAATATCTTTTGATTTATAGTTTGTAAAACTTGGTTTTTTAGTTTCAGTTGCTTTAGCTATATTTTCTATGAACTTTTTAACATTTGTTATTAAATTAATCCCTTCATCAAGCGGAATATTGCCTTTCATAACATCATCACTAATAACTCTAAAACTAATTTTTGAAACGCTGGTTATTGGTTGTTTATTTATTATTGATTGCAAAATGAATTCAAAATTAGAATTAAAAATAATAGCTAATTTATTTATTGCTTCTTCAATCAAATCTATATCGTCAGCATATTCATTATTTGAGTTTATAGGTAAACGGATATCTGTTTTAAAAGTAGGATTTTCTTTTAAGTTCCATACAGAAAAAGTATCATATTCTTTTAAGCGGTGCCAATCATGGTCAGAAAGAAATTTCTCTATCATTTCAATATAATATGCAATTTTATTTACGTCTAATAATTTACTCATAAAGTTTTACCTTCTATTGCATATTCCAGCATTTTCATTAATGATTCACGTGTTAATTCTTGGTGTATTGGAATATTTATCGTAACTGAGGTTTTATTATTTGAAGGTGGAAACCCTTCTAAATTAATCCAATAATATTTATATGGGAGAAAGATACCATTGTTAAATTCATGCATCCACATTTTTTTATTATCTGGAATAATCATGACAAAAAGATATTTTGGATTTCTTCTTTTACCTATAAGTTCATTATAATTTTTAATTTTTAATGGATATTTAAGGATATTATTTATGACAGTTGGATTGATTACTGTTTTTAATTGCAAATCTATATGTCCCTCTACTGTGTATCCTAAATCTGTATTAAAATAACTTGTCGATATAGTTAAATCAATACTTTGACGATCTGGTTTTGTTCCATCAGCATGCATAAAATGACATGAACTAGCAATAGCTTTAGTAATGGCTAACTGAAACTGCTCTGCAAAATCATAATCAATACTTCCATTAATTTGCATAATTTATATTCTTTATATTTTATGAATTTATTATTTACAAAACTGCCAAAGCAGTTATCCATGTTTTCTCAATAACATTGATTGACTTAGCATTACTTTGCCATGTATATAAAGTTGGTCAATTTCATCTTCGCTTATATCCCATTCTTTGTATTTTTTATTATCAGATATAACAATAAGTTTATCTTTGATTATTTGTAATCGTTTTACATACAAACTTTTACCAAATGTGAATACATATATTCCATCACCATTAAATTCTTTTTTTGAAACATCTACATAAATTGAATCACCGCTTTCAAATGTCCCCTGCATCGAATCACCAGAGATGTTTATAACTTTTAAATTGTTCGCATCCATGCCATTAAATAGCATTTTTGCCTGACTTGAATCATATTCTATTAATTTAATCACTTCCTTTACATCCGAATTTAGGTAGCCTGCTCCTGCGCTAGCTGTAATATCTAAAACCTCGATTTGAAAATTATTTTTATTGAGTTTGTTTTTAGTATTATTTTCTGCTGCTGAGCCATCAGCATTTATTATTAATTCCCTAATTCCTACTGCTTTCAGTATTGATGCGATAATATCGGTGTCTGGTTTTCTTCGACCGGATAGCCAATGAGCAACACTGCCCTGAGTTACACTCAATTTTTCTGCAAGACTTTCTTGTGTTTCGCCAATATCTTGCATTCTCTTTTTTATTATATTTTGCCAAGTGTTCATATGATCCTCCGACTTTAATTATTACGAACTGTATTAAATTAACAACTAACAAAATGTAATAAATGTTGAAATAATAAATTACATAATGTAATATTTATATTCATAACAGTAATTGAGGCATCAGTTATGAACAAAATTAAGGAATTTAGAGAGCAATTAGGTATTACTCAAGAAGAACTAGCAAGAGCAATAAATACCTCTCAAGGCGCAATCTCCCATTATGAATTGGGTTATCGAGATGTGAATTTAAAAACATGTCGAGATATAACGCAGTTTTTTATCAGTTTAGGACTTAACATCTCTTTGGATGATGTTTTCCCACCTGATGCAGCCTAATTAATACTATACGTAATATTTATTTTAAAAGTAACCCAACTGAAAAGGTAAAAAGATGGGAAACCAAAGAGAACTTGTAATTGAAATGCTTAAGTACATAAAAGGCGGGCAAGCTGTAGCTGCTTCTTACTTAGGAATTTCACTTTCTGTCTTTAAAGATCGTCTTTATGAAAATAAAGGCACTCGATTTTTTACTTGTGATGAACTTTTAGCATTACAAGAGTTAAGTGGAACAACATTAGTTGCTGATTATTTTGCAAGAGCAGTGGACTGCATAGTTATAAAAAAACCTGATGTCGCTAAAGCAGGAAGTTATGACCTTTTTGAATCGATGTTAAGCATTGGAACAGCAAGAGGTGAGTATGAGGCGTATTTAGCCAAAGCGATTAGTGACGGCGTCATTACTAGTGATGAAGAAGCGGTATTAAATACTTTATGCGAATCAATAGTAAAAAGACGACTTACGGCACATCAAGAAACACTTGCAGCGCATAAACCATCTAATTAGTGAGGTGTTCATGAGTACGTTAAAAACTAAAAAAACACTGAGCCAGTGTGACCAAATCTTACAGCATTTACAAAGCGGTAAAACAATTAATCCTAGACAAGCATGGAACTTATTCGGTTGCTACAGATTAGGGGCGCGCATTCACGATTTAAGAAAACAAAATTTTCCGATTGTTACTAAGATTATATATAAAAATGGTGGCAATTTTGCGGAGTATTCTTTGAGGATTGGCTAATGCGAATCACTTCATTTATTAATAATTCCAAGTGCATTGAGTGGGAGCTAAATATGCAACAAGGTGCATTATTTGATTTACTCAATCAACTTCATACATGGGCTGACCCCATAATTATTGATGGCGAAATGTATTATTGGGCATCAAAACAGATGATTTGTAATGAAATCCCGCTTGCTTATAACAAAGTTGATACTGTTTATCGCGCATTAAAAACATTGAGCGAGAAAGGATTAATTAATTATAAAAAATATGGTGACAAAGATTGCATTTCATTAACTCAAAAAGGCAAAGAATGGAACTCGGAAATAAATCCGACGCTCGGAAATAAATCCGAACAAACTCGGATTGAAATCCGAGAAAGCTCGGAAATAAATCCGACATATAAGAATACTAATATTAATAATACTAAGATCAGTAATATTAAAAAAATAAATAAAAAAGATTCTTTCGATCCTATTTCTGTTAAACCCAAAAACTTATCACTAGAAACCTGGATAACTTGGATTGAGTACAAAGCTGCTAAAAAACATAAATTACTCCCTAGTACCTGGAAAGCTCAAAGCAAAATGCTTGAAGAACAAGCAAATCCAGAGCAAGTGATCAACCAGTCAATCATGAATGGGTGGCAGGGTTTATTTCCTGACAAAACAAAATCACCTAGTAAAACAAAATCAATCAGCACTAGTTTTGCTAATCAAAACTACGGCGAAACAACCCAGCCAGAATGGGCAGGAGTATAACCATGGATAGCGGATTATCAAAAACTCTAGAAAGAGCCGAAACAGATTTGACCAATAGCATTAATGGGTTAAAAGAAATAGATGGGCTTAGCGTAACTGAAACTATTGCGAATTGTCAGCTACACGGTGAATACAAAAAATGGTCCAGAAAGATAACCATGATGGCAACAATAAAAACAGAAACTATTTGCCCAGTTTGTGCCAAAGAAAAAGTCGATCAGATCAAACAACAAATTGCTGATAAAAAAGCAAAGACAAAAGAACTTGAAATAACAAAATTATTATCCTGGGCTGAAATACCAAAAAGATTCGAATTATGCACTTTTGATAATTATTTACCTGGTAATAAATCTGCAGAACGCAATTTAAGAATTTGTAAAGCTTACGCCGAAAAATGGGAAGATCGATTAAAAAACGGCGGTGGCATGGTAATGGTTGGTTTACCAGGTACAGGTAAAAATCATCTTGCAGTATCAATCATGAAAGAGATTATCAAAAACCACCAGCATTATGTTCTATTAACCTCAGTCAATAAAATCATTCGTGAATATCGCTCTACCTGGTCGAAAGATACGACTAAGTCAGAATCGGAAGTAATAGCTGAATTTTCATCACCTGAGTTGCTAGTTATTGATGAAGTAGGGGTTCAATACGGTTCTGATTCAGAAAGATTAATTATTTTTGAAATCATAAATACCAGATATGAAGAAATGCGCCCAACTATTTTAATCAGCAATGAAACTCGCGAGCAACTAGCTGAAATAGTCGGTGAGCGAGTAATTGATCGCATGAAAGACGGTGGAGGATGTGAACTTGTCTTTGACTGGGAAAGCTATCGTAAATAAGGGTTGGGTTAACCACTGCCCGCTCGGACGCGTCACACTTGAGATTTAATCTGCATAACATGGCTAAGCAATGCGTTTATTGCAATTGTTATAAAAGCGGTGCGCAATTAGATTTTAGAGCAGCTTAATTAAACGCATAGGTATTGAGAAAGTCGAAGCGTTAGATAATAACAATGAAATAAGAAAATTTGATATTGAGTATCTCAAAAGAATTAAGTTTATTTTCACTAAAAAGGCTAAAAGATTAGAGAAAAGAAGAGGGGGGCAATGAGAGAAACTAAAGATATTTTAACTGCATGGAAAAATACACGTATTCTTAAGCGAATGGGTACAGAATATCCGTCTAAATCTGCAGGTATAGAAGGCGCACCTCGTGACTTTGATTATCGACAATACTTAACGGAAGAAGAAGCTAAAATTGTTGATGATGCGGTATTGAGACTTAAAGTTGATAATGTTGAGCATTGGGTAATTTTAACAGCTTTTTATCTTCGTGAAGTCTCTTGTAGTAAACAAGCGCGAATCTTAGGTAAGCAAACTTCTGAAATTACAAAAATATTATTGGCAGCAGAATGTTTCATTAGAGGTCATATCATCGAATTGTTTTCAAAAGTTGCATAGTTGACAATGGTTTTATCGGGTTGTATAGTTGTTAATACTACAACATACGCGGACTTCCGCACCCGAAAGATTAGCGGTTTTTTTATGCCTATTTTTTAGGTATTTGATCATATCTATGATCGGGTCGAGAGGACGTAATACAATACTCGAAAGAGAAATAAGTCCCGCCGTCGTATGCGGTAGTTGAAGCCCGATCACCTACTAAGTGATCAAATCACTAAACATACGAGGTATAAATCATGTCAGATCAACTATCAGTTTTCAATTTCAATAATTCTCAAGTTCGTGTTCAATTATTAAATAATCAACCTGTTTTTTGCTTAAAAGACGTTGCTGTTATTTTGAATATTAGCAATGCAAAAGTCAGTCGTTTCAATATATCAAGTAAAGGGGTACATAAAATGTACCTCCCTACGAAAAGTGGAAACCAAGAAATTACATTCATTGATGAACCTAATTTATATCGTGTAATTTTTAGAAGTAATAAAAAAGAAGCTGTAGACTTCCAAAATTGGGTATTTGATGAAGTATTACCAACAATTCGTAAAACAGGTTCATATTCGCTAACCATTAATTCAGAACAGCAACAAGCAATTCAGCAAGCAGTAAACGAGCGTTCTTATAGAACAGGTGAAAGGCATCAGGCTATTTATTCAAAACTACATCAGCAATTCAAAATACCTCGTTATCAAGATTTGCCAGCCAATCAATTTGAGAATGCTATTAAGTGGTTAGGTGGTGTGCATTCTCGAAGCGGATTATCTGACGAAGATTGGTATGATTTGGCTTGGTTATATAAAGCTGCTGAGCGAATGCGTTATCAAATAGAATTAATAGAGCCTGCATTACATGCAATAGATTCAAGTTTTAGAGCGGCTTTCTACTCTATGTCTCGTGAATATAAACGGACTTTAAATGATGCCAGGATAATAATTGCAAGGGAAACGGCTCATATTAAAGCTAAAAATATCATTGATAAATGGAATATGGTTTTGTCAGTTATAAGAAATAATTAATTGAAAGCCTTAAACACTTGACTGTTTAAACGTTTAAACGGATAATATACCTATAATGCGGTTTTGAACGCATGAAATTTAAGCCCACTAAATAGTTGGGCTTTTTTTATTTCCATATTATTCTATTATTATTTTTATTCTGGGAGAATAATTATGGAAGAATCCTTAAATAAAGAGCTCGTTACTAATGTATTCGATCTATTAAAGTTCTTTTTTTCTCATTTAACAGAGAATTTATTATTTATATTCGCTCTAGTTTTTTGTTCACTTTTTACATTGGCTTTATTATTTTATGTTCTAAAACCAATTTTAGCGTTTTTTATTAAACCTTTATTGAATAGAAATCAAAAAAAACAAGATCGAATTATTAATGACGAAAATCTAGAAAATGGTTTATGTAAGAAGGTGTGCAGTAAAGAGAAAGAAGTTTTATATATACAAGATATAACTAAATGTAGAAATAGACGGTTAGCTTTATTTTTCTTCGGATTAACAAAGCTAACTAAAAATAAAATTTCGCCTACACATTTTGAAAGATTGTATGGTTACTTAGTTATAGAGAAGGATGATATTAAAATATCCAACAATATGATATTATTCAATAATATAGTATATGGTTTTTTTGCATTTTTCTTTTTTGTTTTGACTTCCATTTTTTGGTATTTATTTTACGTCTCTTCTTTATCGTTTTATCGTATAATATTACTCATACAACTATTAATATTTGTTATTCCGACTCTTTATTTCTTAAGTCGTATTATAAGAAAAAGAGAAAAAGAGGATTTTTTAAAAGTTAAAGATGCTTTTTTAGAAAAGTTATTACCTGAACTTTAAACTCTAATTTAAGAGAAAGCCTCAATTAAGAGGCTTTTTGCTTTCAAGATAGAATTTGATAGCATCAAAAAATTAAACATTCTAGATATTTTTCTACATTATTTTTGTTATCATTAGGCATAATTGTCCTAAAGGTAATGAATATGAAAAAAATATTATTAATCCTCTTAATTATTCCTTGTATTGTTTTTGCTGCGAATAAACAGAAATTATCAGACCAAGAAATAAAAGAAAAAATTATTGGTAAATGGAATATGTATGAAATTGGTCGTGAAGCTAATATTGTTACATTTTACGGTAATGGGACAGTTACTTCAAAGTCTTATATTTGTGATAATGATGCAAAAAAAGCATTATATGACGGCGAAACAATTAAACAATACAAAATAGAAGATGGAATTATATACATAGGGCAATTATCAATTAAAGATGGATTTGTTAGTAAGCTAAAAGTAGAGAACGTAGAAAATTCAGCATTAAAACTTATCTATGACATGCCAGGTTATTCTTACAATAAAATAGAAATTAATTACATTAATACTACCAATAAAGATACTTTGCCTTTTTGTAAATATTACAAAGAAAATCCTTTTAGTAATCAGATTGATATGCAAAAACTTCAAGCTGATTTGAATTTATTACAGGATAATATAATAGAAACCCTTAAAAAAATAATTCCTAAGGATCTAGATGAATATACTATATTGCAAGATGTTTATAAAAAAAATAATGAATTATTCTATAAAATAAGCGTGAAAAAATATTCAAAAGGTAACTTTAATGATGAAATACTTAAAGCTTTCTTAAAAGTATCAGCAGTTGATAAATACTGTAATATAGATGAATCAACACCTAAAATACTCCAACAATTAAAAATGATATTTCCTAATGGGGTGTCTTATATATATTCTATTGAAGATGAAAAGCCGTTTGTAATTCATATGGATAAGAGCAGTTGTCCAAAACAATAAAATATATTAGTCTGAGTTAAGAAATTAGAATTTTTATTACATAAATGGACTTATGAAAAAGCTACTTATTACTCTATTTTTAATTCCGTTTCTTGCTTACTCGGCACAAAACTTCAATACAGCTAAAACAAAATTAGTCCAGTTGTATAAATCAAATCCCGAACAGACAACATTTTATTGTGACTGTGAATTCACATTCAATAATAAATCAGGTGTAGTTGATTTCAGTAAATGTGGATATGAGCCGAGAAAAAATGAATTCAGAGCTAAACGCATTGAATGGGAGCATGTCATGCCGGCTGAAAATTTTGGTAGGCATCTCCAGTGTTGGCGCGACGGTGGACGTAGAGAGTGTAAAAAAGACACTGTTTTTAACCAAATGGAGGGAGATATGCATAATTTGCAACCTTCAATTGGTGAGGTAAATGGTGATCGTTCTAATTTCAGATACTCTCAATTTACTAATGAATTCACCCAGTACGGACGCTGTAAAACAGCAGTGGATTTTCAAATTCGTAAATTTCAACCTCGCGACGAAATTCGTGGCGTTATAGCTCGCACATATTTTTACATGTCAGAAAAATACAATATCAATCTATCAGATTCAGAGTTTAAATTGATGCGCGCATGGGATAAATTATATCCGCCTGATAAATGGGAATGCGAGCGTAATCAGCAAATCAAACAGATACAGGGTAATGATAATAAGTTTGTTACAGGATCGTGTAAATGATGAAAAAATTAATATTGCTCTTTTTTGTTTGTTGGTTAGCAATCATGGATGCTTCAGCGGTATATGCTCCTCCAATTCGTACTAAAGATCCCACATTATTAATGATAATCGATGTTACTTTTTTTATTGGACTGATTTTTGCAATTTATATTATAGTTGGTAATAAGCTGGAAGACGATAAATTTAAAGATGAGCAAGAGAAATCAAATCAAAATAAAGTTCGTTTTAGCAAGAAACCTAAACCAGTAAATGAAAAATTTAAAAAATACGAAATATACACATCAAAGAATTTTAAAAAGAAAAAATAAGCCGGCGAAAGTCGGTTTTTTTATACCCAAATTTTGAGTATTCACTCAACATCAAACCGGTAGCAATGCTAGACACACACATCTTCAATCAATAGCTAGTACGCTACCATTATTTTAACAGCCTCAAACAAATGGAGGCATATCATGAAGATTAAACGCATGCCTATAAAAGACCCTGATAATGTCAACTGGCTTGTTGTCATTTATCTATTCATCATAACATCGCTTGGCTCATTAGCTAGCTATTGTTATCACGTTCTTAATGGTGACCAATTTAATATTTGGGTTTTAATTGCTCAAATATTCATTTCAATATTTGCTGGCGCGCTAGTTGTGTTAGCCGCTAGTTATTTCAATTGGGCTTTTGAGTTTGCCGGCGGGATTGCTGGTTTAGCTGGTTGGTCAGGTGCAACATTAATCAAAGCACTTGAGGAACGATTAATAAAAAAAGCCAAAGGAGATGAACAATGAAGCTAACAAGGCTAAAAACTAATTTAAATGGAACATTTGGTAAGATTCAATTGCCGTCAGGCAAAGTTCTGTCAACTTTAGAACTACAATGGAAAGATAATCAACGCCAAATTTCATGCATTCCCGCCGCTACATATCAATGTGATATAGTTAATTCGCCAAAGTTCGGACGAGTATATCAAGTTAAAGATGTACCGAATCGCTCTCATATTTTAATTCATGCCGGTAATTGGACTAAAGATACATCGGGTTGCATTCTGGTTGGAATGAGTAATAACGATTCTCAATTATTTGAAAGTAGAAAGGCGTTAACTTTATTAATGAATGAGCTTGACGAACAATCATTTAAACTGGAAATAGTAGAAAACTATGATAGATAAAAAAATATTGTTTTCAGCCCTTCTTTGTGTGCTATTTCTATACACCACGATTGATCAGTGGTTGGATAAAAAAAACGCACAGAAAGAGGCTAGGATATTAACCGACAAAATATTACAGTTAGAGCAGAGTATAGAGAAAAATAATCAGTTGGTGACTAATAACGAGCAAGAAAAGGTTAAGCTCGAAAATCAATCACAAGAAAGACAGGAGCAAATGAATGAGCAACTCAAAGACAATGATTGTGCTAATCGGTTTGTGCCTATGCCTGTTTCTGCCAGCTTGTACAACCGAGCGAAAAATTTACGTGAGTCAACCGATACCAGCCAATCTATTAAGTGATTGCCTTCCACAGTTACCACCTAAATCAATGACATTTGGTGAGAGCCTTAAATATAACGAGCATTTATTAAATGTCATTGAAAAATGTAATAGTGACAAACACGCAATAAAAGATATTATTAAATGAACCTCCTAAAATGATTTGTTATAATTTAAAGACATTGTAATAAAAATAAAATGGAATTGTAATGTTAAAAAAAATAACTGCATTATTAACGGGGTTGGCTTTGTTTGGATGTTCACCTTCAGGTGAAAATGTTACAGAAGATATGTTAATTGGTTCATGGATATGTCAACACCAAAGATTATACAATATAGAAAAAACAGCCACTGATGATAGAAATTCTGAAATAAATGATATCCAGATAAAATATGAAAAACAAAAAAATAATTCAATGACAGAGCAATATTATAATTTACCACCCAAAAAATTTTTATTCGAACGCTATAAAAAAATACATCGCAATTTTGATGAAAATATTGAGTTCGATCGGACATTGGAATATCAATATGTATCAGACGATGAGTTTAAACATGTTGAAACTTATAGTTCGAGGTATAGATCTACAAAAAAACCTAGCGAGTTAAATGTTTATACAACAACATGTGTTAGGCAAAAAAATTAATAAATTATCAACATTATTGATCAAACCGCTTAACTGCGGTTTTTTTGTGCTTAAAATTTATTAAAAAAATCTTCATTTGGTGCAAAAACGCACCGCCACCTATTTTACAATCAACGTCATTCACACTGGCAATTAAAAAAAGAGTCTTTTAGGAATGAGTTTTAGAGGGTACCAGATGGTTATCATGGTTTACCTCTCTTGGACTGGTTCCCTGTGTGACTAAAACTCATTTCTAACGGAGAACACCATGAATATTATTAAATTCGATTTTAACGAAATGGTTACTTTACAAGGTAATCAAGTAATGACGAATCTTTAAAGGTAGCCAAGTATTTTGGTAAACGACATTCAGATGTTCTTAGAGCAATAAGAAAACTAGATTGTTCAAGTGAGTTTACAGAGCGCAATTTTGCGTTTTGTAGTGAAATCAATGTTTTAGGTAATTTTTGCTTTTCCCTATAATAAAATTATAATGCTCAGAAGAATATACTCGGCGCAATTTTGCGCCTTTTGATTATTATTAATAAATTGTTTTTGTGGGTGTTAAATGGATAAGACGAATAGTATAGCTATTTGGGCGGTTATTCTCGCGGTTTATATATTTATAGTTTTTAGGAAAAGAATATTAAATATTTTTGAAAAACTTTCCCAACCTAAGAGTGAACTTGAACGTTGGTATAAGGAAGAACTAAAACGTCAATCAAAAGCCAAAGCAGAATACTATTATCAAAAATTTAGTAAATTAAAAGATAAGCATAGTCATAAAAATATAATTAGATTTAGAAGCACAACAGAAGCATTTTTATTTGCGTGTGAGAATTCTGCTCCTTTGGAAATAAATCAGCCATTGGTTGGTATAGTACGAGATATATCCACTAGCAGGTACATGTTCGATATTACAAAATTTGCACCTGTTTATGAAATTGAAATAGCGTTAAATACGGGACCTTTTAAAACCACTGTACGCTCCCCTGTCATTGATTATCATTTAGAAGTAGGATCTTTAGTTCTCTGGATTCCTATGGGTTTGCAAAATACAGAATGCCCATCTGGAGTTTTACAATCAGAAATATACCCGATTTTATCCCTCCAAACCGGTTGGAAATTAAAAAAAGCATTTATATAAATACCATTCAAAATATTTAAACCGCTTCGGCGGTTTTTTTATTTCCGTAACTTAAAGTTACACTTTTTAAAACAATACAGTTTCTATGATAAACGTATATAACAACCCCCGTTGGCGTAAAGCTAGGCGAACATACCTACAGCGCAAGCCGTTTTGTGTTATGTGTTTAAAGCAGGGTAGATATGAACCCGCAACCGCAGTAGACCACATTATTCCGCACAAGTTAGAGCAAGCATTAATATCCAAAGACCCAGTAAGAATTAAACAGGCGCAAAAATTGTTTTGGGATTCATCAAACTATCAAGGACTGTGTAACACTCACCACTCAAGCACCAAGCAGAGAATAGAGAACATAGGCACAGAGATAGGATGCGATGTTAATGGTATGCCGTTTGGTGGACATTGGATTAATAATAAATTATCTAGGTAAGGGGAGGGGGTGGTAAATTTCTAGAACTTTTTGTCTTCCAAACCGCTCGTCCCCTTTCATTTTAACGCTAACCCGATTTTTTTACTTTTTTTAGGAACATATATGGCCGCAAAGAAAAGAACACGTTCTGATAGCACTGCGGCAGCTATCAAAGCTATGGACAATGCCGTAAAAAACACTATTGAACCACCAGCCTACGCAGGATTATCAACTAAAGCTCGTCCTTTTTGGGATTCCAATATTAAATCAAAAGCTCTTGATTCGTGGACTGATTCGGACCTTATCGAGTGCGCCGATTTATCAAATAATCAGCTAAGAATACTTGAATTAAGAAAAGAGCTAGCCAGCGAAAATGAAAAAGTTGGTGAAGAACGTAATCCGAACGAGATTAAGCGCATTGATAAACAAATAACCGATCTGGGTAGGTTAGTCGCAGCACAAAAAAGAAACCTACAAATACATTCTCACGCCACAAATGGCGAATCGAGAGATCAGCAAAACCGCAACAAAAATGAGCAAAACGCAAGAGCTTACATGGATAAACATGACGGGCTAGGATTGCTTGCTACGCCATTACATTAAGGTAATTTTATGACACGAGGTGAAAAGGTAATTGCTTTTATTGAGCACTATTGCCGAGTGCCTGACGGTGAGCATCTTGGCGAACCGATGCAATTAGCTGATTTCCAAAAACGGTTTATTTTAGATATTTATGATAACCCTAACAGGACTTATTCAGCATATCTCAGTATTGCAAGAAAGAACGGTAAAACAGGTTTAATTGCTGGGTTATTGTTAGCACATTTAGTTGGTCCTGAAGCTGTTCAAAATTCGCAGATCGTCAGCGGTGCAATGAGCCGAGATCAAGCATCAATTGTGTTTGAATTGGCGGTTAAAATCGTTAACTTAAACCCTGAACTGCAAAAAATAGTTAGAATCGTACCAAGTGGCAAAAGGCTTTATGGTTTGCTTTGCAATGTTGAATATAAAGCATTGGCTGCTGATGGTAAAACCGCGCATGGGTTATCGCCTATTCTTGCTATTCTGGATGAAGTTGGACAAATAGTTGGACCAAGAAGTGATTTTGTTGACGCAATCACTACTTCACAGGGCGCGCATAAAGAACCTTTACTTATTGCGATTAGTACCCAAGCTGCAAATGATGCTGATTTATTCAGTGTATGGCTTGATGATGCTAAAAGTTCTAACGATCCGCATATCATTTCACATGTTTATGCTGCTGAAAAAGATGCTGACGTGCTTGATGAAAAAGCGTGGTATGCGGCTAATCCTGCACTTGGATTATTCCGTTCCTACGATGATTTAAAGCGGTTAGCTAATGCGGCAAACCGTATGCCAATTGAAGAAAATAAATTCCGAAATCTCAATCTAAATCAGCGAGTATCGGTTGTTAGTCCATTTGTATCTCGCAACGTGTGGGAATCATGCTCAGCTAAACCAACATCAGAAGATGTTATCAGCTTTGCAGGACTTGATTTATCCCAAAAGAACGACTTAACCGCATTCGTTGTTATATCAAAAACGAGCGATGGGTACTGGAATGTTCACCCTTATTTTTGGGCGACAGAGGTTGGCATACATGATCGTTCAAAAAGAGACAGAGTGCCTTACGATGTATGGGCAAAACAGGGTTACCTAAGGACAACGCCACGCGCATCTATTGATTATGAATACCTGGTTAAAGAGTTGGACGAAATCATCCAAGAATACAATATCTCGGCCATTGCTTTTGACCGATATCACATTGACTTTTTAATCAAAGAATTTGAGCGAATTAATGCTAATCCGCCTTTAGTCAAATTTGGGCAGGGTTTCAAGGACATGTCACCAGCTTTATCTATTTTAGAAGACGAACTTTTAAATGGAACTATTCGTCATGGCAATCACCCAATACTGACCATGTGCGCCGCTAATGCTGTGGTAACAAGAGATGAAGCTGACAATAGGAAATTTGATAAACACAAAGCTACTGGTCGCATTGATGGTATGCAGGCTTTGGCGATGGCTTTTGGCGTGACAAATAAAGAGGATGAATCAGAAAGCTCTTTATCAGAACACATCTTAAACGTAGGAATACGGTCATTATAATGAATATATTTAACTTATTTAAACGTAAAGAAAAATCTATTACTACCGCTCAAGAGTTATCTGATTATGTAGGTTTTTCGCTAGATACCTATGCAGGTCGTAGGGTTAGTCCGGCTCTTGCTATGCAGTTAACTGCTGTATTTGGCTGCGTTCGTGTATTAACTGAATCTGTCGGAATGTTGCCATGTTTCTTATATCAAGCAACAGATAGCGGGCGCAAAAAAGCACCCAAAGAAAAACTGTACTCACTTTTATATGTTGCGCCAAATAACTACATGACCCCACAAGAGTTTTGGGAGTACCTGATCGGCTGTCTGTGTTTACGTGGTAACTTTTACGCATATAAAGTCAAAGTATTCGGTGAAGTTGTTGAGTTACTCCCTCTTTTGCCCGGTAGTGTGCAGCCGAAATTAAATGATAAATGGGAGCCTGTTTATCAAGTAACTTTCCCTGATGGCTCTTGTGATGTGCTTTCTCAAGATGAAATTTGGCACGTGCGCACATTTTCAATGGATTCATTGGTTGGCTTAAGCCCGATTAGTTATGCAAGGCACGCTATAGGGCTTGGTTTAGCCACTGAAGAACACGGATCGCGACTATTTAGTAATGGCGCAGTTTCAAGCGGTGTATTACAAACCGATCAGGTATTAACTGATGAAGCATACAAGCGACTAAAAGAAAACTTTCAAGAACAGCATCAAGGGCTAGAAAATGCACACAAACCCATGATATTAGAAATGGGTCTTAAGTGGAATAACATCAGTATGTCTGCCGAAGATGCCCAGTTTTTAGAAACCAGAAAATTTCAACTTGAGGAAATTTGCCGAATATTTCGCGTGCCGATGCATATGGTCCAAAACACCGACAGGGCCACATTCAATAATATTGAAAATCTCGGTATGGGGTTTGTTAATTACTCATTAGTGCCCTATCTAACACGAATTGAGCAACGCATCAACATTGGACTCGTTAGTAAAGAAAAACGAGGTCAATTTTATGCCAAGTTTAACGTCGGGGCGTTATTGCGCGGTGACATGAAATCTCGCTACGACTCATACGCAACAGGTATCAACTGGGGCATTTTATCACCGAACGAGTGCCGTGATTTAGAAGAGCGCAATCCTCGTGATGGCGGCGATATCTATCTAACCCCAATGAACATGACTACTAAACCACAGGATAACAACAAAGATGCTAAATAAAAAACGACTTGATATGCCTTTTGAGATTAAATCGGTGAGCGATTCAGGTGCATTTACAGGCTACGGCTCAGTATTTGGCGTGAAAGATAGCTATTCAGATATCGTAATTAAAGGCGCATTTACTAAATCGCTTAACATGTGGAAAGAGAAAGGGCGTTTGCCTGTACTTCTATGGCAACACAAGATGGATGAACCTATCGGCTATTACACAAAAATGGTTGAGGACGATAACGGGTTGTATCTTGAGGGGCAATTATTAATTGATGATGATCCGCTCGCTAAACGTGCCCATGCTCACATGAAAGCTAAATCATTATCTGGGTTATCAATCGGATATATTTTAAATGATTATGATTACGACAAAGAAAAATCTGCATTCATTTTGAAAGAGATTGATCTCTGGGAGGTGTCTGTTGTCACTTTCCCAGCAAACGATGAAGCGAGAATTGATAACGTAAAAAGTATTTTTGAAAGTGGTGACATACCGCCACCGAAAGAAATTGAAAGAGTGCTGCGCGACGTTGGACTCTCCAGAACTCAGGCAAAAGCGTTTATGTCTGAGGGATATTCTTCACTAAAACAGCGAGATGCTAGTAATAGCGAGGAAAACGCATTAAATATTTTAAAATCAATTTTTAACTAGGAGATTATATATTATGGCAGTTGATAATAAAGATGTTGAACTAGTCGCGCAGGAACTTAAACAACAGTTTGAAGAGTTTAAGACTAAAAATGATCAGCGATTAGAAGCAATCACACAAGAAAAAGGGAAGCTAGCTGAGCAAGTCGAGACGCTAAACAGCAAGTTATCAGAATTAGATAGTACTAAAGCCGCGTTAGAAAACGAGCTTGCCGAGTTTAAACGCCCAGCAGGTGGAAATAAACAAGCCTCAGCACATAAAGAAGCATTTGCGCGATTCATCCGCAAGGGTGACGACCAAGGTTTAGCAGAGTTAGAACAAAAAGCAATGCAAACAGGTATTGATGCTGACGGTGGCTATGCCGTTCCTGAAGAATTAAACACTGACATTTTATCCGCCTTACGTGATGAAGTCGTGATGCGCCAGGAATGTAATGTCATTACAGTTGGTACCCCAGATTGGAAAAAACTAGTCAATAAAGGCGGTATTTCTAGTGGTTGGGTAGATGAAACCGATCCGCGACCTGAAACTGGCACACCTCAACTTGGTGTAATTACTCCTGTTTGGGGTGAAATTTACGGTAACCCGTACGCCACCCAAACTATGCTTGATGATGCATTTTTCAATGTAGAGTCATTTATCACAGACGAGTTAACGCAAGAGTTTGCTGAACGTGAAGAAGAGGCGTTCACTCTTGGTGATGGTAATAAAAAACCAAAAGGCTTTTTAGCTTATGCAACCGATGCAAAAGATGATAAAGCTCGCGATTGGGGTAAATTGCAAAATATCACATCAGGTGCAGTAAAAATAATATCTGCAGATGATATTGTGAGTCTTACTTATACCTTACGCAAAGTCTATCGTAATGGTGCTAAATTCATGATGAACAATCAATCATTGTTAGCAGTTCGTTTATTAAAAGATGATAAAGGCAATTACATCTGGCAACCAGGATTGCAAGTTGGTCAACCGTCATTACTGTCTGGTTTTGCTGTTGCTGAAAATGAGCAAATGCCAGATATCGGTGATACATCTGGTAAGGCCCCAATTGCATTTGGTAACTTTAAACGTGGTTTTTATATCTTTGACCGTATTGGTATTCGCATGTTACGTGATCCGTATACTAAGAAACCATTTGTCGGGTTCTATACGACTAAACGCGTTGGCTCAATGTTAAATGATAGTAACGCAATTAAGTTGCTTACAATCAAAAAAGGTAGCTAATAATATGCCCTTTATTCAATAAAGGGCTTTTTTTTGAGGTAATTATGGCAGATCAATCTTATACATTTCCCACCTTAGAAGAAATAAAAAAACAATGTCGTATTGATAATGATGATGAAGATAATCTGTTGAATATCTATCTTAAAGCAGCTATCAGTAGAGCGCAAAATTATACAAATCGCATATTTTATGAAGATAAAATCCCAGAAGGCGCTCAGTCTTCGGCAATGTTGGTTGAACCAGATGTAAAAATAGCGATTTTATTAGCTGTGGGATATTGGTACCAACAACGAGAAGATGTTGCTAACGAACAGTTATATTCCATTCCTCTTGGGTTCAATACATTATTAAAATCTTATAGGTATATTCCGATATGATCCATGCGGCAGGAAAGCGAAATCAAAAAATATTAATTCGCCGAAGATTTGATATTCCAGTTGGTTTTAGTGAGGTTGATGCTGAATATTCAAAAGGTATTTACAAGTGGGCTAAAGTTACGCAACCCACCTCATCAACTTATTTTTATTCAATTCAGACGGAGAATGTAATCACCCATTACTTTGAAATAATTGCAAGCAACCGAGAACCTATATCTATTGATTATGAAGTTGTTTGGAATGGGCATGTTTATAAAATCAAGCGATGCAGATGGTTAGATCATCCCAAGAAATATTTACTGTTGGAATGTGAGGAGATTGGTAGCAATGAGTAATCCGGATTATAACGTTCACGTCGATTTTACGTTAGTTGAATCTGCTGAACTTAACCGTAAAAAATTGCGTAAAACGTTTGTCAAAATTGGTAAGAAAATTCAAGCAACATCACGTGCTTTAGTTAGTAAAAAACAAGTTTCTAAAAATGGCGATTATCCTGGTTTTCGAAGCGGAAAGTTAAGTCGATCTATTGGGTATAAAGTACCAAGACCTACATCACGGAGACCAGGATTAATGGTTCTTGTTATGCCAAATGTTAAAGGTGGAAACAATATGGAAAAGCTAATGGGTCCGTATTATCCAGCGTTCCTATTTTATGGTGTCCGCCGTAACGCAAAACGAGGTAAAAGTCATAAAAAAGGGGCATCAGGTGGAACACCATGGCGGATTGCTCCACGGGGGAACTTCATGATTGATGCATTAAATAAAGAATCGTCGTGGAGTAAATACACGTTAGCTAAAGAGCTCGTTAACTCAATGAAGCAGGTCAAACAATGAAACTATCAAATATCGTTAAAACTTTACGCCAATCAAGTCCAAGTTTTGAAGGTCGTATTGGCGGCGCTGCTGAATTTTCAGCTATTAAAGATGCCACATTTTTGAAATTACCAGCAGCTTACGTTGTACCACTTGACGACAGAGCAGAGGATAACAAATCACAAACGGATTATTGGCAAGATGTGACAGAGGGGTTTGGTGTCATTGTTGTATTAAAGCCATTAGACGAACGAGGCCAACATGAGGCCTATGATATTGTCGAAGATATTAAAGTCGAGCTTTGGCGTGCTTTACTTGGGCTAGAAGTTTCTCCGTCCCATCATCCAATTCAATATGATGGTGGTGACTTACTTGATTTAGATCGCGGCAGAATTTTTTATCAATTTAATTTTAGTGCGGTGCGTGAAGTAGGATTTGAAGATACTCGTCAATATTTCGATTTGAACCCAACAGAAAACTATAACCCATTAAATATAGGTAAATTCGACACGATGTCAGGAACTTTAAAAGATACTGATTCATCAGTAACCGTTAATTTTGAACACAATAATATCTACGAGGGTAACAATGATAATTAAACCAGTGAATGGCAAACAGGTATATGACCCTGATAATGGGGATTATTTACCGATTGAAGGCCGTAATATTGAGTTTAACCAATACTGGGCTAGACGATTGACAAATAATGATGTTGAAGAAGTCACAAACATCAAAGTAAAACAGGAAAAGAAAGGTACAAAAAATGACGATTAGTTTTAATAATATTCCGAGCAATATTAGGGTGCCATTGTTTTATGCTGAGGTAGATTCATCTGCAGCTAATACAATTCAAGATACTGGAGCATCATTAATCATTGCTCATCCTCTAATTGATAGCCAAATTGAACGCAATAAGTTAATTATTATGCCATCATCAGATCAGGCTAAAAAGTTAGCCGGTCGAGGTAGTCAATTAGCAAGAATGGTTGATGCCTATCGCAATATCGATAATTTCGGAGAGCTTTATGTAATTGCTGTGGATGAACCAACAGCAGGAGCAAATGCAACTGGTACAATACAAATACTTGGTACAGCGGAAGAAACAGGAACATTAAGTCTTTATATTGGTAACATTAAAATTCAATCACGCGTGACCATTTCTGATACAGCCGAAAATATAGCAAATGCGTTAAATAGTGCAATCAATGCTAACCAAGATTTACCAGTCACGGCAACAGTTACAGACAGTACAGTAAAACTTACTGCAAAAAATAAAGGGCTAAATGGTAATGATATCCCGCTATGTATTAACTATTACGGCTCGATTGGTGGTGAAGAAACGCCGGACGGATTAAAAATTACTATAACTCAAATGAGTGGTGGAACTGGTACCCCAGATTTAACGCCAGTTATTGCTTCAATGGGTGATAAATTACTCGATTTTATCGCATTTCCTTATTGCGATGTTGCTTCGTTATCAGCAATCAACGCTGAGATGGGTGATACTAAAGGTCGTTGGAGCTATATTCGCCAATTATATGGACATGTTTATACAGCCCAAAAAGGAGAATTATCCGAGCTTGTCGAATTTGGTGATAAATTAAATTACCAACATATTACTGTTGCTGGCTATGAATCAACAATTCAAACTGGAATTGATGAATTAATTGCAATGCGAACTGCTCGTAATGCTGTATTTATTTGTAATGACCCAGCGCGACCAACGCAAACAGGGTTGTTAAATGGTGCATTGCCTGCATCTGATAGCAACCAGTTTACACTAACTGAACAGCAATCATTATTAAGTCACGGTATTGCAACTGCTTATGTATCAAGCGGAAAATTGCTTATTCAACGTGATATTAGTACATATCAACGCAACAGCTATGGGATTGCAGATAATAGTTATTTGGATAGTGAAACACTGCACACGCTTGCATATGTATTGCGTAAATTACGCAGCGTAATCACAACAAAATACCCACGGCATAAACTGGCAAATGACGGTACAAGATTTGGCGCAGGGCAAGCGATTATTACGCCAGCAGTTGCTAAAGCTGAAATCAACGCGACTTATCGTCAACTTGAATTAATGGGATTAGTTGAAAACTTTGATTTATTCAAAAAGAACTTAATCGTTGAACGAAATGTCAACGATCCTAACCGACTAGATGTGTTATTCCCACCAGATTTAGTTAATCAATTACGCGTATTTGCTGTGCTTGCACAGTTTAGATTGCAATATCCAGAGGAGACAAACTAATGGTAAAACGTATTGCTGGAACAACTTATATTAAAGTTGATTCTGAACAGCTTTCATTAACTGGTGGTATTGAAGTCCCGATGAATACAAATGTTAAAGAAAGTATTATCGGGCTTGACGGAAGTGTCCACTACAAAGAAACATACAGATCACCTTATATTAAAGGCACTTTTAAAATACCTGCAGACTTTCCAGTCGAAAAGTTAAAATCAAGTGATTCCATGACAATCACCGCAGAACTAGCTAACGGTAAAGTTTATGTACTATCCAACGCATGGATTGAAGGTGAAGTGAATCACAATGCAGAAGAGGGTACAGCAGAAATTGAATTCCACGGTGAAGAAGGATTTTATCAATAATGAAAGAAATTAAACTATCACAGCCGATTATGGCACACGGCAACGAATTGCATGTGCTTGAACTTAAAGAACCAACAGTTAAAGACATCAAAAAGCTAGGCTTTCCATTTGATAGCAATATGATTGGCGACCCGAAAAAAGTCGCAGATTACATTGTTGCGCTTGGTAATGTTACGCCTAGTTCGGTTGAACAACTGACCCCGTATGATTTTCTGATGATCACCAGTGAAATTATGATGTTCTTCGGCCCAAAGGAGAAAGAGACAATTCCAACGGAGGAGGAACAAGCGACAACAGCGGAATAATCACAATCGAATATCTTGTAAACCTTTGTTTTGATCTTGCCAAGTACTGGCAACTCTCCCCCTTTTACATCATAGAAGAACGTTCACTATCAGAAGTATTTGAATTAGTCGAACAAGCAAACCGCATAGAAAATAGTAGGGAATCATAATGGCAGGCTTTAATTTAAAAGCTGTAGTGACGTGTGTTGATAAACTGTCGCCGCAATTAAATACAATGAAAGGCAAACTTGAAAAGTTTCAAAAAACCATGAATAAATCGGGGTTTGGTAAACTTGGATTGAAAGATGCCGTTACCGGACTTGCTATTTCTGCGCCGTTTGTAAAAGGTGTAAAAGATGCAATGGCGTATGAAGAAGTCATGGCTGATATTAGAAAAGTTGTTGACTTCGACACACCGGAGCAATTTAAGCAAATGGGGAAAGATATTCGTGAAATGTCGCTGCATTTGCCTATGGCGGCAAAAGACATTGCGTCTATTGTAGCAGCTGGTGGACAGGCAAACATTCCGAAAGATGATTTGCTACGGTTTGCAGAAGATGCTACAAAAATGGGTATTGCATTTGATACTACCGCAGAAGAGGCTGGTAGCACAATGGCCACATGGCGAACAGCACTAAAAATGACACAAACTGAGGTTGTCGAACTATCTGATAAGATTAATTTATTGGGTAATACACAAAATGCAACAGCCAGGGATATTTCAAATGTTGTTTCTCGAATAGGTCCACTAGCTAGTATTTCAGGTGTTAGTGCTGATAAGTTGGCAGCGCTGAGTTCTACAACGATGGCAACAGGTACAAATGCTGATCAGGCAGCAACAGGTATTAAAAACTTTATGCTAACACTTACAGCAGGTAAAGCCGCAACAGCAAAACAGCAGAAGGCATTACAGCAACTGGGATTTACATCAACTCAAATAGCTAAAGGAATGCAAAAAGATGCAGAAGGGACGATTATGAAAGTGCTGGAATCTCTAGGACAGGTGTCTAAGGATCGGCAGTCTGCAGCTTTAACTGTTTTATTCGGTAAAGAAAGCGTTGCTGCTATATCGCCGTTACTCAACAATCTAGAATTATTAAAAACAAATTTCAACCGAGTTAGTGATGCATCACAGTATGCTGGTTCAATGCAGAAAGAGTACGAATCTAGATCTAACACTACAGCAAACAAATTACAACTTTTTAATAACGCATTAACTGATGTCAGTTTATCTATTGGGGATGCATTATTGCCGGTATTTACAGAATTACTGGACGAGCTACAGCCATTAATTGTCGAATTCGGCCATTTTATCCAAGAAAACCCAGAACTAGTAAAAATGGTGGCTATGTCGGTTGCTGGTTTAATAGGATTAAGGGTTGCTTGTGCAGGTGTAAATATTATTGTTGGTACACTTTCGACAAGTATTACTGTCTTTAATGGAATATTGAAAGGTGTCAAGCTTACAACAAAGGCCTTAGCAATCGCTCAGTTGGGTTTATCAAAAGCATTTAAAATTGCAAAGTTAAGTGTTATTGGGTTTAACACTGCGTTAAAAGCAAACCCAATAGGCCTTGTAATGACAGGAATAGCATTAGCGGCAGGTTTGATTATTGAATACTGGGATGAAATAGTTCAGTTTTTCCAATGGTTTTGGGGAGTCATTAAGCCTTACGTTATGCCGATCATTAATTTTTTTATTGAAGGGTTCAAAGTGGGGGCTACTTTAATTGCAAATGCATGGGGTGTTGTTAGTCAATTTTTTAGGAATCTCTGGGAATTTATCAAACCATTTGTTATGCCAATTATCGATTTTTTTATTGAAGGGTTCAAAGTGGGTGGTAAGAAAATTGCAGAAGCATGGGAAACAGTCAGTAAGTTTTTTTGTGGTTTATGGGGAACTATAAAACCATTTATTATGCCAATTCTGGATGTCTTCATTGAGCCGTTTAAGGTGGCTGGTGACGCGATCCCAAAAGCATGGGATAAAGTGAAAAAGTTTTTTAGCGGGTTGTGGGATAGTGTTAAATCAGGTATACAACCGTTAATCGATGCATGGAATTGGTTATTTGGTAGCAGTGAAAAAAATATCAAAATAAATGTTGATACAACTCAGTTACAAAAACGAGTAGACAAAACAATGTCACAATATCCGTATT
The DNA here is from genome assembly GCF_001690195.1 of Gilliamella sp. wkB108. Lineage (GTDB taxonomy): Bacteria > Pseudomonadota > Gammaproteobacteria > Enterobacterales > Orbaceae > Gilliamella > Gilliamella apicola_L. The sequence goes on along the minus strand of NZ_LZGM01000070.1, from coordinate 93,237 downwards.
ATTCAAGTCCTGCAATGCAGTATCCATACTATTCGACACCTCACATACCAGATAACTCCTTTTCAAAGGGCAAACCACTGAATAGTGAATTAGTCGTTAAATTTGAGAATATACCTCATGGCACTACTGTTAAAAAAACTAAGGAGTCAGAAGGGTTCAATACGAAAGTTGATGTTGGATGGGGTCCATATTCTAAAGCGGGGGCAAATTAATGAGTTGGTTAAGTGATTTATTACCAGCCAGTTTCCGAGGTGTACCATTCCAAGTGAGTGGTACGTCATCTGAATTTGGGCGACGCAATCAAACACACGAATACCCGTTTAGAGATGTACCATATACAGAAGATGTTGGACGTTTAGCGCGAAAAAATAAAATTGATGCGTTTCTAATTGGTGATGATCACAAAGAACAAGCGGAAAAACTTGCAGACGCGATTGAACAAGAGGGAGCTGGAACGTTAATACATCCATTCCTTGGTGAACTTAATGTTAATATTGCCGGGACAGTAACGATTAGCGATTCAGTTGATAAAAGAAGAATGAGTGTTGTATCGTTTTCTTTTGTTGAAGCTGGTGAATTAATATTCCCTGATTCATCTGTAGCCACTGACGATGTAGTTAATGAAAATGCAGATAATGTAGATCATGAGTTGTTAGACGCATTTGAAGACTTTGACCTTATCGATGCACCTGATTTTATTCAAGAGAATATTCTTGATAATACAATGACTATATTAAATGGTATAGCTGATACATTTAATACAATTACTCCATACGTTAGAGAAGCTGTAAAAATAATGAATGGTGATTTATCACCGATACTTGGTGCCGGTGGTTCATCAATAGTTAATTCAATTAAAAATGTATGGAAAAGCGCGACAAGATTTACTAACTCCGTAAAAGGTCTTATATCTAGGGCTAAGGTGTTTACTGGCACATCATTTGTGAAAAATTTGTCACCTGTTGGAGTATGGCCAACGGATAGTCGGTCAACAGCACAAACTAAAAAAAACCAAAATATAATTAATACTGCAATGCGTGTTACAGCATTAACTGAAGCATCACGAACAATTGCATCATTACCGAAGCAAACTAAAAATGATGTACTAAAAAGAGTGTCATCGTTTCCGCCAGTAGGCCTTAGTCCTGTTGTAGGTTCAGTTATAAGTAGTGTGGATAAAAGCGCAAATTTATATGACGTAATTGAAAATTCTTCATCACAACAGTCAATAATAAATAGAACTAATAACGCCAATACTACAACGACCGTAAACAATGAAAATACGGTAAAAAATAATACAATTTCTTTTGATGATTTGCTCGAAATCAAAGATGCTATTAATACCTCATTTGATATTGAATTATCACGAACACAAAATGATAAATTATATGTAGCATTAGTTAAATTAAAAGCTGCAGTTAATCAAGATATCAATGAACGATTAATCAAAATAGAGAAAACAATTGTTTACATCCCAGACGATGTATTACCAGATCTGGTGTTATCTCATTATCTCTATAACAACTCTAAACGTTTTGACGATATATCAACGCGCAATAATATTTTACATCCTGGTTTTGTTCCTGTTCGAGAATTACGAGTGCCTAAATCATGAATAATGTTTTTTTAAAAGTTAACCATACGTATTTCGGCGGTTGGACTGACATTAGTATCTCGGCAGGTATTGAACGGCTTGCAAGAGATTTTAATGTCACTATCACACGTCAATGGCCATCATCTGGTGATGATTCAGAAACCAAAATAACAGTTAAAAACGGCGACCTTGTTGAGGTTTTTATTGATGATGATGTTGTTTTAACCGGATATATTGAAGCGTTACCGATTAGATATGATGCGAGTTCTATATCGATGGGAATAGTTGGTCGGAGCAAAACGGCTGATTGTGTTGATTGCAGTGCAGTGCCGAAACAATATAGCGGAAGTTCTACAATACAAGTGATCCAAGATTTAGTTACGCCATTTAAACTAAACGTCATTAACCAAGGTGGTGATGCAGGTTCTCTTAGTATTCAAGCGGATCAAGGCGACACAGTTTTTGATGTCATTAGTAAAATAATGGGCATGCAACAAATAGTTGTATTTGATGATGAGAAAGGACAAGTGGTTATTGGTGATATCGGTTCAGATGAAGCGAAAACGGCATTAGTATTAGGTAAAAATATCTTATCTGCTGATACTGAAAAAAGCATCAAGGATAGATATTCGGATTATTTTGTTTCAGGCCAAAGTGTTGGTGATGATGAAAACTTTGGACAGGCAACACTCGCATCAGTTCGAGCATCAATTAAGGATGACAGCATTCTACGTTATAGGCCACTTATTATTAAGCAATCCGGTGATTCAAATAATGGTACTTGCCAAGAGCGTTGCGAAATGGAAAAGACGTTAAGAGCAGGTAAAACCAGAGAAGTTACATATACGGTTCAAGGCTGGAAGCAAGGGGACGGAACGTTATGGAAACCTAATCAAATGGTTGTCGTTGATGATCCCCTACTTGGTTATGATAATGAAAAACTGGTTATTGCTGAAGTTAAATACAGTTTAAGCATTCGTGGAACGTTATGCGAGTTAAAAGTTGGACCAGTTGAAGCCTATTTGCCAGACAGGAAGAAAACCAAGAAGAAAAAAGGGAAAAAATCTAACACTGGCGAGGTATTCTAATGCGTAAAGTTTTAAATAAAATAATGAACATTGTATCTAGGGGCTATATCACATTTAGTGATAGCGCAAGTAAATGCCAAACATTGCAAATCAAAATGTCTGGCGGAGAGCTAAAAAGCGATGTAGAGCATATAGAGCAATACGGCTTTACTTCACGTCCGCTGGACGGAGCAGAGGCGGTAGCGCTATTTTTAGATGGTGATAAATCACATGGAGTAATTTTAACAGCTGGGGATCGTCGTTATCGAATTAAGTCATTAAAGCATGGTGAAGTTGCTATCTATACCGATGAGGGAGATTACATTACATTTAATCGTAATAATGAAATTAATGTAAAAACTAAAAAATTCATCATTAATGCTGATGATACAATAGAACTAAATACTAAAAATTTAGTTGTTAAAGCATCATCAGGTACAAATTTTGATACACCGTTATTAAAATCAACCGGTGAAATTGAGGATAAAACCAGCACCATATCTAATATCAGAACTACATATAACGGTCACACGCATAACGAAACAAATTCAATAACACAAACCCCAAACCAAAAAATGAGTTAGTTTGTATAGACATTTATTTCAAACGGAACGAACTGTGCCTTTATTCTGTCATTAAAATAAGTCATCTCAAAAGGTGCGTCTTTTGCTAGTTCCCACAAGTGACCAGCTTGTTTTAATGCATCTTCCTTAGAAGCTAATTTTGGTTGTAACATTCTCATTACAGCATATGTTGAACATAGCATACCTTGACGAGATTGTTCATTTTTTGCATTTGTAGATGATGTTATTTGAATATTGGTTAGCTTATTTTTTTCATCAATTTTTAATATAACAGCAAAGGTTATGTTTTCTTGTTTAAATTCTTGATAACCATTTGCACCATCATTGAATAATCGCATTTCATCTACTTTAATTGTTGAACATTGAGGAATAGTTTTGAAATATTGCTTTACTCCGTTATTGAATTGTTTTGCAGTCAACGACAATGCTTTCTGTTCTGCACTTACAATGCTTACAAATAAAACTAATGCCAAAATAGATAGTTTTTTCATTTTTATTCCTTAAGTGAGTTAACATGTTTATAACGGTTAATAATAAACAAACAACAGCATCATCACAAATAAAACCTCTTCATAGAGCCTTAATAATTTCACTATTCACGTGGCGCCGAAAAAATGACAGTGATGATTCAGAGCACCCTTATGGTTTTTGGGGTGATTCATATCCAAGCGCTGCAAACGACAAAATAGGGTCACGATTGTATTTACTGACCCGTTCTAAATTAACAAATCAGACAGCCAATTTTGCAAAGATTTACATCAAAGAAGCGGTGCAATGGATGATCGACGATGGACTTGCATCGCGTATAGATATTTCAGTACAACGAACTGATTTAACTGTTTTAACTGCTAGCATCAATATTTATAAAAAAGATGGTAGCAACGAAGAATTCAGGTTTAACAACCTTTGGAGTGAAATTAATGGATAGTGGATTTTCAAGACCAACTTTACCCGATTTAATCACAACTATTCGCAATGATTTATACGCGCGTTTAGCCGTTGATGATGAATTAATTTCATTGCGTCGAAATGATCCTGAAGTCTACGGACGAGTTATCGCAGGGGCGACGCATGTATTATTGGGCTACATTGAAAACATGGCCAAAAACATTTTACCCGACCAAGCTGATGAAGACTGGTTAATCAGGCACGGTAATATGAAGCGTTGCTATCGTAAAGAGGCAACAGCAGCAACTGGTTATATTCGATTTGATAAAGTACCAGACGGTATCGTTATCACTAAAGATCAAAAGATCAGGCGTCAAGTTGATCAGTGTATGTACACAATTACACAAACAACAGCATCTGCAAATAATGTTTTAAGAGTACCTGTAGTGTGTGATGAGGTAGGCAAAAAAGGTAACTGTGATGATGGAATAAGCATGTCACTGATAACACCAATTACAGGATTATCATCAACATGCTTTTCCGATTCTATCGAAGCCGGTGCTGATGTCGAAGATTTAGAAGCATTTAGAAAGCGCATTATAGACAGGTGGTATTACACTCCTCAAAGCGGAGCAGACCAGGATTACGTGCAATGGGCGAAAGAAGTGCCGGGAGTTACAAGAGTTTGGTGCTATCGTCATTGGGCAGGAACTGGTAGCGTTGGTTTGCTGGTCGCTAATAATGATCCAGTTAACCCAGTTTTAGACAATACAACAATTCAAAATATTAAAAAGCATATTGAACCATTAGCACCTGTCGCCGGTTCGATGTTGGTTGTGTTTTCACCGATACCTAAGCCTATTAATTTTAAACTAATGGTAACACCAGATAACCCTGAAATTCGATATCAAATTGGATTAGAGCTGAAATCATTTTTATTGAGAGAAGGCGCCCCACAAACAACATTATTCAAATCACGAATTAGTGAGGTTATAAGTAAATCTTTTGGCGAATATTCTCATGAATTATTTTATCCAGATAGAGATATTTTCATTGAGAAAAATCAGGTGGCTGTTTTTGGGGGTATTGAATGGATATAGAAAAACAATACCAAAGCATGGTTGGCAATTTATTGCCTTACGGTCCAGCGTGGAACAAAACAGAGCCTATACTGTTAACACTAGCATTAACATTATCAAAAACGCATCTCCGTGTAGATGATTTAATGCGAGAGATAGACCCACGCACAACAACCGAACTTATTGACAGATATGAGCAAATTTGCGGATTACCAGATAGTTGCTATTCAGAACAATTTCAGACGTTAACTACTCGCAGAAATCGACTAGATTCTAAATTGAATCTGACTGGCGGAATAAATAAAGATTTTTATCTACAAATATTAGCTATCAATGGTTATCCAGATGCAACTATCACTAACTATAACAATAATGTTTTTACGTGTGAATCATCATGCGACGACTATTTGTATGATGAAGAATGGCGTTATTACTGGATTATTAACATCCCACATAATTATCAAATAACAGAAATGACGTGCGAAGATCACTGTGATTCATACTTGAGAACATGGGGTGATAAACAAATTGAATGCATAATTAAAAAGTTATGCGCGTCACATACTTATGTAATTTTTAAATACGGAGTAAGCAATGCATAGAATTGACACACCAACAGCGCAGAAAGATAAATTTGGGCAGGGGAAAAACGGCTTCACTCGAGGAAATCCTCAAACCGGTACACTAGCAACAAAAATTGATTATTTGTATTGTGATGCAGTGCAAGAAGAAATCGCCAATGTTATAGAATCGGCAGGCTTTTCTTTAAATAAAGAGAAGCATGATCAACTTAATCACGCGATCCAACAGTATGTAAAAACTGTTAATGATAAAATCGATGATATCAAAAAAATCTATCAATATGACGTCGCCGAAACGCGGTTTTACTCTCCAAATAAAAAAATGCATTTTGTTTTTAGAAATGATGGCATTATTGGTGTTTACAGTAGAGAACTCAGTGAGAACGGCAGTTTTTTATGGTATATCAACCACGATGGCATAATTAACGGGAAAATAGCTGCTAGTAATGTAATGGGGTTAAACGATATGATCCCTGCGGCAATTAAACTCAGTTCAGAAACAAACAGCACATCAGAAACAGACGCGGCAACGTCGTTAGCTGTTAAAACAGTCAACGACAAATTGGACAGATCGTTAACTCAGTTCGTTAGTAAAACAGGTGACACAATTCAAAATTGTCTAATGGTATCGGCAGATCACCCATCACTACAATTACAAAATACCACAGGGCAAAATATGGCTCATCTGCTGTCAGATGAGGGAAATTTTGCATTGATATATAAAAATCGAGCAGGAACGTGGGAAAATAAATTGCTGTTTGATTGCGTTAAAAATGAATGGAGATTTGATAATGTTGGACGAGTTAAAATTAATCATTCCAATATAGTGTCAATGAGCGATTACCAAACAAATAATGGGTTTAGAAAATCTCCAGACGGATATATTCATCAATGGGGTGAAATAGTGATTGCACCAACACGAGATCAGGTCAATTTTACGGTAGTTTTTCCAGTTGCGTTTAATGAGCGGTGTGATTTTTTTCAGGCGGTTTATAGAAATGACGCATGTTTTATAACAGAAATACAACGAACGCAAACATTTTTTAGGGGGTGTTTGTTTGAGAGGTTGGTTGGTGACGGAATTATAGGCGGTAATTTAGTGTGGATGGCGTGGGGGAAATAAAATGATTTTCTATAATGCACAAACTAATGGTTTTTATATTTCAGAATTTAATGATATTCCAGCTGACGCAGTCGAAATTACTAACGAATGCTATGCTCAATTACTGCAAAAACAATCTGCAGGGCTAGTTATACAGCCAGACAAAAACGGCCATCCAGTAGCTATTGAGTACGTACTAACGGCTGATGAAATTATTGCATCGAATAAATTAGAGCAACAACAGTTAATAAATGCAGCTAATAAAAAAATATCTATTTTACAGGACGTTATAGATTTGGGTATGATCGAATCAAACGAGGCAGAGCAGCTAAAACAGTGGAAGACGTACCGTATTTTACTCACTCGGGTTGATACATCAGTTATTAATGTTACATTCCCAGAAAAGCCCGAATAATACTATCAATTTTCAATTTCACATACTCTACCGCATCATCTAACATCACAAAATCAGCAATATCATATAGCGTTTTCTGTGTTTGATAGAATACATAATTGTGATCGTCGTCACTATTGATGATATAGCACTCGCCTGATAATTCGATTTCGTAATCGTCAGGCGTCATTCTGATATAGATTGGTATTGTGTAGTTTATTGTGATCATGTTAGAGGTAATTAGTTTTTTATTCATCATAAACTAATATTTTGTGATGTGAAATTTGAAGTGGATTTTTGGGAAGTGGGTCGCAAAAAGTGTTAGAATTTGTAAGAATTAAAATCAATAACTTATTGATATTTAAAAAAGAAAAAATGAATAAAAAATACTGTATATTCCAAGTGTTTTTTGTAATTATATGATTTATAATAAGATTAGTTCGGATTCAAAATCCGCCGCCCTTAAAAGCGTGTCGGTTCGAGTCCGACCACTGGCACCAATTCAATATTCAGTAATATTCTTTAAAACCCTTTAAAATACATAAAATCTAGTAAAAGCAAGGCTTAAAGCCTGTTTTACTATTCTGTAAGCATCTGTAATGCACATTTACAATCAGATTTTTTAGTTATATGCTTAGTTATACGGATAACATCTAACTAAAAATCGTATAACTATGGCACGTATAACTACCCCATTAACAGACACTCAAATAAGAACAACCAAGCCACAGAATAAGGATTACTCTTTATCAGACGGCAACGGCTTATATCTTTTAGTTAAATCTAATGGCTCTAAGATATGGCGGTTTAACTATTATCGTCCTATAAATAAAATCCGCTCATTAATTAGCTTTGGTAGTTATCCCGAAGTTTCACTACAACAAGCGCGAAAACAACGTGACGAAGCACGCGAATTAATTAAGCAAGGCATAGATCCCCAAGAACATAAAGCGGAACAAGAACAACTTAAGCAAGAAGCAATCGGCAATACATTCTATTCCATGGCTGAACGGTGGTTTAAATTCAAAACAGAACAAGGATTAGAAGAAAAAACTTTAAAAAAGGCTTGGCGGTCATTAGAAATTCATGTTTTCCCTTATATAAAAAATATTCCCATAAATCAAGTAACAGCTATTAAAACTATTAATGCATTACAACCATTAAATAACAATAATAAATATGAGACAGTGAAGAGAGTTTGCAGGAGAATCAATGAAATAATGTATTATGCTGTCAATATGGGTATTATCGATAATAATCCTCTAGCTAAAATCACTGACGTATTTAACAGCCCAAAAGTAAAAAATCAACCAACCATTAATCCAACTGAATTACCGCAGTTTATGCAAACTCTTGCTATAGCTAGAATCGAATTGCGGACGCGTTGTGCTATTGAATGGCAATTATTAACCATGACACGTCCAAGTGAAGCAGTAGGAGCTAAATGGCAGGAAATTGATTTTGATAATTGCTTATGGATTATTCCTGCCGAAAAAATGAAAATGAGACGAGAGCATACTATCACGCTCAATAAGCAAGCTATGGCGATATTATCAATCATGAAGCCTATAAGTGGGCATAGAGAGCATATATTCCCAAGCATGAAACCACCATATACCGCGCCAATGAATAGCAGTACAGCAAATATGGCAATTAAGCGCATGGGTTACAAAGGCAAGTTAGTCGCACATGGATTAAGGGCTTTGGCAAGTACTATATTAAATGATCAAGGCTTTGACCCTAATATTATTGAAGCGGCACTTGCTCACGTCGATACTAATAGCGTAAGACGAGCCTATAACCGCGCTACCTATTTAGAACAACGGCGCATTATGCTTGATTGGTGGGGTGATTTTGTAGAGCAAGCAAGCCAAGGAAATGTCTCATTATCCGGTAACCGTAACTTAAAAATAGTCAATCAATAACTACACCGCGCTATAAATATCGTGCCTCATATTTGAGTTACGCTTTCAATTATTAATAAGATCCACTCCTCAAATGTGAGGGGTACTTTTTCAAATATCACCCTTTACATATGCCAGTTATTAAACTGTTTTTTTTATACTTACCCCCCCCCCATTATTCTAAACTTTTCATTAAAAGTGTTCACTGGTATTCACTCTTTCAAATTAATTAATATATATCAATGTATTATATGCTTATTATATATATTTTTTTGTGTTCACTAGTATTCACTAGTGTTCACTACTATTCACATTTAAATATAATCTTGATCCCGTAGTTATCAACTTGATTTATATAGATATTATTAAACACCATGAAATCACTACTGTTATTAATCAATAAGTTATATTTTAAGGCGATCTTAATATTACAAAGGACGATTAAATACTTATTAATATGGTGGTAATGAATAAATGAATTCTAAAAAAAATTATTTCAATTCGCGGTTTTGCACAAAAATGAGGGTGAGCGGTGTAGAAAGATTAGAGTTGTAGAAATTTACAACCCCCTCCTTACTTGGCTTGAAGAATTTTCGGACACGTTAGAAGCAATATAATTACTTTGATTGCATGGGGTGTTTTTACAAATAATACTTTTAATTAACATAACTACATCTAAACTGATTAGAATTATAATTTTGTCAGTTCATAAAATTAAGTCTGATGATTTGGTACGCACAAAGGTACGCACGGAAAACATACTTAATAAATGCGAACTAAATATTGCTTACATGGGGTTTGTTTTTCAAAACTACTATTCACAATAAAAATAGGTATCCACTCAGGTATCCAGTTAAAAGGCTTTAAAATAATGGATACTAATCGAAGCCATTGCTTAAGTAAATCATTCCTTGATTGCAAAGGTTTAAAGGTCAGTCATCTTCATAATGAAGACGACTCATTATTATACTCTCTTTCATGGGGTTGAATTTCAAAGCCCAATAAATGGCTATTCATTACCTTGCTGATAAGCGCGCTTGATGTTTTGAAGCAGCCCGACGGCTCAAATATTGATTGCTATTTTTTACAAATTTTCTCATTTAATTATCCTTAAGTATTGTTTTTTACTTTGTAATATTAACATAATTTATTCAATGTATATAAATACAGTGTTATAATGTAGCTAACTGTATATTAAAGTATTATTTGCGTCTAGGCTGATCCCCGAACATTCGCAACCCTAGCGAATTGGCGCAAATATCTATTAGGGGCGTGAGGGGCGTATGGTTGGTTTTGCAAAATTAGGGATATTTGAACAAGCAGCAAAATTCCCTGTCTTATCAATTAATGAATTGGCTTTAATTCTATGTTCTGTTGATCCTAATAAGAAAATCAAAGAGATTCCAGTAGATATCAAAGATGATTTTAATTCATATAAAAATCAGATAAAACGTTGCTTAAATAGGCATCCAGATAGATATAATTCATATATTGATAGTGACATTATGTATGCTTTAGCTTATCCTCTAATTGATAAAGATGAAACTCCCGAACCAATTAGAAAAAGGACGGAAGAAGCTGTTTATCGAATAACTAAAATATACCCCAAAGAATGGAAAAATATTTTGTTCTATTTGGGAGGGCAGGAATTACTGCAGACTGGTTATGATTTTTCTAAAAGCCAACGAGGGCAATATAAGAAAGATGAAGAGCAGATAAATATCTATAAAATGACAGGCATGTTATTAAAACTATTAGCCAAAAAACAAGGTAATGCTTATGGTACCGTCGATAATCCTAATATAGCTACAATAAAAAAAGAAATTAAGGACTTAGCAAAAACTCATAATTTGAGTTTAGATGGATTGTCCAAATCTTCATTTTATGAAAAAGCAAAAATAGCTCTTTCTTATACACTCGATTAGCACTTCAACTCAAATGACCAATTGACTTCTAATCCGTTGGTCTTTCTTTTCCATTATCATCTATTTTATTGAAAATAAACATATTTTATATATCTAGATTATCTTATTTATCTGTATTGTGTCTTAAATTATGCAAAAAGATATAAAAATATACAAAAGAATGATAATGAAAGACTCGTCATGCATCTAAGAAATCAGGATATATTCTAACATTATACATTTAATAGCTTGTTTTTATTGGTATTCTCACTGGGTTAATTATTGGCGGAATATGCATGGTTTTAACGGAATTAAAAGCGTTTTAAAGTAATTCCTATCTCAATGGAGTACTAAGTATTTATACAGTAATATAGTGTCAAATACTGATAAATTAAGGAGATAACTAATGACCAATCAAATTCTATCCAAAAAAGAAGTAAAAGCCTTACTTCACTTCAAAAGTGACACTAGTCTTTATACGCTAGAACGGAAAGACGAAACCTTTCCCCAGAAAATTAGAATAGGATTGCGCCGTGTTGGCTATCGAGCTGATGAGATTTATTCTTGGCTTGAATCTCGCAAAGTTGAACGTCGCGAGGCGGCATAATGATCTTACAAGCCAATTTAAACCATTTTAACGCCCTAGTAATAGGGCAATCTATCCAAACCCTAAATAATCGCTTAACAGTCCATTACGGTAAGATTAAGGCTATCCAGAGGTTGAAATCTTTCTTCTTGGTCAGCAATGAAGATTTTATTGATATCAATAGCCAGTCAAATAGCTACTTTTTCGTAACTTATTTAATTTTCCGACACGTTAGGCAAGATTTTTCGGTGGTCACTATGCGCGCGCGCATGTCCTTTAAAATTCATTGCATGGGGTTGAATTTCAAAAGTAGTTTTTTGAACGATATAAAAAAGGAAAATAAGGAATTTAAAGGAATAATAAAAAAAGAACATGGAGCAAGAATAAAACAAATACCACCAATCAGTGGTATTAAGTTAAAAGACTATTTCTTATCTAATTTAGCTAGCTTTTCGCGACAAGTAGCAATAACCCAAGCAGAGAAGTTAGTATTCTCTTTTTTAGCTTGTTCATCTATTTGCTCTATTAAGTCGTGGGGGAAGCGGATATCTTTACGTTTTGATTTACTTGTTTCGTTAGCCATATTAATTATTCAAATATCATTAGTGCGGACAATATACACGAAAATAAAGAATAAAAATAGTGTTGACATGTACGGACAAAATAAAATATATTGTGCGGACACATTAATATTTAAAATATTAATAAAATCGATAGCCCAAAGAGTTCGCACCTCAATAGGCTATCTAACCACAAACATTAAACGGAGTAATGCTATGGCTAATAGTAATGATACCTTACGCCCTGAAAATGGGCAACTTGACCTATCTAATTTAATTTCTGTCTTAAATCTCTATAAGTCGAATATTCCAACCTGTTACTTATTGCAAGCAAAGAATCATTTTGAAGAACTACAGCAATCTATTTTATGGGGAGTTGGCGCGATTGGTAATTTAATGTACTGGGCTTGTGAGAGTGAGGATTATACAGAGCAAAACCTAAAAAATGATATGCGTGATATAGGCTACTTATTAACGCAATTAAAGGATGTAGCTTATTTTGCTTTGAATCAAATTAATCAATTAGATGCTGAACGTAGCAATAAGGTAGTTGAATAATATGAACTATAAACAAGAAGTAAACGCAATTCACCATAGTATAGTTGATTCAACCATGGCGATTATAGCAGGCTTATTTTTAATTGAGCAGATTAATAAAAACGGTGCAAAGGTATTTATTCATGACGGTATTAAGATTGATATAGACAGGGATTTAGTTGTGTTAGGGTTAAAGGTCAGTCTTAAAGATTGTTTGATTGAAGACTTCGGCGAGAGTGAAGGCTTAAATCGCACTTATGGTCTGTTAAAAGCAATGTACTTTGAAAGTAATGACAAACCTATGGAGCTAACACAATCAGGGCGAGAAATGCTTGAATCATTATTTATTGATTTAGTCATAGATATCAAAGCTGAATCAAGCTCGACTATCCATTAAGGGGGATGTAATGAAAATAAGTGAAATTACAGCCCAAGCAATAGATAAATGGGACTATATCTTTTATTCATTAGGCATTGAAGTGGGTAGTGGCAAGCATTGCGCTTGTCCTATATGTGGTGGTAAAGATAGATTTCGGTTTGATAATCAAAATGGGCGAGGTACTTATATTTGTAATCAATGTGGTAGTGGTGACGGCTTAGAGCTGATTAAGAACTATTTTAATTGTAGTGCTAAAGAAGCATCAATCAAAGTGACGGAATGCCTAAATTTATCTAATCAGAGCAACCAAATACGAGAAAAAACCATATTTAAAAAGATAGATTCTGAACAGTTGCATAATAACAACATACCAGAAAATCACGTATGTAAAAAAGTCGAATATTTACTCTCTAAAACATCATTAGGGCAATCTGAATACCTCACCAAGAAAGGGTTAACCTTTGATTTACCTTTACTGGATAACGGGCGCATTTTTGCGCCTATGCTGAATCTTCATAATGAATACGCAGGCGCACAGTTTATTGAATCAGACGGCAGTAAGCATTTAATGAAAGGCTCAAATAAAAAAGGAGCTTTTATTTTAGTCGGCTCAATTTTGAGCAGACCTGCGGAAGTATGTGCAAAATTGCGCTCACATAATGAGATTATTATCTGTGAGGGCTTAGCCACAGGGATATCGATAGCGGAATTCCGCTATCGGTCTATTGTTATATCAGCCATTGACGCAGGTAATCTTATTCATGTAGCTAAGGCTGTTCGTGAAATCAATCCTACCGCTAAAATCATCATTGCAGGTGATAATGATATAGGTAATGACAAAAACACAGGGAAAGAAAAAGCGATAGAAACAGCTCAAGCAATCAATGGCTATTACTCGATACCTGAAACGGATTTCAAAGCCGATTGGGACGATTACAGGCAACAATTTGGACTTGAGAAAACCTCAGCTTCATTTAATGCAAACCTTATAAAACCTGAGCTACAAATCATAACAAACCATAACATGCAAAAAGATTTATCCACCATGAACTTATCGCAAATGGCATCCAGTCAACGGGCTGACCTGTTAAAACAATATTACGGTAATAATCTCGCGATTAACCTAAGAACAGATGAAATCTATCACTATCAAGATAATGTATGGCAACCTATCAGCGATAAAGTGTTAATGCGAACGTTAGCCGATTTATTTACCCAATCAGGCGAACCATTTAACCCCTTAAGGATAAGCTCGGCGGTTGAATCGCTCAGGCTATCACTGCCCATAATGGGAATACCTAAAAAAGATTTAATCTGCTTTAGAAATGGGGTATATGAGCTAAAAAGCCAAACCTTTAGACCACACAATAAACAAGATTGGCTATTAGTCAATAACAATATTGATTACTACCCTGCCAAGGAAAATGAATCTTTTGAAACTCACGCCCCGAATTTTACTAAATGGCTAAAAAGAGTATCAGGTAATCAGGATAAAGCTAAAAATATCCTTGCTTCGCTATATATGATATTAGCCAATCGACATGACTGGCAATTGTTCCTAGAAGTTACAGGCGCAGGCGGTAGCGGTAAAAGTGTGTTTGCTGAAATCGCGACCATGTTATCTGGTAAAAGTAATACCGTAATAGGCACAATGGACTCTTTAGAGAAGGCAAGAGATAGAGCCTTAATCGTGGGGTATTCATTGGTTATATTACCCGACCAACCGCGCTACATGGGCAGTGGTGCAGGTTTAAAAGCAATTACCGGTGGTGATGAAGTCGCAATAGACCCAAAACACAAGCAACCCTATTCCTGTAAAATCCCTGCTGTGGTATTGGTAATAAATAACGAAGCAATGCGATTTAACGAGCGTAACGGCGGTATATCTCGGCGCAGAGTAATCTTTCACTTTGGCGAGGTTATCCCTGAAAAAGAGCGAGATTTAAATTTGGTCAGCAAAATAGAGCAAGAACTCCCCTCTATTGTCAGATTACTATTAAATGAGTTTACTAATCCTATAGAAGCAAAAGAAAGACTACACAAGCAACAACAGTCAGAGGAAGCAACCGCTATTAAACGCGAATCTGATCATCTAGTCGATTTTTGTAGTTATCTTGATGCCCTTGATTATCCTAATGGGATGTTTATGGGAGGTTTGGGGATCACCCCCTTTAACCCAAGAAGATATTTGTATCATGCTTATATTGAATATATACGCAATACAGGCTTAAACAACCCTTTATCGCTCACACAATTTGGTACATCACTTAATTATGCAATGAAAGAAAACGGTAAAAATTATATCCGTAAAAGATCAAATAAAGGAATGAGGACAAACGTAGAGATTAATACCTATACTAGTCAGGATTGGCTACCAAGAGCAGAAGAACCTAGCTAGTTGTTATTATTTGTTATCATATAAACCGCTTAATTTGAGCGGTTTTTTATTTAGTGAACACCTAAAGTGAACACTTGTGAATAGTAAATCCTAAAGTGTTCACCGTCTAAAGCCTTTTAAAATAAGGCTTAAAAGAAATAGTGAACACCGTGAACACTTTTTTATAAAATTTTATTTTTATGGGGGGAGGGTCAATTTCTACAGATTTTAGTCATCCAAACCATCCACTTCCTTTCATTTTAACGCTAACCCAATTTTTTTAATTTTTATGCTTTTGTGTGTCAGGATAATAATATCTAATTTATGGGGTAATTTTTTGTTTTAGTTATACGTTTAGTTATACGAATAAATTATAAAAAACAAAAAACACAATTTCAAAAAGGAATTAAGCAATGCTTTTCAAGTCCGACCACTGCACCAATTCAATATTCAGTAATATTCTTTAAAATCCTTTAAAGCACATCAAAACCAGTATAAACAAGGCTTAAAGTCTATTTTACTATTCTGCAAGCATCTGTAAGGTACATTTACAACCAAAAATAATGGGGGTATATTTTGGGGGGGCGATAAAGTCCCTTTATAATTAGATCCCTCCAAAGGTGAAAAACGGCTATTAAAACTACCCCTTTGACTGATGCACAAATAAAAGCATTAAAAGCCAATGGTAAGGATAAAAAGTATTTTGACGGTGGGTGTCTTTTTTTGTAAGTCAAATCGTCGGGAGCTAAATTATGGCGATTTAAATATAAAAAACTCATATCGAATAAAGAGACATTATTATCTTTCGGTAAATATCCAGAAACATCACTACAACAAGCGCGAAAACAACGTGACGAAGCACGCGAATTAATTAAGCAAGGCATAGATCCCTGCTCCTTGCCGAAGTATCAGCTATTTGTCAAAGTACAATTAATAAAATATAGAATAAATAATGAAAAGGTTTCTATTGATTGATATTATTAATAACTTGAATTAGATGAATGAAATTCAAATTGAATGCAATATCAATTATTGATATAAATTAAAGCTGACTATTTTTTATAATATGAGTTTTTAATGATAGATTATATTGATACTCAAATAGCCTTGCAAATAATAAAAATCGATAATAATTGCCAATTAGTTTTGATTGATGGTTTTAATCGTATTTTTAATAAAGATCCTCTAAAAGCGTCAAGAAATATTTTTTTTATTAACAATATAGGGCAAGTCATATGGCGTGTATTTTCGAAAAACGATCGATTTGGTGATAGTTTTATGAATATTTATAAAATTCAAGATGAATATAAGGCATATAGATGGGATGGGGGACAATACGGACTTAATATTCAAACCGGTGAAGCTACACCTGAAATTCTTTTAAAATAATCTAATTTAGTTTTTTTTGCAGTTTTTCAGTGTTTCTATAGTTTTCAATAAAGTAATTTTGCTATTTAATTTAATTGATTGTAATGATAAGAAAAAATTAATTAACTTTACAACACCTATTATCAATAAACCAAAATCTACTATTCTCTTTAAAATAGCTTTCATATTAGAATTATTCTATTTGTTTGTTAACTTATTAATAATTGATCTACAAAAAATCCTTACTTAAGTATATACTCTTTGCAAATTTATTTGGTTCTCTTAACTCCAAGTTTAGTTGGGAACAATATAATTTTTATGAATCGCATTAACTAATATATTAAGGATCATTTAGTATGATTATAGGTAATATTAATCATTTAGGATTAGTCCCTTATTTGCCAGCCAAAATAAAACAGTCAATTGAATATGTAAAAGATAATGTTAATAGCAATACTCCAGTTGGTCGTTATGAAATTGACGGTGATAACATGTATTTTATGGTATCAGACAGTACCTCTCGTTTCATTGAACAAGCCAATCCTGAGTATCATGCAAAGTATATTGATGTACAAATTGTTTTAGACGGAAAAGAGGGAATGGCTTTGAGTACTTTGCCTCCACATACTAAAATGTTAGACGATAAACTTGCTGAGAATGATATTGCTTTTGTTCAGACACCAGATGAAGAGACGATGTTAGTATTACAAGCGAACGATTTTATTGTATTTTTACCTAATGAAGTTCATAAGCCTCTTTGTGCTATTGACAATAAGATTGCAACTGTTCGCAAAGTTGTGGTAAAAATCGCATTGGATTATTTATAATTAAAGCAAGGATCATAGGTAACAACATGACAACAAAAATCGCTGTTATCGGCGAATGTATGATTGAACTATCAATTAAACCAGATTCAACAACACGTAGTTTTGGTGGTGATACCCTTAATACTTCGGTTTATTTATCACGTTTATTAAAAAATAAAGATTTTTCGATTCATTATGTGACAGGATTAGGTACAGACCCATTTAGTCAAGAGATGATTAATAGCTGGCACAATGAAAATATTCAAACGGATCTTGTGCAAACAATGTCTGATAAGATGCCCGGACTTTATTCAATAGTAACCGATGAACAAGGAGAACGTTCATTTTATTATTGGCGTAATGATGCTGCTGCGAAATTTTGGTTAAAAACCGCACAAACAGATAGTATTGTTCAACAAATAGCCCAGTTTGATTACGTTTATTTAAGTGGAATTAGTATTGCAATACTTGATGCGGAAAGTATTCTTAAATTGTTAGATTTACTGAAAAAAGTGAAAGCTAATGGTGGTAAAGTTATTTTTGACAATAATTTCCGTCCACGTCTATGGAGCAGTTTTGATTTAGCTCGTAGTGTTTATGCCGATATTCTTGCCTATACCGACATCGCATTTTTAACCTTAGATGATGAAGATCTGTTATGGGGTAAGTTACCTTATGAACAAGTAATAGAACGAACTAAAAAGTTTGGAGTAAGCGAGATTGTCATCAAACGAGGAAGTGATAGCTGTATTATTGAATCAATTGAAGGACGTTTTGATGTTCCAGCAAATAAAATTGCCAAAGAGAAAATTGTTGATACGACAGCGGCAGGCGACTCTTTTAGTGCAGGTTATTTAGGTGCAAGATTGAGTGGTAAAAATCCTGAACAATCCGCTTTGCAAGGACATCTAGTTGCTGGTACGATTATACAATACCGTGGTGCAATTATTCCTTTAGATGCTACACCTAAATTAATTGCTTAATTTTATTTGATAACAACGGTCGATAGTGATGGCCGTTGTTAATCAGCAAATTATTTTTTTTAATTTTTAAAATTCTTACCCATATATATTAGCTTCATCAGATTATCAAGATGATTATCTTTTTTAGTTATAACTAAAAAAGAAAAAATAATCTTAATTTCAAAGTTGTTTTTGTAAAAAAGTTTCAGGTTAAGGGTATGTTTCAATATAAAACCGATAAGGAAACATACTCAGATATTTAAGAGTGTATTTCAATTATTAATACTGGTATAATATACAGTTAATTTGTTATTCAATTTGCCTAAAAAACATACTTAAGAAGAGATTCATGTCAATTAAAGATATCGATATTCGTGGTGCGAGAACGCACAATCTAAAAAATATTAATGTGATTATTCCTCGAGACAAGTTAGTTGTGATCACTGGGCTTTCGGGTTCAGGGAAGTCTTCATTAGCATTTGATACCCTTTATGCCGAAGGCCAACGACGTTATGTAGAGTCTCTGTCAGCCTATGCACGTCAGTTTTTATCACTGATGGAAAAACCAGATGTTGATCATATTGAAGGCTTATCTCCAGCGATTTCAATTGAACAAAAATCAACATCACATAATCCTCGTTCGACGGTTGGAACAATTACCGAAATTTATGACTATTTACGTCTGCTTTTTGCTCGGATTGGTGAACCTCGTTGTCCAAATCATAATTTACCATTAGCGGCGCAAACGGTATCTCAAATGGTAGATAGTATTATGGCATTACCTACCGAAAACCGTTATATGCTCTTAGCACCAGTTGTTACTGAGCGTAAAGGTGAGTTTGTAAAACTGTTTGAACAGTTAGCGGCTAGCGGTTATATTCGGGTGAGAGTTGATGGAGATGTTTATGATCTTTCAGATCCACCAACATTGGAATTACAAAAAAAACATACCATTGAGGTAGTTGTTGACCGTTTCCGTATACGTGATGATCTTAAATTACGATTGGCAGAATCGATTGAAACAGCACTGGCTATCACAAATGGTATTATCAAAGTAGCCAATTTAGATGATCCTAATGCAGAAGAACAACTATTTTCTGCTAATTTTGCTTGTCCAATTTGTGGATATAGTATTTCTGAATTAGAACCACGATTATTTTCATTTAATAATCCAGCAGGCGCTTGCCCAGAGTGTGATGGATTGGGTGTGCAGCAATATTTTGATCCTAAGCGTATTGTGCTAATGCCTGAGGTATCATTGGCAGCAGGCGCGATTAAAGGTTGGGATCGTCGAAATTTTTATTATTTTCAAATGTTAAAATCATTAGCTGATCACTATAAATTTGATATTGATAAACCCTATGAAAAATTACCTGAAAAAATAAAAGATATCTTATTAAATGGTTCTGGTAATACAGAAGTTGAGTTTGTTTATACCAATGATCGCGGTGATGTAGTTAAACGTAAACATCCGTTTGAAGGGATTGTTAATAATTTAACTCGTCGTTATAAAGAAACAGAGTCACAAACAGTACGCGAAGAGCTTGCCAAATTTATTAGCAATCGTCCTTGTCCAACTTGTCATGGATCTCGATTATGTACAAATGCAAGGCATGTGTTTATTAATGATACAAATCTACCAACAATTAGTAATTTAAGTACACAACAAGCGAAAGATTTCTTTGATAAATTGGCGTTAACTGGTCAACGAGCGCAAATAGCCGAAAAAATCTTAAAAGAGATCAACGATCGATTACAATTCTTGATTAATGTAGGACTTAACTATTTAACGCTTTCCCGATCTGCAGAGACACTTTCCGGAGGTGAAGCGCAACGCATTCGACTAGCTAGCCAAATTGGTGCAGGTTTAGTTGGTGTAATGTATGTGCTAGATGAACCTTCCATTGGCTTACATCAACGTGATAACAGTCGTTTGATTGATACTTTAACTCATCTGCGCGATTTAGGTAATACCGTCATTGTGGTTGAACATGATGAAGAAGCGATTATGGCGGCAGATTACGTTATTGATATTGGACCGGGTGCCGGCGTACATGGTGGTGAGATCGTAGCACAAGGAACGCCGAAACAGATTATGGCGTGTAAAACCTCATTGACCGGTCAATATTTATCGGGTAAAGAAAAAATTGATATCCCTCAAACCAGAACTAAAATTGATAAAAAACGCATGCTATCATTAATAGGTGCAACAGGTAATAATCTTAAAGATGTTACATTAAATATACCAGTTGGCTTGTTTACATGTATTACTGGTGTGTCTGGTTCGGGTAAATCAACACTGATTAATGATACGCTTTACCCATTAGCTCAAAATGAGTTAAATGGCGCTGAAAAAAGCGATATCGCACCTTACCGAGCTATTGAAGGTCTGAATTTCTTTGATAAAGTGATTGCGATAGATCAGAGTCCAATTGGGCGAACTCCACGTTCAAATCCTGCAACTTATACTGGTTTTTTTACTTCTATACGCGAACTTTATGCAGGTGTGCCTGAATCAAGAGCTAGAGGTTACAATCCAGGTCGATTTAGTTTTAATGTTAAAGGTGGCCGTTGCGAAGCTTGCCAAGGTGATGGTTTAATTAAAGTCGAGATGCACTTTTTACCGGATATATATGTCCCTTGTGATCAGTGCCACGGTGCGCGTTATAATCGTGAAACGCTCGAAATTAAATACAAAGGTAAATCAATCAACGAAATTTTAAATATGACAGTTGAAGAAGGAAGAGAGTTTTTCGATGCTGTACCTATGATCGCACGAAAATTACAAACGCTGATCGATGTTGGTCTTTCTTATATTACGATTGGACAATCAGCAACTACATTATCTGGTGGTGAAGCACAACGTGTAAAACTTGCAAAAGAGTTATCTAAGCGTGATACTGGTAGTACTTTGTATATTTTAGATGAACCTACTACCGGTTTACACTTTGCTGATGTAAAACAATTGCTAGCCCAATTACACTCACTTCGGGACAAAGGTAATACGATTGTTGTTATTGAACATAATTTAGATGTCATAAAAACAGCCGATTGGATTGTTGACTTAGGTCCGGAAGGCGGTAATGGTGGGGGTGAGATTATTGCCGAAGGTACACCAGAAGAAGTAGTGAAATCGAAAAAATCATACACAGGACAATATTTAAAACCGATATTAGAGAAACAAAAAGCGAACTAGTATATGGCTTTTACTGTCGAAAGATTAACAGTTGGGAAGTAATACCCAACTTCTTTCTATTTAATTCTCAATATCAAAAAAGGTGGCATTTAAATTGTTAAGTGATACTTTGTAAACAGTTTAAAAAATATTGAGCGGAAAGTAACAACACTCTGTAAGGGGAGGTTATTTTGACATTACATATTGTGATGATGATAATCATCGCCTATCTTTGTGGTTCACTTTCTGGGGCAATGATTGTCAGTCATATCATGCAGCTACCCAACCCTTATAAACATGGTTCACACAATCCCGGTGCTACTAATGTCTTACGTATTAATGGTAAACTACCTGCAATAATAGTATTACTTTTTGATATGCTTAAAGGGGCAATTCCTGTTTATATCGCTTATCGGTTAGGAATCTCTCCTTTCTTTCTTGGTATTATTGGTATTGCAGCTTGTCTTGGTCACATTTTTCCCTGTTTTTTTCATTTTCGCGGTGGCAAAGGTGTGGCGACGGCATTAGGAATGATGATGCCAATTGGACTTGATTTTACGGGTTGTTTTATTTTGACGTGGTTTTTGGTATTACTGATAACAGGTTATTCATCTGTTGCTGCAATTGTGGGATTTTTGTTAGCACCATTTTATGTCTGGCTATTTAGACCCGAACTTACGTTACCTGTTGCTATGCTTTCATGTCTAATTATTATTCGCCATAGCAGTAATATCATGCGTTTATTAAAAGGTGAAGAACCCAAAAGTCTAAGCCGAAAAAGCGATAAAATAGACTAAAACATATAGCATTGCTAAAATTTATTTACAAAATTAAATATAATTAAATTATACCAATAGCGTAATTCTTATTTTATAGATGCTTGAAACGCGTTATTATTAACAACAATTAAAATTATTATTGATAAACCAACAAATCCATGCAAATTAGCCCATTATTAGAATCATTTATGGAAGCATTACGTTGTTTGCCGGGAGTAGGACCAAAATCAGCACAACGCATGGCCTTTCACTTATTACAACGTAATCGTCAAGGTGGTATCAAATTAGCTCATATTCTAAATGAAGCGATGAGTAACATAGGTCACTGTAAACAATGTCGTACTTTTACCGAACAGGAAATTTGTACCATTTGTGCCAATGTGCGCCGTCAGGCAAGTGGTCAACTTTGTATTGTTGAAACACCAGCAGATATTGTGGCTATCGAGCAAACAGGGCAGTATAGTGGGCGTTATTTCGTGCTTCTTGGACATCTTTCACCATTAGACGGTATTGGTCCAAATGAGATAGGTCTTGATGTCCTTAAAACTAAACTGGCCAGTGAATCCATAAATGAAGTTATTCTAGCTACTAATCCAACCGTAGAAGGCGATGCTACCGCTAATTATATTGCCCAGATGTGTGCTGAATTTAATGTGATAGCTACACGCATCGCTCATGGAGTTCCGGTAGGTGGTGAACTTGAAATGGTTGATGGAACCACATTATCACATTCGTTTGTTGGACGACAAAAAATTGAATTTTAGCTTTAATGATTAATACAGCAACCGATCTTCGTTTGTGGGATTAAGTTATTTTAAAAAATGAATTTTTATTAATATTGACAAGTTATAAAGAGGAATCATATGAAGTATAAAGCTGTCGCTTTTGATATGGATGGTACATTATTGGATAGCAATCGCCTAATTTTGCCTGAAACAGTAAATATGATTGAGAAAATCACGGCCAAAGGTGTGAAAGTCATTTTAGTATCAGGACGTCATCATACCGTGATCCACCCCTATTATTATCAGCTCAAACTATCAACACCGGTAATATGCTGTAATGGTTCGTATTTGTATGATTTTACTAAGCAACAATCTTTTGCGGCTAAACCTATGAGCAAATCTCAAGCAAGAAAACTGCTAAAAATGGTTAACCAATATGGAATTCATACACTCATTTATACTGATAAGATAATGACATATGAGGTACTTGATGATCACCTCGCAGGATTTTTTAAATGGGTAGCTAGTTTACCGAAATTCTTACAGCCAGAAATCAAAAAAGTAGATAGTTTTGAAAAAGTTATTGATGAAGCTAATGCTATATTTAAATTTGCTACCAGTAGTCACGATTTA
This sequence comes from Gilliamella sp. wkB108, assembly GCF_001690195.1. Lineage (GTDB taxonomy): Bacteria > Pseudomonadota > Gammaproteobacteria > Enterobacterales > Orbaceae > Gilliamella > Gilliamella apicola_L. Next base: position 69,253 of record NZ_LZGM01000070.1, on the reverse strand, counting down.
ACAACGTTACACCAATTTGCTGATGCGGTTGATGCCGAAAATGAATTTTCGTGCGAATGGTCTTGGTCTAATCGTGCTGATGTTGCAATTAAAGGAAATACCAAAGGCAATGGCTTAAAACATTGGGCTGAACATGAACAGATCGGATTAAATGAAATAGTTGCTTTTGGTGATAGCTATAATGATATCAGTATGTTAACCATTGCTGGACTTGGTATTGCAATGGGAAATGCCGATGATGAAGTAAAAGCGCAAGCTAATTATGCTATTGGCGATAATAATAGTGCGAGTATCGCAACTGAACTTGAAAAACTATTTTTATAATCTATTTTTAAAGTTAAATTGTGTTTGAAATTCTCTATCAAGATAATGACTTAATTGCGATTAACAAGCCTTCAGGCTGGTTGGTGCATCGTAGTTGGTTAGATAAAAATGAAAAAGTGGTGATCATGCAAACTCTACGTGACCAGATTGGTCAACATGTGTTTCCTGTTCATCGCTTAGATCGTCCGACCTCAGGAGTATTATTGTTTGCTTTATCCAGTGATACAGCTCGTTTGTTATCTGAACAGTTTGCCGGAAAACAGATCGAAAAAACTTATTATGCAATAGTACGTGGTTATGTAAATGATGAGAGTGTGATTAATTATCCGTTAGTTGAAGAGTTAGATAAAGTGGCGGATAAATTTGCAAATCAAAATAAACCAGCTCAAGAAGCGATAACCCTTTATCGAGGCATAAGTAAAATTGAAGTTCCAATTAAAGTAGGTAAATTTGATACCGCTAGATATAGTTTAGTTGAATTAAAACCACAAACCGGGCGTAAACATCAACTCAGGCGCCATATGAAACATATTTTTCACCCTATTATTGGGGATAGCAAACATGGGGATCTTCATCAAAATCGTGCATTTGCTGATTATTTTAATCTTAAACGCCTGATGCTGCATGCTACAAAACTTAAAATCACACATCCTATCAATAAAAAAGCGATCACTATTCATGCTAAGTTAGATCAAAATTGGCAAGAGATCTTGAAGAATTTTGAATAACTAGACTAAGTCGTTTAATTATGACTTTATTTCAAAATTATTTTTAATTTTTTATATCGATCTTGTTTTATTAAAATTAGCTTAGAAACTGTCGCAAATAGTTGTCATTAATGTCTGTAACTATAAGTTTATTATTTATCTAATTTTGTGTTGATATGGTTTGTTTTTTAGTCGATTGTAGTTTTATTTAACGAGATGACATTTTTTTCTGAATTAATCATAGTAATTTTCAATAATTTTACAAAGTCTCTTGGCAATTATTTTATTACAGAGTATTATTTCTACTTCTTTCTTATGCTCATGTCTTATTGACTTCAACTTAGAAAGATTTTTAAGTGTTCATATAAATTAAATCAATTATGGAAATAAATAATGAAATTAGTAATTAAATATATTAGTGTGTTTTTATTAGCATTAGTAGTAACTGCTTGTTCACAAGATAATAGTAGTACACCTGAGAAAGCGGCTGAAAAATTTACCAAAGCGATGTATGACAAAGACATGGATACCGTAATTTCCATGATTTATATACCGAAAGAAGAACAAAAAGATAATTTAGTTAATGTCAAAGATCTTCTTAAAAGTAAATTCGCAACTATCGTGGATAAAGCTGTAGAAGAAGCTAATTCACATGGTGGATTAGATAAAGTTGAATGTTCACCAGCTGAATATATTAATGATAATAAAACTGCAGCTAAAACTAAAGTTGCAATGATTTTTAAAGATGGCACTAAAAATGAAGGTGATATGTCATTAGTTAAAGTTGATGGAAAATGGTTAGTTAGCTTTTAATAAAATCTTCATTTATTAGCTAATGCTGATAAATCTTTTTAAAGAGGGTAAGATTATTTACCCTCTTTAATTATTACCTGATAAAAATTTATTTATGAAATATTGCCGTTATTTTTGTCTATTACTTGCTCTTTTTGTCCATTTTTCATTTGCGGAACAATCTCCTAATTCACCGGTTGAAATTGCTAAATACAGTAATTTAGTTAAAGTAGGAGACTGGATCTTTCGTAAAGGTGTACAAATAGATAGTTTAGTTGTCAATCAGGTTGGTGCAGGTGATTTTTCTCATATAGGTATGATTATTGCCGTTGAACCTGATATTAAGATTATTCATGCCACAACTGATGATGATCATAATCGTCCCAATCAAGTCATCGTTTCCACTTTAGCCGAATTTATTAGCCCTCAATTAGCTGAAAAATATGCTATTGCTAGACCAAATTTTTTATCAGTGAATCAAAAACAACAAATTGTTGAAGATTTGCTCTCTCAACAAGGCGCTCCTTTTATATTGTCTTCTCGTGATAGAAATCACTTATATTGTACAACGTTACTTGCTGATGCCATTATTAAGTATCAACCCGATTTTAATGTCCAATGGCAATATGTGGATTTTCCATTAGTCAGTGGAGATTATCTATTCCCTAATGCATTTGCGGAGCATAGCGATATTACTTGGATCTATCGATATCCAGCTACTGAATAGTTATCCGCTATTTTTTATTTGGTTAGATAATTATTAGTAGATCAAAGCAACATATTTTGACGATATTAATAGCTTAGATTAAACTTATCCTACATTATTGTTATCATTTTATAGATTATGATCCCTCGACTTTCAGTATCACCTCAGATTAATGAAGTTACATTAAATTACTTAACTGCGCTTGAAAATTCGGGTTTTAGTGGTGATATTGCCCGTGATTATGCTACACGTTTAACAATGGCTACGGATAATAGTATCTATCAACTCTTACCTCAGGCGATATTATTTCCTCGCTCTACCGATGATGTTAAATTGATAACTACGTTAGCACAACAAAAGGCTTTCAAAACCATAAAATTTACACCAAGAGGTGGAGGTACAGGCACCAATGGACAATCTTTAACTGATGGGATTGTGGTGGATATGTCCCGTTACATGAAACGCATATTAGAAGTAAATTTAAAAGAGGGGTGGGTTAGAGTTGAAGCAGGGGTGATCAAAGATCAGCTAAATCAATACCTCAAAGCCGATGATTATTTTTTTGCACCAGAGTTATCGACCAGTAATCGAGCAACGATTGGAGGCATGATTAATACTGATGCCTCCGGTCAAGGCTCGATGGTATATGGAAAAACCTCAAATCATGTTTTAGGGATAAAAGCTGTTTTATTAAATGGCGAAATACTTGAAACCGGTAAAAAAAGCCTACAAGAGATTGAAAGGTTAATAACTACTTCGTCAATTTATCGTGCAGTGTTTGATTATTGTAAAACGCATCGACAATTAATTTTAGATAAGTTCCCTAAATTAAATCGGTTTTTGACTGGTTATGACCTTAAAAATGTGTTTAATGATAATTTAACTGAGTTTGATTTAACCCGTATTATCACAGGTAGTGAAGGATCTTTAGCTTTTGTAACGGAAGCTAAATTGAATATTATCCCATTACCTAAATATCGTTTTCTTATCAATATTAAATATGATTCTTTTCAATCTGCATTAAGTAATGCGCCTTTTTTAGTACAAGCCGAAGCGTTATCTGTTGAAACAGTTGATTCTAAAGTTTTAGGTTTGGCTAAAGAAGATATTATTTGGCAATCAATTAAGGCGTTGATCACCGATGTTGATGGTTATGATATGCAAGGGATTAATATTGTTGAGTTTGCCGGTGATGATTATGAACTGACTAAAGGCAAAATGGTTAAGCTATGCCAACAACTTGATAAACTTATGATAAATCGTAGTTTAGGCATTATTGGTTATCAAACTTGTGTTGATCTTAGCGAGATAGAAAAAATTTACGCCATGCGTAAAAAAGCAGTTGGGTTATTAGGTAATGCCAAGGGAGCAGGTAAACCGATACCATTTGTTGAAGATACTTGTGTACCACCGCAACATTTAGCTGATTATATTAGTGAATTTCGTGCCTTACTTGATAGTCATCATTTGACTTATGGTATGTTTGGGCATGTTGACTCGGGTGTACTTCATGTTCGTCCTGCTTTAGATATGTGTGATCTTGAACAAGAAAAATTGATGAAGCAAATTTCCGATCAGGTGGTTGCGCTAACAGCCAAATATGGTGGATTATTGTGGGGGGAACATGGAAAAGGTTTCCGCAGTGAATATAGTCCGGCTTTTTTTGGTGATGAGTTATATCGAGGACTGAGGATAATTAAAACCGCATTTGATCCAGATAATCGCTTAAATCCGGGTAAAATTTGCACCCCTTTAAATGTTGATGAACCGATATTATCAATCACCGCTATTACTCGTGGTTTTTATGATAGGCAGATTCCGGTAAGTGTAAAAACGGTTTTTCATGGTGCGAGTGAATGTAATGGTAATGGGCTGTGTTTTAATTTTGATGTTAATAGTCCCATGTGTCCTTCAATGAAATTATCAGGTAATCGAGTTTATTCACCAAAAGGACGGGCGACATTAGTACGAGAATGGCTACGGTTGATGATTCAATCGGGAATGACAGAAGATGAACTCAACACACTTTTTCCTAAAAAACAGAGCGCATTAGTTGCACTATCGAAAAAAATAAGCAACACTTGGCGAGCTAAGCATGGAGAGTATGATTTTTCTCATGAAGTAAAAGATTCAATGGCACATTGTTTATCCTGTAAGGCTTGTTCAACTCAATGTCCAATTAAAATTGATGTGCCGGATTTTAAAGCGCGTTTTTTACAGCTTTATCATACCCGCTACTTACGGCCAGTACGTGATTATTTAGTCGCCAATATTGAATCTTACCTACCATTAATGGCAAAAGCTCCACGTTTTTTCAACTTTTTTATGAAAATGTCGGTAATAGAGTCACTCACTAATAAAACCGTTGGTATGGCAAACTTGCCATTACTTTCTACTCCGACACTTAAAAAGCAGTTAGTAGGACATAACTCTGCTAATATTAAACTTAAACAGTTACAAAAACTTACCAGTACTGAAAAATCTAATTATGTCCTTATTGTACAAGATCCGTTTACGACTTATTATGATGCTAAAGTTGTATTTGATTTTGTCTGTTTAGTTGAAAAACTAGGATTTAAACCCGTCGTATTACCCTTTGTACCTAATGGTAAAGCTCAACATATCAAAGGCTTTTTAAAGCAATTTGCTCACACAGCGAAAACCGCGTCTGATATGCTATCACAAATAGCGCAATTAGGTATTCCAATGGTAGGGGTAGATCCCGCTTTAGTGTTATGTTATCGCGATGAATACAAGCTAATTTTACAGGAAAAGTTAGGTGATTTTCAGGTGTTACTAGCCCATGAATGGTTGACAAATATTACTGAAAATCTATCTAGTTTTGCTCAATCAATACAACCAAGTTTAGAAAAATGGTATTTACTTAGTCATTGTAGTGAAACGACTCAACTACCGGCAAGCAGTCAACAGTGGCAACAAATTTTTAAACTGTTTGGCGCGCAATTACAGACAGTTAGTGTTGGTTGCTGTGGAATGGCTGGGACATATGGGCATGAAGTTAAAAATTTATCTTCATCTTTGCAACTTTATCAGCTCTCCTGGCAAAAAGCTTTGGCAACATATCCTAAAGAACATTGCTTAACTACAGGTTACTCATGTCGTAGCCAAGTAAAACGGTATGACAAATTTTCGCTAAAACATCCGATTCAAGCTTTATTATCCATAATCACAATTAATCAAAATTTGTAAAACGTGCTGCTTAAATAATTAGATCGTAATTGAAAACAAATAATAGCTCCAAGTTAAAGTAAGATCGCCAATGTTAACTAATTCAGTTGCAATATAACAACTCATCATCATTAGCCATTCAAAAATAACAGACTTTTGATAATGTTAACGGAAAAGTGTTGGTTATTCATTTTGCTATAGAGCATAATTAGGTCAAAACAATAAAAATCAAGCGCGACCTTTATCGCGCTTGGTATTAAATAAGATAAGAAAATTAATTTTCTAAGTATAGATGTTGCATCGTTTGGAAATCTTGATCGGTAAAACCAAGCTCTTGTTTAATGTAATTACTTGGAGTACCCGATAATTTCTTCATAGTATCAAGAATCTCTTTAACAAAGCTTTCACGGGTATCAATTAAACTTAACAGATAGCCTAAAACATCTTCATTGTCAGTAATTTTGCGGTAAGCCTGCATTTTAATTTTATTACGCTCTAAACGATTATCATGGGTTAACATATAATCATAAATAATATCGCTCTCAGATACACCAAGCATAATTTGTATCAATAATACGCCATAACCGGTACGATCTTTTCCGCCGCGACAATGTTGAATACTTGGGCTATTATTCGGATTTAAAATGACTTGTAACATTTGTTTATATGCGTTTTTTGATTTATCACTTAAAACAAAATTACGATATTGTTCAAGAACTTGTTCGCCTTGACCATTAACTAATTCTCTAGGAATATCCCGCAATACACTTTCAACTAATGCTCGATCTTCATCGCTTGGATCGGCGGCAAATTGTGCCGCGAGTTCAGCAGTTTGAGCTGAAGCATTGAGATGTAATGTTTGCTTTTCTCCAATATTAGTATTGGGACTATTTTTTATTTCATTATCGCTGCGATAATCAATAATGGTTTTAATCCCAAGAGCCTGAATATAAGATTGAGCATCGGGTTTTAATCCATGCAAGTGATTAGAACGATAAAAAACACCCCATTTAATTCGCTTACCATTGTTACCCTCATAACCGCCAAAATCACGAAAGTTATTTAATCCGGTGATAGGTAATGTTCTTTCACCAAATAGAATAGGATGTTGACCTTGTGATTGTAAAATTAAATAGATGCGCTTTTTAGCTTGTAACGGATCTGCAAATATAACAGGACTTTTTACATTCTTGCCGATCAGTGTTTTATTTTGAGTATGAGCATTACTCTCTTCCGTCCAATATAGATCCATTGATTGTTGATCCGATGAATCAAAGGTTACCACTAGGTTACCCTGTTGATTACGAACCACTGAAACGCTTTTATTTTGTTCTATCATAGTTTTTTACCCAATTAATGTAATATACCCAACATTGAAAGAATGACGCCTAATACCATTACGCCAATAATTAATGTAACGGTATATTTCCCTTGAAATTTTTTGACTAAGTAAAAGACACTTAATGCAAAGAGAATTGTTAACAAGTTAGGCATCACTTTATCAAACATCTCTTGGACTTTAATTGATTGGTCACCCACCTCAATGAGTAGGGGAGTTGAAACTTTAACGGTTGTAGCAATTAAGGAGCCAAGTACCATAACACCGACCACATTGGCTAAGTTGCTAATTCTCTGAATAATATTTGAATTTTTAGATTGCTCAATCAGATCAACGCCTTTGTTATAACCATAATGCACAAAGAAGTATTTGGTAAAAATATTGACCAAATTATAAATAAAGAACATTAGTATTGGACCAATAATATTACCTTGTAAAGCAAAAGCGGCGCCGATACTGCCACAAATTGGCATCCAGGTAAATTTTAATAAACTATCACCCAAACCAGCAAAAGGTCCCATCAATCCTGCTTTTAACGAGATAACCGCATCTTTTTCATCCTCAGTGGTTTTCTCCTCCATGGCTGCTGTGACACCTAACACTAATGCACCGGCATTAACTTGGGTATTAAAAAACTCAAAATGTCGTTTCATTGCACGGATCCGTGTCTCTTTATCGGCATCTTTATAAAGTCGATCTAATATTGGGATCATACAATGAGCAAAACCGATCGTTTGCAATTTTTCATAGTTAAATGAAAAAGGGATAGTTTGAATACGCCAAAAGACGCTATTAAGATCTTTTTTGGTAATTTTCTTTTCGTTATTCATAGATCATACTCCTGTTCTACGTCCATATTATTTAATGTAGGTTTATCTTCTTTGTTACCATTTTGATTACCGTTATTTTTCCCTGCCATAAAAGCCATGTCATAAAGGACAGCAAATGCCAGCGCAATAAAGGTAATTGGAATAATAGGCAATTTAAGATAACTGGTTAAAATAAAACCCAGTAAAAAGAAAAACCACATACTACCTTTTAATAGCATGAGTAATAAAATACAGATACCAACGGCAGGAATTAATTTTGAAGCAACACCCATACCCGAAATAATACTCTTAGGAATTGCATCTAAAATAGCTTTAATCAAATCACTACCAAAATAAATTGCTAAGAAACAAGGAACGGCACGAATCAAAAACCAGACAGGTGTAGAAAAATAATGGACTTTCACTAATCCCTTATAACTACCGTTTTGAATACTTTTTTCAGCCCATGGATTTAAGAAACAAGCAAAAGATCGCCAAATAATCAGTAATTGCTGGCAAAGAATTGAGACAGGCAGTGCTAAAGCAACTCCGGTAGCAACACCGCCTTGAGTGGCAATACCTAAAGAAACTCCAATTATTGAACCAGCGACAATATCGGGTGCAGAATAAGCACCAACATTACCAATACCCATCCACATCAACTCTAACGTTGCACTTATTGCCAGTCCTTGTACTACATCGCCCATAATAATGCCAGCAATAGTCCCTGTTAATAGTGGTCTACGAAGCATTTGTGGACCTACATCATCTAATGAACAAATTCCCGCCCAAATGGCGACAAGAATAGCCTGTGTTAACATAGGTTAACCTCCAAATATAATGAATAAATAAATAGTTAGTTAAGACTAATCAAGCAGTGTTTTGAGTAAAACAATCGGATCTTTGGGAACCATTTGCACCTCAACAACCACATTTTTTGCTATAAGGTTTTTAAATGCTTGTTCTTCTTCGGGTGTGACCGAAACAGCACGTGATAATTGACGACGCCCATCTTGCATTCGCATTCCTCCAACATTGAGTTTTTCAATAGCTAATCCACCTGAAACAAGTGCATCAACATCAATACTATTGGTAAATAACAACATTGTGCGTTTTTTAATTGGTGTTTTCTTTAATATTTCAATAAATTGCTGAACACCGAAAACGATGACTTTTAATCCAGCAGGTGCAGACATGGTCAGTACTGATTGCTGAACTTTGTCGTTGGCGACTTTATCATTAATAACTAAGACTTGTTCGATATCATAGTTTTTTACCCAAGTAGTAATAACCTGTCCATGAATAAGACGGTCATCAATTCTGGCAACATTAATTGGCATTGTATTCTCCTTATAATTCTGTGGATTGCTCATGTTGAGCGTTTAAGAGTTGACCAACATCAAAGCAACTTTTGGAGAATAACTCTTCTACAGCGGCTTTGACATCTTGTAATGAACCTTCCCGATTATTTAATACCTCAAGTAATACCGGAATATTAAAGCCACATAGCAACAATATGTCTTCATGTTGTACAAGTAACTCGCTGGCAAGATTACAAGGTGTTCCACCCATCAAATCGACCAATATAATTACTCCGTTACCTTGATTTAAGGTGCGATAACTCTCTAACATTTGTTGACGGATGCTGTCGATATTGCTATCGATTTTAATGGATATGACCTTGATATCATCTTGTTTACCCATTAGCATCTGCACGCATTCAAGCGCACCTTGTGCGAAAGGGCCATGACTTGCCAAAATAATAGGTATTTGTTTTTGCATGACTAAATTTCCTTTTAGTAACATTATTACTTAAATGATATATTTATTTAGTAATAAAGTTACATCTTAATAAAAAAATAGTCATTACCTTTTTATTAAATTTTTATTATTTTGTGAACAAGATCAAATTTATTGAAAAAAGGTTTTAGTTTCATCATTAATGAAAATTAATGTTAAAGTTAACTATAGTTAATAAATAAGCGAGGAACGATTGGTTTAGATACTCTTTACTGACGAGTGTTTACGGGGATATTTACGTTTTTCACGATTCTGTGTTTGCTCAAATAAATGAGCATCGTATTTTCTAATAAATAAATTGGTAAGTAACATATTTACTACTGAAATTTGTGAAATTTTCGAGCGAATAGGAATAAGTCGTGATGCATGCTCCATTGACGTAGTATGCAAAACAATATTTGCTAATGAAGAAACCTGACTTTGTCCCATTTTAGTGATCGCGATAGAGGGAATGGTTAACGTTTGAGCTAATTTTAATAATTCTACACATTCAGGTGTTTCACCAGAATGAGAGATAATAATGATTAAATCATTGCTATCTAATGAACTAACAATATTTCGGCTGATATGTGTATCGAAGTGGCAATTGACATCTTTTTTAATTTTAATCAGCTGATATTCAAGCTCTTTTCCTACTAAACCACTGCTACCAACACCAAAAATTACCATTTTATTGCTATTGATGATCAGATCGATAGCCTGATCTAATGCTTTAAGGTTAACAATCGAATGCGTTTCATCAATTGATGATTTTTCCATTGCTTGCACTTTGCAATTCACATCCTGTATAGAATCATTTAAATTAATATCATCTTGTAGGATCTCTGTGGTTAATTTTTTAGGTGCGGAAGAAATTAAATCAATTTTAAAATCACTAAAGCCACTATATCCCATTTTACTGCATAATCGTAAAATAGTACTGGTACTAACATGATTCAATTTAGCGAGAGCTTGAATACTGATATTTTTTAATTCTTGGACATGGCTTTGGATAAATTCAGCAACGGCAAGCTCTTTGGCAGAGAGATCTTTTTTTACTTCTCTAAGTTTTAAATCAATCAAAGCTCACCTCAACTTTTATACATATTGGTATGAAGTATATTAAATTAGTTCATAAATTTGAAAAGTTTTTTAGAATTAAAAAGCTAATCATTTCAAGTTGTATATATCAATTAACACAATTAAGGTTATTAAAGCTGTTTTATGCTCACCCTAATTACAATTAAAATAGCATTTAACGACACTTCTGCAAATAGTTTCTTTAATTTCTATAAATTATGAAATGCCGTGATATCGTACCAGTAACATAGACGGGTAAGCGAGGAAATAAAGTTATTCCCCCATTTTTAGTCTACACTAAACATTAAATTATAGACTATTTACCGTGTAAATAAGGGTGTACTTGTTGGGTATTAAGTAAAACAGTTTAGTCCAGTCATCATTGTGAAGAAAGTTGTAAAAAAGGTATTGTATAATCATTCATTGTTAACATAACTTAGTTAATTGTTTCAAATATCTCGTACTCTTGCATTTTATAAAGTAAAGTGCGTTTGCTGACACCGAGTGATTTAGCCGTATTTTCCCGATGACCATTATGAAATTTTAACTCATTAATAATTAATTCTTTTTCATAATTTTTGACTTTTTCTTTTAACGTCGTACCGAGAGAATCATAGTCATTAAAATTAGGACTCAAGTTAGGCATTTTTTTGTTGGCGATCACATGGGCAGGTAGATCTTGAGAATAAATGAACAAACCTTTAGACATGATAACCGCATACTCAATAGCATTGGATAATTCACGAATGTTACCCGGCCAAGCATATTGATTTAGTGCTTCTACCGCATCAATCGAAAAATCTAACAACTGTTTATTATTCTCTTGGCAAAATTGATTAGCAAAATAACGAGCTAATAACATCACATCATTTTGTCTGTCTCGTAAAGGAGGTAAATCTAATGCCATTACATTGAGTCGATAAAATAGATCTTGCCGGAATTTTCCTGCTTCAACTAAATCTTGTAAGTTACGATTAGTAGCTGTAATCAATCGAAAATCAGTTTTGATTAATTTATTCCCGCCAATAGGTTCAAACTCTTTTTCCTGAATCACTCGCAGTAATTTAACTTGCAGATTGGTTGACATTTCACCCACTTCATCTAAAAAAAGAGTACCTAAATGTGCGCGTTCAAATAAGCCAATTTGTCGTTGAAATGCACCTGTAAATGAGCCTTTTTCGTGACCAAACAGTGTACTTTCTAATAGCGTTTCCGGTAATGCACCACAATTAACCTTAATAAAAGGGCCGGTTGAACGAGTGCTATAAAAATGTATTGTTTTTGCCACTAACTCTTTGCCAGTACCACTTTCACCACTGATTAATACGGTGGTTTTGGTTTGTGACACTTTGGCTATATTGCGACAAAGTTCCATCATATTAGGACTATTAGTTAATATGCGACCATTATTATCGGAATTGGTCAATTCTATTTTTGGTAATAAATTGATGCCTTGCTTTTTGGCTTTATTTAATTCTAACGTTCGATGAATAAGCGCTTTTAGTTCATTGAGATCAAACGGTTTTACTATGTAATCATATGCACCTAATTTCAGTGCTTCAACAGCGGTATCAACACCTGCATAAGCGGTCATCAAAATCACATACATATCTGGATGTAACTCTTTTATTATTTTAAGTGTATCAAGTCCACTCATTTGAGGAAGGCGATTATCAAGTAAGATCAAATCTACCGGCTCTTGTTCAATTAACTTTAAAGCGGCTTCACCATTATCAACAGCAATCACTTGGTAGTGTTCTTGCAATAATAAAATAGTTAACAATTTACGTAAGTTTACTTCATCTTCAACAATTAAAATTTTTTCTGACATAGGATCCTTTGAATGCTTAATTAATAGGAAGAGCTATCTCAACCGTTACACCAATGTGATTTTCATTATTTTTAATTAAAATTTTTCCTTTATGTGATGCAATAATTTTCTGTACCATAGATAAACCTAGACCTGTTCCTGATATTTTAGTAGTGAAAAACGGCGTAAAAATTTTATCGATTAACTCCATTGGAATACCTTCTCCATTATCCTTGATACGAATTAATTGATATTTTTGATTACTCGACAATAATGTGCTTATTTCGATGATACCTTGTTCTTTTATTGCCTGAATGGCATTAATTAATAGATTTAATAAAGCTTGTTTGATTAGTTCCTTATCTAAATACAAGCTTGGTGATTGATTATCTAATGATGTGATAATAGAAATATTATTTGAACGATGCGAAGTATTAACTAATACTAACACCTCTTCAATTAAGTTATTTATGTTAGTTGAAACATAATAGTTTTTCGAAGGTACAGAAAAATCTAATAACTGTTGAATAACATGATTGATTGAATCAACCTCTTTAAGAATGATATCAATATACTCATGTTTTTCATTAAGCGGTAAATCATTCTGTAAATATTGAACAAAACCACGAACAGCGGCGAGAGGATTACGAATTTCATGGGCAATACCCGCCATAAGTTCACCTAAAGCGACAAGTCTTTCGGTTTGTTGAATGAGTCTTTCGACCTCTTTTTGTTCGGTAATGTCTTTAAAGATCACTACAGCACCGATGATATTTCCTTGATAATCTTTTAAGTGACTGGTACTGGAGGAGATTTTTAAAATTTGTTTAGCAACAGGAAAATCGACTTCTATACTGATATGATCAATACCATTATATAAAGTGTCGAGTAATGGGCTGTTAAAGTTCTTATCATCCACTAAAGTCGAGTAAGGCTTTCCTAACACTTGTTCTAATTTATAACCGGTCATTTTCTCAGCTGCCGGATTGAGCATGGTAATCGCACCATTATTATCAACAGTAATAACCCCGTCTAAAGTATTTTCTAAAATCAATTCATTCATTGTTTTAGTTTTTCTTAGTTTTTCAGCAAGTCTATTTATACCATTGACGATTTCGTTGAGTTCACCACGAATTTTGGGTAAGCGTAAGGTGAGATCGAAAGGTAATGCTTGTAACCCATGTTTGATGACATTAATATCTGCATTAAGCTTCTGCGACAAAATTGAGGCAATAAAGATACAGCTCAACATACAAACAACACTAATAATTATTACATTTTTATCAAAAACAAATGTCTGTTTCTCAATATCATCAAGCGTTTCATTAGCCCAAATATAACCAAGTATCTGATCCCCACGAACAATAGGGGTCATAGCGTTCATAATATTGCCTCTAACTTGTTTACCTATATCAACAATATGATGTCCGGTATGCATAACTTCACGCCCTTTATGGGTAGAAGGAATTGATTTACCAACATTAATACCATAATTAGATTGTGGGGCATACACGACAATAGCATCAAGTTGTTTATGGTAATAACCGGCTGCAACTTGAGGCATTGTGATTAGCAATGGTTCAATTTTTGCTGATAGTTTTTGATTAATTTGTTTGATTTGCTCTTGACGTGGTAATGTAACATCGATTTGCTGATAGGTATCGTCTAATAATAAATCTAACATCTTTGTAATAGCGTATAGTTTTTGATTTTTTTCTTGTATAAGGAGATCTCGACCCTCTCTATCAATTAATATTGCAAAAACGATAATAGAAAAACACGAAAGCAAAGTAACCAACAAAAAAATACGGGCGCTGATTTTATCTGGATATAACTTTTTAAAAAGATTGGACGTCATAAACGTTTAAATCCTTAATTATCAATCTTTTATAAATAACGGTTAGGCTTTTTTTAACAAAATTTATCAATATATCAAGATTATGCCTTAAATTTTTTTAGCTAACAAGTTAGGTGGTGTCTACTAAACCTAACACCACCAATCGTTATTTACTATAAGATTAGTTAAACTAACTTACGTATATGGTTTACTAATAACGCTCAATAATTACTGACGTACCTAATCCTCCACCTATACATAATGTTGCTAATCCTAACTGTTTGTTACGATGAATCATTGAATAAAGTAGGGTAACTAAAATGCGTGCGCCACTAGCACCAATAGGATGCCCCAGCGCAATTGCACCACCATGAATATTAGTTTTATCCATATCAAAGTTAAGTTCACGACCCACACCGAGAAATTGTGCTGCAAATGCCTCATTAGCTTCAATTAAATCAATATCGGCAAGTTGCAATCCGGCTTTTTGTAAGGCTAATTGGGTTGCTGGCACAGGACCTAAGCCCATAACACTTGGATCGACACCACCAGATGCGTAACTACGAATGTAAGCTAACGGTGTTAAGCCTAATTGTTTAGCTTTAGTTTCAGACATAATGACTAACGCAGCTGCACCGTCATTAATACCTGAGGCATTACCTGCGGTAATGGTGCCATCTTTTTTAAAGGCTGGTCGGAGTTTAATTAAACCATCTAAAGTTGCATCAAATTTAGGATGTTCATCTTCTTTAAAGATAATATCACCCTTACGATTTTTAATTGTGACAGGTACAATTTCATCAACAAAGTCACCATTTTTAATGGCTTGTGTTGCTAATTGTTGTGAGCGCAGAGCTAGTTGATCTTGTTCTTGACGACTAATACCATATTGTTCAGCAATATTTTCTGCTGTTATCCCCATATGATAATGGTTAGTTGCACAACTTAAACCGTCATTGACAAGTGTGTCATAAAGTTCTGCATTGCCCATTTTTAAACCCCAACGAACTTTACTATTTAACAGATAAGGGGCTTGAGTCATATTTTCCATACCACCAGCAACAACGATATCATTATCACCGGTTAATATACTTTGGGTTGCTAATACCACTGATTTTAAGCCACTACCACATACTTTATTAACGGTAAAGGCTGGCACACTGTTGGCTATATTGGCAGAGAGTGCTGCTTGACGAGCTGGATTTTGTCCTAATCCTCCTTGTAATACATTACCCATAATGACTTCATTAACCAACTTGGTATCTACTTGAGCGCGTTTTAATGCTTCTTGGATCACAATTTTTCCGAGTTCAATACTACTTACAGAGGCTAATGAACCATTAAAAGTACCGATTGCCGTTCTGGTGGCACTTACTATTACTGCTTTTGTCATAATCAAATTCCTTGTAATTAAAAATTAGAAAAAGTACAAACCAATGAGGAATATTGGTGTGGTGAAAATTAAGGCGGTCATGCAATATCCCATAATGTCTCTCACCCCTAGACCTGCTATAGCCAACGCAGGTAATGCCCAAAATGGCTGTAGCATATTCATCCATTGCTCACCATAAGCAATTGCCATTGTCGATTTGCCTAAATCGGCACCTAATGCTTGTGCTGCTGGAATAACAAAAGGTCCTTGAATTACCCAGTGCCCACCCCCTGATGGAACGGCAAAATTGATAATACCTGAGCTAAAAAATGTCCAAATAGGGAAGGTATCTTTGTTAGCAATATTGATAAAGAATTCAGTAATTAATCCCCCTAACCCGGAATGCTCCATCATTAATTGAATGCCCGCATAAAATGGGAATTGAATAATAATTCCGGAAGTACTTTTAGTGGCATTGGATATGGCGCGCATATAAGCCATTGGTGTACGGTGTAGTAAAACGCCTGCAGTTAAAAAGATGAGATTGACGGTATTAATGGTGATATTAAATCCATTGTAATAGAAATAGATCATCAAATAAGAGATACCTAAAGCACCGATTAATAATGAAAGTAACTTACTTTCTTCTAATTTCTCGGCAACAGTTGCATTTTTACGATCGATCTTCTTTTGAAAATCAGGTTCTGGAGCTAATAATTCAGGATTAACGACGTTAACTGTGCCGTCATTTCTAACCATAAATCGCACCAATAGCGGTAAACAAAGCAGTAACATTAACGTAATGAATATATTGGTAGCCGAAAACATGGTGTGAGAGATAGGTATTAAACCTTGTGGGTTAGTTTCGCTGACCATCAAATGTGCAACAGGATTACCCGGTGTGGCTGCCATTAAAGGCATTGATCCAGATAATCCGCCACCCCAAGTCATAAAGGCGATATAAGCACAGGCGATAAGTAAACCGTAATCTACATTTTTAACCTGTCTTGCAACTTCTTTTGCCAGCATGGCTCCAACAACTAATCCAAATCCCCAATTTAAAATGCAAGCGATACATCCAACAAAAGTCACTAACATAGCGGCTTGTGTTGGTGTTTTTGCTAGAGAGGCAATTGAAACTAAAACAGCTTTAATAGGCGGTGAACTGGCAAGAGCGTGACCTGTAACCACGATCAAGGCCATTTGCATACCGAAAGCTAATAGATTCCAAAAACCATCCCCCCACATTTTGACTAATCCAAGTGGTTGGGAATCGGTTAATCCCCACGCCATTAAAAAGATAATAAAAGTTAATAGTAGGGCGAAGATCAGTGGATCGGGAAGATACTTGCTGACCAAACTAGTCGTATATTTAGATAAACGAGAAATCATGGATTATTGCTCCTCGCTATCAATTGGCATGAACTTTAGATCATCAGCAACAATAAATTCTGCCGCGGTTTTGCTTCTGATTGTCTCTACATCAATGCCTTTTGCGGTTTCGATTAAATAGAGTTGTTCATTTCTAAACTCAAAAACAGCAAGCTCAGTGACAATCATGCTAACTTTCCCTTTTGCTGTTAAGGGTAGAGTGCATTGACGTAATATTTTTGCCTCACCGTTTTTAGTACAATGTTCCATTGCAATAATGACTTTTTTTGCACCTGTAACAAGATCCATTGCTCCACCCATTCCCGGAACCATTTTCCCCGGCACCATCCAATTTGCTAAATTAGCCTCTTGATCCACTTCTAAACCACCCAGTACGCAAGCATCGACGTGACCGCCACGAATAAGAACAAAAGAAAAAGCACTATCAAACATTGATGCACCCGCAATAATTCCACAAGGTTGCCCACCGGCATTGACAATATTCGGTTCATCTACGGTTTTAGGTCCTAAACCTAAAAAGCCATTTTCAGATTGAAGGGTAATATTGATCCCTTTTGGTAAATAATTGACGACTTGAGTTGGTAAACCAATGCCTAAATTAACGACGTCTCCATCATGTAACTCTTGTGCAACACGACGTGCAATTAACTCTTTTTTATCCATTACCCTTCTCCTTTATTCTTTAGAACTTACAATAAAATCGACTAACGCCGCCGGTGTCATCACTGCATCAGCATCGATCTGCCCAATTTCAACAAGGTGATCGACCTGCGCAATAACCGTTTTCGCCGCTGTTGCAATTAGTGGGTTAAAATTTCGTGCTGCATATTGATAGACAAGATTACCGCTATAATCTGCTTTAAAAGCCTGAACGACAGCGAGGTCAGCATAAATAGGTAGTTCTAATAAATATTTAACACCATTGATAGTCAGTACCTCTTTGCCTTCTTCTACAATTGTGCCAACACCTGTTGGCGTTAAAACTCCCCCTAAACCGGCTCCGCCACAGCGGATTCTTTCAGCTAAAGTACCTTGTGGTACAAGTTCAACTTCGATCTCTCCGGCAATCATTTTTTTACCTGTTTCAGGATTCGTCCCGATATGTGAAGCAATTAATTTCTTTACTCGATTATTAGTGATTAAAGGCCCAACACCTGTATCGACAAAAGCAGTATCGTTACCAATAATGGTTAAATCTTTGATACCTGAATCTAGAATTAGTTTGACAAGTTTTTCCGGTGTACCGCATCCCATAAACCCGCCAAACATAATCGACATACCATCTTTTAAATAATTGTTGACCTTGTCTGAACTGATTAATTTTTTCTTCATATGTTTCCCCTTGGTAACTGCAAATAATTAAATTGCTAATGACAATGTTGCAATTGGTGTACCAAGTTGCATAAGATAGAGTTGAATTGATAATTAATTGATTTATAATTATTAATTTAAGGTGATATCAGCGTAAAACAGTGAGGGATGTGCAATTATTTGCACATAAACGCAAAATATATTGCGTTCAAAAAAATAATTACGTTAATAAAAGATAAATTTAAGTTTACCCATTGTGTGATTTAACGTGCGTAATTAAATAAGTATTTGGGATAAAGTTAGAGATAATTAATTTGTATTATGTTAACTGACATTTATAGAACATAGTATTATAGTCACACTAAGTCGGCGTGATTCAAATTGAAATTTACTGTGGGATCTACAAATTTATACTAAAACGTATGGCTAACCTGAAACATCTTTACAAATTAAGCAAATTGATACTTTTCCAAATAAAAACGTGTGGATGAAATAATGAGGGCTTATCAGTTAAATCATGAAAATCAATGTAATGGTAACTCGATTCACTTTTAGATGTTGAATTCAGCTTAGTTTATATACTAAAACGTATAGCTAACCTGAAATATCTTTACAGATTAAACAAATTGATACTTTTCCAAATAAAAACTTGTGGATGAAATAATGAGGGCTTATCAGTTAAATCATGAAAATCAATGTAATACTAACTAGATTCACTTTTAGATGTTGAATTCAGGCTTAGTTTTATACTAAAACATATAGCTAACCTGAAACATCTTTACAAATTAAGCAAATTGTTATTTTTTTCAAGTAAAAGCATGTGACTGCTGTAATTATAATCTATTTAATCTTGACGGCTAAACAAGCCAATGCTACTATTTGCCACCTATTCAGATAGACCTCAACGGCGCGTTGGCAGAGTGGCCATGCTGCGGATTGCAAATCCGTCTACCTCGGTTCGACTCCGGGA
Source organism: Gilliamella sp. wkB108 (assembly GCF_001690195.1). Lineage (GTDB taxonomy): Bacteria > Pseudomonadota > Gammaproteobacteria > Enterobacterales > Orbaceae > Gilliamella > Gilliamella apicola_L. The sequence continues at coordinate 49,836 of NZ_LZGM01000070.1, read as the reverse complement.
CGCGCCTCCATTAAAACATATAATCAATACACAAAAGACGCCCATTTAAAAAAATATTTAAAGTAATTAGTATCTGTTAGATTAATTCTGAACTAATACACTTTAAATAATAGTTAATCGCTTATTAAACAACTAGCACAGTAAGTTAAAATTTGCTTTACTCATTTTTCCTAATTAGTATGTTTGGCAAGCAGTATTTTTAATAAATCAGGCTATTTATGGCACTACAATAGAATCGTTTTTCATACTTTTCGTTAATCGCTTTCTGGTGGCTTTATTTAATCGTAATTGTTATTGGTTTACTTTTTTCTTTGTTGGTATAAATAAATTTGTAAAATTCATTAGTGCGATATTTGTGATGGTACCATTGTGTTGTAATGCATATCTTTTCTTTTCTTTATTTTTCTTTTAGCAAAGTGATTATATTTTTTAGAATGTTATCAATCAGTTTTAATAGTTTTTTGTCGTCATTCAATTTAGTCCAAAAAATAGTTATCCTATTAAGTTGCGATTTAATTATTATAATCAAAGTAATAACTTTTAATTTTAACTAGTTTCACTTACGTAGGTACTTTGTATCTGTTGTTATTAACGTTAATTACCGTTGATAATAGAAACGATTTTTTGTTATCTTTAAATACCGATAAAATGCAACATAATTTATTTTGATATTTATTATCAATATAGTTTGCTTTAGGATATCCCCTTCATTAACAAGCGATTATTCTTTTTAAGTAGTGTTGTAAGCTTATGTTCTTTAGCATCGATTACCTTGTGCAGTAAAGCTAGTGATTTGATATTGCTTATCCGTTTATTTAATATTGATTTAATTAAATCGTTATTTGATAACGATATCTGCATATTTTTTACTGTATTAATCTTGCATTATCTTCTGTATTTTAAAAATGTTAGTAAAATTACGGTTTTCTTTTCGAGAGAGATTTAGGGTCATTGTTGTTACTTTACTTAATGTTCGTTTAACATGACAATGACCTTATAAAAGTGGTACTAATTAGTGTAGTTTATAAATTTTTTAAACTCATTTACGTTGTGCTTCAAATCTTTCAATTCTTCATTTGTTTTCCATTCATCTTCTTTATAAAGATCGCTAGTCATAGTAAATAACTTAATAAATAAATCAATTAATTCTTTAGTAATACAAGGTTCTTGTTGCTCTTTTGAACTAACTAAAGTACATCCCAACCTATACGGAAGAGATGATAAATAGAGATTCTTTTTTATAATAGTATGCATAAATGGATTTTCCATCAATGATTGTAAATCATCATATATACTTTGGATCCCAAATATATAAATATCAGTAGACTCTTTGTCTTTTTTCAATTTTCTTGATTCATGATCAAAACTATTATACATTACATAAAAATATCTGTGAGTTAGATCGAAAATACGGATTTTTCCTTCATGATACTTTCGTGCAAAAACATTGGTAGATGTGTAATATGCAACAATAGCAGAAATGACAATACCAAGAAGTGATACGATTATATTTGCTTCCATAAAATCCCCTATAATTAAAAAAGTAGTTAGAAAAATTTAAAAACAACAATAAATGATTGATATCAAGCTTTTCATTAATGCCTAATCAATTATAACATATACATAAAATTAATTATAACCGGTTTGATATATGTGATATCGGTAACCAATAATTTATAAGATTTATCAGGAACACTTTATTTAATAAATAGGGTGCTATGCCATGTTAAACGCTTAAATTATAATTTCATGCTGAAATTAACATTCTATTTTGTTATGTAGAACAATTGTTATGAAGTTAACTTTCAGTTGGTTTTGATACAAAATAACTTTATTTCTTTCGTCACTTTTGTTCTTTTACTCTTTTTAGGGTGATAATCCTTTATTGCTTAGTACTTCACCCTTGACGACAGGTTTTATTGGGGCGATATGTTGTCTTACTCATTTAGCAAGGATTGCATGACTAAAGGCAAGAAAGTTTGCTAGTTCATTGATATAAAAGATATATTGAGAATAGTGTAATCGACAGTTCATTTCTTATGTTCTATGCTATATTTTTTGAACATACGGTTTTTTATAGTGAGTTTTGCTTATATTATAGAGCCTGCATTTATGCTTTTTTGACCTAGGTTAAATCCAATCTTATAACATTGAAAGGGTAATTTATAATGAACGAGAGTAATATAGATATTTTACTAGAAGACAAAAAAGGGCAACTAGGTAAACTTCAGTTGGAAATTGTTGCTTTAGAGGAATTAAAAAATAAAAATTCAAGCGATAAACCGAAAAAGCAACAAATGGATTTCATCTCTATTTTGCTCGGATATGCAAGAGATTTGAACGTATCTATCATATTTTTGGTGGGTGCTATAGTTGCTGTAAGTTATTTATTGGTCAAACATAATATACAATATAATTGGAGTATGGTTTATTTAACTATTACAATTATTACTGGTTTTATCCCAGTTTTTCTTTTGATAATTAAATCTATTAACGAAATGAGACAACTATCCAAGCAGAAAGAGTGGTGTCATTTAATCATTGCAATTTTACTATTTGGTATATTTTATCTATATTTTATAATGGTTTGCGGTTTTATCCTTAATCAGAAATTAATTGCATTAGACGCACTGCTGTAAAATTATGTAAAAGATGATTTAGAGATTTTATGGATATTTTTAGTAAAAAGTTACCTACCATTAAACAGTTACAATATTTTATTGCTGTTTGTGAAGAGCATAGTTTTAGGGGGGCGGCGAGTAAGTTGAATATTAGCCAGCCCCCGCTTTCAATTCAAATAAAAGAGTTAGAAGAAAAGCTCGAGGTGAGTTTATTTTTAAGAAACTCTCACCATGTGGTTTTGACTAAAGAAGGGGAGATGTTTAAATCTAAAGCTATACAGTTATTGCAAGAGCTTAGTTCAATTACTGAGTCAATTAAGTTTGATAATGTAAACAAGATATCGTTAGGAACAACTAAGACTTTAAGTTTTGATTTTATTGATTATTTTAAACAATTCTTTTCTGATTTTGCCGATGTCATTGAGATCTATAAGCATAATTACACATCAAAAGAGTTGCAAATTGAATTAGAGAAAAAACACATTGATTTTGCCTTTGTGTCTGATTACCAATCAAGAAATGCTAATGAAAATTCTTTGTTGATTTATCAAGAGCCGATGATTTTAGTGTTACCTGCTATGCACCGCTGTAGTGAACAAGAGCGCGTTGATCTTAATGATGTGTTGGATTTACCTCTTTTTTGGTTTAAACCTCATTTGAATCCCTCTTTTTATGGGCAATGTGAACAGGTATTTAAAACACTTCATCAACCTGTTATTCGTCGTGCAGAATTACCTGATACTTTATCTATGTTACTGGAAGTATCACTAGGGAAAGCGATGATGCTTTTACCGCAATCTATGGTACAAGCAAAAGTAGAGGGTGTGATTTATAAACCATTAATTAGTAGACAAGATGACAAGCTTAAAATCGATATTTTTCTTATTTGGCGAACGGATTTGCAAAAAACACCGTTGACCGAAGCGATAATTAACTATTTTAAGGAAAAGCATTTAACATTTTGAAAAATAATAACTATATGGCTTGAATTAAATTATACGAATTTTGTTATTACCCTTAATCAGATTATGCTAAAGGTGCTGACTTCAGCATAATTGATTGTTAATTAATGATTATTTGATTTACTAATAATCTAAATCCAGTAATGTTTTAAGATCATCTGATTTTGTTGCTTAATAAATAAAAAGATAATCCGATTCAACTTTAAAACCTATTCAATTGCTTTTCCTGCTTATCTGTTTTTCTTTGATATTTATTTCATATCACAAAATAAATATTTTCATATATTGCTTTTTAAGTTTAGTGTTACCAATAACGAAACCAAGAGAATCGTTTTTGTGTAATGGACGCTAAATATAACCATATGATTGATATCCCACTCATTTAATCTAGGTTTAGGCGGTTATTGAGATTTATAAACTGTTATTGGAGAAAAGGTATTATGAAAAAAAATTGTTTATATATTATTACGTTGTTTTTTTTCGTTTTATTTGGAAGGGTTTGTATGGCAGAGTTAAAAACTATTAGTTCAACATTTAGTGCGCCAACGGGAATCGCCTTTGATAGTAAAGGTGCAATGTATGTAACCAATTGGTCAGGTAATTCCGTTGTCAAAATCAATGCAAATAATCAGCGGGAAATTGTTTATTCAAATATTTCATCACCAGCAGGGATTGTGCTGGATAGTCAGGATAACATTTATGTTTCTTCATATGGAGATGATTATATTTTGAAAATAGATCCTAATGGTAAAGCAGAAAAAATTTCAGAAGGTTACCATACACCAACAGGTATCGCTTTTTCTAATGACAAACAATTATTGATCACTAACCGTTCAACTGGAGAGATTGTTAGCCTTGATTTAGCTAATGGTAGTAAAAAAATCATAGCTAAAGGATTAACAACACCTGTAGGTGTAACACAACTTCCTGATAATAGTTTAGTTGTATCACAATATAGTGGACGTTTAACATTGATTAGAGCTAATGGAGAACAAGTAGAAATAGGTAAAAACTTTGTTCGACCAGGAGTGGGAATTGTAACTCTTTCACCTGATACTGTTGCCGTGATAGATAACGGGGCAGATATGGTACGCAAAGTAGATATAAAAACGGGTAACGTTCAAACTATCGCTTCATCATTATCTAGCGCGGTGGCGTTAGCATTTCATAATAATGCTTATTATATAGGAACATGGGGAGATGGTTCTGTACATATGCTAAGTAATGATTAGTGCAAATAATTTATAATAATATAATTAATTGAGTGATAACTTGATTACTAATGTGAAACATGGTACAAGTTATCATTCGGTCTAAAGATTTCATATAGCCCACCAAACATTTAACTCAATGTTAATCAAAATTTATTATGAGCTACTTCAATTATCATGCTAAAGCGAAAAAACTAATTAAAGACGGTTTACTTGTTAGATATGAGTTTGTGGATAACTGGAATGGTATTAAGCCAGCACTAGTTTTATATTTTAAAGACGCTAATCCAATGCCAATTCGAGAATATAGGTGGGAAGAGTATTTGCCATTAATTAACAATGAAGATTTAAAGAGTTATTGATTAATATTAATGCACTGTTTTAAGGTAATTGTTTAATTATAATACCACGTCGATTTAAACTACTTACTTAAAGCATAATAAATTTGCCAATAGATAGGCTAAAGCGTAAAATGCCCAGTCTTATTTTGCTTAACCTATTACAGAGATGTAATACTGACTTGAAATCAGAGGCATTTTTTTAATGACACATTTATATGCAAAACCAGAGTTGCTTTCCCCTGCTGGTTCTCTCAAAAATATGCGTTACGCTTTTGCTTATGGTGCAGATGCTGTTTACGCCGGTCAACCACGTTATAGCTTACGTGTTCGTAATAATGAATTTAATCATGAAAACTTAGCTATCGGTATTAATGAAGCGCATGCACAAGGTAAAAAGTTCTATGTTGTTGTGAATATTGCACCACATAACTCTAAATTAAAAACCTTTATTCGTGATTTAGCACCAATCGTTAATATGAAACCTGATGCATTTATTATGTCCGATCCCGGTTTGATTATGCTTGTCCGTGAACATTTTCCCGAAATGGAGATTCATTTATCAGTACAATCAAATGCGGTTAACTGGGCTACAGTTAAATTTTGGCATAAAATTGGTTTAACTCGTGTAGTATTATCCCGTGAATTGTCGCTGGATGAAATTGCTGAAATTCGTGAAAAAGTCCCGGAAATGGAATTGGAAGTATTTATTCATGGTGCGCTTTGTATGGCTTATTCTGGACGCTGTTTACTTTCTGGTTATATTAATAAACGCGATTCGAATCAAGGTACTTGTACTAATGCTTGCCGTTGGGAATATAAAGTAGCGGAAGGTAAAGAAGACGAGATCGGGCAAATTGTTCATAAATGTGAGCCTATTCCAGTGCAACAAGTTGAACCAACACTGGGTATAGGTCAAACTACCAATAAACTATTTATGCTTGAAGAATCCGGACGACCAGGCGAGTATATGCAAGCTTTTGAAGATGAGCATGGTACTTATATTATGAATTCGAAAGATTTAAGAGCCGTTGAATTAGTTGGTGATTTGACGAAGATAGGGGTACATTCCCTTAAAATTGAAGGTCGTACTAAATCTTTTTATTATTGTGCCAGAACAGCTCAAGTTTATCGTCAAGCTATTGATGCGGCAAGTGAAGGTAAACCTTTTGATTCTAAATTGTTAGCTGAACTTGATTCGTTAGCACATCGTGGTTATACCGAAGGTTTTTTACGTCGTCATAAACATGAAGAGATGCAAAATTATGTGCATAGTCACTCTGTTTCGGACAGACAGCAGTTTGTCGGAGAATTTAGTGGTGAACGCTTAAATGGGCTTGCAGAAATTATTGTTAAAAATAAATTTTCTGTGGGTGATAGTGTAGAGATGATGACACCAAAAGGGAATATCACTTTTATTATCGATCGAATGGAAAACAAAAAAGGGCAACCCGTACCCGCCGGATTAGGTGACGGGCATATTGTGTATATTCCAATTTCCCCTGAGATTGATCTAAATTATGCCTTACTTATGCGGAATTTTGACTAGCTATTTTAGGGTTATTATTGATTAATAGCTGTTTGCCGATGTGGCTAACAGCTATTTTGAAAAAGCTATTTACGAATAAGATCATCACCATAACCTATCCACTTATAGGTGGTTAGCGCTTCCAATCCCATTGGTCCGCGAGCATGTAATTTTTGAGTACTGACCGCAACTTCTGCACCTAAACCAAACTGTCCACCGTCTGTAAAGCGTGTTGAAGCGTTAACATAAACCGCAGCAGAATCAACCAAATTTACAAATTTTTCAGCATTAGCAAGGCTTCGAGTTAATATTGCATCCGAGTGATTGCTTCCATATTCACGAATATGTTCAACTGCAAGTTCTAGTGAATCAACAATTACCACATTTAAATCTTTTGAAAGCCATTCTTGACGGAGTTGTTCATCTTCAACAGGAAATACATTGGCAACACCGGTTTGCAAAATTGCAAAGGCATCTTGATCAGCATGCAGTATTACATCATTGTCTGCCATTATTTGACTTAATTTCGGTAAAAAGGTGTCAGCAATTTTAGTATGTACAAGTAACGTTTCAACTGTATTACAAGTACTTGGACGCTGAGTTTTAGCATTGATAATAATTGGTAAAGCACTATCAAAATCCATACTTTCATCCATAAAAATATGGCAAACACCAATACCACCAGTAATTACAGGAATGGATGAATGTTCTTTACATAGTTTCTGTAATGCTGAACCACCTCGAGGGATAATCATATCAACATATTTATCAAGTTTAAGTAATTCGTGAATATATTTTCGATCCGGATCATCAATAGATTGTATCGCCGTTTGCGGTAGTCCTACTTGTTGCAATGCTTGTTGGATAAGTGCGATCATAGCGGCATTAGTCTGAGCTGTTTCTTTGCCACCACGTAAAATTACGGCATTGCCTGTTTTTAAACAAAGTGTCGCAATATCAATCGTAACATTTGGACGAGCTTCATAAATGGCTCCGATTACCCCTAACGGCACTCTGTGACGTTGTAACTTTAGTCCATTATCTAAAATAGATCCATCAATAGTTTTGCCTACCGGATCGGTTAAAGAAACAACTTTTCTAACATCATTAGCAATATCTGCGAGTCTCTCAGGGGTAAGTAATAGGCGATCTAAAATAGCCATACTTAAACCTTGCGCTTTAGCCGCTAGCATATCCTTTTCATTAGCAGCAAGAATTGTGTCACTCTGTTTTTCCAGTAAATCAGCAATAATGGTTAATGCTTGATTTTTGGTGGTAGTAGGGCATTGTGCTAATTGATATGATGCAAGTTTTGCTGCTTTACCCATTTGTTCTAACATGATATACCTGCCAATGTTATAAATAATGTAAAAGAAAAATATTTATTACTGCTTACTATTATGTAGTCTATCTTTGTTTACCTTCTAAATTAGTCTGTAAGGTTTTTATTAGTTCATTTTTAGCTTTGTTTTCTAATTGACCTAAATAAATTGTAAAGGTAGTTTCATAACGATTTATAGAATTACAGTAGTATAGAACAATTTTGTTAGCTTCATATTTTACTGATATAACTTCATTAAATAAAATCTTGATTGGTTCCTTAAAAGGTCTTTGAGTGACACTTATATAATTTTCACCAATTGCTATATAAAGCATATTATATTTAAAAATGCAAATACATAGAATGAATAAGGCGGTTATAACTAGTTTGACATCTTTAGAAAGCAAGGACAATATAAGTAAACATATGCTGGCAATAAATATTAATTTAATAAAACGGCGTGTATAAAATTTTTTAATTGAAGTGCTTTCCATATTATAAATCTCCTTAATACTACATAATTATATTATGATTTCAATGGATTATATCATGCCGCTATGGCAGTTGAGGGAAACGATTTGTATAAATTATGATTTTATACATGCATATAACTTATTAATAATATTGAGTTAATTAACGAAAATCCCGATCATAGTAATTTTTTATGTTAATTTAGTTACTTATTGTATTTGATAATCATATCATTACGATGAACCCCTACTGGGCCATATTCATAGCCAATGATTTGGCTGATCTCCTGTGAATGATGTCCAGCAATCTGTTTTAATGCATCACTATTGTAACGACATACACCACGCGCAATTTTTTGACCAGATTTATCACAAATATCAATCACTTCACCCCGAGAAAAATCTTGTTCAACTTTAATGATCCCTTTAGGTAATAGTGAGCTACCATTATTTAAAATAGCATTAACAGCGCCGTCATCTAAATATACTTTGCCAGCTTTAGGTGCGCCAAATAACCAGTGTTTACGATGCTCTAACGGAGTTTTTTGTGGTAAAAAACGGGTGCCAATAGGTTGGTTATTGACTATATCAATAAGGACATTCGCTTTATTCCCAGCAGCAATAACAACTTCAATACCGGCACTGCCGGCTACTTCTGCTGCTTGTAGTTTTGTTCCCATACCGCCTGTACCAAGTCCTGATACACTATCGCCTGCAATGCTGCGTAAATTATCATCAATATGATCGATTTGTTGAATTAATCTGGCATTAGGATCTGTTTTGGGGTCGGCGGTGTACAGTCCTTCTAAATCGGTTAATAAAATTAATTTATCTGCTTCAGCTAAAATTGCTGCCAGTGCAGATAAATTATCATTGTCACCCACTTTAATTTCTGCGGTAGCAACGGCATCATTTTCATTTATTACTGGAATAATATTATTGTCTAACATTGCTTTAAGTACATCTTGTGCATTTAAAAATCGTTCACGATCTTCAAGATCAGCTCGAGTTAATAACATTTGACCAATATAAATTTTATAAATTGAAAACAGTTGTTCCCAAAGCTGAATTAATTTGCTTTGCCCAACAGATGCAAGTAATTGTTTGGATGCAACGGTATTAGGAAGAGTAGGAAAATTAAGATATTCACGTCCGGCAGCTATTGCACCGGAAGTGACAATAATAATTTTGTGTCCATTTTGATGTAAGAAAGAACATTGCCGGATAAGTTCAACGATTCGCGCGCGATCTAACTGTTTTGTACCGCCAGTTAAAACACTGGTTCCTAATTTAACAACGACAATTTGTTGTGTTTTATTAGTCATAACAATACTCTTCTAAAATATAATATTACAAAATTGAACTCATCCATTTAACTGATTGCTCTAAGGCGTTAAATAAACTCTGCTGTAATGGTGTTTTTGGCACGCTAACAATTTTATTTTGTTTAGTTGAATGGATTAATTTTGCTTCAGTAAGATTGCTTAATCTATCTTCTTCAAAAATTATATTCATGACAGGCACAATACATGCATGGGTCAAAATTCCTTGATTTTTTAAGGAAAAATAATTTAATTCAGCAGCTAATTGTTTATTGGAGATAGACGGTAAACCAAGACGACTAGCTAACATATCTTTATAGACGTGGGGTAGATTTTTTTGTAACTCTTTATCGACAAAGATTTGATGAATTAATGGTGCAAAATTAAATAATCCCTTTATCTTATTTGGCATTAAATGTGCCAAGCGGGTTGCAATATGCGATCCAAAGCGGAAACCAGCTAAAATTACACGATTACTATCGACCCAAGGAACAGAGTCAAGTTGTTCTAATATCGCTTGGTGAATTTGGCTACTATTTTGCGTTAAAGTAAAACCACGACTATTACCAACAGTAGGCAAATCAACCGTCAACATAGCGATGCCTTTAGGTGCTAAAAATTCACTAAAGTAACGATAAAAATCTATCTGTAGACTACCCAAACTATTACACATTAACACCACCGGGCAAGTACCTTCGGTTTGAGGAAGATGTAATATCGTTTTAACACTACTATTTTGGACTTTAAATTCAAGTTCTTTAGTGATAAATGGTGAATAACTTAATGCCTTAGCATAAGCTTGATAGGCACAAGTTTGCGCATACATGGCTAACTCATCATTTTTAAAATGAGGATAGCTAGCAATGCTAGCGTATTCACTAGCAATTAAATAATAGTCATGTAAGCTTTTTTTATCTGCTTCAGTAAGATTATTTTTATCGATTGAATCAGATTTAGCTTGCCAGTTGGCGGATTGATTTAAAAACTCATAAATCCAATTACCCGGCTGATAGCCCGCTACAGAATCTAACCATTTATTGTTAACATGTGGTTTAGTTGAAACGGCAATTTTAGATAAAACCTCTTCAACTTCCAATTTAGGTAATCCTCGCCAATACCATAAAACAGGATTAACAATGCGATACCAATTGGAGTCAAATTCGCCATCTAATGGGCTAAAACTACTGCCATCACTATTATCAACACGGTTAATAAGTGTTGATGTTTCCGGATAATCATATTGTGGTTTAAAAATTTGTTCAGATAAGTTCTGAATAGATGTCATAGCAACTATTGTTTCCTTATTATTTATGATGATCGCTAACTGGTTTAACAAAAACTACACCAGTATCCCATGGTTGTTCAATCCAAGTGTCTTGTGCGATATCAATAACATAATCGTCAACAAGTGGTTTACCTGCTGGTTTGGCAAAAATAGTGACAAAATGTGCTTTCGGATACATTTCACGAATGGTATGTGCTGTGTTACCTGTATCGACTAAATCGTCGATTACAATAAATCCTTCGCCATCACCATTAGCTTGTTTTAGTATTAATTTTTCACGTTGATGATCGTGATCGTAACTTGAAATGCATACTGTATCAACGTATCTGATACTCAATTCACGAGCTAAAATCGCAGCTGGGACTAATCCGCCACGGCTAACAGCAATGATGCCTTTCCATTGGTTGGCGGGTAATAAGCGTTCAGAAAGTTGACGACCATAAGCCTGTACCATTTCCCATGTGACAGTGAATTTTTTCTTTTCAGCTATGAGTTCTGCTTTATGTTGTTTTTGGGCTTGGATTTCTTCTTCTGATAATGTTTGTTTTATTGACATGTGTGACCTGCAATTTTAATCGAATGGGCTAATATAAATAAAAGTAATATTAATAGACTAAAAATAGATGTAAAATTGCACCTTATTATAGAGTGATTAGACAAAAAAAACCACTCATTAATTCATTCCGCACTTAATATTGAGGTTGTATTATGCTTTCAACGTTGAAACCAAAATTTGTTTGGCAGATTTTTAATGATATTTGTAAAATTCCACATCCTTCTCATCATGAACAGATGATAACCAAATATATTGTCGATTTTGCAAATTCTCATCAAATCGATTATAAAATTGATAAGGTTGGTAATATTTTATTAACCAAACCTGCCACAAAAGAGATGGAAGATTGTCCATCCATTGCTTTACAAGCTCATATGGACATGGTGCCACAAAAAAATGAAGGAACAGAACATGATTTCTTAACTGATCCAATTCAAGCATATGTTGATGGAGAGTGGGTCAAGGCAAAAGGGACTACATTAGGAGCGGACAATGGTGTAGGCCTAGCTTCAGCTCTGGCAGTTTTAATAGATCCGGCAGTAGAGCATGGACCTATTGAAGTGTTAGTGACCGTATCAGAAGAAACGGGAATGTTTGGTGCTTTTGGTTTACAACCCAATTGGTTAACTAGCCAATATTTAATAAATACCGATTCCGAAGATGAAGGGGAAATTTTTACTGGTTGTGCAGGTGGTGTTAATTTTACTTCTTCTTTTCCTATCAATTATGCTGTTATGCCGGCAAAACATGATTGCTATTTAAAAATCTCTTTGAAAGGCTTGAAAGGTGGTCACTCAGGTTGTGATATACATCTTGGTCGAGGCAATGCGATTAAACTGATGGCTCGTTTTCTGGCTGAGTACGCACAAGATCTTTCATTTAGATTAGCCGATATTAGTGGTGGTTCATTACGTAATGCGATCCCAAGAGAAGCATTTGTTGAGATCTCCTTAAGTAAAGAAGATCTGCCTAAATTAACATCAATCATTAGCCAGTATAAAGAGGTGTTACAAAATGAATTAGGGCATGTAGAACCAAGTATTGAAATTACTTTGTCCGATGTTGATGCTAATAAGGTTAAACGGGTGTTAACCGCCGAACAACAAAATCGAATTATCAATTGGTTACATGCTGCCCCCAATGGTGTGGTACGAATGAGTGATCAGCTACATGGCGTGGTTGAAACTTCGTTAAATTTAGGTATTGTTAGTATTGCTGATAATCAAATTAATGCTAATTTTTTAATTCGTTCACAAATTGATAGTGCTAAAGATGCCGTTGTTTCAACTCTGATTGCACATAGCCAATTAGCTAATGCGAATTATGAGATTAGTGGTGGTTATTCTGGTTGGGAGCCTAATTTAGAATCCAGTCTTTTACAATTAACCAAAGATAAATATTATGAAATTTTCTCTGAGCGACCTAAGATTATGGTCATCCATGCAGGTCTTGAATGCGGTTTATTTAAAAAGTCTTACCCAAATATGGATATGATTTCCATTGGACCAACCATTGTTTCTCCACATTCGCCGGATGAAAAAGTAAATATCCAAAGTGTTTACCGATATTGGGAGCTACTTATTGCTATACTAAAATCAGCGAAACATCTGAAATAAATATTTTTTGCGCATTATCTTCTATTTGCTCCCAAAGAAGATAAGCGCATTTTTAATGCCTCTTATTTTGACCATTTTTTAAATCAAGAAGAATATTGCAATACTGAGTTAATAGCATATGTAGATGTTATGAATCAGCCAAACAAATCTAAACGATTCAAGTCCATTGAAAACGAATTTATAGTTTTTATAAGAAATTATGTAATTTATCAAAAGCAAATGGTTTTTTATTTAATGACTAAAATCAAATGATTAAAATATAATTTATATTAATGAATTTAATAAACATATACTAAATACGATAAAGGAAAAACCATTATTTACCATTGTATTTTCTTCTTTAAAGTTAATAACCTTAATAGGGTTTGATTTGACTCATTCATTTTTATTTTAAAAGATGATGCTTCAAAATTACTAAAATAAAAGCAATTAGTTATATAGTAATGCAAGATTGCCTGTAATTTGACCAAACAATAAATTAACTGGATTATTTAATGATGTCTTGCTCTGGCAATATCGACAATCAATTAGTCTTTCAAGTGTTAAAGATGAGATTTTGTGTCTGAAATATAGCACAATCTAGGCCTGAAAGTCCTATAAACATCAACTCATTGAACAGCTAAATAGATTATTATCATTAGATAAATTAAGTGATACTGTTTTTAACTAATTACTCAACATCTAAATTAAAATGAAATAAAATTCAAAAAAAGTGAATAAAAATTCATTTTGATATTGAATTAATCGAATAAATTAACTAGTATATATGCATAGTTTTATAATGATATACAGGAATAGATATGTTAAAAGCTATTATTGTCGGTGCAAGTGGTTATGCAGGAGCTAAGTTAGCCTATTATTTGCAGAAGCATCCACATGTAGAACTTGTTGCATTAACCGTATCAGAAAACAGTTTGGATGCTGGCAAGAAGATTTCAGATTTTGATTTATATCCACAACTAAAAGGTGTAGTAGATTTACCGCTTTTAGGTACCAGTGATTACGCTTCATTAATCAAAGATATTGATGTTGTTTTCTTAGCAACAGAGCATTCAGTAAGTCATAATATCGCCCCTTATTTTTTAGAACATGGATGCACAGTTTTTGATTTATCCGGTGCTTTTCGTGTTAATTCCTCTTCGTTTTATACAGAATTTTATGGTTTTACCCATCAACATCAAAAATGGTTAGATAAAGCAGTTTATGGTTTAGCTGAATGGAATTTTGCCCAAATCAAACAGGCGCAATTAATTGCAGTGCCGGGATGTTATCCAACCGCATCACAATTACCATTAAAACCTTTAATAGTCGAAGGATTACTAGATGGTACACAATGGCCGGTTATTAATGCAATCAGTGGTGTTAGTGGGGCAGGACGTAAAGCTTCACTTAACAATCATTTTTGTGAAGTGAGTGTGCATGCTTATGGTCTATTTACCCATAGACACCAACCGGAAATTGCCACACATTTAGGACAAGAAGTCATCTTTATGCCTCATCTTGGTAGTTTTAAACAAGGTATTCATGCAACTATTACTTGTCGAGTAAAAGAAGGGGTGAATGCTAAAGATATCTTAGGTGCTTTAAATAAATATTATGACGATAAACCTTTGGTAAGAGTTTATCAAGAAAATTGGCCAGCATTAAAATCAGTCATCGGTTTACCTTATTGTGATATTGGTTTTGTGTTAAAAGGTCGTCATTTAATTTTAATTTCAGTTGAAGATAATTTATTAAAAGGCGCTGCTGCGCAAGCTGTGCAATGTATGAATATTCGCTTTGGTTACGATGAAACGACATCACTGCTATAAATAGGTAAATTTATTGTTATAAGGTGATCTCTAAAAAACAGTAATGGCATATAAATAGATAGTACTGATATGAACAACTAAAATTAACATAATTATTTTTACATAAGAATAAATAGGAAATAAAAATGAAACCTCTAATTATCAAGCTCGGTGGCGTATTACTCGATAACAAAGATGCATTAAGTAAATTATTTGTTGTTATTAGTGAATATAAAAAAAGTTATCAACGTTCTTTAGTCATTGTGCATGGTGGTGGCAGTGTCGTTGATTCACTCATGGATCGTTTATCATTACCGGTAGTACGCCGAAATGGTTTGCGCGTAACTCCAGCTGATCAAATTGATGTTATTGTTGGAAGTCTCGCCGGTAGTGCTAATACAACATTATTATCCGAAGCTAAAAAACAGCATATAGCAAGTGTAGGACTCTGTTTAGCTGACGGTAATAGCGTTGTGGTTAAACAAATTTCCGAAGAGTTAGGTTATGTAGGTGAAGCAAAAGAGGGTGATCCAGCGTTAATTAATTTACTGATGAACGCAGGTTATTTACCAATTATCAGTTCGATTGGTATTACAGAAGAAGGACAAATGATGAATATTAATGCCGATCATGCTGCAGTAGCGGTAGCTAAAACCTTAAATGCGGATTTGATTTTATTGTCTGATGTCGCCGGCGTACTAGATGGTAATAAACAACTTTTAACTTCATTGACTGAATCACAAGCAGATCAACTTATCGCTGAAGGGGTCATTACTGACGGCATGATTATAAAAGTAAAATCAGCTTTTGAAGCGAGTAAAGCACTTGGTCGGCCTATAGATATCGCTAGCTGGCAAGATGCAGATAAATTGTTGGAATTATTTAATGGAAAATCAGGTATAACCGGAACAAGAATTATTGCTTAATTATAATTCAATTAGTATATTAGCTCTGTTTTTATACTAGCGTTTTATCGGGAAAGTCTTTAACTCATTTATTTATCGTAAGTTAATTTAGAAAGGGTATAACATGAAAAAAAGTGCAACAAAAAAGGTCGTTTTAGCTTATTCAGGGGGCTTAGATACATCAGCTATTATTCCTTGGTTAAAAGAGAATTATGGCGGTTGTGAAGTCTATGCATTAGTGGCTAATGTTGGACAAGATCCAAGTGAATTAAAAGATGTAGAGAAGAAAGCAAAAGCATCTGGAGCCGTTGCTTGTAAAGTAGTTGATTTACGCGAAGAGTTCGTTAAAGATTATGTTTACCCTGTATTAAAAACTGGTGCTTTGTATGAAGGTACCTACTACTTAGGTACTTCCATGGCACGTCCAATTATTGCTAAAGCTCAAGTTGAATATGCTTTAGAAGTTGGTGCCGATACACTTTGCCACGGTGCAACCGGTAAAGGTAACGACCAAGTTCGTTTTGAAACGACTTACACCGCACTTGCCCCTCATCTCAAAGTTATTGCTCCATGGCGTGAATGGGATTTACGTTCCCGAGAAGCTTTAATCGATTATTTAAAAGTGCGTAAAATTCCAACAACGGCGACAGTTGAAAAGATTTATAGTCGCGACGAAAACGCATGGCATATTTCTACCGAAGGCGGTGTACTGGAAAGTACTTGGAATCAGGCAAATGCTGATTGTTGGGCTTGGACTGTTGCACCTGAAGATGCACCTAACAAACCGGAGTTAGTAACGATCGGTATTGAAAAAGGTGAAGTGATTTCAGTTAATGGTAAAAAATTATCACCTTATAACTGTGTAGCAACATTGAACAAAATCGGGGCTAAGCATGGTGTAGGTCGGGTTGATATTATTGAAAACCGTTTAGTTGGTATTAAATCACGTGGCTGTTATGAAACACCGGGTGGTACTATTATGATGACAGCTCTACGTGGTTTGGAGCAGTTAATTTTAGATCGCGACAGCTTTAAATGGCGCGAACAACTTGGATTGGAGATGGCTTATGTAGTTTATGATGGGCGTTGGTTTGCTCCATACCGACGTTCATTGCAAGCTGCTGCTGATGTATTAGCTGAAGATATGACAGGTGAAGTGGTCGTTAAACTTTACAAAGGAAGTGCGACAGCAGTCCAGAAAAAATCGCCAAATAGTTTATATAGTGAAGAGTTTGCCACTTTTGGTGAAGATGAAGTGTACGACCATAGCCATGCAGGTGGTTTTATTCGTTTATTCTCCTTGTCATCACGTATTCGTGCATTAAACGCTGAAAAGAAAAAACAACCTACTAAAAAAGCCAATAAGGTTGAGGCTAAAGTTGATGCTAAAAAAAACAGTTAAACAAACGGTAACAGCGAAAGCTACTACTAAATCAAAAACTGCAACTAAAAAGAAAAAATAGCGACTAATACTCTTTTTAGGAACAATAACGTAACTAATATATACAGGCTTTGTCCTGTATATATTTCTTTACTACTATAGATTTAATTCCAAATTAAAGTAATGAGAGTGACGATAGTATAACTAAATCAAAATCGTCCAATATAAGTTAAAAAATATTTGAGGTAATTATGGCATTATGGGGTGGGCGTTTTAGCCAAGCAGCAGATCAACGATTTAAACATTTTAATGATTCATTGCGCTTTGACTATCGTCTTGCTAGGCAAGATATCATAGGTTCTATTGCTTGGTCTAAAGCACTAGTTACTGTTAACGTTTTATCTCACGATGAGCAACAAAAATTAGAACATGCTTTAAATGAATTACTTAGCTTGGTTCAGCAAGACCCACTACAAATTTTACAAAGTGATGCTGAAGATATTCATAGTTGGGTTGAACAAAAACTCATTGAGAAAGTCGGTGATTTAGGAAAAAAATTACATACTGGTCGTAGTCGTAATGATCAATCCACAACCGATCTTAAATTATGGTGTAAGGATCAAATTCAGCAATTGATCTTAGCCATTAATCATTTACGTCAATCGCTAGTCATAACGGCGGAACAACACCAACAAGCTATTATGCCTGGATATACACATTTACAACGAGCGCAACCTATCACTTTTGCCCATTGGTGTCTTGCGTATTATGAAATGTTAACTCGTGATGAAAGTCGTTTACAAGATACGCTAAAACGATTAGACATTAGTCCGTTAGGTAGTGGTGCTTTAGCTGGTACGGCGTATCCGATGGATCGAGAACAATTAGCTAAGTGGCTTGGTTTTGCTTCAGCGACTAATAATAGTTTAGATGCAGTATCCGATCGCGATCATGTTCTTGAATTATTGAATGATGCTTCGATAGGTATGATTCATTTGTCGCGTTTTGCTGAAGACTTAATTATTTTTAATAGTGGTGAAGCTGATTTTGTAGAGTTATCTGATCGTGTTACCTCAGGATCTTCATTGATGCCACAAAAAAAGAACCCCGACGCCTTAGAACTCATTCGTGGCAAAGTTGGAAGGGTAGTTGGAGCATTAACCGGCGCATTAACTACGCTTAAGGGATTACCTCTTGCTTATAATAAAGATCTGCAAGAAGATAAAGAACACTTATTTGATGCTCTTGATACTTGGCATGAATGTCTGGATATGGCAGCACTGGTACTTGAAGATATCAAAATTAATTATGCTAATTGTCAAGAAGCAGCAAAACAAGGTTATTCAAACGCTACTGAGTTAGCTGATTATCTGGTTGCTAAAGGTATTCCATTTCGGGAAGCTCATCATATTGTTGGAGAAGCAGTAGTGAGCGCGATAGCTAAACAAAAGGCTTTAGAAGAACTGACATTAGATGAACTAAAAGTTTTCAGTACAGTTATTGATAATGATGTTTATCCTATTTTATCGTTACACTCCTGTTTAGCTAAACGTTCAGCTAAAGGTGGTGTTTCAACAGAACAAGTAAAATCAGCTATTGATAGAGCGAAACAACAATTATCAATTTAGTTTTACTCTTTTTGCCGACTGTTGTCGGCTTTTTTACTTTAACGTATAGCTAACCTGAAACATCTTTGCAAAAAATCTGATTGTATATCCTTTCAGAGAGTGCAAAAATATATTCCTGTATTTAAATGAATTAAAGTGAATGGTGATGAATAAAAGTTATAATTTTAGTGCTGGTCCAGCCATGTTACCTGCAGAAGTATTAAAGCAAGTACAAACTGAATTATTAGATTGGCAAAATACTGGTGCATCAGTAATGGAATTGAGTCATAGGGGTAAAGATTTTGATGCTTGTGCTATTGAAGCAACCCAAAACCTCCGTGATATTTTAAATCTACCTAGTCATTACAAAATACTCTTTTGCCAAGGCGGAGCAAGAGCGCAATTTGCAGCCGTTCCGCTAAACATACTCGGTCAAAAAAACAGTGCTGACTATATCAACAGTGGTTATTGGAGTTCGTGCGCAGCTAAAGAGGCAAGCAAATATTGTCAAGTGATAGAACAAGATATTGTGATCAAAAAGAATGGTTTATCTTATGTTAAACCCATGTCGGAATGGCAATTGCATGATGAAACAGCTTATGTTCACTATTGTCCAAATGAAACTATCGATGGTATTGAAATATTTGAAACACCTAATTTTGGTGACAAAACAGTGGTTGCTGATTTATCTTCTTGTATTTTATCGCAACCAATTGATGTCAGCCGATATGGTATTATTTATGCTGGCGCTCAAAAAAATATCGGTCCTTCTGGTATTACTATTGTCATTGTTCGTGAAGATCTCATTGGTTATGCCCAAAAAGCATTACCCTCAGTTTTAGATTATAAAATCTTATTAGATCATGACTCTATGTTTAATACTCCACCAACCTTTGCTTGGTATATAGCAGGTCTAGTGTTTAAATGGATCAAAAATTTAGGTGGATTGACCGCAATGCAAAAGCGTAATCAAGCTAAAGCACAGTTATTATATGATTATATAGATCAATCTGATTTTTACTGTAATAAGATTGCAAAGGAAAATCGTTCTATTATGAATGTCACCTTTTTATCACCTAATGAAGATCTTGATAAAAAGTTCGTTAGCGAGGCAACTCAAGCACATATTATTGGTATAAAAGGTCACCGCATTGCTGGGGGAATGCGAGCATCGATATATAATGCAATGGATATAAATGGTGTTAATTACTTAATTGATTTTATGGCACAGTTTGAAAAACAAAATGGTTAAATAAGCTAAAACAAATTTAAAAGTAAAAAGGGGGAATAAATTTCCCCCTTTTTTATAGAACCGGAAAATTAGTTACAACGATAAACGTCACCAACCATAACGGCATCTGTTGGGGCAACATCTGAAATGTATTTCATTGAAGCATCCTGAGCATCATAAATCACATTTCCACCCATTGCGGCTGCTTTATTCATAAGATCTGATGCTGCATCACGAATAAGTTCGCTGTGGGTTTTAAGTCCAGAAAAGAATGTACCTCGACGACCTTCAGCCTTACCGAGTAGTTGGCAATTAGCGCTTGGTTTAGTATCAACAAATTGGACTTGTCGTCCAGCCGAAGTAAGTTGATATTCTGAACTACTACAAGCGTTTAAAAGTAATGTAGTTGAAATAGCTACACTAATAAATAATAATTTTTTGATAGACATAAAATTTCCTCAACCAATAGTACAACGAATAATTATTTTAACCTTGTTTATTGTATCAGTTTAATTCATTAAAAAATATCAGTTATTATGATTGCTTGAAATCTAATAAGTTAAAGATTAATTAATAACCAAATCAACCGATTTTTATTAATTAACTATAGCAAATTCTATTTAACTCTATTATAATCGCAAACCTACTAAGTCAGTAGCACCTTTCATCGAGGCCCCTTAGCTCAGTTGGTCAGAGCAGTCGACTCATAATCGATTGGTCACTGGTTCAAGTCCAGTAGGGGCCACCATTCTAAATCAGTATAATCAATAAGTTAGCATCAAAACATTTAATCTAAAAAAGAGTAGTTTTTACTAAGTGGCGGTAAAATGGCGGGTGTTTTTTATTGAGAATAACAGTATCTTTAAATTTTTAGTTACTTTTTAAAATAACCTTGTTGATTAACTGATTTATATTTTATCATACAATCCATTTAAATTTATGCAGTTGGTCGGTATAATAACTAAAGGTATGTGTGTTGATAAATCTGTTTATGTGTAAATCGAAAACATCACCTCACCGATGAGTTTATTTATAGTCAAAAAGGAATGAATGATAAACTCTGTTTAATCTTCTTATTATTTAAATTTTGAAAGTTTATTAAAAATAACCTGAAAATCTCTCATTTTTGTGGTCATACAATTAAGGAAATGAATAAAATGAAGTCACGTTTAACTTTGTTTTTTATAAAAATATCACTCAATAAATCTAACTATGCTGATTTTAAAAAAAAATGTAAGTTAAGTGTATATCCATTATCCTACGACAAATTAGAAAGACCTTATCCATTGAGCGAAAAAATATTTCACAAATATCTCAATGAAAAAATTTCCTATAATAAGAAATTATCTATTCTCAATTCTCATATTGACTTTATAGATCAGAAAATAAATGCAAATGCTGTTGATAAACTTTACTCTCCTACTCTTGATGGGGTTATCTTGGCAGAAATGGAAGGCAAAAATGATACTAAAATATCATTATATCTTTCCTCAGCATTTTACCCTAGAGAGGGGGATCTAAGAGTCATTATGCGTTTTGATGAGAAGCTTGTTTTTTCTATGCATTTTACCATTACACTTTCTGGTGATATTTATATTGCTGGAGTGCAAGGACACACCAGTAGAGAGGTCTTGAAAAAATTAACTAAGGATTTTTATGGTTTTAGACCCAGCAATCTTATGATGGCTTTAATTTTGGAAATAGCCAAATTTTTTAAGGTCGAGAACATATATGCTGTTAAAAATAAAGCTCATGTTAAGTTAGGTAAGTTCGATTTCGACTATGACAAATTTTGGCAAGAAGTAAATGGTGTCTCATATAATAAAGCATGGTTTAAGTTACCAATTAATCAATCGCCAAAATCTATTGAGGATATCAAAAGTAATAAGCGAAGTGAGTTTAAAAAGAGAGAAGCCATTCGCGAAAATATGAGTATTCAGTGTCAAAAAAATCTTTCAACCATAGTAAATCATCATTGATTTGACAGTATCTGCATCGGTATTTACTTAGTTTCTTGGTGAAAAGTACATCGGGTTGGCTTTGCAACCCGTTGCTGAGCTAGGCTTTTTTGGCATGTTGGCTATAGGGTGAAATTGGGATATTGACTGTTGGATCCGGTATAGCACTTGGTACGATGGTTTCAGATATCGATTGCATCGCGGTAAAGGTGTGACCACAATAGATATTTGAGCATTGATAGTATTGTTTACGTGTAAGATTACTAATTTCTTCACTTGAGCGAATGTAAGTTTTACTACGACAGTGTGGACATTTCATCATTTTAACCTCTAAAATTAAGTTTAGATTAATTTTACATTAATCTTAGATTAAGTCCAGAGGTTTGTTTTTTTCTGTCGTTTCCTATCAGAGAATATTTTGATATATTTGCTCGCCAGGTGTGATTTCTAATGTAATTCTTGTTGAAAAACCTTTTTGCCCCGTTACACCTGTTAAAGAGTGTTTACATTCGATGATTGTCCAATCTTCACTATCTATATCATCTTTAAATTTATAAACTTTAATTGGCATTTCAGTAATGAGGTCAGGGCGTGCTTCAGCTAAGTTGATTTCGAAATGACTAGTCCCACTTTTTATCTTTGCTAATTCACTTTCTGCAGCACGTTTAGCACTTGCTTCATTGGCAAAGGCGTATCTAATCACTTTAACTTTTTCTGTTGTTCCAATTAATACTTCTTTGCTTTTATCTAGTTGTTTTTTATAGCGAATTTTAATTGGCATTGGCGTTGGATTTTTGTAATGATACCAAAAGGTCTTTACACCTTTGTAACCCGATCTATCATCAATTATATATTTATGATTATCCCCCGATTTTCGCATAATAGTCATTGACTCAAGTTTTTCTCCATTGGGCTTTATACCTTGACCTCGCTTAAATATGAGCAACTTATCTTTTTTTATCGCAACAATACCATTAACGTCTTCAATTATTCGTGTTAAAAATGAAGCGTCACTTTCTTTTGTTTGATCCATATGATCAAGGATGATTGATTTAATATCTTCATCGATGACATATTTTAAGTTATTTCGTGCTGCAATTATTGAGACTATTTCACCAATAGTCATTTGGTCATAACTATCATCTTTATTTTCAACAAGTGTATCACGAAGATTGGCACTTCGCCCCCTGATAGTAAGTACATCTGGAGTGCCAGTATGTTCATAAGAATCAATAATGAATATATTACTGATAATATAATTATAATCCTTCTGATTTTTCCAACCTAAAGAAACGTTAAGTTTTATACCGCGTTTTGGAAATCCAAGTTTTCCGTCAGAATCGTCTAGTTTAATTTCGATTGTATCTGCAGTTATTCCTCTTGTTTCAGTTATTGTCATCGATATAAGACGCTTTTCAAAGTTGCCAGTAATATTTTTTTCAAGATTAGGATCAACATGAGTAATTGTGAAAAATGGTTGTTTCATAAAATTCCTAAATGATTATATCTATAATATCTATAACTTTCTTCAGATTACCACTGTCAAAAGGATTCGGTATATCGGTTTTAATTAATCTAAGGGTAAAATCGATTTTTCGAGGAGAACCGTCACGATTTAATTCACTATGGGTTCTTTCGACATTTTCTAAAACAAAAAAACCAAGCGGTACACCATCGCCTTCTATTAAGGGCCAGGATATACCTAGTAAAGCCATGCGTTCAAGCACTTCAAGGCTGACTCGACCATTGGTGATTTCAGTATATACTGAGCCTGACAATGTGACGACATCATTATTCGGACCGATATATTGTAATGCTGGTCGATACCTAACTCTTTCATTTTTTGGATAACGCCAACTTTTACTGATTGTCATTTTTTGATAAGGTAATGTTTTTAAGCAGAAAACAAATAAGCCATAACTCATCATCATATTATTCTATGTCCCTTAAACTACTACGAAAGTAAAATTGTTGTTGATCTTCACGTCGGTCGAGTTCTTGTATGATTCGGTTAGTCAATTCCTGTTCACTCATGCCAGGTGCTGAGTTAACTGTTATATAATATTGAGAAGGCCCCATAGTTGTGTTGATCGCCGATCTTGTAAGTGAATTTTGTCGATTAGTTATTAAATTATCATTAATTTGTGGCGCTGAAGTATTTATCTTATTGGCAAAGTTACTCATACTGTGTAGAGTTCTAGCTTGATTGTGTTCAATGCCAAGTTGATAACCTTCAATCGTATAAGCACCAAATTGAGTGAATACACGTGATGGGGAATTAATACCTAATAAATCCTTAAACCAATTACAAATGCTACTTCCTACATTTGATATGGTCTCTTTAAGGGCATTCCATTTGTTTTTGATACCATTTGTTATGCCATCAATAATATCAAAGCCGAAATGACTAAACATACTAAATAGTTCATTTTCACCTGTGAAAATCGCCCCAATTTTATTGGGTAAGTCAGTAATTTTTTCTGGTAGCGAAATAATCAAATCCCATGCACTGCTTACGATGTCAAAAAGTTGTTCAAATAGCCTTATTGGTAGCATGATAATATTGCCTACTGCTGTACCAAAAGCAACCCCAGCCGATTTGACACCTTCAAATTCTTGACCGGTTAATTCAATAGGCGATAAGAGTTCACTGAACCAATTAATTATACCGCTAATAGCATCGCCAATAGTGTTGAATATCGGTGCCATAAATGAAAAGCTCTGTATTACCGGTGCAATAGCTGAACTTAAACCTTGCCAAAATCCGATAAAGAATGCACTAATGGGTTCCCAAAATTTACGGATAAGTAAAGCAACGGCAATAATTGAAGTTATGGCTATTGCTATTGGATTGCTTAAGAAACTTGCACCTACTGTGCTAAATGTAGTCCCTAATTCTGTAAAAGCACTTCCCAACGTTTTAATCGGTGAGCCAGCAGCAGTAAGTAGGGATTTTCCTAACGTTTGAATACCGCCTGATGAATTCCCAAATTTAGCTAACAGATCGCTGAGTGAAAATGATAGTTGTCCAAACAGGCATCGAGTGAGAATAAAAGGCCCCATGAGTTGAGATAATGTCATGGAAATGACACCCAATGCTACTGAAGCGATGGTCGCGACACTGGCTATTTTCATAAACGTTTGTACAACTATTGGGGTTTGATTTATCCAGTCATTGATGCCTAGCATAAATTCTCTTAACCCTTTTGTACCTTTAAGGAATGATTGTGACAATGTTTCCCCAAGTGAACTTGATATATTAGATATGGTTGTTTTTAATAGCACAAACTGTGATGAAATAGAGTCGTTTTCTATCTCAGTTTTGAATTTTAATGAACCAATTGCTTTAGGATTATTAACTTGATTTAGTTGTTTATCAAGTTCACCTAGATTATTTGTGAGATTGATAACGTCGTGACTAATTTCGGCACCAAACAGATTACTCAGAACTTTAGTCTGATCTGCATTATTAAGTGTTTGTGTTGCAGCAAGAACTTGTTTGATTGTCCCAATTGCATTAGTAGCCATTTGTTGTTCGATATTGTTAACATCTAACCCAAGTTGCTGTAATGCTTGTTGAAATTGTTTCGATTGTGTTGTTGCAGTGGAAAGTTCATGTATCATGGTCGTGGTAGCTAATGCTGCATTTTCTGTTTGGGTACCCAGATTTAAAAAGGTTGAACCCAAAGCCGAGGCTTGTTTAAAATCAAGTTTATCTGAAACATCATGCATTTGTTGTAAAACACTGATGATTTGACTGGCACTAATTTGTGAATTATCTTCAAGAAAGCTGATAGTATCGGTCAGTTCTTCAATATTGTTTATTGGAATATTATAAAGTTTGGCAATTTCACTTAGGTTTTCAGATACCTGTTCTACAGGTAAATCAAACACTTTTGAGGCCATTGCTGAAACTTTAGTGAAGTTTATTAATTGTTTGTGCTGTTCCGTTAGAGGATCACTTTTATTAGTAACACCTAATGTTGCATTAAATGATAATAAATCGGCGATATCCAGAGCGCCACGCGACATAGGTACTGTTTCGCTAATAGCTTGAATTTGCTCTTTCATATTCATGAACAGTGGTGTCGGTTGACCTTGTTGATCGCGTAATCCTTTAACTTGTTTAGCGACTTTTTTCATCGCTTCTTCCAATGTTTGGTATTCTTGAATGGTTTTTAGAATCGGATCA
This sequence comes from Gilliamella sp. wkB108, assembly GCF_001690195.1. GTDB lineage: Bacteria > Pseudomonadota > Gammaproteobacteria > Enterobacterales > Orbaceae > Gilliamella > Gilliamella apicola_L. The sequence goes on along the minus strand of NZ_LZGM01000070.1, from coordinate 23,542 downwards.
CCTAGATCAGTACCTACTTTTTTAGCCTCCTGACCAATATTGGCAATACTATTACGAATCTTTATACCATTTTGATATCCTTCAGATAGCGTTTGTTTTTGGGCATTTCTCAAATCATCAAATGCTGGTATTTTAAAATTAATCATATTTGAGTTTGTGTTTTTTGCCGTTTGGTTTACATTAGATACAGCGTCATATCGATAATTATTATTTTTCTGTATCTGTGGTATAACATCTATTTTATTGAAATGATCTCGTTGATTTTGTCGTGTTGGTAATGAGTGAGAGTTATTTTGCTTATTCATACTCATTATTTTTTGATTTTTCTTTGTTTTTTGAGTTAGTTCTCTTTTTGGAGAATATCCAGCAATAAATTTATCAAGTTGGTTAGTATGTAGGTCGTTTAAACTATTTTGCTGTTTTACTAACTGATTTTGTTTATTGAAGGCATTATTTACCTTCAATAAATTTTTTGCTTTTTTATATTGATTTCTTAATGTTTCATTTTGTTTTAACCAATAGTTTATTTCTTCCCTTAACCAGGTAAGAAGTGGTTGATTTGTTTTTTCAATATCATTTTGGTTATATTTATTAAATTGGTTATTCATCTCTAACACCACTTCTTAGGCGAGCATTCTCTCGCCAATCCATTAATTCTGATAAAGCAAACTCATACATTTCAGAAGGTTGCCAGTGAAATATTGAGGCAATATCAGCCATTGCATCTTCTACTCGGTTTGGGATACCGCTTTGGCATCGGTCGAGTTCTGGGACAAAAAACCGATAACCACTTTGGTAATTTCTGATAAATCAAGTAAATCCAAATCAAAGACTTCATGTTCAGCAATCGATGGAGTAGTAATACGTGGAAGTACTTTTGCCAATGAATCAATATCAAGATCGATAAAATCTATCAATTTTACGCCTCGTAAATCCCCCGTTAATGGTTTACGAACAGTGAATTCAGTAATAAGGTTTTTTCCAGATTGAATACCATTTTTTAGTGTGATTTTTTGTGTGTTTGTCATTTGTTTCCCCTCGTAATAAGCCCTTACGGGCTTATTTTATTTACAATAATGAAATTAATTTGGACCGATGATTAAAGTCCAATAGCTTGGCGCGCTTGTGTTAAACGATCTACGCCATTAACTTTGTCGATCATATTAATGAAATCGATTTCAGTTATCTCTTCGTTGTCGATGATCTCTTTATAGTATGTACATTGCGTAGTAATTTTAGTTGAGTTACTTTCGCCTTGTTTAAGTTCACCGCGATCTTGTTCTTTATGACGACCATTGACGATGATTTCGACTTTGACAAAATCTTCACTATCATCTTTTTGGTAAGCGCCTGCAAAACGGAGTGTTACACCATTAAGTAGACCGCCATGTTGTCTAAGAACTTCGTGAGCTAAGCCACCGATAGTCCATTCAACATTTAATGCATCATCTTCATAACCCAGATCAATAGGTACACTACCCGGCATTCCTGCACCACGGTAATTTTCAAACTTACGGGTTAATTTTGGTGGAGTAAATGATTCGACTTCACCAACGAATGATGTTCCGTTAACATAAACATTGAAGTATTTGAGTTTTTTAGGTAACGCCATTTAGTTGATCTCCTTAATTAGTTGCGACCGAATTAGCCAGCTCAACCAAATATTTATCGGTAATGCGTTGGCGTAACATAAGATTTTCAAGCGGTGGTACTGGTGTATAATCGTAATCGATGTATAATTTGCCAGCTTTTAAAGTGTCAGCTGTATTGGCTTCAGGATCGAACCATGCTTTACCATCAACAATATAACCGTTAGATTTTAATTCACGGAATTTGTTGTTGATTGATTCAATTAAATCTTTAATTAGTGAAGCATGCATCGGAGCATCGACTAATTGGAATTGAGCTTCGGCAATCGTATCTGCTAAAACTTGTGCTGTTCTTGTGTAGTTTTCAAAAGCAAATAGAGAATCTGCACTACAAGTACGAGAACCCCAAAAACGATAACCTTGATTACAAATTAGTGTAGTCACATCGTGTTCATTTAAGTAATTGGAATCTGAGCTTTCTTCTTGAAGATCCCAAAATACATCGTTAGAAATACCTGTGACACCATTAACCGCTACATTAGATAACGTTTTATGCCAACCCACTTTTTGGTCGATTTGAGCGCGTAAGCCTAGTGCGCGAGCAGTAGCTGCAAGTGTAACATTTTGTTTTTGAGTTGTATCAAAGCCGACAAAATCAGGCCAAATTACCATTGCTTCACGAGCGCCTAATTTATCGCGGTAAAGTACTGCTTGTTCTTTAGTTTTTGCACCATAAGCTGAAACATAACAAAATGCGCGTAATTTTTGTGCTAATGACACTAAAGCGGTAGCGACTGGTAATGAATCATATCCTGGTACACCTAAAATACGCGGCTTAACTTTCAACTGAGTTTGTGCAGAAAGTAGGGCTTTCATACCAGTATATTTACCATCTTCTGTTGTAGTCCCAATAATATTGGCGACAGTTTCTTCATCAGTGGTGCCTGTTTCAACGCGAACAGCGACAATGACGGGTGAACATTGATCAGCAATTGCTTCAAGTGTTGGTTTAAGTGTTCCTTGTGAACCTGCTTTACCAATTGCAGTATTGATATTGGTAATGAGGATCGGTGTGTTAAGTGGAAAGTAAGTTGCATCCGCATCATCGCCAGTACATACAACACCAATAACAGCAGTAGATACTGTTCTGATAGTGCGGGTACCTTCATTGATTTCGATGACTCGGACGCCGTGATGATAATCGTTAGCCATAAGATCTCCGTTGTGGTTTACATATCGTAAAGTTAATTCATGCAAATAGTTGCATATAATAAAAATAGGTGTTAGCGGTTGGATTTGTAATTTGAATTTTTACAAATAAAGCCCAATTAAATGGGCTTTTTTGTATAAAAAACTAGGGTTTTTCAGGCCATTGAATTTTATCTGCTTGCTCAACATCAATACGATTTAATTCAACCCGATATTTTTTCCACTGATTTAGCGCTAATATTTCTTGCTCTGTGGCTATTTCAGCATCCAGCGCATCTTGTAGGTAGCTAATTTTTTCATTAGCCTCACTAATTAATTGTGATTTTTGTGAGATAGCCCTATTTACATAATAATTATGTTGTTTATTGGTATCTAATACCCATTTTTCACCGTCCCAACTATCAAATTCACTTGACGGTTTTGATAATGTGAAACCTTTTTCAATCTCACCAATTTTAGTCATTGTTGATTCAATGCCAGTTTTTATTGAATAGATTTTTTGACCGCGAAAATCGTTAGGGTAAATCCATTGATTTTCTTGACGAACAATAGCTTGCCCGTCTTCAACATTTTTTGGTGCATCTAAGTAAGCATGAGCGGGTAAACCAACACCAATAGGTAAATATTGATAGGTAGCGGTTAGATACTCACCTGTATTGGCATCAACATTATGGATGACTGCCCATCCAGCAGTGGTAGTAAATCCAGCTTCATTTAAAATAGCTATTTCTGGTTGTAATTGATATTTCATTATTTTTCTCCTGTTATTCTGCTTTAACTATATACATAAATGCGATATTGCGAGGGCGGTTTTCTGGAGCAGTTGGCACCTGTGTTGATGCGTCTAACGTTAATTTTTGATGTGTTCCGCCACCTGATGATCCAGGTTGATATGCCGGTCGTGAATTCACCTTTGAATAAAATGCTCCGCTAGCATTCGCGTCATTTGTCGAGCCAGTGACAAATGTTTCAACTTGCCCCCAGATATTTCTAATTGCATCCCCCTGCCAACTGAGTATTCCTCTGCTAGGATCGATACCCTTTCCATTATCCCAACCTCGAACAAACTCGCCACGTAAATCTGGTAAATAACCAGACGGATAAGCTGCCGCCAATTTCGAAAATCTATTTCTATCAATTGGTGCGCCATTACATTCAAAATATCCTCCCGGCGGGATGGTTTGTGGCCATGGCATCGGAACCCCCACCGGAATACATCTGTCCCGAATAAACAGGTCTAGATTTAGTATTCGTTCAACTGGTACATAACCTTCACCCAGAACACCATCATGAGTAAATCCCCAAGCCAGTCTATTGTTGACCCTGTTATACATTCCGACTACACCATCATTTCGTATAATTATACAAAATCGTTTATCAGGAGAAAAAACGTCTGATTCAAATTCCTGGGATTGGAACGTATCAACTATATGGTTTACAATATTATGTACATCAGTTATTCGATTATGAGCATCCGTTGCATGGTTATATGAGGATTGGGCTTTTTCGTCCACATATTTAGCATAATCAAATGTATCTTTAACTGCTAATGGAGTCGCTGCTTGATTTTCCGCGGTGCTATTGGTTGCTGAATTTAATTGTACAAACCCTTTTGATTGAGTGGTTGCATCAGGGTGATTGGTGGATTTTTCATGATTGGTCATTTTAGTGGCAATTAATTCATCGACATAATTGCGTGTAGCTAATACTGTCGCTGGGTCAATTTTTAATTGGACTGAATCAACATTATCCACAATGATAATCATGCGAATAACCTGTGTTCGTCCACTACCTTCGACTAATTTTGGTTTATAAGTAACCGGACAGTTGCCTACTGCAATTAAATTATCTCCATCATCATACAGACCAATTTCATTAATAAACCAACCGCCTTGTGTTTCGGGGATCACAAGTTCAGCAATAATTTGATTGGGATTATCCTTGTCGGTTGTGATGGTATTGATTGGCGCTCGATAAATTTCGTGAATCAATTTAGTTTGCGTAGCAGTAGGGTGTGATTCACTACCATTGGCATCCCCTACAGCCATTTTAGTCAATTTTAAAGGGATCCCAAGGGCGGTGGCATTAGCCAATAATGCCGCTCCTTGGGTGGTTATTAGTGTATAAAATTTTTGGCTCATATTAATCCTCTCACCATATATATAAAAAAATCGAATCGCCAACCGGCGATCGAATGAGTTAATACTTGTTTTATTGTGAAAATGTCTAGTTTAGGTTTCCTTTATAATTTGCCTATGAGCTGCATTTCATAAAGTGGATTAATAAAAATAGTGACAGATAACTAACAAAGTGGTTAGTGGTTGGATTTGTAATTTGAATTTTTACAAATTGAAAAGGAAAATATAGGGAAATTTTTTTGACACTAAAACAATTAATTTTAGGAATTACTATGATTATTTTATCTAAATTATTTAAATCAATAAGTTATAAATCAAAAACAGTTAATAACTGGCTTAATGAGTATAAGAAGATTTTATCTGAGAGAAATTTAAAACCCAAAACTATGGAAATAAAAACCTATATGATCAAAGTAATTAGTCAAAATATAGGGTGTAAAAAGGTGACTCATATTACTCCGTTTGATATAAATGACCTTATAAAAATTTATCTGGATCAAGATAAGGCACCATCGGCTAAATGTATGTTTCATTTATTAAGGGATATTTTCAGAGAAGCTTATGCTCAGGGTTGGAATGATAAAAATCCAACTGATCCAATCAAATGTCCAAAAGTTACGGTGAAACGTAGTCGAATGGTATTAAAAGAGTTTAAACGTATTACACAAGAAGCGGAAAAAAATAACCAATATCATTATCTTAAAGATGCGATGATAACGGCTCTTGTAACGGGGCAAAGGCGTTCGGATATAATCACAATGAAAAAATCAAATGTAAAACGTAATTATTTATTTATTGAGCAATATAAAACAGGCTCAAAAATAGCGCTTCCGACAAAATTAACCTGCCCTAAAATTGGTATTAGTATACAAGATATTATTGAATCATCAGATCATGAACATGTGATCCATAGAAAAGGCAAATCCGTTTCAGCTGAAAAAATTACACGTGATTTTGCCAAAATAAGAGATAAAGCTTTTAAAAGGAGTTATTGGAAAGGGACACCAACAACTTTTCATGAAATTAGATCATTAGCTGAAAGACTCTATCGTGAGAAAAAGGTTGATACGATGACATTGCTTGGTCATAAAACTCAAGCTACAACGGATCGTTATAATGATTGTCGAGGACGTGAATATAAGAAACTAAAAATTATAGGAAATTAATACCTATTTATGAGGTAGGTTCTATTTTAGAACTATTAAAATTAGTTAACTTAAATACCATCCCAACTTATAAAAACAAAAAAATTATTGGTTCTGGTCAACTTAATAAAAATGGATATATCCAAATACCTGTCTTAATTGCCGGGAAAATTGAAAATGCCATAATTCAATGGGGTATAGGGAATGCCAATAGTGATGGAAGAAAACGCATAACCTTACCTGTTACATACCCAAACCAAACTTTATTTGTTACTGCTTTTGAACGAGATGCTAAAGCTTGGTTTACAAATAGCGTTCCTTGGACAACGGTATGGGGAGCCTCAGATAGTGAAACGACAAATAGTGAGATAACTATTTGTACACGTGGGGTAATAAAAGGTGGAATAGTTGAATCTGGTAGCTATGCGTATTTTTTTCTAACAATTGGGTGGTAAGTAATTATGACATTATTTTATAGTAAACAAAGTGGCGGTTTTTATGATGATTCTATTAATAAAAATATACCAAATGATTCAGTGACTATTTCGTCAGAATATCATGCAGAATTATTATCAAAGCAATCAGAGGGATATGAGATACAAGCTAATGACAAAGGCTATCCAGTTGCGGTAGAACGAGTTTTAACCCCAGAAGAAATTAAATCTATCAATGAGTCAAAACAACAACAACTCCTTAACCTTGCAAACGAAAAAATAACTATGTTACAGCGAATTGTTAAATATAATCGAGCAACTGATGATGAAAAGCAGTTATTGGAAAAATTAGAATTATTTACAATAGATGTTACACATATAGACTTAACAGATAGTAATGCATCTTTTCCAGAAATGCCGTGTTAATCACGGCTGTTCTGACCATTTTATCTTTAACTCATTTGTATCTACACAAGTTAAAGAATATGATATTTTCATTAATCTTACTCATAAAAATAATCATATATAACAAATGGTTAAATATAATTATCAAAAAACACTGAAAAATCGATATTGGAAAAATATAGAATTATATACAGTTCAAATCACAAGCATATATAGACAAATATCAAATGCCAATTTTCTACCTGCTCCTGAGTAGTGCTAACGCACTACTCTGTTTTTTATCCTTTTAAATCCTAATTGTCTACAGTTAGTAAATTTTCGTCGTCATAATAATTATATTTGCCATCAACTTATTATCATTCCGCTTACAATATTAAACGGTTATAACAATGTAACACTATGATTTATCTTGCCTGAGTAGAGAATCATCTCTACTCAGGCATATCTGGAAAAACAGCATTAATATCGGATGTATCAACTTGATGAAGTTCAACAGTATATAATTCTAACTGTTCTAATAATTTTCTTTCATCATTGGTTGCTCGATTATATTTAACAATTCGCTGTAACATAGTTATTTTTTCATTTGCACGGTTAAGGAGTTGTTGTTGTTTTGACTCATTGATAGATTTAATTTCTTCTAAAGTTAAAACTCGCTCTACCGCAACAGGATAGCCATTATCATTAGCTTGTATCACAAATCCTTCAGATTGTTTTTTTAGTAATTCAGCATGATATTCAGTTGTTAGTTCTTTCGAATTTTCAGGAATATTATTAAATCCTGAAATATAAAAACCATTAGTTTGTGCATTATAGAAAATCATTTTTATCTCCCTACTGCTACTATTTGCAATAATGAATCGACGTAAATATCACCAACTTTTCCCCACATTTTTACTGAAGTTAGATCATTAGGTAAGGCTGTTACCACATGACACCCATTATCGCCATCACTAGTTATAGCAAAATAAAAATTATTAGGAAATGTTATGGGTAGTGATACAACTGTTCCATTCGCTCCATTGACACCGTTATATACAGCCTTGAAATATTGTAAAATTAAACCATCAGCCCTACGTAAAATGATAATACCATTTGAGACTTCATATGAAAAATCTTCAAAAGTTAACAAGTAAGAATTGTTAGCTTTAGGTCTTTTTACAAAATTAGTTTGTTCACCTACCTCATAAATAGGTTCATTGTTAATAATTTTTCTAAATGCCGGTAATGCATTGATATCATCTGCTTGAAGTAAAATATCGTTGTTTAACATTTTATTGTTAATTTTACGAATATTTGGTACACGGCTATTAGCATTATCATTTACCGTTTTGATTGCCAGTGGAGTCGCTGCTTGATTTTCAGCGGTGCTATTGGTTGCTGAATTTAATTGCACAAACCCTTTTGATTTAGTGGTTGCATTAGGGTGATTAGTAGATTTTTCATGATTTGCCATTTTAGTGGTGATCAATTCATCGACATATTGTCGGGTAGCTAATACAACCGAAGGGTCGATTTTTAATTCAACAGCATTGACATCATCAATGACAATTACCATGCGGATCACTTGAGTTCGCGCACTGCCTTCAACTAATTTAGGTTTATACGTCGAAGGGCAATTTCCTACTGCGATTAGATTACCTTTATCGTCATATAGACCTATTTCATGAATAAACCAACCTCCCTCTGTTTCTGGAATAACTTGTTCAGCGATCAGTTGATTAGGATTATCCTTATCAACAAAAAGAGTGTTAATCGCTGCTCTGCGTACTTCATGAACAAGCGAAGTTTGCGTAGCAATCGGGTTGGGTATTGAGCCATTGGCATCACCAACAGCTATTTGGGTTAATTTTAAAGGAGTACCGAGTACAGTTGCATTAGCTAGCAATTCGGCTCCAAGTTTGGTTAATATTGTGTAGTATTTTTGACTCATGGTTTTATGCTCATCGTATCAATAAAATGAATAGTTGCGCCAATTTGGCTTTCGGAAAGTGTTGTTATATTTTCATTAATAAAAGGATAAATATTTAAGGTATTAATATCATAATTACTTGCACCAATTTGGCGTTCAGATGTTGTTGTGATTGTTTCGGCAACATAAGGGTAGATATTTAATGTATTACCATCGTAACTGCTAGCACCTATTGTCAATGTACCTTGGGTGACTAATTGGATAGCTAATCCATTTAATTGCCTGGAAACCGGTTTAACATCATCGATAATTCGACTTAATTCATTGTAAGATTCTTCGGTGATCCCTTTATCTAATACCCCGATTTCTAAAGCAAAGGTGCCAGGTTGTTGTTGATTTTGCCACCATTCAATAACATTAATTAAATAGCCAAAGGGTTCGACAGCACGACGAATAGATTCTTTAGTACCTTTGAGTTTGTGAATTTCAAAGGCTTCACTAATTACTTTACGTTTGGTCTGTTCAGACCAGTTTTCATCCCAGCGATCTACACTGTATTGCCAAGCTAAGTAAGGCAATAATTCAAAAGGGCAGGTTTGTGCATCCCAAAGAGAGCGTAAAGGTATGGGTGGTTCACAAACCATGGTTTGTGATAGATTCTTTTCTAGTGCGGTAGCAGTGGGTGGAAGTAGCGTTTTATTCGCCATAACCTGCTACCTCAATTTGATAATTTTTGCAATAACTGGCTTGTTCGCGATTGATTAATATATCTTGTGCGGGGGATTCTAATTCAACGCGTTGAACGCCAACAACATGTAACGCTGAAATAATTGCACTACGACTAATGCGTCTGCCAATACGGTGTTTTTCATTAATATAAGATTGTAAATTATTGATTGCCGCTTTCTTAATTGGTTCAGATTCAGGACCAGGGTAGAGAAAGAGTTTAGCTTTAATTGTGTAATCAATCAGTTCTACTGATTTCACTGTAACGCGATCAGCTATTGGTCTACGGTTATCCTGATTGACAGCATTTTGGATAATATGGATTAGATCTTCACTAGCAATACCATTATTTTCTCGCGATAAGATAGCTAAAGTTACACAGGCCGGTGATGGACTTTCTGCAGCGGCATCTAAAACACGCCCATCTGCACTACGCGCATAAAATTCGTAAGCAGCACGAGGACCAGCAACCGATAACCCTTCAAAAGCCGACTGAATACGTAGTCTAAAATCACTATCTGATTCTTTGATTTCTTCAATTGCAGGGGTTACGGTATTGTCAGCTGGTTGAATAATTAATCGGTAAACATGAAAATTAGCCCCTAAGTTGTCTAAATCGTTACCTTTTGCATGAGCGATCATCAACGCTTGAGAAGCTTCATTTATCCGTTGTCGTAAAATCAATTCATAATAAGCACTTTCTTGTAGTAGTTTGACAATCGGTTCACTTTCAAATTGTAAGGTTTTTTTTACTTCCTCTTGCTGTTCAGCTGGATAGAGTGAGATAAATTTGTTTTTACGTTGCTCAAAAATTGTTTCATAGTCTAATGATTCAATGATGTCCGGAGGGGGTAATTTTGATAAGTCGGTTAATGTCGCCATGATGCTACCTCAATTTCGCTGGTAAATGTTTCGTTAGGTTTATCTGTCCGTGAACCAGTTATTTGCATCGTTAATTTTTCTTTATCGGTTAGGAGTTCGACTTGATCCAATTTAATACGGGTTTCCCATTGGCTCAGAGCCATAACAATAGCTGAAATAACTCTTAGACGTGTTGCTTCATTATTTGGATTGTCTAATAATTGAAAAAGTAAAGAACCATAATTTCGCCGTTCTATGCGTGTACCAATCGGTGTGGTTAGAATATCTTTGACCGATTGGTTGATATGATCCATATCAGTAATGGTTCGTCCGGTTTTAGTGTTCATGCCGATATAACTCATTGCGGTTTCCCTGTTGAATCTCCACCTGATTTGACACCCCTATGGGTATGTGAATCTAACACAATGCCATTTGAAGATAATTGACCTTGTTGATGAACCACATTACCGGTTAAGGCGCCGGTACTACCATGACGACCACCACCGGTGGCGCTAAAGGATTTAAAGGTGACATGGTCGCTACATTCAACCAATGGGGTGTCAAGGTGGATTTTAGTACCAGCTTTTGCCGTAATTTGTTCACTCGCTTCGATTACCGCTGTTTTAATGCCTTTAATAGTTAATGAGCTGGTTTTGGGTTCATATTCGAAAGAAGCTCCATCTGGAAACGTGACAAAATAACCATCTTCTGAAGTGGATGGTGCTGGATTATTGTCACTGAAAATGCTAGGTAAAACACAACCTAATTCAAGATTTCCATAAGGACTTAAAATAAATACCTGTTCACCCACACTAGGTCGCCACCAAGATCGGCTTTTACCTGCGCGGTGGGTAAACCATGGTAACCAGGCGGTCACAATATTGCCACAACGGACTTTAACCCGATCGCCTTGGGTTTGACAAATAACGCCAACGCGGATCAGGTTTTCTATTTTTCGTAATATTTCGACTAGGTCGGCTGGATGATAATTTTTCATAGCGTTATCATTATGATTTTGGGTCAAAAAATAAAGCGACCTTGTTTGTAGAGTGATTTTTTACAAATTATGGCTATTTTTAGATTAACGATGGAGGTTATTGTTTGCCGATCTTTTTAACAAGAAGCATAATTAAACACTTATCCTTCAATCATCTCATCAATTTAAAAAGTATATAAATCGTATTTACGTTATTTCAATAAAACCAGTTCAATGAGTAATAATTTTGTTGTCCGTTAACTGTCTACGCCATTTAGGTACGCTATTTTTTATCCATTCACTGTTATTTATGGAAGAACAAGTACACGGACCATTTAATCTATGCATGTTGTGAACAGGTAAACTCGGCACATAATAAAATATGCCGAGTTTTGGCTTGCTCAGGAGAAAGCAAAGCCAAAAGTTGTAATTGTAAAATCAGGTTTAGCTAAAGTTATTCAAAATATCTTTCATCAGGAGATTTGTCGCTAATAGCATGATATGTTAGACCTTGTTCACTCTTTTCTACACGAATTCGATCAGTTAATTGTAATTCGATGTGTAGTCGGCAATGAGTATCGGTAATTTGTTCAGCATTAAACCTTATTGCTTGTTGGCGTAATGTTGGATTAGTCATAAATTCAGGTTGATTAATATTCATCCAGCTTATGATATGCGTGATGACATCATCAAAAGGGAGAGGATACTCATCTAATGTTAAACAAAAAGTATAACGATAACTGTAAGTTAGCTTTTCATTCGTTAACGGTATGACATTACCGTCTTTGACGCTAATTTGTAATGAGTCTGGATTGTTTATGAGATGATTCTCAGTGAGCATCTGGCGTAATTGAGTTAGTTTTTTCATGTTGATCCTGTTGGCATTGGTATATCATTTCGACTTGTAACGCACAGTCAAACCATGCGTTTAAAATAGCGCTATTATCATCCAATAAAGAACGGTTCTGCTGTAAGTTATTCATGGGCAGATAACAAGGCGTGACGGGAGGACAACCAGTTTTGATAATCTGCACTGTTTTTGATTTCGGGGCGAGTGTACAGCCGTTTAATATCAGTAGGCAACTCGCCAGTAGACCATAAGTGAATTTGTTCATTTTCATGGATAAGCCATTCTAATTGTTGTTGATATTGACGATTTTGTGCATTGACGTCTTGTAATTGAATCTTTTGTTCGAGCAACTTTTGTTGATGAATTTGATACTGATCATTAAGTTCAATTAATTCGTTATTTTTATAATCAATAATTTCAATCAGTTGTTGTTTATCTTCTTGCAATTGTTTATTACTGGTTTGTAACTGTTGATTTTTGGTAGTAAGTTTTTGACCATGTGTATAACACATTGATAAACCAATTATCAGTAACAACCAAGGAAATAGCTTATTTTGAATTAGGTTTAGCATAAGCCTCGTAAGCCTCTTTGAGTTTCACGTCATAATGGTTTTTTTGATAAGCGATGCCGTTATAAAGACGAGCAAAACGAGTGAAATCCTTATTTTTCATTACTTGTAGTAGCTGATTGTTTGATGGGTGTGAGATAAAACGATAAAACGCATCTAATTGTTGCTGTTCGTTTTGACTCATTAACTGTTCAAACTCATCGGCAGATTGATAACCTAACATTGCCCAATGAAAGCCCATAATTTGGAATAATCCCCAACTAGCGCTCTCAATCGCAGCTTGTCGATCTATTCGTTTTGCTGAAGCTAAACGATTATTTTCTTCATTCCCACCTAAATATCCGCCGGCAGTAAGGTTGACAAGTTGTGGATAGGTTTGCGATAAACGGTTGACATCAAAACCACGTTTTTTTAGTTGGCGATAAAAGATATGGCGTTCAAATAAGATCACCGGCAGACCATTTTTAAACCCTGAATGGCGAGCTTCGATTTTAGTTACAGCTTGAATCATTGCTAATTCAACGGCTAATTTAGTTGCAACTTCTTGTAATTCTTCTGTTGTGATCATGGTTTTTTTTCCTTCTTTTTCGCTTTGGCCAAAGCACAATAGTTGGCAATATTGCCTTTACTTTTTAGTAAACAGACCAGGAGCGTGACATTCATAATCATCTGTGCATAATAAGCACGATTTAAAAGACCGAAAAAAGAAAATAGAAACACAGCCACACTTGAGACTATCATTAACCAGGCAAGCCAGCTGTATTTGACTTTATAACGACAATTATCACGATCGAAAGTAAACAGTCGTACTGCTATTAGTAGACAAAGGAAAGCATTAAGCATAATCATCATGGCTTTTTCCCCTTAAAGCTATTAAAGAAATCTGTTGGATCGTCAAAGCGTTTAATCAACCACAGTAAAAGTTTGACACTGGTAGCGGAAGCAATTAATGCCCCTAATCCCAATGGCATTTTTTGTTGAATATTGGCAGGAAAAAAGGGCAGGATCAGGCACAAAGTTAATTCGGCTAATAATAATCCCATAGCAAATGAAATAAAAAATAGAATGAAGCGCCTTAATACAGAGATACGTTCTTCACTAATTACCAGTAAAATTGAGCCACATAATGCGCCTAAGATGATGCCATTTTCAATATTAGGGTAGATCATCGATACTGAAAAGGCACTAATTACAGCAGTGATTGTCAACGTGGTTGGTTCAGTCATTAAGTTAATCCCATAAATTAATGAGTTTTTGTTTGGGTTCGGGTACCGTTTCAGGCACATCGATTTCGGTGCCAATTGGTAACATCGCTGGTAATTCACACAGCTTAGGATTATTTTGATAAATAATTTCAACAATCCCAGTTGTTTTACCAAAAACACGATACGCCAATGCGTCAACAGTTTCATTTTGCATGGCATAAACAATCATCTTTTAATTACTCCTTCGCTTATCGTGATTGACTGATATTTTTAAACGGTAAAACTCACTTCAAAACTAACAAAAGAGGATCGGCGGTGAACAAAGATAGAGTTTGAATAACCCACTAGACTCTTTGTGCCGCCGAGAGGTGAGGGTCACTCGGTTAAAAACGCCTATATATGGGTATGGTCGTTTGCAATGAGTAATATCGCAACTAACCTAAATTGTAGAGGAAATTTTTACAAATAAAGGCAGGTTTCGGTAGATGAGATGATTTGCAGTAAAATTCATTAAAGTAATAATTAAGACCAATGCCTGATTGAACAGATGACAACTTGTTAAAATGTTTCAGGTTAACTATATGTTTTAGTATAAAACCGAGATTTTATATTAATCAGGGGGCGCTGACTGTTTATTATTTCCACATTTAATCACTCAATACAAGGTTACCAATAAAAAGAAATCCACTTGAACTGCATAAGCTTAGTAACTTAACAATAGCCATTGCAACTGATTTGCCTAATTTTGCTATGCCTTATTGAAATAGAGAGGTAAAGTCAGTGCAAAAACCTCTTTTAAAAAGAGGGATAAAAAACATCACTTGCTTTTTTTTTAAGCAACGATTATATATAGCAACGATAAGTAATGTGCTTATCATTAACTTAATTTATTGGAGGAGCTTGTAATGGTACAAAAATTTGCTTCATACGGTAGTGATGTTTCTGCAGGAACTTATAAATGTGCAGACTGTGGATATATTTATTCAAACCAAAGTAAAAAGTCCTTACCACCTTGCCCTGATTATAATAAAAAACCACATACTAAAAATGGTTGGTATATTTTGACCGGGCAGGGTGATTCAGTAAAAGATCCTCATCCTAATACAAAATAGTGACATTTTGTTGTTTGATTGTAAAAGGTAACGTAAGTTAAGTTACCTTTTTTGTTCCTCTATAGATTCTTTAAACATGTGATTTTTCAAGGGTTCCAATAGGTCACGAAACCAAAATAATGCAATATCTTTATCTCGTTCTCTCAAATGCAAATTTTCGGTTACAACACGTGAAAGTAGTTCTGCTCGTTCTATTGTTTTTATTTTTTCTAGTTCGTCCATTTTTTTACCCTCTTAGCTGTATATATATACAGTATATAATATTTACCGTGGTGATCAAGTAACATTTTGTAAAATTGTGATCATCTGTAAATTACTAAAATTAATTATCTGTTTCTCTATATTCTTAAGTTATTCTAACCACAAATACTGAGTCAAAACAGATCCCTAATTGGTATAGCATTTTTTTTAGTAAATAGCTCAATTAGCCGTTTTTGCCTGAAAACTCAAGGATATTGCTAATTCGTTTTAGCTTTTCTGGCATGCAATTCTTTACCAAATTTTACAAATTTATTGCTAAAAATAGCCGTATTACATGGCATTCTCCTTAAATCATATTTTAA
The DNA here is from genome assembly GCF_001690195.1 of Gilliamella sp. wkB108. Lineage (GTDB taxonomy): Bacteria > Pseudomonadota > Gammaproteobacteria > Enterobacterales > Orbaceae > Gilliamella > Gilliamella apicola_L. The sequence continues at coordinate 7,848 of NZ_LZGM01000070.1, read as the reverse complement.
CTTTATATTAAGACGTAGGGTTAACCTGAAACATCTTTCCAACTTTATTAAAACTCAAATTCAATGACTTCGTCAGATTGTTGCTTTATTGTTCTAACTGGTGCTTGACTAATAATCAGGTGTACACCATTAAGCTGGTTATCCAATTTTAAGTACTGTTTAGCATTAATTTTTATATTTTGTCGCAAATAAAGTCGGTTTATGGTTAGATCATCGTTAGGTACACCAATTATTTTTAACTGTTGCTCTATTATTTGCCGTTCTGTTATCTGATGATCTGCTTTCAATGAAAGATCTTGTGGCGTACAGTTATTGACAGAACTCCAAGGCGAGCGTTTCGCTCGATGTTTAAGGTCAACATCCTGAGTTGATTTTTGCTTTGGTACCAATTTCCAGTTAATAAGCCTTGTGCAGATAAAAGACGCTAAGCCAATAATAGGCGCAAATATGCCTTTAATTTTTTTAAAAGGCTCTTCATATTGGTTCAGCTTTTCTTCATAAGCTAGTCTGACTTTAAGATCTTTGCGTGGCACTAATGGACCACCTTGATGAACAGTATAAGCAGCCCAATCACCAATATCGGCTGAAGCTAAGATTGGATCGATTATCTGATTAGCCACTTTTTGATTTTTTAATCGACGTAACTCACGCCAGACACTGACCGGCGCTCCACCTAACTGCTGAAATTGGCGGATCTTCCAGCGACTGGCCCACGCACTTATCGCTTTTGCTGTCTGTTTGAGATTTTTACCCGTTTGATCATCAATTTCATTATCTAGTGCATAACCGTCTATGTTTTTGGCAATATACTTAGCGATATAACCTGTTGCCGAACCTTTTTGCTTATCGATATCTTTAAATTCAAAGCGATTGATTGATGCGCCTTTTTCTTCACTATCTTCATCCATGGCGTAAATCCACATGATTTTAAAAGCTTGGGCTAAATGTTCCGGCCGCATAAAAATCAAAATATGCCAATGTGGCGTGCCGTCATGATGTGGCTCAGCAACACGAAAGCCAAAAAATTTGATCTGCTCTCGATTAAGTTTAGCCCGAATGCGTGACCAGATTTTACATAAATAAGCCTGAGTCTCGCGCGGATTGTTTCCTTGCCAATTTTCAACAAAACCACCTTTAGCGTAAGTACTATGATATTTGGAAGGAGCCGTTAAGGTAATAAATGCACCGTGATAACCCATCTCATCGGCAAGATCTTCAAAACCACGCATGCGTGTCATTAATTCAACACGCCTTATTGCAGGATTGGTAATCGATTTATAGACTTGTAAATCAAGCGGAATTTGTTCTCCGGTTTGTTCGTTTTCGATAGCCATTTTTTGGAGATATTTTTGGTTACGGCGTTTCTGTTCTCGCCACTCTGATTGACAAGTTCGGCTAGCATAAGCAGAGGCCTTTTTTTGCACTTGACCAACTGCTATCGCTAAATGTTCGTGTTGATAGTCGCGGCGAGTTTTTAATTTTTTTTGCCACCACTCTTGATTGGTTATTTTTGCTAACGCTCTGACACAATTGTCATTAGTCAATTTGCCATTTTTATAATCATTAAAGTAGGGTGGATCAATATTAATCCCTTTAAGTTCAACTAAAATCGCGACATATAATTTATGTTCCAAACTGTGGGCATCAATTTCATTGGCTGATAGGCAAAAAGTTCGATCATCAAGTAAATGTTGAATGTGCTTTTCTAAATAATGCGCTATCTCAACACTTAATTCATTTATACAATGAGGCGTTAAAGTGGGAAGTTTAGCAAATTCACTGGCAAAATTAATCGATAATGCACTGGATTTATTGGTTTTATATTGTTGGTTAACTAAATTAAGACGGGCATGAATATTACCGCCAAGTGTATGACGTAAAAAGCTATTGGCAGCTTGGCGGCCTTGACTCTGTAAGAGTTTTATATATTTATTAGCAAAATAGCTACTTAAAAAATCGGGTAGATCGGCTAAATATTTGGTTCGAAATTCATGATCTTCCGGATCGGCTTGCCACAATTTGACCTCATTATAACTAATAGCGTGTGGCATTTTTTTGCATGAAATTGGCGCTGTTATTGGCGTTCTGATTATCTGTTTATTGGGCAAAAACCGCCCGATTTTGTCATAATAATCCTGCATAGCCAAAAATAACTTATGCTTATCCTTAACGGCAAGCGGTGGCAAGCTTGTTATAAGTGTGGTCATGGTGTGTGATCTCTGAGCGCTATCTTTTAGCTAATTTTTCTTTTAAACGTTGGCAATCTACGCACAACTGACAACCTTTTAATAGCTGACGGCGTTTTTCAGGAATAGGTTCATCGCATTCAATACAATGTGTAGCCGATTCACCTTGAAACGTTTTTCGATTAGCAATCAGGTTGTCGAGTTCCAGTTGGGCAAGGTCATTGGCTCGATCGATAACATCTCGCATTAGGCTTCGGTCTCGTAATTTTGATAGCGTAGTTTTTCGGCTTCTTGACAAAGCAACTCATTAGCTTCGCTAGGTGATAATTGTTGGATTAAAATATAGCTACCAATCTGTTGTAAGCGCAGATTAAAAAAATGACATAAATCATGTTTAGTCTCGCTTCTAACTTGATTTAGTACCTGTAGCAATGTTTCGCCTTTTAGTTGTGTCATATCCATTTTTGCTTCCTTATAATTGTATGATTAATTATCAAATAACTCGGTTATTGTTTAATAAAATCTTGTTGTTCACAGTGTGAAAATATGTCAATAATTGCTTGTAAGCGACGTAACCCTTTACTCAAATCATCCAGTTCCTTATCTGTCAAATCATCAAAATTCATCCCAAAAGTATGTGAAAATTGACTATTTGAGTTATAAATTATCATCGAACGAGGTTGGATCCCTGAAGCAGCTAACAGCAATCTCTTTTGTCCTGGCTTTAAACGATTAAAATTACTACGTACTAAACTACGATTACCGTTAATGAGCTGATAGAGCTTTCGAATATGTTCAAGCTGACGTGCTTGTTCAATGTTATTCATATGAATTCCTCTATTGACGTAAGTTGACTGATGAAAGTGCCTTTATTAACATGTCAACAGCACTTTTCAGAACCAATAGATAGCAATGATTAGAAAAGACTATTGACGTTTAACGACAGTTCACTTACTCGCGACTTTGTTTGTCATACATAATTTGATATGTTTACCATCAGGTTTTTCGAGCCACCCACATTGATTGTGTTTATTGACCTGAATAAAAATAACGGTTGGTTTATTAGTGGTTTTACTACTCAAATAGATAGCTTGGCTCATCATTATTCCTCTTTTAAATTCAATTCGGGATTAAAAGCCTTGGCACCTTCAAGCGTAAGAGCCGTCATATTAATTAAAGTAGTTGAGCGATCATGTCTGCCGGTGATTTTCTTTTTGCGGGTCGGTAGTAATCCCTCATGAACATATTTCTTCACAGTACGGGGATTCATACCTGAAACACGAGCAAACTCGTCAACGGTCACATAAGGTGCTGAAATAGTGATTGAAATTGGCGTCGTCATGGTGCATTATTCCTAGCTGAATATATTAATATGTTTTTATATGTTTATATATAACGTAACTTAAACTTTGTATAAATTAACATTAAGCTAAGCTTAATGTCAATGATATTTTAATTATTTTTTTAATCTAGGCTTAATTTATTATGAGCATTAATTTTAATTCTGGTGGAGCCAAAGTGCTGGATAGAATCATTCAAGCCTATGGCTTTAAATCAAAAGTGGAATACAGCAACTATTTAGGTACTTCAGCGGCAAGTCTATCTATTCGTTATAGACGCGATCTGTTTCCTTCGGATCTCGTTGTAAAATGTATGGACGAAACCGGAGCCTCCTTACAATGGTTAGCAACCGGCGAAGGTGACTTTAATCCATTGGTTGAAGCGAAAGAAACGATTATTTCAGAAGAAACATTAGCCAAACTAGAGCGTTTAGCTAACTTAAAAGAAATAGGAGCAATTACTGAACAAGAATTTATTGAATTAAAAGGGAAATTAATTTAGTACTTTCCTGCAAATTTCTAAATAAAGAAATATCGTACTCAAGTCGCAGATAAACAATTTTATATATGCATGATCACCTATTCCACTTTTTAGTGTCGGTAGGTTCTTAAATCAAGGAGAAGTAAATTTTATCCTAATATTTATCGTCTCCTATGGTTGGTTACTATTGGTGAGCTGGTCGGCTCTATAATATTGGCTACAATAGTAATCAAGTCTGTTTAATCGTTAGCATCTTAATAAGATGAAGCGATTTTTTTCACTAGCTTATTAAAATAAGTAAAATAGGTTTTTACTTTCTTATTACCAACGATATTGGCTCTACCTATCAGGAATAGGTATACATCCTTTGCTTACATAGTATTGTCTTATCATCTCACTTAAATAGTAAGATAAAAGGTTCCATTAAATAGTAAAAAAATGACCTAAAACGTTTAAAAATAAAGGATATGCGATGCTACTTAACCAATCAAACCTAAATAAAATCAATTCGATTTAATAATTTTTTATAAAATTCTTATCAACATCTGACGACCAATAGCTCACAAAACTACGTCTCGAGTACCAAAGAGGGTATCTCAAATATTAAATATCACATACAACTATCTGATAATGGCAATTTTTATTTCAAAATCTCAAGTTTGATTGGTAATAGGTATTAAAATTAAACACATAAATTTTTAAAGTAATTTAATTCATTTTTGTATAAAATAGTGAACAAAATCGATAAATTGGCTATGGCAAATTAACTTTTGGCCAAAAATAAATAGACCTTAAAAATGGAATCTCAAACTCCCGGTAATATAAAGATAACGCTATTTTACCGGGATATATTTATATTAAAGTAATAAATAAAAATTAAAATTAAGGAAGAAAAAATGAAAAAAATAGTCAAATTAGCAGTGTTATTTCTAGGTGTATTAACTTTTTCTTTTGCCTATGGTGCTAAATCTAAACCTGCCACTACTCCTTCTGCTGGTACTATTTCCAAAGCACTTGCGGATAGTGCTAAAAAATCATTATTAGGTGATAAAGGTAAATTCCCATTAAAAATCGATGAAGGAATGGAAGTCACCAACATCAGTGCCGTTGATAAAATTGTTGTATTTGAATATAACATCCCAACAGACAGCCAAAGTAAACCTACTGTCGATCTTATTGAAAACCTCAGAGCCGGACTTAATAGTCAATTTTGTAGCAAACAAGATATTGTCAATGTTCTACGCGCTTACGACATCCGCTTTTTATTCCGTTTTCAATATACCGACAACCGAAATGTACCTTCCACATTATCAATTGATGAGATTTGTGAATAACCGTGTCTATCCGAAAACAGTCTAACGGCAAATGGTTATTTGAAAAATACCTTACAGGGGGTCGTCGAATTCGCAAGAGTTTTGCGACCAAAGGTGAGGCAATGGCATATGAAAATTACCTTGATGAACAAGCAAATCAAAAACCCTGGCTAAACGAAAAAATTGACAAACGACATTTATCTGATTTGATAAAAAGTTGGTACTCTTTACACGGACAAACCTTAAAAGATGGCCAAACACGCATCAATGCCATGCTATTTGCCTGCGAATGCATGGATGATCCACTGGCGACTAATTTTACAGCAAAACAGTTCACCAATTACCGACAAAAGCGTATTGATGGCGAAATCTTCCGAACTAGCCGTATAAAGACAGTAGCCCCAAGAACCATGAATCTTGAATTAACGTATTTCAAAGCAATGTTTAATGAATTAATTAGACTAGGAGAGTGGCAACATAATAACCCACTTGAACGGATACGTTCATTTAAAACTGATGAGCAAGAAATGGCTTATCTCAGCAAAGAACAAATTAACGCATTACTAAGTTCTTGTCAGCAAAGTACTGCATCAGATCTAACCATTATTGTCAAAATTTGCTTAGCGACTGGCGCGCGGTGGAGTGAAGCAGAAAATTTAAAAGGCGCTCAAGTTAAAGACGGTAAAATCACCTATATTAACACCAAAGGCAAACGCAACCGAACTATTCCCATTAATGAAGAGCTATTTAACCAAATTCCCAAAAAACAAGGAACACTATTTACACCTTGTTATTCCGCATTTCGTACCGCAATTGATCGAGCCGATATAGCACTACCAGAACGTCAATTAACCCATGTTTTACGTCACACTTTTGCCAGTCATTTCATGATGAACGGAGGCAACATTTTAGTCCTACAAAAAATTTTGGGACACACTGACATAAAAATGACCATGCGCTACGCTCACTTTGCTCCAGATCACTTTGAAGACGCAGTAAGATTAAATCCGCTGACTAATCTATAAAATATCTATAATGTTAAAAGTTATGATTGAAACCAAATAAACAAAATGTTTGATTTAATCTCAACAACCGAACAAACAAACTAATCATCGAATATAATAAAAAACCAAAAAGCAGACACCAAGCATCAAATCAATTTAATTAAATCACCAAAAACAAGAATCAACAAAATGGCGGTGAAATGGCGATTGACAATGTTCTTATATGATTTTATATGTCTATATAGGTCATTTTAACTTATAGATTCAATTGTAACTTATTGATTTAAAATATATCTCCAAAAAACTCATAATCGATTGGTCACTGGTTCAAGTCCAGTAGGGGCCACCATTCTAAATCAGTATAATCAATAAGTTAGCATCAAAACATTTAATCTAAAAAAGAGTAGTTTTTACTAAGTGGCGGTAAAATGGCGGGTGTTTTTTATTGAGAATAACAGTATCTTTAAATTTTTAGTTACTTTTTAAAATAACCTTGTTGATTAACTGATTTATATTTTATCATACAATCCATTTAAATTTATGCAGTTGGTCGGTATAATAACTAAAGGTATGTGTGTTGATAAATCTGTTTATGTGTAAATCGAAAACATCACCTCACCGATGAGTTTATTTATAGTCAAAAAGGAATGAATGATAAACTCTGTTTAATCTTCTTATTATTTAAATTTTGAAAGTTTATTAAAAATAACCTGAAAATCTCTCATTTTTGTGGTCATACAATTAAGGAAATGAATAAAATGAAGTCACGTTTAACTTTGTTTTTTATAAAAATATCACTCAATAAATCTAACTATGCTGATTTTAAAAAAAAATGTAAGTTAAGTGTATATCCATTATCCTACGACAAATTAGAAAGACCTTATCCATTGAGCGAAAAAATATTTCACAAATATCTCAATGAAAAAATTTCCTATAATAAGAAATTATCTATTCTCAATTCTCATATTGACTTTATAGATCAGAAAATAAATGCAAATGCTGTTGATAAACTTTACTCTCCTACTCTTGATGGGGTTATCTTGGCAGAAATGGAAGGCAAAAATGATACTAAAATATCATTATATCTTTCCTCAGCATTTTACCCTAGAGAGGGGGATCTAAGAGTCATTATGCGTTTTGATGAGAAGCTTGTTTTTTCTATGCATTTTACCATTACACTTTCTGGTGATATTTATATTGCTGGAGTGCAAGGACACACCAGTAGAGAGGTCTTGAAAAAATTAACTAAGGATTTTTATGGTTTTAGACCCAGCAATCTTATGATGGCTTTAATTTTGGAAATAGCCAAATTTTTTAAGGTCGAGAACATATATGCTGTTAAAAATAAAGCTCATGTTAAGTTAGGTAAGTTCGATTTCGACTATGACAAATTTTGGCAAGAAGTAAATGGTGTCTCATATAATAAAGCATGGTTTAAGTTACCAATTAATCAATCGCCAAAATCTATTGAGGATATCAAAAGTAATAAGCGAAGTGAGTTTAAAAAGAGAGAAGCCATTCGCG
>NZ_LZGM01000069.1 GCF_001690195.1 Gilliamella sp. wkB108 | reverse complement strand
CACCAAAAGCTGCTGATAGCCTCTATAAAGTAGGATTAATCTTACTGGATAAGGGTGACAAAAAAAGTGCTAAAGCTGTGTTCCAGCAAGTTGTTAGTAAATATGCTAAAGATAAAAACGCAGTTGATTTAGCCAACAAAAAGCTAGCATCTCTTTAAATAAGTGTATAAATAAAAAGCTGTTAGAAAAAAATAGCAATAAAGGGGTTGCACAGCTAGGTAATTATAAGTATTATAGCAACCCGAAATTGCTTGTAGCCTTAATCAATAAGACCGCAACTATTTCAATTCAAAAATGGGTTGTTAGCTCAGTCGGTAGAGCAGCGGACTTTTAATCCGTTTGTCGAGCGTTCGAATCGCTCACGACCCACCACTTTTCTTCCTCATACTTCAAGCAACAAAAATACCTAATTAATCACACAAAAAAGCGATGAGAACGCTAGCGTTCGACAAATTCGTCTGGAACGAATTTGAACAACTCGAAGAGTTGGCTCCGAAGGAGTGAGGCACAGGAAGTGCCGAATAATCAGCTCACGACCCACCACTTTTCTTCCTCATAATTTAAGTAACAAAAATACCTAATTAATAACACAAAGCGATGAGAACGCCAGCGTTCGACAAATTCGTCCGGAACGAATTTGAACAACACGAAGAGTTGGCTCCGAAGGAGTGAGGCACAGGAAGTGCCGAATAATCAGCTCACGACCCACCACTTTTCTTCCTCATAATTTAAGTAACAAAAATACCTAATTAATAACACAAAGCGATGAGAACGCCAGCGTTCGACAAATTCGTCCGGAACGAATTTGAACAACTCGAAGAGTTGGCTCCGAAGGAGTGAGGCACAGGAAGTGCCGAATAATCAGCTCACGACCCACCACTTTTCTTCCTCATAATTTAAGTAACAAAAATACCTAATTAATAACACAAAGCGATGAGAACGCCAGCGTTCGACAAATTCGTCCGGAACGAATTTGAACAACTCGAAGAGTTGGCTCCGAAGGAGTGAGGCACAGGAAGTGCCGAATAATCAGCTCACGACCCACCACTTTTCTTCCTCATAATTTAAGTAACAAAAATACCTAATTAATAACACAAAGCGATGAGAACGCCAGCGTTCGACAAATTCGTCCGGAACGAATTTGAACAACTCGAAGAGTTGGCTCCGAAGGAGTGAGGCACAGGAAGTGCCGAATAATCAGCTCACGACCCACCACTTTTCTTCCTCATAATTTAAGTAACAAAAATACCTAATTAATAACACAAAGCGATGAGAACGCCAGCGTTCGACAAATTCGTCCGGAACGAATTTGAACAACTCGAAGAGTTGGCTCCGAAGGAGTGAGGCACAGGAAGTGCCGAATAATCAGCTCACGACCCACCACTTTTCTTCCTCATAATTTAAGTAACAAAAATACCTAATTAATAACACAAAGCGATGAGAACGCCAGCGTTCGACAAATTCGTCCGGAACGAATTTGAACAACTCGAAGAGTTGGCTCCGAAGGAGTGAGGCACAGGAAGTGCCGAATAATCAGCTCACGACCCACCACTTTTCTTCCTCATAATTTAAGTAACAAAAATACCTAATTAATAACACAAAGCGATGAGAACGCCAGCGTTCGACAAATTCGTCCGGAACGAATTTGAACAACTCGAAGAGTTGGCTCCGAAGGAGTGAGGCACAGGAAGTGCCGAATAATCAGCTCACGACCCACCACTTTTCTTCCTCATAATTTAAGTAACAAAAATACCTAATTAATAACACAAAGCGATGAGAACGCCAGCGTTCGACAAATTCGTCCGGAACGAATTTGAACAACTCGAAGAGTTGGCTCCGAAGGAGTGAGGCACAGGAAGTGCCGAATAATCAGCTCACGACCCACCACTTTTCTTCCTCATAATTTAAGTAACAAAAATACCTAATTAATAACACAAAGCGATGAGAACGCCAGCGTTCGACAAATTCGTCCGGAACGAATTTGAACAAC
>NZ_LZGM01000068.1 GCF_001690195.1 Gilliamella sp. wkB108 | reverse complement strand
TCGCCGTTATTCATCAATTAAAAATTATGGTGTAAATAAATATACGCTTATCATGGCAAATAAGGATTATGAATATCATTTTAAAAAAAATCAGATTTTTCAACGAATGGCAAGTGATAAAAACATCGGTGGTTTTATTGGTTTAGATATTATTGATTCAAAAGGGAAAATTACTTTTTATGATAAAACGGCATTAACAAAACGATTAAACAAATCGACCATCAAACGAAATATCAAGTCATATATTCAGCAAGAAAAAATCCCACTTTATGATGAACACAACTATAACGCACCAACAAATATGTATTTAGTCCGAAATGATTTAGTCAAAATTCTAGATGTATATTGGGATGAAGAAAGGTCAACGCAAGAAATTAATCTTGGTATCTGGTTTAAGGTGAGTTATAAAAGTAAAGACCAAGGTGAAATAGTTAAATGGATAGAGGGTGTGGCTTTTACTGACAAGATACCTATATACTCAACAGAATAAATATTAGCATTTTCTACAGGGACATTTGACTGAGGAGTTTTAATATGCAAAAAATAGTATTATTAATATTCACGCTAATCATCAGTACTGTTTGCTATGCAAAGCAGCCTTGTTCACATAAAACATTTGTAGAAAATTATCACTTTAACCTTAATGCTCAATCTTATAAATTTACTTCTTACCATTGTGATGAAAATGAAAATGAATTTTTTTCAGAACCAGACATATTGGAAGTACATGGAAAAAATATCAATAAATCCCTTAAAAATGTAATTGGAATCAAAGGTATGATAGGCATTATACTTTCAAAATGGAATAATAAACCAACATTTTATTACGTGAGTACACCATCAGATTATACTCAAGCTTTTATACCAATAAACATTAAAAATAACAATTTAATGGTTGACTGTATCTATATTAATCAACAATTAAAAAATTATATGGTAACTAGCCATTCTTATTGTGGTGAACCACAAATTGTAGCCGATGGGTTTGGTGATGAAGGGTTTGAACATTTATTTCCAGACTTTTACTTAGACGGCGTGTTTTATTTTATATACTTTCCAGAAACGAATCTTTATTTATCTAATAAAGAGTTTGATGTGTTTATTGGCAAATTAGATGATATCAGTTTTTACCGTCGTTATTCATCAATCAAAAATTATGTTTCGAATAAATATACGGTTATCATGACGAATCAGGACAAAGAATACCGTTTTAAAGAGTCACAAATTTATCTACGGATGGCAAGTCGAGAAAGCGCTGAGAGTTTTATCGGATTGGACATTATCGATTCAAAAGGGAAGATTACTTTTTATGATAAAACGGCATTAGCGAAACGATTAAACAAATCGACCATCAAACGAAATATCAAGTCATATATTCAGCATGAAAAAGTACCACTTTATGATGAGCCTAATGATAGCCATCCAACGGATATGTATTTGGTTCAAAATGATTTTGTTAAAATTGTGGATGTGATTTGGAATAAAGAGGAACTAAAAAGAAGTGAATATCCTGATATCTGGTTTAAGGTAAGTTATAAAAGTAAAGATCAAGGTGAAATGGTGAAATGGATTAATGGGAAAGCGTTTACCATCTGGTGATATTTATCCTAACTAATAATAACACTAAGATTTTTATGAAGGGTGACACGAATTGAAAAATTTTGTGTCATTGAGATTAAATTTATTCAGTAAATTGACTGAAGAGTTTTAATATGCAAAAAATAATCCTGTTAATATTCACGCTAATGATCAGTACTGTTTGCTATGCAAAGCAACCTTGTTCAAATAAAACCTCAGTAAGAAATTATCACTTTAACCTTAAAGCTCAATCTTATAAATTTACTTCTTACTATTGTGATGAGAAGGATAGTGAAGTTTTTATAAAACCCGGCATATTGGAAGTACATGGAAAAAATATCAATAAATCCCTTAAAAATGTAATTGGAATTAGAGGCATGGTATATATTAATTTTTTTAGATGGAATAATAAACCAGCATTTTATTATTCTAATACGGCTTCAGATGAAACTGAGGCCTATATGCCTATAATAATTAAAAATAACAATTTAATGGTTGACTGTATTTATATAAAGAAACAATTAAAAAATTATATGGTGACAAACCATTCTTATTGTGGTGAACCACAAATTGTAGCCGATGGGTTTGATGATGATGAAGGGTTTGAACATTTATTTCCAGACTTTTACTTAGACGGCGTGTTTTATTTTATATACCTTCCAGAAACGAATCTTTATTTATCTAATAAAGAGTTTGATGTTTTTATTGGCAAATTAGATGATATCAGTTTGTACCGTCGTTATTCATCAATCAAAAATTATGTTTCGAATAAATATACGGTTATCATGACGAATCAGGACAAAGAATACCGTTTTAAAGAGTCACAAATTTATCTACGGATGGCAAGTCGAGAAAGCGCTGAGAGTTTTATCGGTTTAGATATTATCGATTCAAAAGGGAAGATTACTTTTTATGATAAAACGGCATTAGCGAAACGATTAAACAAATCGACCATCAAAAAAAATATCAAGTCATATATTCAGCATGAAAAAGTACCACTTTATGATGAGCCTAATGATAGCCATCCAACGGATATGTATTTGGTTCAAAATGATTTTGTTAAAATTCTGGATGTGATTTGGAATAAAGAGGAACTAAAAAGAAGTGAATATCCTGATATCTGGTTTAAGGTAAGTTATAAAAGTAAAGAGCAAGGCGAAATAGTTAAATGGATTGAGGGTATGGCTTTTACTAGCATGTGGAATAAAAACGCAACACATTAAATATTAGCATTTTCGACTGGAGCTTTTATAATTTTTTTATAAATAAATCAGTACTATTTTTTTTATCTTCTAGCTTTAAAATTAAATTGTGATTTTTTATAGGTTCCCCCCTAAATGGAATGGAGTTATATAGGGGGATTTTATTTAAATTAAATTATACCTACAGTTATACCTTCTAAAGTAATCATAGTAAGAATTAGAATTACTTTTATTGTCATCATAACCATTTATTTTAACTAAATTTAATACAATCAATGGTATAATTTTTTAAATGGTAATTATCTATATCATTTTTATGTTAATTAAACGCCTTAGCTAACACTCCCTGTCCTTTATAACGATAATATTGGGCTTTATAAGCAATAAAAACTGATTCACCTTTAGTGATGGTTAATGATTCAGAACCTGTTTCAAGTGTAATATTTCCTGTAAGGCATAATAAAATTTGTGGACTAGTTACTTTTTCCTCTCTGAGATGATTATCACTTTGGATAATTTCAAACTTGAAATCATCTACCGGAATCGGAAAATCAATTTTATTTTGGTTAATAGTTGGTTTAGTAGTGAGTTGTTTCAATGGCACACTATTAAAATGAGTATTTTTAATTACTTCAGATATATCAATATGTTTTGACGTTAAACCTGCTCTTAACACATTATCCGAACAGGCCATAACCTCTAATCCTGTGCCTTGAAGATAAGCATGTGGTGTTTCTGCATATAAAAACATAGCTTGCCCAGGTTGCAGTTCAATAACATTTAAAATCAAAGGCATAAATAAACCAATATCATTGGGGTAATCTTTAGTCAAAGATTTAACTGTTAAATAAGGTTCATCAACAAAAGAATCAATATTATTTAATAATTCGTTGATTGCTTGCTGTTTCTGTTCAGTTGAAAGAGATAATAATGATTGGAAAAAGATTTTTAATTGCTCTGGATTTTGGTTGTGTTGCAATTGTTGTATTTCGTCATTAAGCGAAGTGACGTTAACTTGATTAAATAACGCTAAAATTTCATCAATCGGTCTAAAAGAGTTCATGGCTTTAAATGGTGTAATCGCATAAATAAGTTCAGGTTTATGATTAGGATCTTTATAATTGCGATTAGGTGAATTGATGTCTATACCTAATTGATTTTCTCGCTCAAAGCCTTGTATAGCTTTTTCTTTGGTTGGGTGAACTTGTATTGACAGTGCTTTATCGGCGGCTAAAATTTTGAATAGGTAGGGTAGTTCATGAAAGTTTTTAAATGTTTTTTCCCCTAATGTTTCTAATGGATTTTGGTTAATGAGTTCATCAAGTTTTATTTTTTGATTTTTTGTATTTAGTGCAATTGAACATCCCAAAGGATGAGTTCCCATCCACATCTCAGCCATAGGTTGTTTCATCGGATTGGGGATGCCAAATAACAACGTCAAGCTGTCAATGCTACCCCAATCATATGATTTAATACTATTTTCCAGTTTCCACATTGTCTGCTTCATAACTACATCCTTTTAATATTATTCGGTGATAACAATACGTTTTGATCTACACTGCAACCTTTACTATACTCCTGAGAAAAGTTGGTGCAAGTTTACCTCAAAATAATCAGTTAAATTCCTCAACCGTTTATATTTGGTTATTTTAAATTTCTTGGTGATATTGTGGATTAAAATGTATTGTTTTTAATATCAATACTCTTTTCAGTTTATTGATTTATATTAAGTTAATCATATTAATGTTTGGTTGGTTATAAATTGATTTTTTTACTGAAAAATAGCTGAAACTGTATTTTATGGGCGATTAAGTATATAATGCACGGCAAATTCATTAATCACTATGAAAAATAAATATTTATGAAATCTTCAATTATCAGTAAGTTAGAAACTTTACAAGAGCGTTATGAGGAAGTTCAAGCTCTATTATCTGACGCTTCAGTTATCGCTGATCAGAATCGTTTCCGTACACTTTCTAAAGAATATTCTCAATTATCTGGTGTGGTAAAGTGTTTTACTAGCTGGAAACAAACTCAAGAAGATATTGAAACTGCCAAAATGATGTTGGCAGATCCTGAAATGAACGAAATGGCGCAAGAAGAGCTTAATGAAGCCCTCAATCGTGTAGAAGAACAAGAAAAGCAGTTACAAGTTTTACTTTTACCTAAAGATCCTAATGATGAATACAACTGTTTTATTGAGGTAAGGGCAGGAACAGGTGGCGATGAAGCTGCAATTTTTGCTGGTGATTTGGCGAGGATGTATACTCGCTTTGCTGAATCACATAATTGGCGTGTTGAAATTATGAGTGCTAATGATGGCGAACATGGTGGCTATAAAGAGGTTATTATGTTGGTCAGTGGTGATGGGGTGTATGGTAATTTAAAATTTGAATCTGGTGGACACCGGGTTCAACGAGTACCAGAAACTGAATCACAAGGCCGCATTCATACTTCGGCTTGTACGGTGGCTATTTTACCAGAAGTACCAGAAGCTGAAATGCCCGAAATTAATCCTGCTGATTTAAAAATAGATACTTATCGCTCATCCGGCGCAGGCGGTCAACACGTTAATACTACTGATTCGGCAATTCGTATTACCCATTTACCCACAGGAATTGTGGTAGAGTGCCAAGACGAACGTTCACAACATAAAAATAAAGCTAAAGCAATGTCAGTTTTGGCCGCACGTATTCAAGATGCGGAAATGCGTAAACGTCAGCAAGAAGAAGCCTCAACTAGACGCAATTTATTAGGTTCAGGTGATCGTTCAGATAGAATTAGAACTTATAACTATCCGCAAGGACGAGTAACGGATCATCGCATTAATTTAACTATTTATCGTTTAGATGAAGTTATGGAAGGTAAATTGGAAATGTTAATCGATCCAATTATCCAAGAGTACCAAGCTGATCAATTAGCAGCATTGTCGGAACAAGATGAATGACTTATTTAGAATGGCTCAAAAGCGCATCTCAAGTATTAACCGATAGCGAAAGCCCTAAACGCGATGCTGAGATATTACTAAGTTTTGTGACTCATAAAACACGAACTTTTTTAATGGCGTTTAGCGAGACATTGTTAACAGATGAAGAGTTGATTGCTTTAGATGGCTATTTGAAACGACGTAAGGACGGTGAACCCATTGCTTATATCACCGGTGAAAAGGAGTTTTGGTCATTGAAGTTTAAGGTGTCAAATTCGACTTTAATTCCAAGACCTGATACTGAAAAATTAGTTGAATTAGGATTAGATTATTTACCTAAAGTTCCTTGCGAAGTATTAGATCTTGGAACAGGTACAGGTGCCATTGCGATAGCAATGGCAACGGAAAGACCAGATTGCTTATTTACTGCTGTTGAGAAGAATAAAGATGCGCTTATTTTAGCGCAAGAAAACGCCTCGCAAATTGCGGCGAATAATGTTTATTTTTTGCAAGGTGATTGGTATAAACCTATTAAAAGTCGCAAGTTTTCTATGATCACCAGTAATCCTCCTTATATTGAACCCACTGATATTCATTTATCACAAGGCGATGTTCGTTATGAGCCAAGAACAGCATTGGTCTCAGAAGATGAAGGACTAGCTGATATTAAAGTCATTGTACAAGGCGCAACTAAACATCTGAATCAATATGGGTGGTTATTGATTGAACATGGTTGGAAACAAGGAAGTGCGGTACAAACAATTTTTAAACAACATGGATTTCAATTAGTTGAAACCTTTACTGACTATAGTGGTAATGACAGAGTAACGCTGGGTCGCTGGTTTAAACCTTAACTAGGAAATATTTTTATGATGAAACAAAAAAAAGTGAAAGTCGGTGATATCACTGTTGCCAATGACTTACCATTCGTATTATTCGGTGGTATGAATGTACTTGAGTCACGCGATTTAGCCATGAAGATCTGCGAACATTATGTCACAGTAACAGAAAAGCTAAAAATCCCTTATATTTTTAAAGCGTCTTTTGATAAGGCCAATCGTTCATCCGTTCATTCTTATCGAGGACCGGGATTAGAAGAAGGCATGAAGATCTTTCAAGAGCTTAAACAGCAATTTGGCGTTAAAGTCATCACTGATGTGCATACTGAAGAGCAATGTCAGCCAGTAGCAGATGTCGTCGATGTTATTCAACTTCCTGCATTCTTGGCTCGTCAAACCGATCTTGTGATAGCAATGGCCAAAACGGGTGCAGTAATTAATGTTAAAAAACCACAATTTGTCAGCCCTGGTCAAATGGGCAATATTGTGGAAAAATTTGAAGAGGCGGGTAATGATAAAGTGATCCTTTGTGATCGTGGTAGTTGCTTTGGTTATGATAATTTAGTGGTTGATATGCTTGGTTTTAATATTATGAAAAAAGCCAGTAAGGGATCGCCAGTGATTTTTGATGTTACCCATGCCTTACAATGCCGAGATCCAATGGGAGCAGCATCAGGAGGCCGTCGTGGACAGGTTACTGAACTGGCTCGTTCAGGTATGGCTGTTGGTATAGCGGGATTGTTTTTAGAATCTCATCCTGATCCAAGCCATGCAAAATGCGATGGACCGTCAGCCTTACCTCTTGCTAAGCTTGAACCGTTTTTAAAACAGATGAAAGCGATTGATGAACTTGTAAAAAGTTTTGACGAAATAGATACCGAAAATTAATTGCGCTTTCAATAAGCGCTATTCTTAGATAACTGCGCATCATATTGAATTATTCTACATTCATAAAAAACAGAGAGATTTTGATACTCTCTGTTTTTTTATCATTTTTTAATACCTATCTGAAATAATTAAATATATCTTAATTTAAGATTAATTTCTTACCTTCTTAATTAAAGATTAATTTAAGTTTGAATAAGCATTTTTTAATATTACAAAATTACATAATTATTTTTTAGTATAAAAAAAGTAGCCATTTTTTTATTAAAACTAGTATAAAAAATTGCATTTTTGGTGATTCTGATCACGAATTTAGATCATTTAATTTGCTAACTAAAATATGTTTATGCATTATAAAAAAACATATTGAAGAGATTTTTTAACTCATTTATGTGTATTTAATTGAGATTTATCCATGTTTGATATGCCCCAAAAAGTAGTGTGACTTAAAAATTCTAAGATAAAAAATGATTTGATCTTTGACTCATTAAGACAAGTTAAATGTTGGCGAATTTATTTGTTAGTTAAACAGAATAATTTTAGGGAAATAATTATGAATTTTTTTAAAACACAAGTTATACCACGTCCAATTAATCTGATAACCAAGCTTGTTTTATCATTCTCCTTTTTAGCAACTGTAGCACCTGTTTACGCCTCTTATGAAAGTAACTTTATCAATGATGCATCATTAACCGGTAATGTATTCTTTTGGAATCGTGACCGAGAACGTAAAAATTTAGATACCCATAAATATGAAAGTAATATCAGGCAGTCAACATTTAATAGCAATCTCGATTTCCGTTCAGGATTTATTGCCGATATGTTTGCTATTGAACTTGGTGGATATGGTGCTTGGGAAGTGAGTGATGGTGGTAAAGGTCACCCAAATGAAATCGCTTTTAGTGGTGCAAGTAGCCCTTATGAAAGAAATTTAGAAAAAAATGGTAAAGATGTAAGTGGTCTTAGTCTATATAAAGCCCTTGTTAATTTCAAAATTGATGAGCTTTTTTGGATAAAAGCTGGCTATATCCAACCATCAGGCCAAACGTTACTGGCTCCACATTGGAGCTTATTACCGGGTACTTATCATGGTGTTGAGTTTGGCTCAACCTTAGATTTTGACAATGCCGGAGCATTATCTATGTCCTATATGTGGGCAGATAAATATAAAGCGCCTTGGTATAAACGCTTATATGAATTTCGCCAGTGGGGAAAAGGTAAAAAAATTGATTATTTACATTCAGCCGGTTTGAAGTATGACTTTAAAAATAATTTAGTGTTAGAAGGTGCTTTTGGGCAAGCTCATAACTATATGAATCAATTTTTTAGTAAAGCCTCTTACAAAATGGATGTTTTAGAGAACCCATTAACCATGAGTTACCAATTTTATGGTGCTAAAGATCAATCACATAAAGGTGATAATGTTTATGATGGTTTAGCTTGGTTGCAAGCAATGACGTTAGGTTATCAAGTTGGGCCGGTTGGTTTTCGCCTTGAAGGTGTGGCAATTAAAGCAGAAGGAAAACAAGGTTTCTTTTTACAACGTATGACCCCTGATTATGCTTCATCAAATGGTCGTTTAGATATTTGGTGGAATTCACGTTCAGATTTCAATGCTAATGGTGAAAAAGCCGCATTTGCTGAAGTTACTTATGATTTAGGTCATCTGTCTCACTATTTGGCAGGGTGGAAAACAGGTGCTTCTTATGCTTATGGTTGGGATGCTAAGCCAAATTCGTTGGCAGAAAATCAAAAATATCGATTGATTGAATCTGCTTATAATTTAGACTTAGGTTATACTGTTCAAAATAGTTGGGCTAAAGATACCTCTTTCCAGTTACATTACACCAAATATAACAATCACTCTAATAGTATAAAAAGTTGGGAAGGTGGGTATGGAAATATCTTCCAAGATGAAAGAGATATAAAATTTATTGTCACTCTTCCATTTACAGTTTTTAATGCTAAACAAAAATAGGTAAATATTATGCAAAAGTTTAAAAAAACAATACTGACAACAGCAGTGACTTCATTGTTGGGTTTTGGTGTAGCACAATCAGTAAATGCCAGTCAAGAAGTCGTTGATGAGATAAGTTCCCAATTACAAGTTAATTATAAAATCGTTGATAATAATGCCAATAATAATGGGGTTGACTGTGCTGCATTAGGTGCAGATTGGGCTTCGTGTAATAAAGTCACAATATCGTTTAAAAACAAAGGTTCTGCAATTAAAAGTAGGGATTGGGCAATTTATTTTGATAATATCAGAATGATCCTTAAGGTAAATAACGATCAGTTTAAAATTACGCATATTACTGGTGATCTGCATCGATTAGAACCGACAGAAAAATTTACTGGTTTTGAAGCAAATCAAACAACAACTATACCTATCGTAGGCGAATATTGGCAAATTAGCCAAAGCGATGTTATGCCAAGGTGGTATGTTACTTCTTCAGACGCAAAGGCAAAAGTGATTGCCAATACTGATACTGATTCCGATAATCTATCGGCATTTGTCTTGCCAATCGGTAATCAATGGAAGATTTCACTTTATGATCATAATATTTTAATGACGCCACAGAATCGATTTCAACATAATGCTGATATAACCATGATGGATGCGTCTTTATTACGAGGTCAAATTTTACCAACCCCTACCAAATTAACAGTGGGTAATGAAGATATTACGCTAGGTCAGCAGGGTGTTGATCTTGCTCTAAATGGTTTAGAAAACGAAAGTGTAGAGGTATTACAGAACCAATTTAAACAATTAAATATCCCAGTTGGCACTGAAGGCTTTAAAATTGAAGGTAAAATAGATAAAGATAATTTCGATAATGGTGTTAATGGGGCATATAAACTGAATATCACTCAGCAAGGGGCAACAATTGTTGGTTATGATGAAAGTGGTGTATTTTATGGTGTACAATCAATTTTATCATTACTTTCTGCTAAAGAGCCACATAAGTTAGCCACTCTTACCGCCGAGGATCAACCGCGTTTTGAGTACCGAGGTATTATGCTTGATACCGGACGTAACTTCAAAACTAAACAAGCAGTAATGCAACTATTAGATACCATGTCAAAATATAAAATGAATAAATTTCATTTTCATTTAAGTGATGATGAAGGTTGGCGAATTGAGATCCCTGGACTTCCTGAATTAACTACTGTTGGTAGTCAACGTTGTCATGATTTAAATGAACAAAAATGCCTTTTACCTCAGTTAGGCTCTGGTCCTGATAGTAATACTAATGGTAGTGGTTATTTTACACGTAATGACTACATTGAAATTGTAAAATATGCTAAATCACGTTTTATCGAAGTTATTCCTGAAATTGATATGCCTGCGCATGCAAGGGCAGCAATTATGTCTATGGAGGCGCGTTATAATCGGTTAATAGCAGAAGGAAAAAGTGAAGAAGAAGCGAGTGAATATAGACTGGTTGATCCAACTGATACATCTAATACCACTTCGGTACAATTTTATAATCGACAAAGTTATTTAAATCCATGCTTAGATTCTTCCAAAAAATTTGCTAATAAAATTATTACTGAAATAGCCGAAATGCATAAAGAAGCAGGACAACCAATATCAACTTGGCATTTTGGTGGTGATGAGGCTAAAAATATCTATTTTGGTAATGGCTATCAAGATATCAATGCTTCACCTAAAGCAGAAGGTAAAGGTTTGATTGATCAGAGTGTTGAAGATCATCCTTGGGCAAAATCTCAAGCATGCCAAACCTTTATTAAAAAAGGTATTGTCGAAGATATTGAACATTTACCAAGCTATTTTGCCGTAGAAGTCAGTAAAATAATTGAAAACAGTGGTATTAACCGCATGCAGGCATGGCAAGATGGTGTTAAATTCGCACCAAGTGCAAAATCCTTTGCTACAAAAGATGTGACAGTTAATTTCTGGGATACTTTGTATTGGGGTGGTTATGATTCAGCTAGTGAATGGGCAAATAAGGGTTATAAAGTCATTATTTCTAATCCTGATTATATTTATTTAGATATGCCTTATGAAGTGAATCCGAATGAAAGTGGTTATTATTGGGCAGCTCGTTTTAACGATGAACGCAAAATTTTTAGTTTTGCACCAGATAATTTACCACAAAATGCCGAAACCTCGTTTGACCGCAATGGTGATGAGTTTGAGGCCACAGGGACTATGAATTGGCCGGGTGCTTATGGCTTATCTGCACAAATCTGGACTGAAGATATTCGTACCGATGAAAAAATGGCTTATATGGCTTTCCCTCGCTTGCTTAGTGTTGCAGAAAGAGCATGGCATAAAGCCGATTGGGAAACTGATTATAAGAAAGGCGTTAAATATAAACAAGGTGAGACTCACTATGTTGATCAGAAAAAATTGCTTGATGATTGGAATCGTTTCGCTAATTTAGTTGGTCAACGAGAACTCTCAAAATTGGATCTTGCTAAGATAGATTACCGTTTACCAATTCCGGGAGCCAAATTAGAAAAAGGGAAATTAATTGCTAATATAGCCTTCCCAGGTTTAACTATCGAATATTCGATTAATGGCGGTAAAAGTTGGAAACAATATAAGGATCCGGTAGCTATAAAAAATAGAGAAACCGTATCTATCCGTAGTGTTTCACCAAATCAAAAAAGAGCAAGTCGTGTTGAACAAGTAAAATAGTTTTTTTAATGTTACCACGCTTATTCATGATTAAATGTTTAAGCGTGGTGTATAAAAAATTAGATAGAAAGGCTGATTAATACCAATTAATGAATTGTTTCAGTTTCTTGATTTTCATCATAAAGTTCGTCACTACCGTCTTCATAATAAGTTCCCCAACCGTCGTAATTGACACCAAATTGCTCGGTAAGCGTTATAATTTGAGCAATTTGTGCATTTATCAATTCTGCATCAAGGGGAACTTCAGAAACAATATCAAAACCGATCACAACATTACCTGCGTCATCCACATCTTCATCGGGATCGGTTGCTTCATAACCCAATTTATAAGCTTCAACAGCTACTTTTTCAAGATTATCAAAATTCTCAGATGAAATATGATGTTCAATTAAATAAAGCGCATGTGGATCACTGCCATCATCTAACAGTTCTTCAATAATGGTTTGCGTATCTTGTTGAGCGAGGAGAATTTGATCTTTCATAATATACCTTTTAGTGGTCGTGCAAATTGTGTGGTATATTACACGTTTAAAAATAATTTTCGAGAAAAAAGTGATCGTTGATTTACATTCTCATACTACTGCCTCAGATGGTATCTTGACGCCGACCGATCTTGTTAAAAGGGCGGTTAGTAACCAAATTGATATTTTGGCTATTACTGATCATGACACGGTGAAAGGTTTATTTGAAGCTCAGCAAACTATTAATGAAGAGAATTTACCTCTTAAGTTAATTAATGGTGTTGAAATTTCAACAATTTGGAAAAATAATGAAATTCATGTTGTTGGTTTGAATATTGATATTGAGCATACTCAACTATTAACTCTTTTGTTGTCTCAAGAACAAGGGCGAATTAATCGAGCTATCGCTATTAGTAATAAATTAGCTAAATTACATATTGAAAACGCTTATGAACAAGCACAGCAATTTGCTAAGGGTGATATCGTTTCTCGATCCCACTTTGCTCGTTTTTTAGTTGCTAAAGGTTATGTAAAAGATATTAAGCAAGCTTTTAAAAAATATTTAGGTAAAAGTGGTTATGCCTATGTACCGTCACAATGCTGCTCAATTGTAGATGCCATTAACGCGATTCATGCTGCCGGTGGGCAAGCAGTATTAGCTCATCCAAGTCGCTATGATTTAACCTTAACTAAATTGAAATTATTGATTACTGAGTTTAAAGCTGCTGGTGGGGATGCAATTGAGGTATCGCAAAGCAGGCAAACCCAAGATGATTTACAGAAATTAGCCAAATTGGCAAATGAGTTTGAGTTACTTGCATCACAAGGTTCCGATTTTCATGATCTTGTTAATTATTTGGATTTAGGTAAAACAACACCCTTGCCAGGAAGTGTTACCCCTATTTGGCATAATTGGTTATTCAATTAATATGGACAAAAATTGCTTTAAGACACGTTCCATTGAGATTTATCTGTGGAATAAACTTCAACCCTGACAAAGTATGTTAAATATTGTATTGATATAGAAGAATATTATGAGCCAAACATTTTATATACACCCTGATAATCCTCAGACACGACTTTTAGACCAAGTTGTTAAGATACTGAATGACGGTGGCGTTATCGCTTTCCCAACAGATTCTGGCTATTCTCTTGGTTGCTTATTGGATAATAAATTTGGTGTTGATCGTATTTGTCAAATTCGACAGCTTGATAAGCACCATAATTTCACATTGATGTGTCGTGATTTGTCGGAGTTATCTTCTTATGCTTTTGTCGATAATACTACATTTCGTCTATTAAAAAATAATACACCGGGCAAATATGTGTTTATTTTACAAGCGAGTAAAGAGGTACCTCGTCGCTTAATGAATGAAAAACGCAAGACCATTGGATTACGTATCCCTGATAATAAAATAGATTTAGCTTTACTTGAGTTATTAGGACAACCATTAATGACAACTACTTTAATTTTGCCAGATGATGATGAAGCTCAAGCCGATCCCGATGAAATAGAGGATAAAATTGGTCATCAACTCGATGCGATTGTCCATGGGGGGTATATTGGTCAACAACCAACAACAGTTATTGATTTAACCAATGATTATCCTGATGTTATCCGTCAAGGGAGTGGTGATACTAAACCTTTCGAATAAGGAAAGTATCATTTATTAGAAAGATCTGAGTATTTTCTTTTTTAGGCTGCATTTTTTATGATGAGTATTAAGCGTGATTGATTAAGTTATTTCCGCTATTAACTAGTTGCAAAAACATAAGTGATGATGCGGAGTTTAACTTCTCTGTTTTTAAGATAGTTACCTAAAAAGTAAAAATTATATTCAATTGTTTGGGTAATTAAAGTTGAATTTACCTGTGATTTCAATAATTCAATTAATACTAAGTATCAATGCTTTAAGTTAATTTGGTTCACTGTCATATCGCAAGTAAAAGTAATAGTTGATTTATTCTATGTATGGGAAGTTTTATTGTATTATTAACCGCTTCAAAAGAGATATGGATATAGTTTAAAAGCGTAAAATTGATATAGATTTATTATCCAACATAAAATAAACCATTTTTAAATAATGATACCTGTGAAGGTAACGAGGAAAAAATGAAAAATTTAAATAACAACACCGAAAAATTGCAAAAAGTCTTAGCTAATCTAGGCAATGGTTCTCGTCGTGAGATTGAAGCGATGATTGTTGCAGGTAAAATTAGCGTCAATGGTAAAATTGCCATGCTAGGCGATCGTGTTGATGTAAATACTAATCCCAAAATCCGTATAAATGGTCATTTGGTAGAATTAAGAAGTAAAGAAAAAGAAGTTTGCCGTGTGCTTGCTTATTACAAACCCGAAGGTGAAATATGTTCACGTAATGATCCTCAAGGACGGGCAACTGTGTTTGAGCGTCTTCCTCGATTAAAAAACGCTCGCTGGGTGAATATCGGAAGACTAGATATTAATACCTCAGGATTATTGTTATTCACTACTGACGGCGAACTAGCTAATCGTTTAATGCATCCTCGACACGAAATTGAACGTGAATATGCGGTGCGTGTTTTTGGTAATATTACCGATCAACAGATTGCACAGTTACGCCAAGGGGTTCAATTAGAAGACGGTCCAGCCTCATTCAAATCTATTAAAGCACAAGGTGGAGACGGTCTTAATCAGTGGTTTAATGTAGTGATAACCGAAGGTCGCAATCGTGAGGTTCGTAGAATGTGGGAAGCTATCGAAGTGCAAGTTAGTCGATTATTGCGCATTCGTTATGGTAATATCACTTTACCAAAAGGATTATCCCGCGGAACTTGGATGGAACTGGGTATTGATTCAGTCAATTATTTACGCGAAACGGTAGGTCTTCCTAAAGAAGATAAAAGTTTCATTGCGCTATCATCTGATAAACGCATAACAAGACCTAAACGAGCCAAATTTAGTAATATATCTAAAACATCAAAACTACACAGATCTAAAAAACCAACCCGAAAGTAGATTTTTATACAATCAGTTCACCTCATTAATAAATATTAATTGGGGTGTTATCCCTTCATTTTAAACAATAAATGCTAGCTAAATTACTTTTTCTAATTAACTATTTATTTATT
>NZ_LZGM01000067.1 GCF_001690195.1 Gilliamella sp. wkB108 | reverse complement strand
TATCATTTTCCGCCAAAGCCATATATATAATACCAGTATATAAAATATCATTAAATTTGAAATAAAAAACTGGAAAATAAAGGCCACCAGTAGCAAAACCTGAATCGTGAGATACCGATTTAACGTCAACTAAAAAATCTTGCTCATTAAATCTTAGTGGTGTTTTGTTGTTAGCCGAAATTTGTATTTCATGAAATTTGTTCCAATAATAGTATTTTTTTAATTGTTTAGAAGAATAAGGTAATTTTATTTGTTGATAAAACCGTAACTCTTTCTTTATATTGGCTGAAAATGCAATATTTATATTTAACAAAATTAATAAGCAAATAATTACAAAATTTTTTAAAAATTTCATTTCTTAATTTCCTTAATTTTATTTATGCCAAATTCAACATATAAGAGGTTGTTGGTTTCTGGTTTTGTTTTATGAGAAATATTATTTAGGATGAGCTAATAAAACTTATGAAGAAAATATCTTTTATGTCATTCTAATTTATACTTAATCACATTTATTATTCAAAATTAATATTTCCTTTATCATCAATAAAATAATAACTTGTTTTGTGTTGCTCAGTCATAAGTTTGTCTGTTTCAATATCTATGCAATACTCTGCTTCTGTTATTTCAAATTTTTTATTTTTATAAATTCTTATTTTTTTTCGATATGAACATTCAGCGGCAGCACCATCAACTGCAATAATTTTACTGATAAAGTTATAATTTTTATCAAAAATCTGCATTTCCAGTGTAGGAAGATTATAATATGAGTCTTGGTCATTATGATCCCAATAGGCAAAAAGAAATATGTTTAGATTTTTGTCGAGTGGGATTTTTTTAAACAATATCGCTTTATCTGTATAAGGTTTCCTATGTTCAATCATACCTTGTAAGGGGGTGTCAGAATTAAAAAGTGAATTTAGCGAGTTATTTTCATCGTAAATCTCTTTATTATCTGCAAAAAATTTTCTCAAAGAATAATGTTCTTCGGATAAAATACTTTTTGGATATTCTTTGAATTCATAAAGGATAGCGTACTTATGAGTTCTACTTTGGGTTTCAGCAAAAGAAAAGAACGATATAATTAAAATACCTATAGAAAAAAATTTAAATTTAATCACCCGTTACTCCTTTATATTAATAATTCCTTTAAAATCAAAACCACATATATGTAAATGGTGATGATGCCTGTATCCTCCTGCTGCATCATTTCGCATATGTTTTGTATGGACAAGTAATGTGTTGGCTTGTTTTTTATATGTAAAATATTCAGAGTACATTAATGAAGTCCTAGCCCAACCAAATTTATACAATGCTATATTAAATTTTTCTTGTTTTTCAAAGTCGAAAAATGAATCAGATAACTCTGTTCTTTCACCATTTTCATTGGTTGATATATACCTTAAATCACCAGCAACTCCATTTATATGCGCTTTACTTTCGACAGATTTAGCATCATAAGTACTGAAACCATTAAAGCCCATACAATCAATATTTAATTCTAGCATAGCACCAAGTAAGCCAGCAAAACAATCAGGATTTATATACCATCTAAAATGATCACTGTTGAATGTTGCAAATTTTGCTTTAACATTACCATCAGATGAACAGTATCCTTCTTCAAATTCTTTAACATTAATTAATTCCACATCATAATTTTGTCTAATATTACCTCTCGCCATAGCTTTAGTAATATGAACTGTAAAAATTCCTAATTCATGTTCTTTATTACTTTTATCGTGATAAACATATTTATATTTTTTCTCATATCCTAATAATATTTCACTAGGAGTATGTTTTTCAATCTTACCTTTTTGATAAATATGATACGTTGTAATACCTGCTAATGGTTTAAAATAATTCATCATTGATATAGGATGGATATACCAAGCTTTACCGTCTTGATTTAGTGTGGCTGGGGGTGAGGTATCGGTTTGTGCTGTTTGGGTATTTGCTCCATTCACATTACCCGCATTATCCTCTGTCGTTGGTTGATTTTGATTGGCTAATCCATTAACCACATCTTTCCACCATAAGCATTTTTTGATTTTCTCTTTCTCTTTTTCCCACATCTCAACTTTTACTTCTAACTCATGCATATAATTATAGTCTTTAAACTGTTCTTGATTGAGCTTTTCTTTTGGGTTTTCTTCATAATTTTCCGGAAATCGGTTTATTCTCTCTCGTCGCTGATTTAATCCTATTGCTTCTTCTGAGTCCGCCGTTTTTCCTATATTTTTTAAATAGGCATCGCGTTTTGCTTCATCTCCATCTTTTAAATAACCTAAGACATTTTCAGCATCGTCTGTCATCTCACTATTTAACGCTTCCCATTCCGGCATCTTACCGTCTGTACCTACTTCACTATACCATTCACTTTGATAATTAATTAATAAACGCCCTAACGCCTCAAATAATATCGGTTTTTCAATTATTCCTCTAAAACATTCACTCGTTATACAGGCATACCTCTGAGTTTCTGGTGAATCGATCGGATATTGTCTGTCTAATATTGACAATGTTGTTTTTAAGGTCGGTTTGTATTTATCTAATGACGGATTATCCTTATTGCGTTTTTCTGATAATTTCACATCCTTATAAAACTCCACTAAGCTAGCACT
>NZ_LZGM01000066.1 GCF_001690195.1 Gilliamella sp. wkB108 | reverse complement strand
CTAACTTAATCATCCGCCTACATGCCCTTTACGCCCAGTCATTCCGATTAACGCTCGCACCCTCCGTATTACCGCGGCTGCTGGCACGGAGTTAGCCGGTGCTTCTTCTGTAATTAACGTCAATTGTTGCACCTATTAGATACAACACCTTCCTCATCACCGAAAGTACTTTACAACCCGAAGGCCTTCTTCATACACGCGGCATGGCTGCATCAGGGTTTCCCCCATTGTGCAATATTCCCCACTGCTGCCTCCCGTAGGAGTCTGGACCGTGTCTCAGTTCCAGTGTGGCTGGTCATCCTCTCAGACCAGCTAGAGATCGTCGCCTTGGTGAGCCTTTACCCCACCAACTAGCTAATCCCATATGGGTTCATCAAATGGCACATGGTCCGAAGATCCCATGCTTTGGTCTCTCAACTTTATGAGGTATTAGCAGTCGTTTCCAACTGTTGTCCCTCGCCACTCGGCAGATCCCCATACCTTACTCACCCGTCCGCCACTCGTCATCAAGTGCAAGCACTTATGTTACCGTTCGACTTGCATGTGTTAAGCCTGCCGCCAGCGTTCAATCTGAGCCATGATCAAACTCTTCAATTTAAAGTTTGATGCTCAATAACTGTCTCTGACATATTCAAATGAATCTTCAGTGTCACTTATCAAGACTTTATCTTTTAAGTCCGTAGACTTTATTCTTTCGTCTCGCAAGTGCCCACACAGATTGTCTGTTTCTTAATTTTTAAAGAGCTGACAGTATCATTTACGCTTTCGCTTTTACTGTCTCAAGGGCTGCGTATACTACGCTACACCTTCATATTCGTCAAGATCTTTTTTCAAAATTTTTGATCCTGTTCACTAAACTTTCGCTGCCTTGTTTTCGTTGACTGCGTGTCAGTGGATGCGCATTATAGGGACTTCTTTTTTTTTGGCAAGTAAAAAAGATCATTTATTATTTCAGTCGCGTAAGCTTTAGACACCTTAAATCTTAATTGTTTGATATTTATTAAGATTATAATTTTCAAATTTTGAGATTAGTTTTTCTACATATTGATTATATATTGTACTTAATACAATATTGTTGGTTAATGATGCCTTTTCTTTACTTAGATCATACTGTTCGTTGAGTAAGTTATAGACACGCGACGCAATAGCATTACCAGAATCAATAAACGTTGTATGTGGAAATATTTTTTGTAATTCATCTTTAATGAATGGGTAATGTGTACAACCTAATACTATGGTATCGGGGATAGTTGGTAGAGACAGCCATGGTTGTAATAATTTTTTTAATTGTAAAATATCAACCGCATTACCCTGTAATTTGCTCTCAGCAATAAGCGCTAACTCAGATAATCCCAGAAGATTAACAGTACAATCTTTGGCAAACTCTTGAATTAAATGAGTGGTATATGCTCTTTGTATTGTGGCTTTGGTTGCTAAAAGTCCGATACATTTATTTCGACTAATTTGACTAGCTGGCTTTATTGCTGGTACTACGCCCACGATAGGGAAAGCAAATTTAGAACGTAAACTTGGCAAACAAATTGTACTTGCGGTATTACAGGCTATAACAGCTAAACTAATAGAATAAGATTTTGTAATAGTTTCAATCACCGAAGTTACACGATCAATAATCACTTCTGCACATTTATCACCATAAGGAAACATCTCGTTATCAAAAGCATATAGGTAATGCAAATTAGGCATTTTTTTGTAGATTTCATCATAGACGGATAATCCACCAATACCAGAATCAAATATTAATACCGAAGGAGATTGTCTTACATTATTCATATCTTACAACTGAAAATTATTTGGGAGTAGATAAGTTAAAATGGCACTATCCTAAATTGATTGAAAATTAATGCAAGCAATTTTGTTTAAGGTAATGCTGGCTTTTTTTTATATAAGTTATTAGAATAGACGTCTAGATGTTAAAACTGCCAAAATAACAATCACACAGCTCAATTTAGTATTTCAAGACTCACAGACCATAAATAAGAAGGTATATCATGTCAGAATTTCTATTTACTTCAGAATCCGTTTCGGAAGGTCATCCAGATAAAATCGCTGATCAAATTTCAGATGCTGTACTCGATGCTATTTTAAAGCAAGATCCTAAAGCTCGTGTCGCTTGTGAAACATATATAAAAACAGGTATGGCTCTTGTCGGTGGAGAAATTACCACTTCAGCTTGGGTTGATATAGAAGAGTTAACTAGAAAAACGATTAATGATATTGGATATACTAGTTCTGAAATGGGATTCGACGCTAATTCATGCGCGGTCCTTAATGTAATTGGTAAACAGTCCCCTGATATTAATCAAGGTGTCGATCGACAAAATCCTTTAGAACAAGGTGCCGGCGATCAGGGCATTATGTTTGGTTATGCAACAAATGAAATGCCAAATTTAATGCCTGCAGCTATTAGTTATGCTCATGATTTGATGCGTCGCCAAGCAGAAGTTAGAAAAAACGGAGCGCTTCCATGGTTAAGACCTGATGCAAAAAGCCAAGTCACATTAATTTATGAAGATAACCAAATTAAAGGAGTGGATACCGTAGTCTTATCAACCCAGCACTCTCCTGATATTGAACAAAAAGCGCTACATGAAGCGGTAATGGAAGAGATTATCAAACCAACTTTACCAGCAGAATGGTTAACCTCTCGAACTAAATATTTTATTAACCCTACTGGACGTTTTGTTATTGGCGGTCCTATGGGTGATTGTGGATTAACTGGGCGTAAAATTATTGTTGATACTTATGGGGGAGCTGCTCGTCATGGTGGTGGAGCCTTTTCAGGTAAAGATCCTTCTAAAGTCGACCGTTCAGCAGCTTATGCTGCTCGTTATGTAGCAAAAAATATTGTTGCAGCAGGACTTGCTGATAAATGTGAACTACAAATATCTTACGCAATTGGTATTGCAAATCCAACTTCAATTTATGTTAATACCTTTGGAACTGGAAAAATAGATCAAGAAAAAATTGTCTCTTTGATCAAGGAATTTTTTGATTTAAGACCTTACGGACTTATTCAAATGTTAGATCTTATTCAGCCAATTTATCAAAAAACTGCAACTTATGGTCATTTTGGTCGAGACATGTTTCCTTGGGAACAAATAGATAAAGCAGAAGTTTTACGCGATGCAGCAGGATTATAAAAGAATACCAATTTATTTACACAACCAGGTCATGGCTTGCTTAAGAAAATACTTAACGCAAGCCAATAATCTCTTGCAAACCCACTATATTGAACCCAAAATCATCTATAAAGTTAAAGGAAGTATAGCTGGTAGTGCTTTTTTAACGCGTTGGGAAATTCAATTAAATTCAACGATGCTTAGTGAAAACGGCATCGTCTTTATTGAAGAAGTGGTACCTCATGAACTAGCACATCTGATAGTTTATAAAAAGTTTGGAAAAGTAAAACCTCATGGCAATGAGTGGCAATATATTATGTCTCAAATTCTGGGTAAAATACCAAAAACCACGCACAATTTTGCTATCAAACGTACAAACTTTATATATTACTGTCAATGCCAAGAACATTTCTTGACCAAAATAAGGCATAATAAAATTCAGCACAATAATACTGAGTATTTATGTCGTAAATGCGGTACTATACTTAGACTTAAACATTCTAGTTGATATTAAATATTACATGTGCAAATTTGATTTTCATTTTTATAAAAGTTCCGTATTCATTATAATTCTTGCCGTACTGCTTTACATTACAGGTAATTTCTTCATACCATTATACAATGGATTAACTGTTTCATTAGTTGAACACTCACAATCGCTATTTTTATTATTCATGTGTGGTTATACCTATCACTATACCAAACGTATAAACGGTAATAGTGATCTTCATAAATTCTGGATCTGGACAATATTTTGGTGGTTTATGCTCTTTGGACGAGGAATAAGCTGGGGACGTGATTTCTTCCCTGATGTACCTCGTTTTTACTACAAAATTATTGCAAGTTTTTTAATCGCCATCCCTATACTGAGCATGTTTTTACCCACAATACGTCGTGAAATTGTCAGACGCTTTAAATTTGAACCAATCCCTGTCTGGCATGTAATATTGGCGTTCTTATTTTTAGGTATTGCTGATATTGCTGAACATCATCGTATTGGTCATCAATTTTTAGTTTTATCTAGAGAACGAAAAGATTTAATTGAAGAGTTAATGGAAATACCTTGTCTTTTAAGTTTAGGTTTAGTCACCTTCTATATGCAAAAAAATGAACAAAAAAGGTTAAATTCATCATGTTAAGTTATCGTCATAGCTTTCATGCGGGTAATCATGCTGATGTCCTGAAGCATATTGTTTTAACCCTTTGTCTAGAAGCATTAAAAGAAAAAGAAAAACCTTTTTTGTATTTAGATACACACTCTGGTGCAGGCCGATATTTATTAACAAGTGAACATTCTGAAAAAACTGGAGAGTATTTATCAGGCGTCAATTTAGTGTGGCAACAAACTAATATTCCTGAACAACTTAATACTTATTTTTCTGTATTAAAACGTTATAACCCATTTGAAAATCTAAAATATTATCCTGGCTCTCCTTTAATTGCCAAACAATTATTACGTGAGCAAGATAAACTCAATCTTACCGAACTGCATCCTACTGATTACCCATTGTTACGGCAAGAATTCAGTAAAGATAAACGAGCTAAAGTATTACGTGAAGACGGATTTTCCCAACTTAAATCAAAATTACCTCCGGCATCTCGTCGCGGAATAATTCTGATCGATCCCTCTTATGAGATAAAAGAAGATTATCAAAAAATACCGGCTGCATTATTAGAAGCTTACAAACGCTTTGCTACCGGTATTTATTTACTTTGGTACCCAGTTATTTCGCGTACCCAAACGCAAAGAATGATTGACGGTATTGTAAACTTGGGGATTAAGCGAATATCGCAGTTTGAATTAGCAATAAAACCTGATAACAACCAAAAAGGTATGACGGCATCAGGGATGATAGTAATTAATCCACCTTGGAAATTACATCAACAAATGCAAACTATAATGCCATGGCTAACAGATATTTTAGATACAAAACAAACAGGAAGTTTCACTATTAAACAGTTAGTATCAGAATAAAATTATTATTTCAAATGCGAGGGTAACCTCGCATTTTTCACATTCTATTGGCTATAATTTAAATAACACTTATTGCAGAATATAATGCCTAAGAAAATAGTAATAGATAACCATAAATTATGGAAAAAAGTGACAAGAAAATAGATAAATCCACAAAACAATCGTGAGTAAAAGCGAAAGACAAACTGCCGCAGAACCATAATCCTTTGCTCTACCAGATAGTTCATGTCTCTCACTACCTATGCGATCAACAACACACTCAATTGCACTATTTATTAATTCTACAATCATCACCACACCGATAGAACCCAGTAATAAAATCCTTTCGTAAATTGAAAAATTGATCAACATAACCGTTATATAAGCTACTACCAATGCAATTAATTCTTGACGAAAAGCGGTTTCATATTTGAACGCCGATTTAAAACCTTTTATAGAGTATTTCGTTGCATTAATAATTCGTTGTAGTCCCGTCGCTTTTTCCATATTAAAATCCTATAACAAGTCTATCTTGCGTATCCATAATTCATCAAACGTTGGAATCGTCTCTCAAGTAATACCGACAACTCCATAGTTTCAAGTTCATCCAGATCGCTAATCAATTGTTGTTTAAGTGAAGCAGATACCGCGACATAATCACGATGAGCACCACCAAGAGGTTCAGCTATAACAGAATCAATAAGATTTAACTTTAACAATTTATCTGCTGTCATATTCATTGCTTCGGCAGCAATAGGTGCCTTATCTGCGCTTTTCCACAAAATTGAAGCACATCCTTCCGGTGAAATAACTGAATAAGTACTATATTGAAGCATATTTACCTTATCAGAAACCCCAATAGCCAAAGCTCCACCAGAACCACCTTCACCTATAACTGTACAAATTGTTGGCACTTTTAGGCGTGACATTTCCCGTAAATTGCGTGCGATTGCTTCTGATTGGCCTCGCTCTTCAGCGCCAATACCGGGATAAGCACCGGGTGTATCAATAAAAGTAATAATTGGCAATTTAAATCGCTCTGCTAATTGCATCAATCGTAAAGCTTTCCGGTAACCTTCGGGTGCTGGCATACCAAAATTACGGTAAATTTTTTGTTTCGTTTCACGTCCTTTTTGGTGACCAATAACAACCACCGGACGATCATCAATGCGAGCAATGCCACCTACAATGGCTTTATCATCAGCATAGGCTCTATCGCCAGCTAGTTCATCAAAGTCTGTAAAAATTTCTTTGATATAATCTAAGGTATAAGGTCGATTAGGATGTCTGGCTAATTGTGCCACCTCCCAGGGTGATAAACTTGAAAATATTTTTTTTGTTAATTCTCGGCTTTTTTTATTTAATTGTTTAATTTCTTTATCTAAATTAATATCTAATTCAACTTGTTGTGAATCAATATTCTTTAAGGAATTAATTTTTGCTTCTAATTCCGCGATCGGCTTTTCAAATTCCAAAAAATTGTTCATAACGCTTATGATTGCCTCTTATTTTATTTTGTATTTTTTCAAATACACTACCAACAACAGTATACTGACTATTTCTTAAGATAAAATTAAGCCAATTCTACTATGTAATACTCATTGAAGTCATCTATATTATCTCTAATAAGATCTAATAATTAAAATACTACTATGCCTTTATTAATAGGCATTTTATTAATCAAATACTTAACTTTAAAAGTATCACTCTTTATACAAATCCAATAATGATTAATCGAATTCAAATTCGATACGATCGTTGCCGAGTAATGTTTTCAACTCAACAATCAGGGCATCTTCTGGCACAATTCTCCATGTAGTACCAAATTGGATTCGCACCACAGAATCTTCTCGGTGATAATATAAATTAACCAGTACACTACCATGTCGATAAGGTTCAAACAGCTGTTGTAATCGCTGTAAAGTTGTACGATCTGCTTCATTTTCTGTTAACGTAATGGCTAAGCCTTTAACATATTTAGCTCGAGCATCTTTCAAATCGACTATATCACGCACCGTCATTTTAAGACCGCCATTAAAATCATCATGACTGACTTGTCCGGTTACAATTAAAATTTTATCTTTTACTAATAAATGCTCAAATTTTTCCAATGAATCGGCAAAAAGCATGGCATCAATACGACCCGATCTATCATCTAGGGTAAATAAACCAATTTTATTACCTTTTTTAGTAATTCTTACTCTAGCATCTACAACAATGCCAGCTAAGGTTATTAGTTTTCCCCAACCGGTAGGCGATGCTTCACTAATACGTAAGCCACCAGCATAACGATTCAATTCTTTTAAATATTGGGTGACAGGATGACCTGTTAAATAAAGCCCTAAAGCATCACGTTCTCCGTCAAGTAAGACTTGTTCTGGAAGCTCTGGTACTGCGGCATAAGCATGTTCAACTTGTTCTGGCTCTTCTGCTAGTACCCCAAACATATCTTCCTGACCAATATTTTGAGCTTTAGTATATTGATCGGCTGCTTGCATTGCATCATTAATACTATGCAAAATAGCTGCCCGATGAGGGCCTAACTTATCAAAAGCGCCTGCCATAGTTAATTTTTCTAGGACACGACGATTAATTTTTTTAATATCACTACGCGCACAAAGCTCAAAAATATTTTTAAAATATCCACCACTATTACGTGCTTCAACAATAGCCTCAATTGGACCTTCTCCTACACCTTTTATTGCGCCGATTCCGTATACAATTTCGCCTTTTTCATTAACATGAAAATGATAGAGTCCACTATTAATGTCTGGAGGATTAACTTTCAATCCCATTCGTAAACATTCATCAACTAAACCAACAATTTTATCAGTGTTATCCATGTCAGCAGTCATTACCGCAGCCATAAATTCTGCTGGATAGTGTGTTTTTAACCATAAAGTTTGGTAAGAGACTAGGGCATAAGCAGCAGAATGAGATTTATTAAAACCATAACCTGCAAATTTCTCTACCAGATCAAAAATGCGCATGGAAAGTTCACCATCCACACCTTGTTTTTCTGCCCCTTCTTTGAATACAGAGCGTTGTTTTGCCATCTCTTCAGGTTTTTTCTTACCCATTGCACGACGAAGTAAGTCGGCTCCACCTAATGTGTAACCAGATAATGTCTGAGCAATTTGCATAACCTGTTCTTGATATAAGATTATGCCATAGGTCGGTTCTAAAATAGGTTTTAAAGATTCATGTTGGTGATTAATGTCCGGATAAGAGACTTCCTCTCGACCATGTTTTCGGTCAATAAAATTATCTACCATACCTGATTGCAACGGCCCCGGGCGAAATAGAGCCACCAATGCAATCATATCTTCAAAGCAGTCAGGTTTTAAACGCCTGATTAAATCCTTCATACCACGTGATTCTAATTGGAATACGGCGGTAGTTTCTGCTTTCAATAATAATTCAAAAGATTTTTCATCATTAAGAGGAATGTGGGTAATATCAACTTTTTCTTTACCTTCTCGCACTTGTCGTTCATTAATCATTTTGATAGCCCAATCAATAATGGTTAATGTTCGTAGTCCCAGAAAGTCAAATTTTACTAATCCTGCATATTCAACATCATTTTTATCAAATTGGGTAACCGGATGATGTCCTTCCGGATCACAGTATATCGGCGAAAAATCGGTAATTTTTGTAGGTGAAATCACCACGCCACCGGCATGTTTACCGGCATTTCGAGTTACACCCTCTAATTGCCGAGCAATATCAATTAATGATTTAATTTCTTCATTGTTGTCATATAATTCTTGAAGTTGCGGTTCTACTTCAAATGCTTTTGCTAACGTCATTCCCGGATCTGGAGGAATTAATTTTGAGATTCGATCGACAAATCCATATGGATGCCCAAGTACTCGTCCTACATCACGAATTACCGCTTTAGCAGCCATTGTACCAAAGGTAATA
Source organism: Gilliamella sp. wkB108 (assembly GCF_001690195.1). Lineage (GTDB taxonomy): Bacteria > Pseudomonadota > Gammaproteobacteria > Enterobacterales > Orbaceae > Gilliamella > Gilliamella apicola_L. The sequence continues at coordinate 99,814 of NZ_LZGM01000066.1, read as the reverse complement.
ATCTGGGAAACAGCTTCACGTCCATACATTTCAGCGACATGATCGATAACCAGATCGCGTTTTTCCATACAAAAATCGACATCAAAGTCAGGCATAGAAACACGTTCTGGGTTCAAAAAACGTTCAAAAAGAAGATCAAAAGCTAAAGGATCTAAATCAGTAATTTTTAATGCATAGGCAACCAGTGAACCCGCACCCGATCCCCTTCCGGGACCAACTGGAATATCATTATCTTTTGACCACTGTATAAACTCCATCACTATCAGAAAGTAACCGGGAAATCCCATTTGATTAATAACAGTTAATTCTGTTTCTAAACGCTCATCATACTCTGCTCGTTTTTGTTTTCTTACTTCAGGGTCGGGAAAAAGAAATTCAAGTCGTTCCTCTAATCCTTCGCGTGATTTGTGAACCAAGAAATCCTCAGTTGACATTTCACCTGTTGGAAATTTAGGTAAAAAATACTCCCCTAACCGGATTGTGACATTACACCGTTTAGCAATCTCTACACTATTGGCTAATGCCTCTGGTATATCTGAAAATAATTCACACATCTCTTGTTCAGAACGTAAATATTGTTCAGGTGAATAATTTTTAGGTCTATTAGGATCTTCAAGAGTATTACCGTCATGAATCGCAACACGTATTTCATGTGCTTCAAAATCAGAAGCAGTTAAAAATCGAACATCATTAGTGGCAACAACCGGCAACATATATTGTTCAGCCAGTTTTACTACACTATGGATAAATAACTCTTCATTTGCTCGCTTAGTACGAACTAATTCAAAATAGAAATGATCAGCAAAATTGGCAGTATAAAATTGTAAAGCGTTATCAACAATTGTCTGATTATTTCGGATAATACCTATACCAATATCGCTTTCTCGTCCGGCTAACAGGATTAATCCATTATGATACTCAATTAACCATTCATGATCTACAACGGGTAAATCACCAATATAACCACGTTGATAAGCTTTTGAAATTAAAAGAGTAAGATTTTGATAACCTTCATTGTTTGTTGCCAAAATGGTTAAACGAAAAACATCATCAGGCAAATCAGCGCTTTTAATCGCTAAATCAGCACCAATAATTGGTTTAATCCCTTTTGACATTGCTGATCCATAAAATTTCACCAGTCCACAGAGATTAGTAAAATCAGTGATTGCGAAAGCTGGCATCTGTAACTTGCTTACTTCATTTACTAAAGTACCCACTTTAGCAATTCCGTCAACCATTGAGAAATCACTATGCAAATGAAGATGAATAAACTTAGGTTCGGCCATAATTACCAAAAATGATTATACAAATAAAAAATTAAGCAAGATTATATCACAAGCAGCATGAATATTCTTAATCTCTTTGGGTATCGAAATTATAAGCGATACCTGATAATAAAAACTCTCGTTGCACAACCGCAACGAGAGTATCTTGCTACTGAAACTGATAATATAGTTTCAAAAAAAGAAACAAAGCGATAAAAAACTACTTACGACGTAATCCTTCGGCATTAGCTGCTTTTATGGCAGCAAATACAGTATCTGGATTGACTTGCGCTGGAGAGTTATGTATCGATTCCCCTTCTGCACAAGCTAAAATAGCTACCTTCATCAAATCTTCATCACTGACATTTGACAAACCTATTTCAGCAAGGGTAGTTGGTAAACCGACCGATTCACAAAATGCATAAACTGTTTCGATCATATTTGGATCACTATCAATCAACATGAGCATTGCCAGAGTACCAAAGGCTACCTTTTCACCATGCCAGTAATTATGTGTGGCTTCCAATGCTGTGAACCCGTTATGGATAGAATGAGCTGCAGACAATCCTCCACTTTCGAATCCTAAGCCTGAAAGAAGCGTATTAGCTTCAATTACATGTTCTAATGCTGGCGTAACCACTTTTTGCTCACAAGCATTTTTTGCTAACACACCATATTCCAATAATATATCAAAACAGAATTTTGCTAAGGCAAATGCTGAAATTGGTCCTGACCGACCTGACATATTAGCAGCTTTAGATTGACGGCAATCTTCAGCTTCGAACCATGTTGCTAAAGCATCTCCCATCCCTGCTACCAAAAATCGTGCTGGTGCTTTAGCGATAACATTTGAATCAACTAAGACTAAATCTGGATTACGTGGTAATACGAAATAGCGTTTGAACTCACCTGTTTCTGTATAAATAACAGACAAAGCACTGCATGGTGCATCAGTTGATGCTAGCGTCGGTACGACCACACATGGATAATTTAGTCCTGCGGCAACCGCTTTGGCCGTATCAATAGCTTTACCACCACCAATACCAACAATCACATCAATCTGCTGAGCTTTGACCAATTCACTGATTCTGTCAATCTCTTCATCACTACATTCCCGATTAAAAACATCAATAGCAAATTCAATATTGCTGGATAATGACTTTTCAATCACTTCCGATAAATTTTTATGTGCAGATGGACTTTCTAGCAAGAGTGCTTTTTTACCAAGTCGCGCCAACTCTTGACCTAAGCAATTTTCAATTGCATTAAAACCTTGAATATAACGATTAGGAAAAAGTGCAGTAGTAATCATAATAACAGCTCCTTAAATATAAAATAAAAATTTGTTTATCAATAAAACCTGTCATCAGCAATCAATAATGAAAGATGTTTATCAATATAATTTTTATAACATACGCTTTTATTTCCAATTAATCTAATCGGGTGTGACAAAAATGTGGTACAAACCACATTTTTATTTATCTAAGATGAACTGTTATTAGTGGTAAGGAAAAAACAAGGATCTGTTCCCATCACAAGATGTGATGGGAAAGTCAAATAGAATTAGATTTTCTTAAATAACACTGAACCATTGGTACCACCGAAACCAAATGAGTTACAAAGTGCATATTCCAAATTTTTAACTTGGCGGGCTGTATGTGGTACATAATCGAGATCACATCCTTCATCAGGATTATCTAAATTAATTGTTGGTGGTACTGCCTGATCTCGTAATGCCAATATAGTAAAAATGGACTCCACTGCACCTGCGGCTCCAAGTAAGTGACCTATCATGGATTTAGTTGAACTAACTAGCACTTTATTAGCATTTTCTCTAAAAATACTCTTTACTGCCTGAGTTTCTGCTTTATCTCCAGCCGGTGTAGAGGTTCCATGCGCATTAATATAACCAACTTGCTCTGGTGTAATACCTGCATCACGTATAGCACATTTCATTGCTAATGCCGCACCACTACCATCTTCTGGCGGTGAAGTCATATGATAAGCATCGCTGCTCATGCCAAAACCAACAACTTCAGCGTAAATCTTAGCACCTCGTTTTTTAGCATGTTCATACTCTTCCAAGAATAGAATTCCTGCGCCATCACCAAGTACAAAACCATCGCGATCTTTATCCCATGGGCGACTTGCACCTTTAGGATCATCATTGTTAGTTGATAAAGCACGTGCAGCACCAAAACCACCAATTCCCAGTGGAGTACTTGCTTTTTCACCACCACCAGCTAGCATTGCATCTGCATCGCCATAAGCAATGATTCTTGCTGCATGACCAATGTTATGCACACCTGAAGAACAGGCTGTTGCGATAGTAATACTTGGTCCTTTTAAACCGTAAATAATAGATAAATGACCCGCAATCATATTAACAATGGTTGAAGGTACAAAAAATGGACTAATTTTACGTGGTCCACCAAAAACTAATGCACTATGATTTTCTTCAATTAACCCAAGTCCTCCAATACCTGAACCAATCGCACAACCAATTCGTTCTGCATTTTCTTCCGTGATATCAATGCCAGCATCTTGCATTGCTTGCATACCTGCAGCTATACCATACTGGATAAAATAATCCATTTTGCGCGCATCTTTGCGTGAAATATTATAATCTTCACCATTGAAGTTTTTAACCATCGCTGCGAAACGCGTTGCGAAAGGGGCTGTATCAAAGTGTTCGATGAGTTCAACACCACTTTGACCTGCTAATAATGCTTGCCAAGTGGATTCAACTGTATTACCTACTGGAGATATCATGCCCATTCCGGTAACAACAACTCTGCGTCTAGACACATTGTCCTCCAGAAAAGGATTGAAATGAAATTTGAATCAATGAAAATTCTATCATTAAGCTTATTTAATTTATATTTAGTCTATTTTACTTAAAAAAAAGACACAAATACAAACTAGGCGATCATCTGACCGCCTATTGAGAAAATTCTGCCAACCTTATTGATTTGCAGTAATATAATCAATTGCTGATTGTACAGTTGTGATTTTTTCAGCTTCTTCATCAGGAATTTCAGTATCAAATTCTTCTTCTAAAGCCATAACTAGTTCAACTGTATCAAGAGAGTCAGCGCCAAGATCTTCAATGAAAGAAGATTCATTTTTCACTTCTTCCTCTTTCACACCAAGTTGCTCAACAATAATTTTCTTAACTCGCTCTTCAATAGTGCTCATACTCTTTTTTTTCCTATAAAAATCGCCGAAAGTGGCGGTGAATGTAAGTTTATAAAATGTTGAAAAAGATGCAAACCATTTTTCAACCCAATTGCTTATTTTTTGCTCAAACCATCAAAAATATCGGTCTATTTTACACTATTCTAACTCATTACACCATATACATGCCACCATTGACATGTAAAGTTTCACCTGTGATGTAAGATGCTTCATCAGAAGCTAGAAAAGCAACTACATTAGCTACTTCAGCAGGTTCACCTAACCGTCCAGCTGGAACTTGCGCAAGAGTTAATGCTTTTTGTTCATCGGTTAGTGCATCGGTCATATCCGTTGCAATAAATCCTGGTGCGACAACATTAACCGTTATACCACGAGATGCCACTTCACGAGCTAATGATTTACTAAAACCAATTAGTCCTGCTTTAGCTGCTGCATAATTAGCTTGCCCTGCATTACCCATAGTACCAACAACAGAACCAATTGTCACAATTCTGCCATAACGTTTTTTCATCATTGTGCGCATTAATGCTTTTGATAGACGAAAAACAGAAGTTAAATTAGTATCTAAAATAGCTTGCCATTCATCTTCTTTCATTCTCATTAGTAAGTTATCACGAGTAATACCCGCGTTATTCACTAAAATATCAATATCGCCAAATTCTGTTTTAATTGCACTAATCACTGATTCAATAGATGCATCATCAGTGACATTTAAAGCAAAACCTTTACCTTTTGAGCCTAAATATTGACTGATAGCATCAGCCCCTTTTTCGGTCGTTGCCGTACCAATTACTGTTGCACCACAAGCAACAAGTTTTTCTGCAATTGCTTTGCCGATACCACGGCTGGCACCTGTTACTAAAGCAATTTTTCCTGATAGATTCATAACTACCTCTTTTTATCTTTTACTTAGTATTTTCTAGTGCAACATCTAACGAAGTTTTATCATTAACCGCGCAACCAGAAAGTGAATCAACAATACGTTTAGTTAATCCTGTTAAAACTTTACCCGGTCCCATTTCAACTAAAAGAGTCACATCTTGTTTAGCCATTTGTTCTACTGTTTCAGTCCAACGAACAGGACTATAAAGCTGTGCAATTAAAGCGGCCTTTATATTTTCAGCAGAGGTTTCAACTTTTACATTAACATTATTGATAACGGCAAATTTCGGTGTATTAAACACAATGCTATCTAAAGTCGCCGCTAATTTCTCAGCCGCAGGTTTCATTAGCGCACAATGAGATGGAACACTTACTGCAAGTGGCAAGGCTCGTTTAGCACCCGCTTCTTTACATAGAGCGCCAGCACGTTCGACGGCTTCTTTATTGCCAGCAATGACAACTTGTCCAGGAGAGTTAAAATTAACAGGGGCTACAATTTGACCTTGGGCAGCTTGTTCACAAGCTTTACTGATTGATTCATTATCTAGTCCAATAATGGCATACATTGCACCTGTTCCACTTGGTACCGCTTCTTGCATTAATTTACCACGAAGTTCAACTAACTTAATCGCATCTTTAAAATCAATCACACCAGCACAAACTAATGCTGAATATTCGCCCAAACTATGACCAGCCATAAAAGCGGGTTGGCTACCATTCAAACTTTGCCAAACTCTAAAAATAGCTACCGATGAAGCCAGTAATGCCGGTTGAGTTTGCCAAGTTTTATTTAACTCTTCAGCAGGCCCTTGTTGTACTAAAGTCCATAAGTCATAGCCTAAAACTTCAGATGCTTCATCAAATGTTGATTTCACAATTGGATAATTATCGGCTAAATCTTTTAACATACCGACGGCTTGTGAGCCTTGTCCCGGAAATACCATTGCAAATTTGGTCATTATAAAATCCTTGATCATTCAAAACATAACATACTATTAAAATCTAATTAATGCCGATCCCCAAACAAAACCGCCACCAAATGCCTCTAATAAGATTAATTGGTCTCGCTTAATACGCCCATCGCGTACACCAACGTCCAATGCACATGGTACAGAAGCTGCTGAGGTATTACCCTGTTTATCTAAAGTAACTATTACTTTACTCATATCCATGTTTAAACGTTTAGCAGTTGCCGAGATAATGCGTAAATTAGCCTGATGAGGTACTAACCAGTCTAAATCAGATTTATCCAAACCAGATTCCGTTAAAAGCTCATCTACCAAATTTGAAAGCTCTTTAACAGCAATTTTAAACACTTCATTACCATGCATTGTCATATACACAGGATTAGTCATATCCCGACGATCAACATAAGGGTATTTTAATAACTCACCATAGCGACCATCAGCATGGAGATGTGAAGCGATAATACCAGGTTGTTCTGATGCACCCACCAAAACCGCCCCGGCACCATCACCAAAAATAATAATGGTTCCACGATCATTTGGATCAACGCCACGAGTTAACATATCGGAACCAACAACTAGGGCATATTTAGTTGCACCACTTTTAATATATTTATCGGCAATATCAAGCGCATAAACAAAACCAGAGCATGCAGCTGATACATCAAAAGCAATCACATCAGCAATATCTAATTTGGCTTGTAATTCAGTTGCAGAACTTGGGAACGCATTAACCGATGTGGCAGTGGCAACAATGATTAAACCGATCTCATTTTTATCAATATTAGCCATGTCAATCGCGTTGATTGCTGCCTGATAGGCCATAGTTGTTACGGTTTCATCAGGAGCTGCGATACGTCTTTCTTTAATACCTGTACGTGTTGTGATCCATTCATCACTAGTATCGACCATTTTTTCAAGATCGGCATTGGTTCTGATTTGTTTTGGAAGATAACTCCCTGTTCCTAATATCTTTGTATACATCTATTTATTCGCTCTTAGGTAGTGCAGAAGAAAGGCTACTAGCAATCTTCTCAGGTATATTTGTTTGTATAGCTAAAATAGCTTGTTCTATTGCTGCAAAAAATGACTTTTGGTTAGCACTACCGTGACTTTTAATTACAATGCTTTGGAGTCCCAACAAACATGCTCCATTATATCGTCCGGGATCTAAATAACCAAAATTTTTTGCGATCTTTCTTTGTAACCATTTACTCAATAATTTCATTAGTAATGAATGGTGACCTAAGGATAGTTTAAAAGAGGACATGAAAATTTTGATTAAGCCTTCTACGGTCTTAAGCGTCACATTACCGACAAAACCATCACACACTAATACATCTGTTTTACCGGTCAAAAGTTCGTTACCTTCCAAATAACCAATAAAATTTATCTGATCATTTGATTTCAAAATAGAAGCCGCTGAACGAATCTTATCCAATCCTTTAATATCTTCTTCGCCAATATTTAACAAAGCTACGCGAGGATGAGTGATCTTATGCACAGTTTTAGCCAAAATTTCACCCATTATCGCAAATTGTACCAGCATATTACTATCACATTCAGCATTGGCACCTAAATCAAGCACAACCGTATTTTGGTTATTTAGTGCTGGTATAGTCGCAACTAATGCTGGACGATCTATACCGGTAAGAGAATGGAGAAGTAATTTAGACAATCCCATCAATGCACCTGTATTACCTGCGCTAACACATGCCTGTGCCTGATTATCTTTGACCAGTTCAAGAGCCATTCTCATTGACGAACCTTGACTGTGTCGGATAGCGTAGGAAGGTTTCATATCATTAGCAATAACAGAGGTTGATTTAATCACCTTTAAGCGATTGTTAGCTTGATATTGATTAATAAGTTCTGCATTTTCTTTAGACAAAAAGGAGCCAATTTCTGTTGGATCGCCCACCAGAAAAATGGAAAGATTTGGATAACGATTTAGCGCTTGTATTGTAGCAGGAACAACAACACGAGGACCGAAGTCCCCGCTCATAGCATCTAACGCAATGGTTAGATTATCCAAAATGTCACCTGAGGATTTCTAATTATATAATAATTACTTAGAAATCACTTTACGACCACGATAATAACCATCAGCGGTTACGTGATGACGTAAATGTGTTTTTCCTGATTCATCAACTGAGATATTAGCTACAGTTAATGCATCATGAGAACGACGCATACCACGTTTTGCACGAGTTTTACGATTCTGTTGAACAGCCATGGATTTACCCCTTATTCTTTAAACTAACTAAAATTGCAAACGGATTTGGTTTTTCATTCTCAGCTGGAATTTCGCCAAATACCATATCTGCCTCTGACACTTCGCAGTGTTTACTATCATGTACCGGTGCAATTGGCAATGAGAGAATAATTTCGTCCTCAAGTAACGCTAATATATCTACTTCGCCAAACTCGTTCATTAGAACAGGTTCATAATGTTCCGGTAGCGTCTCTGCTTGAGCATCGCTCTTAACAGGACTAAATTTATTCATCACATGAACTTCTGTGATAAAAGGTTTAAAGCAACGTTGACATATCAACTCTAACGTCGCTTTTGCATCAATTGTGATAACGCAAAGTCTTTGCTCATCGTAATCAAAAGATAAGCGACACTCAATATCACTTTTCAGATTTTCAACCCGCTTGGCACTTTTTGCTGGATAATATCCAACATAATCAAGTCTCTTTTGTGCTGCTTTAATTGGGTCAATTGTTAATGGCAATTTATTTTGCATAAGATATGCATGTTACCTTAAAATTATTAAGTGTTGTTAAAAACTACACAATACTGTAAGGCGCGCATATTACCTTTAAATAAGGCTTTCGTCAATGGGCGCTTACAATATAATTTGTTTTAGTTATTGATTATTACCTTAATATTGTTATTGTTTAACGATTTATTTTTTGTAAAGAAGTTTCAGGTTAACTATACGTTTAAGTATAAATCAATCCTACATTCAACTAAAATAAGCATACATTTTGCTCATCACAATAGATGAGTCTATTTATCTTGTGACGCTATTATGTTCTTTATTTAGTTACTTTGATAAAAGTGTAGCGATTTTTTGTAAAAAAGATTGAATTTCTGGGGAGTAGGAATAGCTTGATTGAAAAATCCCCCAAGAGTTCTTACTGCCATCATCAAAAAAAATAACAATTAAAAAACCTCCACCATCGTTTAAACTAAAATGAATATTGTTTGATCCTTTTAAAAACTCTTGCGGTACCTGTCTTAATAGATTTTCTGGATAGTTGACAATCTCGCCTTTTCTATTAGCTAAATCACAAGACACTATTCCCTCTTGTGATGAACAAATAGGATCATCCAAAAATCTTTCGATGGAATCTTGCTTAATAACTAACCTAAGAATAGAAGGAGGAAATGTAGAATACACACTGCTTACTGAAACCATTACCACATTTTTATTCGTATCTGTTTGAGCATAAACTTGCATACAAAATAGAGATAAAAACAAGGCAAATATAGAAATTGATTTTGTAATTGTCATTACATATCCTTAATATCTAACACTTCTATCTTTTCTAATAAGATCCCATTGCCATTTATAGAATGAATACATTTTTTATAAAATTGGAAGATTAACGTTTGCGTTTAGATGATTGACAAATTATTGTTTAAATTCAATGTTAACTTTTTGGAGCAAGGTTTTTCTCATAATTATTGTGTATATGATTGAGATAACATATGTCTACTTTTTAGCGAGGATCATTTTTTTAATTGGTTAGTTAGATCATAATGATAATTATCCTATAAACTCTTATACTAAAACATATAGTTAACCTGAAACATCTTTACAAGCTAAATAGATATCTAATTATTAGCTATAGTATGGCTTTTTTGTTTTATGCTTAATCTATCTACCAACTACCAGATGCACCGCCTCCATTACTACGGCCACCTCCGCCACCTCTAAATCCACCACTTGAACGATTGCTAGATCCTGATCCACCTCCACGCCCTGTAAAGTTACCACCACCTCTACTGCTATTGCTTTTACGTAAATGTACAAAAACACATAAAAACATGGTACCCAAACAAGTAATCAATAATATTTTTAATGTAATAAGTAACGAATAACCATTGCAAAACGTAAATCCCCCCACCGACAATCCATTAAGTACTCCGGTGGCTAAAATCCGTAAACAATATTGTTTTAATGAACTCATCGATGATTTAAGTCCAAATACCAGATTTATAACAAGACAAAGAAAAAAACAAATGGCAAATGAAATCATACCATAATTAAGCAGGCGCTGACCAAATTCGCTATTCACTATAGTATTAAGACTAGCATCTTGGTTGTTAACAAATTCAGGTAAAGAATCACTCATATACGGTACTAACATCGATAAAGCATCTTTGATACCTTGATAATAGTTATTTTGTTTAAATTGTGGCTTTAACTGGTTTTGAATTATATTGTCAGCTATTAGATCAGTAATCGATCCTTGTAACCCCATACCTACTTCAATATGCATGCGTTTGTTTTCTTTGGCTATCAACAATAAAACACCGTTATCACGACTTCTTGCACCAATCTTCCATTTTTCAAAAACTCTAACAGCATATTGTTCAATCGTTTCATCATCAAGTTTTGCAATCATCAGTACCACAATTTGTGCGCCATCAGTACGTGTATTTTCAAAATTGTACAAGTAGGATTCAAGTTCACTACGTTGCGATGCTGTTAGCGTTCCAGACGTATCTATTACATCACTATTAAAAGGAGGAATGTTAGTCAGTCCGTAACTGTAGCAACTGATGATCAGCCAAAAAATCAGTATGAAAAAATTTTTCATTTTATTTACTGACTAAAATTGACATTTGGCGCATTAGATATTTCTTTCTCGTTTTCAACAGTAAATTGCTGTTTAGGTTGTTCATTTATTATATCAGCGACCCATTTTGTCGGTAACCCACGGATAAAACTATTATAGGCTTGGACTGCTTCAATATAACGACCACGTGCCACAGCTATTCGGTTTTCAGTGCCTTCAAGTTGAGTCATTAAATTTTTATAAAGTGTATCGGCTTTTAGCGCTGGATAATTTTCACTTACAGCAATAAGATGGCTTAATGCTGTACTTAATTCAGATTGCGCCTGTTGGAACTTGGCAAATATCGCAGGATCGGACAGTTGCTGCGCATTAATCTGAATGGAGCCTACTTTAGCACGGGCTTCTGTTACCTCTGTTAACACTGCTTTTTCATGCTCAGCATAACCTTTTACGGTATTAACTAAATTCGGGATTAGATCTGCTCGTCTCTTATACTGATTGAGAACTTCTGCCCAAGAAGCTGCTACTTTTTCATCCTGAGATTGAATGCTGTTATAACTATTAAAAAAGACAAACACTCCAACAACAACGAGTAACAAAATGAGATAAATCGGTTTTAATTTCATAGCAAGCCCTAATAGTTAATTAATTCACAATTAAGTTTGTAAAAAGGTAAAGTATTATATCAAGATTTGAAAAGAACTAAGACAGAGTTTAAGTCAATGAGAAAAAACTCTATCACTTGTTAAACAACAAGTGATAGTTAAGCATAAATAAAATATAAATTGAAGTATTATATTTTACATTAACTAATTGCTTCTCTGACTAAAGTAGCAATTTTTTCAACTTTCGGACCATATATAACTTGAACATGTGTATCACTGATAACAACTACCCCCATTGCACCTGTTTGTTTAAGGACTTCTTGATTAATAATGGTTGTGTCATTGACATCAACTCTCAGTCTGGTTAAACAATTATTAATCATACTAATATTATCTCGACCACCTAGTGCATCTATGATCATCTGTTCTAGTTGCCCTGTTTCTAGTTTATTTTCAAGATTTTTAGATGTATCAAGAAACTCATCACTCGTATCAATTGAGATATTCTTTTTGGTCAAATACCATTTGAAGACATAATAGTATATTGGCGCATAAAAAATACCCGCTACCAACTCCATATACCATTTCGAATTTTCAACCAACACACCATAAAGAATAAAATCAATAAAACCACCACTGGTATTACCGATTCCAACATCAAGTAAACTCATGGATAAAAATGCCAATCCCCCCATGATTGCATGAAATAGATACAATAATGGCGCGATAAATAAAAATGAAAACTCGAGTGGTTCAGTTATACCGGTAACAAAAGCTGCGGCAGCACCGGCTATCATCAGAGCTTTTACCTTGGTTTTCTTTTCTGTTGGTGTTGTTTTATAAATAGCATAAGCTGCTGCTGGTAATCCAAACATCATAAATGGCATTTTCCCTTGACCAAGGAATTTAGTGAAAGGTTTTAATTCCTCAATATTGACCGTACCGAAATAATGCATAAAGACATTAAGCGTACCATCAACACCACCTAAAGATCCACCAACTACCGTTGTTCTAAATAGTTGGTTGATAATGTGATGTAGCCCAGTTGGAATTAATATTCTTTCTAAAAAACCAAATAAGAAGACACCAATTGCACCTAAGTGACTTATCCCTGAACCGATGGATTCTATAGCAAACGAGATCGGCCCCCAGATAAATGGTAAAGCTTGACCTAAAATGGCCGACCAAAATATGACTGCAATTGATACAAAGCGTTTTCCACCAAAAAAAGCTATTGCTACAGGAAATTGAATTTTGTAATACTTATTATGTAGATAAGCACTCAAAATACCGGCAATCATGCCCGCAACCGCTCCCATTTGTAATGTATCTTGTATTCCCAGTATATTTGCTAATGTTTTAGGATCGATAGTCACTATTCCCGATTTTATCATTATCGATGCACTAAACAGCATCATGTAATAACCCATAAACCCAGCTAGTGCGGCTATCTCTTTCTCTTGTTTAGCAAGACCAAATGACACAGAGATAGCAAACATCACAGGAATTAACTCAAATGCTTTACCTGAAATTGATCTGATTGTACTAACAATATAGATAGCTATATCTGTTTTTAAAAATGGTAATATATCTTGTATTTGTGGTCGTAATAAGGCTGCAGAAAGACCTAACAACAACCCCGTTAAAGCTAAAATTGCGATAGGTAACAGCAGACTACGCCCAAAGTTTGAAAAGAAATCCATGATTCTTAATTTATTTTTTTTTTGCATGCTCAGTTCCCTCTCTAATACTGAAACTAGTATTTAATTTATTTACTCAAAAATAAGGGAAGTAAAAGCTTCCCTACAGTAATTAATCTATTTCAGTTCAGGCCAATACTCCTTGTTAGCATCAATCAATTCATCAAGAATAATGCGTGCTTTTTTAGCATCATTAACGGTTCTATTAATTGTTAATGATTCAAGGGCTTTTTGATATGAACCTTCAAAATATGCATCAATAGCAAGTTTTTCGGAGGCTAATTGATTTTCTAATAGACCTTTATAAAAGGTAGGAATGTTGCCTACTCGCATTGGGCTAGGTCCATTTGCACCAAGTTCGGCAACCACTTCGACCATACCGTCATCTGGCAAGTTATTAATAGCACCTTTATTTTCAATAATCACAATAAATCGATTGTTTTGGTTATAAGCAATTGACATGGCAACATCTATCATAAACTCAGCATGCGCATCTTCATGAATATTGATATATCCTTTAGTGGTATTGGCATCAATGATAGTTTGGCACTCTTGAAATACTCTTTTTTCCCGGCTATTCATAACTTCATTAGCACGGGTATAATTTGGATCAAGGTGGCTAGCTTTATAATCAGGATAGAGATAATATTGGTTATAAGTGTTTGGTAAATAATCAGGGAAATCTTCCATGAGTTGTTGAACCATACCATACGTTTCTAACCATGATTTATCACGCTGTTCAGCATCTTGAGGTAAAAATCCTCGTTCTTTAATTAATTCTCGGATTTTAGGTAACAGATCTACGCCGGTAGCTTTATCATAAATATGTGTAAACCAGCCATAATGATTCAGACCAAAATAGACAGGATCTAACTCTTTAAAATGACAACCTAACAAACGACTACATGAACGTACAACGTTTTCGGGTTGATCACAAATATTCAATATTTTAGTATCTTCAGGAAACTCTCTGCGTAAAGCTTCAGCCACAATAGCTGCTGGATTAGAATAATTTAATATCCAAGCATTAGGAGCATACTTTCGCACATCATAAATCGCTTTTATCATCTCTTTTGTGGAACGTAATCCATAAGCGAATCCACCTGGCCCACATGTTTCTTGACCAATAACACCATGTTTTAAAGGTATTTTTTCATCAAGCTCACGCATCTTATAACCACCAACTCTCATTTGCATAAATACAAAGTCCATATCTTTGTAAGCTTCAGCAATATCGGTGGTATAATGAAATTCCGCTTCGGGATATAATTCCTTAAACAAAATTGCACCAAATTTGCCTATTTTTTCTTGGCGAGCAGCATCAATATCAAATAAAACCAGCTTTTTTAATGGAAATTGCTCTTTCATTCGGCAAAACGATTTTAAAAAACCTGGCGTAAAAGTACTTCCGCCACCAACAATAACTAAATTATATTTCTTCATATAGGTTACCTCTGACAGTAAGTTATTTAGATGATGAATATCAGCATAAAATTATGCTCAAACAATAAGAGTGAATTGACTATAAAGGGGAAGGAAATACATTGATTATGTGGAAATCTACAATTCGTGATCTAAATCACAATATGAATATTTTCAACTTATATAAAATAGCTATTTTGATTTATATATGTTAATTAATCATCATAAATATCATAAGGTTAATATTATAAGTTGTATGAAAGTTGTCTATTTAAAAATTACTGAAAAAATTAGAAACAGAATCAATAATAACCAATATATGGTGGGATCTTTTTTACCTAGTGAAAAAAAGTTAGCCCTAGAAAATCACACTTGTGTATCAACTGTACGAAAAGCATTACTACCATTAGTCAAAGAAAAAATTATTCAACCGTTACAAGGAAAAGGTTATTTGGTTATAAAAAAAATTAACTATAAAAATCGACCATTAGCTGGTTTTCATAAAGTAATGGAAAATGCGGGTGAAAAAAATGTAATTAACTTAGTCACTCAATTTGAAGTTATTGCAGCAACAACTGAAATAGCCGATAAACTTGCAATACAAACAGGTGAGCCGGTCTATTCAATTGAAAGATTACGATTACTCAATGAAATACCTATTTTACTAGAAACAAGTTTTTTATCGGTTAGATTGTTTCCTAATTTAAGTATCTGTCACCTTGAAGTATCAAAATTCAAATATATTCGTGAGGAGTGTAATATTACCATTTGTGACGGTTATCGAACCTTTTTACCTTTACTTGCTGATGAATATGTGTCCAAGTTACTTCAAGTACCTATTGCTCATCCATTATTAGAAATGAAAACAATCGTTTTTTCAATTGATAATCAACCTATTGAAATATCGAAACAAATCCTTGTTACTGAGCGTTATAACACACAACACTATTTCAAAGCATAAACAAGTAAACCTTTTTATATCGATTAATCAACACCATATGGGCAAACAAAAAATACACTATTTTTTTCCACACTATATGTCGTTATCATATATCCTAAAGAGAGATTAGTGATACTGGTCACCTGCAAAATCATCTGTTGCAACAACTTACCTTTAATTATGTTTAATAATTCTGCTTGGGTTGAATCAGCACTTGCTGGAATAAAATGCAAACGACTGATAATTTCATTTTGTGGTTGGTATTTTTTTATAACATTAAGAAGTGGTTGTAACATATCGCTATAAGTGAGCATTGGAAATTGTTTACATGGCAAAAATATTTCTTGTATTTTGAGTGGGTTACCATCTTTATAGATAAGGCGCTTAATAGAATAAACCTTATCATTTATAGATAGATCTAAACTCTGAGCAATAGAGGCTGGGACGGTCATAATTTGATATTTAATAATATCTATACTTTCTTGATTATTAACAATATTATCCACTTTAGGCAGTGGATACACCAACTCATTTCTTTTCTGACGTATAAAATGTCCCTTCCCTTGTACACATTCAATCATCCCTTCTTGATTGAGCCGATTTAAAACCTTTCGAATAGTACTGCGAGATACTTCAAAATATAAAGATAACTGTTGTTCGGTCGGTAACCTGTCTCCAACTTGATAATGACTATCAGTTGAATGAATTTGCTCTTTGAGCTGATTATAGATCAAATCATATTTCATGCTAAATGCTCATATAAAAAATATATATGATAAATTAATTTTACTATAGTAATAATAATAGCTTAACCAAAACAACTGGTTTTCATATTAGGGTAATGCCACTTATAATGATTTTAGTACATTAAGCATGTACATATAATATGGACATTAATTTACAACTTAAGTTATCAATAAACAGAAGTTAAAAACCGTGAACAAAACGATCCCAATTTTGTTGATCATCTTTAAAATTCAGCAACTAATCAGACATACGCTTGCAAAACCAAATTCTATACCAACCAATTTTCCCTATTGTATTAAGGTATCAATGACAATAGATCAACAGTACGGGTACTTAGTATTGAATTTAGCTGATTTTAATCACGGACGAAACTCAAACTTCGCATTGATTTCGTCCTAATTGGGAAATAGCACTGATCAGCAATTAATCGATTAAACGATAAAAGAGTTTTCCCAAAAATCAGTACCTTTGAATCTCATATTAAGTTAACTTAAAAAATATAAATCACCTCAGTGATTTGCGCTTAAAAGCTAAAACTGTTCACTAAAATTACATTGGTGATCCTCGTATATTTGTTATTTTTATCTTGTCGTAATACCAAGAATCTTAATAACAACTACTATAAAATAACTTCAAAAAACTCTAATTGAGCAGGTTCAAAGTAAATATCTTTGTTATTTGGTCGGCTACCAGTATTTCGGTGTGTTGAATGAAACTGTTCAGAGTTTACCCACGCTTCAAAATCAGCTTTGGTTTCCCATTCGGCAAAAGATGAAAACAGCGTATATTCTTCTTCTGTTTTTCCTTTTAAGAAATAGAAGCGATTAAACCCCTTCATTTCATTCAAATGTGTTTCACGGTTACGCCATATTTCAATGAAAGCATCTTCACTGCCATGTTTAATTTTAAAACGATTCATGACGATATACATATAATTCTCCTTTTTTCACCAGTAAATAGACAAAAAAATAGCACGCCTATGCGTGCTATTTTATAAATAAAACCTGACTTAGGTCTATTGATTTTCATCTGCAGAATTCAGTAACTCAGCTAAATTCGCTGTGGCTTCTTCTGCTGAAATTGTCGGTTGAATTTCTTCATTTGAAGGTACTGCCCGTTTACGTAAACGTTCTTTATGATAAGCATAACCAGTACCGGCTGGAATTAAACGACCCACAATTACGTTTTCTTTTAATCCACGTAATTCGTCGTTTTTACCTGCAACTGCTGCTTCTGTTAACACTCGAGTCGTTTCTTGGAACGATGCCGCTGAAATAAACGATTCTGTTGTTAATGACGCTTTAGTTATACCTAATAAATCATGTAAATAAACAATCGGCTCTTTACCTTGTGCTTCAAGTTCACGGTTAATAATCTTCAAGCGTGAAACTTCAAGTTGTTCACCATCAAGTAGACGAGAACCACCCGGATGAATAACCGTTGCTTTACGCAACATTTGACGCACAATAACTTCAATATGTTTATCATTGATTTTTACACCTTGCAGACGATAAACTTCTTGAACTTCGTTAACAATATAACGCGTTACTGCATTTACACCACGTAGACGTAAAATATCATGAGCTGATTCTGGACCGTCTGAAATCACATCACCACGTCCAACTTGTTCACCTTCAAATACGTTAAGTTGACGCCATTTTGGAATCATCTCTTCATATGGTTCACTACCATCTAATGGAGTGATAATTAAGCGACGTTTACCTTTAGTCTCTTTACCAAATGAGATAATACCGTCAATTTCTGCAAGAATCGCTGGTTCTTTCGGTTTACGCGCTTCAAACAAGTCCGCAACTCGTGGTAAACCACCTGTAATATCTTTGGTACCAACAGATGCTTGTGGAATACGTGCAAGTGTATCACCGATGTTGATTTCCGCACCGTCTTCTAACTGTACTAATGCTTTACCCGGTAGGAAATACTGTGCTAGCATTTCTGAACCTGAAACGTAAACATCTTTACCTTTGGCATCAACAATTTTAATTGCCGGACGCAAATCTTTACCAACACCAGTACGCTCTGCAACGTCTAATATAGCGATAGAAGATAAACCGGTTAATTCATCAGTTTGACGAGTAATGGTTTGACCATCAATCATATCGACAAAACGAACAAAACCTTTTGCTTCTGAGATTACTGGCATAGTATGCGGATCCCAGTTAGCAATGGTTTCACCAGCTTCAACAGCTATGCCATTACCTTTAGTCAAGATCGAACCATAAGGAACTTTGTACGTCTCTTTCATTCGACCTAATTCATCAATGATCGTCAACTCAGCATTACGCGAAGTAATGACTAATTTCTTATCTGGGTTAATTACAAATTTAGCATTAGTAAGTTTAATACTACCTTTATTTTTAACCTGAACACTTGATTCAGCCGCTGCTCGAGATGCCGCACCACCGATATGGAACGTACGCATGGTTAACTGAGTACCTGGTTCACCGATTGATTGTGCTGCGATAACACCAATTGCCTCACCTTTATTCACCAAGTGACCACGCGCTAAGTCACGACCATAACATTTAGCACAAACACCGAAATCAGTATCACACGAAACTACTGAACGGACTTTAACACTATCAACAGATTCTGCTTCTAGTAAATCACAATAGCTTTCATCTAGTAAGGTATTACGCGGAATTAAAATATCTGCACTACCTGGTTTTAATACATCTTCAGCTGTTACACGACCTAAAACGCGTTCACGTAAAGGCTCTTTAACATCACCACCTTCAATAACCGGTGTCATAACCACACCTTCTAAGGTGCCACAGTCATCTTCGATAACCACTAAATCTTGGGCAACATCGACTAAACGACGGGTTAAATAACCTGAGTTTGCTGTTTTTAATGCTGTATCAGCAAGACCTTTACGCGCACCATGAGTGGAAATAAAGTACTGAAGTACGTTTAACCCTTCACGGAAATTTGCCGTAATAGGTGTTTCGATAATCGAACCATCTGGTTTTGCCATCAAACCACGCATACCTGCTAACTGACGAATCTGAGCCGCAGAACCACGCGCACCAGAGTCGGCCATCATATAGATGCTATTGAAAGAAGATTGAACTTCTTCTTCACCCTCACGGTTGATGACTTTTTCAGTTGAAAGGTTATCCATCATCGCTTTAGCAACGCGTTCATTGGCTGCTGCCCAAATATCGATAACTTTATTATAACGTTCACCAGCAGTCACCAAACCTGATTGGAATTGTTCCTGAATTTCAGCAACTTCAATTTCAGCTTCATTGATGATCTGTAATTTTTTCGCTGGAATTTCCATATCATCAATACCAACTGACACACCTGAACGTGCAGCATAAGCAAATCCTGTGTACATGACTTGGTCAGCTAAAATAACGGTTTCTTTCATGCCTAATTGGCGATAACAGATATTTAAGATCCGTGAAATCGCTTTTTTACCAAGCGGTTGGTTAATCACAGAAAAACTCATACCTTTTGGCATAATCAACCATAAAATCGCACGGCCAACAGTAGTATCAATGACTGATGTTGTTTCTTCCCATTCGCCAACAGCATTTCGATGATTTTCAGTAATACGTACTTTAACTTTTGCATGCAACTCAACTAAACCTAAACGATACAGTTTTTCTGCTTCTTTAGGACCAGTTAAGATCATGCCTTCACCTTTAGCATTAATCTTGTCGCGAGTCATATAGTAAAGACCTAATACCACGTCCTGAGAAGGAACGATGATAGGCTCACCACTCGCAGGTGAAAGAATATTGTTAGTTGACATCATTAACGCACGCGCTTCTAATTGCGCTTCTAGTGTTAATGGAACGTGAACCGCCATTTGGTCACCATCGAAGTCAGCATTGAAAGCCGCACACACTAATGGATGTAACTGAATCGCTTTACCTTCAATCAGGATTGGCTCAAACGCTTGAATACCTAATCTATGTAGTGTTGGCGCACGGTTTAGTAATACCGGATGTTCACGAATGACTTCGTCTAAAATATCCCAAACAATTGCATCTTCGCGCTCAACCATTTTCTTAGCTGCTTTAATGGTTGTTGCATAACCACGACGTTCTAATTTACCGTAAATAAATGGTTTGAATAATTCCAGTGCCATTTTTTTCGGTAAACCACATTGGTGTAATCGTAAGTAAGGACCTACAGTAATTACTGAACGGCCAGAGTAGTCAACACGTTTACCTAACAAGTTCTGACGGAAACGACCTTGCTTACCTTTAATCATATCGGCAAGTGATTTTAATGGACGTTTGTTTGAACCAGTAATAGCACGACCACGACGACCATTATCTAATAATGCATCAACCGATTCTTGTAACATACGTTTTTCGTTACGTACAATGATATCCGGAGCAGCTAGATCTAATAAACGTTTTAAACGGTTATTACGGTTAATCACACGACGGTAAAGGTCATTCAAATCTGATGTTGCAAAACGTCCGCCATCAAGTGGTACTAATGGACGTAAATCTGGTGGCAACACAGGTAATACATTTAAGATCATCCATTCAGGTTTATTCTCTGATTGGATAAATGCTTCAATAATCTTGATACGTTTAGTCAGTTTTTTACGTTTAGTTTCTGAATTAGTGGTTGCTAGTTCATCACGTAGTGCTTCACACTCAGCTTGCACATCAATATTACGTAATAACTCTTGGATAGCTTCCGCACCCATACGTGCATCAAATTCATCACCAAACTCTTCTAACGCATCTAAATACTGCTCTTCAGTTAAGATTTGACCGCGTTCTAAGTTGGTCATTCCGCCGTCAAGCACCATAAATGATTCAAAATAAAGCACGCGCTCAATATCACGCAGTGGCATATCAAGTAACAAACCAATACGAGACGGTAATGATTTTAAAAACCAGATGTGTGCAGTTGGTGATGCAAGTTCAATGTGACCCATACGTTCACGACGTACTTTAGCTTGGGTAACTTCTACACCACATTTTTCACAGATCACACCACGGTGTTTTAAACGTTTATATTTTCCACATAAACATTCATAATCTTTTACCGGTCCAAAAATACGCGCACAAAACAACCCATCACGTTCTGGTTTGAACGTACGATAGTTGATTGTTTCAGGTTTTTTAACTTCACCAAAAGACCATGAACGGATCATATCAGGAGAGGCAAGACCTATCTTGATTGCGTCAAAATCTTCTGTTTTTGTTTGTGCTTTTAGAAACTTTAGTAAGTCTTTCACAATTGACTCCTATGGAGTTAAACCAATTAGATAACTTATTATTGCTAATAAGTTATCCCTATAAATAGAAATCATTGGAGTTAGTTAAGATTACTCTTCATCTAACTCGATATTGATACCTAACGAACGAATCTCTTTTAATAGTACATTAAATGATTCAGGGATCGCAGGTTCCATACGATGATCACCATCTACAATATTTTTATACATCTTAGTACGGCCGTTTACGTCATCTGATTTAACCGTTAACATTTCTTGTAAGGTATAAGCAGCACCATATGCTTCTAATGCCCATACTTCCATCTCACCGAAACGTTGACCACCAAATTGAGCTTTACCACCCAATGGTTGTTGGGTAACCAGACTATATGAACCTGTTGAACGCGCATGCATCTTATCATCAACTAAGTGATTCAATTTCAACATATACATGTAACCAACAGTAACCGGACGTTCAAATTGTTCGCCCGTACGACCATCATATAATGTAATTTGACCAGATGTTGGTAAGTCACCAAGTTCAAGCAATGATTTAATCTCTTGCTCTTTCGCACCATCAAATACTGGTGTAGCAAGTGGCATACCGTTACGTAAGTTTTGCGCTAAAGTCATCACTTCTTGATCGGTAAACTCATCTACATTAACTTTTTGAGCTGCGCCTAATCCAAGATCATAAGCTTTTTGGATAAACTCACGTAATTTAGCTAGCTCTTGTTGCTCTTTAAGCATTGCATCAATTTTTTGACCAATACCTTTAGCCGCCATACCTAAGTGTGTTTCTAGGATCTGTCCGATATTCATACGAGACGGTACACCTAGTGGATTTAACACGATATCAACTGGACGACCTTTATCATCATATGGCATATCTTCAATTGGGTTGATCTTAGAGATTACCCCTTTGTTACCATGACGACCGGCCATTTTATCACCAGGCTGAATTTGACGTTTAACCGCTAAATAAACTTTAACAATTTTCAGTACACCAGGTTGTAAATCATCACCCTGTGTAATTTTCATGCGTTTTGCTTCAAGTTTTTTATTAAATTCAGTTTTAATTTCTTCGTGTTGTTCAGCAAGTTGTTCTAATTGCGCTTGTTTATCTTCGTTGGCAATGCCAATGGTTAACCATTTTTCACGTGGTAAAGCATCTAATTTATCAGCTTTAATACCACCTGAGATTAACACATCACGGATACGAGCAAACAATGCAGCTTCTAAGATTTTCAGCTCTTCTGTTAAATCTTTTCTTGCTTGTTTAAGTTGCATATCTTCAATTTCAAGTGCGCGTTTATCTTTTTGCACACCATCACGAGTAAAGACTTGCACATCAATAACTGTACCAGAAACACCATTTGGTACACGCAAAGAAGTATCTTTAACATCAGAGGCCTTTTCACCGAAAATTGCTCGTAGTAATTTCTCTTCTGGTGTTAGCTGTGTTTCGCCTTTAGGTGTCACTTTACCAACCAGAATATCACCACCTTTAACTTCAGCACCAATATAAACAATACCTGATTCATCAAGTTTCGAAAGTGCTGCTTCACCAACATTAGGGATATCAGCTGTAATTTCTTCTGCACCTAACTTAGTATCACGAGAAATACATGATAACTCTTGAATATGAATTGAAGTAAAACGGTCATCTTGGACAACTTTTTCAGAGACTAAAATAGAATCCTCAAAGTTATAACCATTCCATGGCATAAATGCCACACGCATATTTTGACCTAATGCCAATTCACCTAAGTCAGTTGAAGGTCCATCAGCAAGTACATCACCACGTTCAACTTTCTCACCTAATTCCACACAAGGAATTTGGTTAATACAGGTATTTTGGTTAGAACGGGTATATTTAGTTAAATTGTAAATATCAATGCCCGTTTCACCAGCATACATTTCATCAGCATTAACGTTAATTACGATACGTGATGCATCAACATATTGTACAGTACCACCACGACGAGCAACGGCTGTTACACCTGAGTCGACAGCTACAGCACGTTCCATACCAGTACCAACAAATGGTTTTTCCGCTTTTAATGTCGGCACGGCTTGACGTTGCATGTTAGCACCCATCAAGGCACGGTTAGCATCATCATGCTCTAAGAACGGAATCAATGAAGCACCAACCGATACGATTTGCTGTGTTGATACGTCCATATAATGAACTTGTTCTGGACTATATAATCCTGATTCGCCATTTAAACGACAAGTCACTAAATCTTCTTTGAAACGTCCATCATCATCCAGATTTGAGTTAGCTTGGGCAATAACAAATTCACTCTCATCAATTGCAGACAAATAGTTAATTTCATCTGTAACAACACCATCGATAACTCGACGATAAGGTGTTTCTAAAAATCCATACTCATTAGTACGCGAATAAACCGCTAATGAGTTAATCAAACCGATATTTGGACCTTCCGGAGTCTCAATCGGACATACACGACCATAGTGTGTTGGATGTACGTCACGTACCTCAAAGCCTGCACGTTCACGAGTTAAACCACCCGGACCTAACGCAGAAATACGACGTTTATGTGTAATTTCAGATAATGGATTATTCTGATCCATAAATTGTGATAATTGGCTTGAGCCAAAGAATTCACGAATTGCTGCTGAAATCGGTTTAGCATTGATCATATCTTGTGGCATCAGAGAATCGAGATCACCTAAAGATAAACGTTCTTTTACGGCGCGCTCTACGCGAACTAAACCAATACGGAATTGGTTTTCTGCCATTTCACCAACACTTCGGATACGACGATTACCTAAATGGTCAATATCATCGACTTCACCATGACCATTACGGATAGCAATCAGTTTTTTCATTACATCGACGATATCGCCTTTGGTTAAAACACTTTCACCTTCGATATCATCACGTCCTAATGAACGATTGAATTTCATACGACCAACCGCTGATAGATCATAACGTTCATCAGAGAAGAATAAATTATCAAATAACGCTTCAGCCGCCTCTTTTGTTGGTGGCTCACCAGGACGCATCATGCGATAAATTTCAACTAACGCACCTAATCTGTCACGAGTTGAATCAACATTCAATGTTTCAGAAATAAAAGAACCATGATCAAGGTCATTAGTAAATAACGTTTCAATTTTTTTATGACCTGCATTGGTTAATTCAAGCAATAATTCAAGTGAAATCGGCGTATTGGCAAACGCAATAACTTCACCTGTTGCATCGTTAACATAATTTTTGGCAAGCACCTTATTGACAATATATTCAACCGGCACATCAATTTTAGTAATTTTATCTTTTTCTAATTCACGGATATGACGGGCTGTAATACGTCGACCTTTTTCAGCATAAACTTTACCTTTTGATTCAATATCAAATAGTGCAGTTTCACCACGCAGGCGCTCTGGAACAAGGTCCATTTTTAATTTTGACTTGCCAACTTCGAAAATAGTCTTCTCAAAGAAAATATCTAAAATTTCTTCTGTTTCATAACCTAAAGCACGTAAAATGATTGTTGCAGGTAGTTTACGACGACGGTCAATACGAGCGAAAAGATTATCTTTTGGATCAAACTCAAAATCAAGCCAAGAGCCACGATAAGGAATAATCCGTGCATTATATAAAACTTTACCAGAAGAGTGTGTTTTACCTTTATCACTATCAAAGAACACACCTGGGCTACGATGCAACTGTGATACGATAACACGTTCTGTACCATTGATCACAAATGTACCATTGTCCGTCATTAAAGGGATTTCGCCCATATAGACGTCTTGCTCTTTAATATCTTTTACTGTTCCTTCTGGCGCATCTTTATCATAAATTACTAAACGTAATTTCACACGCAACGGTGCTGAGTATGTGATCCCTCTAATTTGACATTCTTTAACATCAAATACAGGTTCGCCCATTTTAAAGCTCACGTATTGTAACTCAGCGTTACCACTATAACTTTTTATCGGAAATATTGAACGGAAAGCGGCTTCCAAGCCATATTGACCTTCTGGATCTTGCTCAATAAATTTCTGGAACGAATCAAGTTGAATAGAAAGAAGATACGGTATATCCAAGACTTGTGGACGCTTACCAAAATTCTTACGAATTCGTTTTTTCTCGGTATAAGAGTAAACCATTAGTTCCTCAACTTGCTTATCTGCTATTTTAGCATGATTAAATATTCATCAGGGGTACTACCAATTAAATAATAACGCCTGACACCTCATCGAAAATATCTATAAATATCAGTTGATTAGGCTCAATAAATATACTATTTCTTTATTACTTTTGTTAATAGTCTTCAAATATAATTCTTGGACTTTTTACAGCGCAAAAAGGCTGGAGGTATAAAACCCCCAGCCATTTATGGTGTTATCGATAAACTTATTTAAGTTCGACAGCTGCACCTGCTTCTTCAAGTGCCTTTTTAAGTTCATCTGCATCAGCTTTGCTAACGCCTTCTTTAACTGTTGCTGGAGCTGATTCAACTAGATCTTTAGCTTCTTTTAAGCCTAAACCTGTTGCACCACGAACCGCTTTGATAACAGCTACTTTGTTAGCGCCAACATCTTTTAAGATAACATCAAATTCAGTTTTTTCTTCTGCTGCTTCAGCTGGACCTGCTGCTGCAACTGCAACAGCTGCTGCTGCAGAAACACCAAATTTTTCTTCCATCATTGATACAAGTTCAACAACGTCCATTACAGACATTTCTGCAACTGCATCTAAAATTTGTTCTTTAGTGATAGACATAATATAGTTTCCCAAATTTACAATTTTTTAATTAATAAAATTCACAATCGAACTGCCAATTATGCAGCTTCTTTTTGATCGCGAACCGCTGCAAGAGTACGAACCAATTTGCCAGCTGCGGCTTCTTTCATGGTTGACATCAAGCGAGCTAATGCTTCTTCATAAGTAGGTAATGTTGCTAAGCGATCGATGTTCGCTGCAGTAATCAACTCACCTTCAAAGGCTGCGGCTTTAATCTCAAATTTTTCATTTTCTTTAGCAAACGCTTTAAAAATACGCGCTGCAGCACCTGGATGCTCATTTGAAAATGCAATTAGAGTTGGACCAACAAACGCATCTTTTAAACACTCGTACTGAGTACCCTCAACAACTCGGCGTAATAGCGTATTACGAACAACACGCATATAAACACCAGCTTCACGAGCAGATTTACGTAATGCCGTCATTTTTTCTACAGTTACGCCACGAGAATCGGCAACAACTGCAGATAGCGCACCTTTGGCGATTTCATTAACTTCAGCAACAATTTCTTGTTTATTTTGAAGATTTAGTGCCATTGGTATTGCTCCTGGATTAAACTAGGCTAAGCCTAGACTTATTTTAACTAACTACAAATGTAGCTAGCATAACCACGATGAGCAGAATTCCTGTATTATATCTTATCAGGCTCTGTCACCGTCTACGTAGGAAAATTAAGTAATTAAACAGCAATTACACCTACGGTCTTGGACGGGGTCTGGTTAAGGCCAGACACCAACCGATTTTATTGTTTAATAACTAAAAATGTAATTAAACAGTTGCATTTAATGTTGCTTGATCGATTGCAACACCAGCGCCCATTGTTGTAGATAGGCTAACTTTCTTCACAAATACACCTTTAGAAGATGCTGGTTTTGCACGTTTTAAAGCAACAAGTAATGCTTCTAAATTTTCTTTAAGTTTATCTGCATCAAAATCTGCTTTACCGATAGTGGTATGAATAATACCATTTTTATCGTTACGGTAGCGGATTTGACCAGCTTTAGCATTTTTAACTGCTTCTGCAACATTAGGGGTTACTGTTCCAACTTTAGGGTTTGGCATTAAACCACGAGGCCCTAAAATTTGACCTAATTGACCCACAACACGCATAGCGTCTGGTGATGCAATAACTACGTCGAAATTCATTTCGCCTTTTTTGATTTGATCTGCAAGATCGTCCATACCGACTAATTCAGCACCAGCTTCTTTAGCAGCATCAGCATTTGCACCTTGAGTAAATACTGCAACACGCACAGTACGGCCAGTTCCGTGAGGAAGAACAATTGCGCCACGAACATTTTGATCTGATTTACGAGCATCGATACCTAAATTAACGGCAACATCAACACTTTCAGTAAATTTAGCTGTTGCGAACTCTTTTAATAAAGCAATTGCTTCGCTAATTTCATATTGCTTAGTCGCGTTCACTTTTTCGCGGATAAGTTTAGCTTTCTTAGATAATTTAGCCATTAATTAACCCTCCACTTCCAAGCCCATTGAACGAGCTGTTCCTTCAATAGAACGCATCATCGTTTCAATAGTAGCACCATTCATATCTGCAGCTTTTAATTCAGCAATTTCGCGAATTTGAGCGCTTGTCACTTTACCTACTTTTTTCTTGTTAGGTTCACCAGAACCTGACTTAATTTTAGCAGCTTTTTTCAGTAATACTGCCGCAGGAGGTGTTTTAGTTACGAATGTAAATGAACGATCAGAATAAACTGTAATAACCACTGGAATTGGTAAACCTTTTTCAAGGCTTTCTGTTTTCGCATTAAATGCTTTACAAAATTCCATGATATTAACACCATGTTGACCAAGTGCTGGACCAACTGGCGGACTAGGATTTGCTGCACCAGCTGCAACTTGCAACTTGATGTAAGCTTGTACTTTTTTTGCCATTTTAGTTTCCTTTTCTCGGGTGCAAACGCCTCTTCTATTAACAATTGCTATTAATAAATAGACAGCTCCCCTAAGTTAAATGAGGGCAGAATTATCCTACAACTAAAAAAAAAATGCAAGGTTTATTTATGAAAGATTAATGAAAAGAGCAAGGTGATTTACCTTGCTCTAGTTTGAAGCTAAAAAAAGAAAAGATTAAAGTACATCAATTGCATTAAGTTCTTTAAATGCAAGTTCTAAACGTGCCACTAATGAATCTTGACCTTTACGTAACCAAACTCGAGGATCATAATATTTCTTATTTGGTGCATCAGGTCCTTCAGGGTTACCCAATTGACCTTGCAAATAAGCTTCATTTGCTTTGTAATAATCTAAAATACCTGCCCAGTTAGCCCATTGAGTATCTGTATCAATGTTCATTTTGATAACACCATAACTCACAGCTTCACTGATTTCTTCAGCAGTTGATCCTGAACCACCATGGAAAACAAAATTCAATGATTTAGCAGGTAAATTATATTTTTCAGATACATATTTTTGAGAATTATCTAAAATTTTTGGTGTTAATTTAACATTACCTGGTTTATAAACACCATGTACATTACCAAATGATGCGGCAATAGTAAAACGTGGACTAATTGCGCTTAAACGTTCATAAGCATAAGCCACATCTTCAGGTTGAGTGTAAAGTGCTGAACTATCCATATGGCTGTTATCCACACCATCTTCTTCACCACCAGTACAACCTAATTCTAATTCTAAGGTCATTTTCATGGCAGACATACGAGCTAAATATTGACAGCAAATATCAATATTATCTTTTAATGTCTCTTCTGAAAGATCAATCATATGAGAAGAAAAGAGTGGTTTACCTGTTTTAGCAAAATGAGTCTCACCTGCATCAAGTAAGCCATCTACCCATGGAAGTAATTTTTTAGCACAGTGGTCAGTATGGACAATAACTGGTACACCGTATTTTTCAGCCATAAGATGTACATGTTTAGCGCCTGAAATTGCACCTAAAACAGCACACTCTTGACCTTCAA
Source organism: Gilliamella sp. wkB108 (assembly GCF_001690195.1). Taxonomy (GTDB): domain Bacteria; phylum Pseudomonadota; class Gammaproteobacteria; order Enterobacterales; family Orbaceae; genus Gilliamella; species Gilliamella apicola_L. Next base: position 70,338 of record NZ_LZGM01000066.1, on the reverse strand, counting down.
GTTTTAAGCCTTTACCAGCAATAAATTGAGCGCCACCATTTGAAAATTGGACAATAACAGGTGAACCCACTTTAGCTGCTGTTTCAATAACAGCATTGATTGTATTGGTGTCAACGCAGTTAACTGCTGGTAATGCAAAATTGTTTTCACGTGCAATTTGAAACACTTTTTGCACATCATCACCAGTAACTACACCGGGTTTAACGACATCAGAAATCTTTGTAGCCATTCTATTACCTATAATTTTATTTATATAAAAAGTAAAGGATGAGTAAGTAGCTCATCCTTTCTATTGATATGTATATTACGCTTTTGCTCTCGCTTCCAACATTGCAACAGCTGGTAGTTTTTTACCTTCCACAAACTCAAGGAAAGCACCACCGCCAGTTGAAATATAAGAAATTTTATCTTCAATACCAAATAAATCAATTGCAGCTAATGTATCACCACCACCTGCGATTGAAAAACCTTTACTATCAGCGATTGCTTTAGCAACAATTTCAGTACCTCGACGGAAATTAGGGAATTCAAAAACACCTACAGGACCGTTCCATAATATAGTTTTGGCATTTTTGATAATATCCGCTAATACTTCTGCTGATTTATCACCTAAATCCAAAATTTGTTCATTTTCTTTTACATCTTTAACTGATTTTTCAGTTGCTGTTGCTGTTTCACTAAATTCAGTTGCGACACGAACATCGGTTGGAACTGGAATTTCGCAATTAGCCATTAATTTTTTCGCTTCAGGAATTAAATCTGCTTCATAAAGCGATTTACCCACATTATAACCTTCGGCTGCAATAAAGGTATTAGCAATACCACCACCGACAATTATTTGATCAGCGATTTTAGAGAGGGAATCAAGAACGGTTAATTTAGTAGAAACTTTAGAGCCAGCAACAATTGCCACCATCGGACGAGCCGGATTATCAAGTGCTTTACCTAGTGCATCTAACTCAGCAGCTAATAAAGGACCAGCACAAGCGATCGGTGCAAATTTACCGGCACCATGAGTTGATGCTTGAGCGCGGTGAGCTGTACCAAACGCATCCATTACATAGATATCACAAAGAGCAGCATATTTTTTAGATAAAGTTTCATCATCTTTACCTTCACCGACATTGAAACGAACATTTTCAAGGACAACTAATTCGCCTTCTTTAACATCAACACCATTAAGGTAATCTTTCACTAAACGAACAGGGAAAGATACATGTTCTTTTAAATAATCAACAACAGGTTGTAAAGAAAATTCTGGGTTATATTCCCCTTCAGTTGGACGACCGATATGAGAAGTAACCATCACTTTTGCGCCTTGCTTGATTGCTTCTTCAATCGTAGGTAATGATGCTTTAATACGTGCATCAGAGGTTACTTTACCATTTTTAACTGGCACATTAAGATCTGAACGAATAAATAAACGTTTCCCTTTTAGATCAAGATCTTGCATTCTTATAACAGACATGAGAGTTCCTCTTGTGAAATATAAACAAAATAAAATTTGCATTATTCTAACATAAAAATTCTTTTTAGGTTACTCTCATTAACGGTTAAATTATGAACGTAATTAAATTAGATTATATCCACAAACCCCAATTTTTTTTCTTGAATGCCATTGACAAAAGGAATAAAATCAGGCATATTTCGTCGCCTTATTAATATGTAATTTTTATTTAAACTTGGGAGTTGACTTTGGCTAATATCAAATCAGCTAAGAAACGTGCGGTTCAATCCGAAAAACGCCGTAAACATAATGCTAGTAACCGTTCAATGATGCGTACTTATATTAAAAAAGTTTACGCAGCTGTTGCAGCTGGTGATAAACAAACAGCTGAAGTAGCATTCAAAGACATGCAGGCAGTTGTTGACCGTCAAGCGGCTCGTGGTTTAATCCACAAAAATAAAGCTGCACGTCATAAAGCAAATTTAATCAAACAGATAAAAGCATTAGCTTAATACTGTATTACTGTTAGATATATTTATAGCAAGATAATAAAAAGTGGTGAAAGCCACTTTTTTTATTTATATACTACTTGTTTATTCAACATTTGCGAGAGAAAAAAGAGAGTATATTGTGGTTCAGCGTGATTATGTTAGAAAAAAGAGCCAATCAAAAAAAAATAAGTCTCGAATCATGCCTAATTTAATGATATTCATTGCTACTACCCTTATCATTTTATTTTCTACTTTTCTCTACCTTATTTCTAACAACAAACCAGATAAACCCATTGAACTGCCAAAAGTAAAAACACAGCCGCCGACTGAAACCCTTCCTGAACAACCTCAAGAGCGCTGGGCATATCTTAAAGCACTGGAAACCCCTAATAATACTACCGGAACGAATTCAATTTCAGTTGCCAGTGAACGACAACAAATTCTAGATAGTTTTATGAATAACAGCAGGGTTGTTGCACAACAAAACCCTACAAATACAGAACAAACAACTACAGCGCCTACATTTACATCACCAACAACTGCGCAGACAAATAAATGGATATTACAATGTGGTGCATTTAAAGATAAGTCAAATGCAGACACGTTAAGAGCAAAGCTTGCTATGTCTGGTTTAAGTAGTAATATAACTTCTGGACAGTTATACCGCGTTACTGCTGGACCTTACATAAGCAAAAGCGAAGCTGATAAAGCGATGAGCTTATTAAAAAGTAATGGTATCAATAATTGTATTATATCTAACAAATAATATAGCCTATGAAAACATTTAAACCGATACAGATATTTGCAAAGATGTTGTGGATTCGTATAAATCAAGATCGTCTAACAACATCAGCAGCTGGGCTAGCCTATACCACAATTCTTGCATTGGTACCGCTAATTACTGTTATTTTTTCATTATTATCGGCTTTTCCTATGTTTAATGAAATTAGCCAATCATTAAAGCAATTAATTTATAATAATCTTGTTCCCACCGCGAGTGATACCATTCAAAATTATCTTGAACAATTTATTGCCAATACCCAAAGAATGACTATTTTAGGTGTGGTAGGATTAATTGTAACCTCTTTATTATTAATCAATTCGATTAATAATGCACTCAACTTAATTTGGAAAACTAAGCGTAAACGGTCATTTATCTACAATTTAACCATATATTGGACCATATTAACTTTAGGTCCTATTCTTGTAGGTTCAAGTATCGCGGTGAGTTCCTATGTTTTCTCTTTGTCATGGTTATCAACCGCCAAAACAGGAAACATATTGATCAGTTCCTTGCCATTTTTTATTTCTATAGCTGGATTTTGGTTACTTTACTGCATTATTCCAACTGAAACAGTACCGTTTAAAGAGTCAATAATTGGTGCAATTGTCGCAGCAATATTGTTTGAACTAGGTAAACGAGCATTTGCGCTTTATGTGACTTCGTTTCCAACTTATCAGCTTATTTATGGCGTGGTATCATCCATTCCAATTATGTTAGTATGGATCTACTGTTCTTGGTGCATTGTGTTATTTGGTGCCGAGTTTGCAGCAACACTCACTGACTATAATCGACAAAAAAAACAGCACCCCAAACAAGAGCCACAATCGGAGTAACTACTGTATGATAGCCTTAATTCAACGCGTTAAACAAGCCAGCGTTAGTGTTGATAATCAAATTATTGGACAAATTAATCATGGATTGCTTGTTTTACTTGGTGTAGAACAAGAAGATGATCAACAAAAAGCAATCCGTCTTTGTGAAAAGGTACTTGGTTATCGTATTTTTAGTGATAGTGAAGGCAAAATGAATCTCAATGTTGGACAAGCAAATGGTGAAGTTTTAGTGGTTTCTCAGTTTACACTTGTTGCAGATACACATAAAGGGATGCGACCAAGTTTTACTAAAGGTGCTAAACCGGATGAAGCTGAAAAACTTTATCAATTTTTTGTCGAACAATGTCAAAAACAGATCAACACACAAACCGGGCAATTTGCGGCTGATATGCAAGTATCACTAATTAATGATGGCCCTGTTACCTTTTGGTTACAAGTTTAAAAACATAGACAACACAATTATTTGTTTAAAACTCACAAATAAGCCTTGCTTACCTGTTCTTCGTAAGCAAGGCTTATTAACAATAAATTGTCAATTTTGGTTAAGAGTACAAAGCTATTTCAAATTTTTCAACATTTCAAGCTCAGTTTGATTGTCTGATAAACCTAATTTATTAAGTTTATTTACATAAAATTGTTTAACATCATTCCAACGATAATAAGGGTAATAATTAGTTGATACAGGGAGCTTAACTTCCTGCTCATTTAATAACGCTTTTACTAAAACTGGTTGATTAGCTTGATTGCTTTTATAAAAAATCAATTGTAGATTTGCACTCATCGGGATAATTTTATCTGCCCGCCAAACCGTTGGATAATCAAAGAGGGAATTAGCCACCGTTGATGTACCTGCAATTTCAAGTAATGTTACTAAGGGTGAAATCGTTTCGGCATGCGCAAATCGCAAATTAGCATCAATATTAGAGTTAGCGACTGCCTCATCAGCAGTATGGATTAAATCCCAAACTAACGGTGCTGCAATTTTAATTTGAATACCATTGGCGTCAAAAGCGGGGCCTATTTGTAAATAGTTTTTTACGGTAGCTACGGTACTAAACCATTGTTGTTGTTCTTCGGTAAAATAAGCAGTGAGATCGAGATGATTATCCGTTAAAACTTGCGACGGAAAAGCTAGTAATTCTTGATAAAGTTGATAAACCGCAAAAACAAAATCCCGAGATTTAATTGGTGATTTTCCAATTATTTCAATTCCTTTGTTTAACTTATTTGAAAAATCATGATTAAAGATTTTTTGAGCAATATCATAACTCACTTGTATTGTTTTAGTCGCATCTTCTAAAGATGAGATCCCTTTTTTAACTACTTTACTACTTTTATATTCATCATAAGCGGGAGAATATTCAAAAAAACGTAATAATGTTTGTTTATCATCAGGTTGCTGCGTTATGGTAATATTGGGATATTTAGCTTGAAATGCTTTGATAAAAATTTCTGCGGTCTCTTTTGCTCTGGGTGAGCTTGAGGTAATGGCTTCAATTTTCTGTCCTTTGAAGACAGTCGGATTATTAGCCAGCATTCGTTGACTAATTAAACCAATATCTTGACGACCAAGATCAGTAAGCTCACCATAATGATTTTGATTGAATTGCTTAATAATGGTAACTTGCCTGAGTAAATCTTCCCCTAAAGCCGTTAATTGACCTTCTTTTTCAGCTAATAATAGCGTTTGGTAAGCAATATCTTCATATTTAGATTTACTAATATAACGCGAACCATGACGTCCAATGTGATCAATATAAAAAGCTTGATAACCTTTTGGTGCTGGAGTTAAAGTCTTAGCTGTATCATATTGATAAGCTGTTTTAGAACCCGAAACGATGACTTGTTGAGCAAAACTCATCGACGAAAAGACAAATAAAAAAATAGAAAGAAACTTTTTAGAGTAATCCATAAAATACCTCTTTTCTTTAAATAGCGGTTTTATTGGTGGTAAAAAGAAAAATATCCATTAATAGAATTAATAAATAAGTAGCGATAAGGTAACTTTGCTTTAACGATATTGATTGCAATACTAAGACAGTAGTATAACAAACGAAATGGATTTACTGCTATTATCAATAAAGACGCGGTGAGATTTTACCTGTTATCACACAAAGCGTCAAAAAATAGGCGATTATTTTAACAACACCCTTTTATTTTTCGTAAAAAAGATTATCTTATTAGGCTACTAAAGATAACCTCAGCTTAATTGATTAAAAAATAATGAAATTATATGGATTCACCCGCACAAAAATTTGTTGTGCTTTTATTTCAGCCTGTATAAACAATCCTTACAACACCACCCGCTTTTTCAAAGACCTAATTGCAGGAATAACCGTCGGTATTATTGCTATACCACTCGCTATGGCACTCGCAATCGCTAGTGGTGTACCTCCTCAGCACGGACTGTATACTGCTATTATTGCAGGATTTATTATTGCTTTAACTGGTGGTTCACGATTTAGTGTCTCGGGTCCAACAGCCGCATTTGTGGTTATTTTATATCCTGTTTCACAGCAATTTGGGTTATCAGGACTATTAGTTGCAACATTATTATCCGGTATTTTTCTAATTTTAATGGGAATAATACGTTTAGGCAGATTAATTGAATATATCCCGTTACCTGTAGTATTAGGTTTTACCTCAGGTATTGCCATAACCATTGCGACTATGCAAATTAAAGACTTTTTTGGTTTGACACTTGAACATATGCCAGAAAGTTATGTGACTAAAGTAATTGAACTAGCCAAAACACTCCCCACTATCAACTTGGCTGATACGTTAGTAGGAATAGTCACTTTAGTTGTATTAATTGTATGGCCAAAACTACGCGTCAAAATTTCGGGTCATTTACCTGCTCTGGTTGCAGGTATTATTGTCATGTTGATATTCAATCAATTTGGTTATCAGATTGAAACCATTGGCTCACGTTTTACCTATACTTTAGACGATAATACTGTTGGGCATGGTATTCCGCCTGTATTACCTGAATTTATCTTACCATGGCAACATGCTGATTTTCGCTGGGATTGGACCATGCTGTCCGCGCTATTACCAATTTCATTAACCATGGCCATGCTTTGTGCAATTGAATCATTACTTTGCGCGGTAGTATTAGATGAAATGACCCACACAAAACATCACTCAAACAGTGAACTGATTGGACAAGGTCTAGGAAATATCATTGCGCCATTTTTTGGAGGGATTTCCGCTACTGCCGCCATTGCCCGTTCGGCAGCTAATGTCAAAGCTGGGGCAACATCACCCATTGCCGCAATATTACATTCATTAATAGTATTATTGGCACTTATCTGCTTTGCACCCATTTTATCATTTATTCCATTATCTGCTATGGCGGCCCTGTTATTAATTGTGGCATGGAATATGAGTGCTATTCAACGCGTCATTTATATTATAAAAAGAGCGCCCAAAGATGATGTAATGATTATGCTTATTTGCATGTCACTTACGGTATTATTTGACATGGTCATTGCCATAACACTTGGGATAGTATTAGCCTCCATTTTGTTTATGCGCCGTATTGCACGCATGACTCGATTAGTTGAACTTAACCGCAGTGATGATAAAACGTTAGTTCTGCGTATTAACGGGCCACTATTTTTTGCTGCTGCTGAGCGTACTTTTTTAGAGTTATACCAAAAAATCAATGGCTATCAACATATTGTACTGCAATGGGACGCCGTGCCAATTCTTGATGCTGGTGGGCTTAATGCCTTAATCCATTTTATAGATGAACTGCCTGAGCATGTAGATCTATCAATATGTGAATTACAGTTTCAACCACTTAAAACATTAGCTCGTGCAAAAATTATCCCTATTCCAAACAAATTGATGTTTTTTTCAACGCTTGATGAAGCACTGAAAGATAAAAGCTAGTTTTGAATTTTGATTTATTATAGGCAACATTCAACAAACACAATGGTGTAGTAATCAACTATCATCATTGTGTATGCCTTCTCGTGTTCTCTTCTTCTGCCAATTACCTTTGGTAGATATATTGATCTGAAAGATGTTTTTACATATAACCTGAAGTTAAACAAGACGAAAATAGGAAAATGATATGATATCTGACATAAACAATATTAATGCACTTAAACAAAAATCAGGCTGGTTTATCTTAGTTGGTATAATTTTAATAATATTAGGCTGTTTGGCATTAGGTTACCAATTTATTGCCACTGTTTTTTCAGTCTATTTTATTGGATCATTACTCGTCATTGCCGGCGTTGCTCAAGCTTTGCATTCGTTTAGTATTAAAGGATTTGGGCAAAGCGCTTTATGGGCAATTATGGGGGTTTTGTATATTTTCATTGGACTGCTATCCTTTTTCCAACCTGTTACTGTCTCTTCTGCCTTAACCTTAGTTATCTCTTTCTTATTGATTATGAGTGGCTTTACGCAAATCTTTGCCGCCTTTAATAATCGTAATTTACCTAGTTGGGGATGGGTATTAACCTCAGGGATTATTACTCTAATTCTCGGATTAATCATTATTGGTGGTTGGCCATACGATAGCCTTTGGGTGCTAGGGATGTTTTTAGGCATTGACTTAGTTTTTCAAGGCTGGGCTTATGTAGCAATTGGTCTAGCACTTAAAAATCGATAATTTTTGATATTGATGATTACTGCCCACAGACCTTATTTTAGCGTTGTGGGCAACAAATAATTATTAAACCCTAACCTATTTTTGCTTTGCAGTGTAAACAATGATGATTAACCCGCATTCTTAAACAGTTGGTTTATCATTAACCACAGATGATTACTTATAACTTTTATTGGTTTTAGCTTTAACTTCCTTCATCGTATGTAATATTCGTTGATAGTTATCAAGTCTTGATGAGGCTATCTTACCTTCTTGTACTGCTTTTTGTAATAAACAACCGGGTGTATCGAGATGATTACAATCCCGAAACTGACATCCACCTAAATAAGCACCAAATTCCTTAAAACCATTTATCACTTGCGCAGGCTCTAAATGCCATAAACCAAATTCACGAATACCGGGCGAATCAATAATATCACCACCATTTGGCAAATGGTAAAGTCGGGTTGAAGTGGTAGTATGTTGGCCAAGACCCGATAATTCCGAAACGTCTCCAGTCATAACCGATTGAGATTGATGAGGTAATAACAATTTAATAATACTCGACTTACCCACACCAGATTGACCGACTAAAATTGATATTTTATCTTGTAACACCTGCGTTAATGTTGCAATCCCTTGTTGATTTTGGCAGGAAACCAATAAAACCTGATAACCAATCTCTGTGTAAATGGCTAATTGCTTTTCAACTTCTGCATATTGCTCACTACTAAGCAGATCAATTTTATTTAGTACAATAATAGGTTCAATATTCGTTACTTCACAAGCAACTAAGTAACGATCAATGATATTGAGAGACAATTCGGGTAATACTGCCGAAATAATAACGATCTGATCTACATTGGCAGCAACGGGTTTAACACCATCATAGAAATCAGGTCGCACTAGTTCAGAATGACGTGGATGTACCGCTTCAATAATACCATTTGTGTTAGGCTCTAAACTTTCACGCCATATAACTTTATCTCCAGTAACTAATGAAGGCAAAGTACGACGGATGCTACAACGATGAATAAGTCCGTTACTATCTTCGACATCAGCCGATTTACCAAAGCGACTAATCACCACTCCTTCACGCGGTAATGAGAAATTAGACAGATTATCATCTTGATTGGTTTTTAAACGTTGTTGATGTTTAGCTGCAACACGTCTTTTTTGATTTTGGGATAGTTTATTTTTTGCCACAGTCACTAATTTTTTGCTAAAACAGTTTGCCAGTATGCTACACTACTCAGCATTAAAAAGAAAATCTCTAAAGTAAATTATGACTAAACCATCACTAATTAACAGCAATAATCTTATTTGGATAGATCTCGAAATGACGGGATTAGATCCCCGTGTTGATCGCATTATCGAGATTGCCACAATTGTTACCGATTCTGAGCTTAATATCCTTGCCGAAGGGCCTGTAATTGCCGTACATCAAACCGATGAACAATTGGCTTTAATGGATGATTGGAACAAAAACACGCATGGTAAATCCGGATTAATCGATCGTGTACGTCAAAGCACCATTACCGAACAAGAAGCTGAATTGCAAACTATTGCGTTTTTAAAGCAATGGGTACCAGAAAATAGTTCACCAATTTGTGGTAATACAATTGGACAAGATCGTCGTTTCTTATTTAATTATATGCCCAATTTAGAAAAATATTTTCACTATCGTTATTTAGATGTAAGTACTATCAAGGAATTAGCCAAACGTTGGAAACCTCAGATTTTAAAAGGAATATGTAAACAGAGTTCACATCAAGCATTAGATGATATTCGTGATTCAATTGCAGAGCTAAGTTACTATCGCCAACATTTCTTTGATCTCCAAGATTAGTTTGTATGCAAACCTTATACACGATTTTACTTTATCTCATTCAACCATTAGTTTGGTTAAAATTACTCTGGCGTAGTCGTAAAGCGCCAGCTTATCGCCAGCGTATACTTGAACGTTATGGTTTTTGTAAAAATAAAGTTAAATCAGGCGGTATTTTAGTTCATGCAGTATCTGTTGGTGAAACCATCGCTGCAATCCCTTTAATTAAGGCTTTACAGCAACGTTATCCAGATTTACCAATAACCATAACAACCATGACACCAACTGGCTCACAACGAGTAAAGGCACTATTAAATGATAGTGTTAGTCATGTCTATTTACCTTATGATTTACCTTGTGCGCTCAACCGATTTCTGAAAAACGTTCAGCCAAAGTTAGTGATTATTATGGAAACTGAGCTGTGGCCTAACTTTATTAGTCAATGCTATAAACGGCAAATTCCTTTAATTATTGCAAATGCAAGATTATCTGAGCGTTCAGCTAAAGGATATCGTAAATTAGGTAAGGCAATTACAAACTTACTAGCTAAAATTAGTATGGTGGCAGTACAAAATCAACAAGACGGCGAACGATTTATTTCACTTGGTTTGCTAAGTGATCAGCTATCGGTTACCGGAAGTATTAAGTTTGATATAGCTTTAACTTTAGAACAACAACAAAAAATTACTGAATTAAAACGGCAATGGCAATTACAACGCCCTGTTTTTATTGCGGCGAGTACTCACCTTGGTGAAGATGAAATAATTTTGTCCGCTTTTCGGCAAATATTAAAAAAATACCCAGATCTTTTATTAATTATAGTACCTCGTCATCCAGAACGTTTTAAGGAGGTAGGTAAATTGATCAGCGAGAATGGATTTAATTATTTATGTCGCAGTACCAATACCGCCCCGACCGATCAAACACAAGTCATTTTAGGTGATACCATGGGGGAACTGTTGGAACTTTATGGACTTGCCGATATTGCCTTTGTTGGTGGTAGTCTTGTTAAGCACGGCGGGCATAATCCATTAGAGCCAGCCTTGCACCATATTCCTATCATTATTGGTGAACACTTTTTTAATTTTAAAGTGATTTGTGAACAATTAATTTCAGCCAATGCAACGATAGTTTGCTCAAATTCAGCAGATGATTTATATTCAGCAGTAATACATCTCTTAGATGATAGAATTAACAGTAAACAAATTGGTGAACATGCATATCAAGTATTGAAACAAAATCAAGGTGCGCTCAATCGACTACTTGATGTGATTAACCGTTATCTTCCCTAAAAATAAGGATTGCCTGTGGATAAAAAACACGGTCTACTGCTGATTAATTTAGGCACGCCAAGTGCAACTACGCCCGATGCAATTAAACAATATTTAACTGAATTTTTACTCGATCGGCATGTTGTCGATCTACCTCATTTTTTTTGGTATCCGTTTTTAAAATATATTGTACTGCCTAAGCGCGTTCCTTATATCGCTAATCATTATCAAAAAATTTGGATAGAAAACCGTTCTCCTTTATTGCATTACAGCCAAATATTGCGTGATAAAATACAATATTATTTACCTAAAGTTAGATGTGAACTAGCAATGACCTATGGTGAACCAAGTATGCAATCAGCGTTAAATAATCTTAAATCCTGTGACAAAATCACCGTGTTACCACTGTTTCCTCAATTTTCTACCACTACGACCCTTGCAGTATTTGACAAATTAAAACAGATTGCGCCCAATAATTCTGCTATTGCTAATGCTTATTATATTCGTGATTATGCAGATCATCCGAGCTATATCAATGCCCTTTACTTGCAGATCAAGCAAGCTTTTTTAGAACAGGGTCAACCTGAAGTATTACTCCTTTCCTATCATAGTATTCCTGAACACTACATTAATAAACGACAAGACGATTATGTTGAACGTTGCGAACTTACCACTCAACTGTTAATTAAAAAATGCCAAGAAAATGGTATTAATCTACCAATAGAAATGGCTTATCAATCTAAGTTTGGTAAAGGTAAATGGGTTGAACCGAGTACCAGTAATATTTTGCAAAAACTAGCTACAGAGGGTGTAAAAAACGTACAGGTTATGTGTCCCGGATTTGCAACTGATTGCTTAGAAACAATTTATGAAATTGATGAAGAAAATCGAGACATATTTTTAAGTACACATGGAGAAAAATTTTATTACATCCCTGCGTTGAATGACTCTGAATTACAGATCAATCTAATATTAGATTTAATGCAACATACTGAAACGTATAGTTAACCTGAAACTTTTTTACAAAATATTAGCAAGTTTTGCAATAGCTATTCACTTTAGTTAATTATAAAAATTAGATAACAACTTAAATTCAAAATTTATTGCCCCCATTTTTGCATAATTCTATGTAAACTTAAGGGTCAGTTTTTTATAAAACTGTAGCAACCAATCTAATTGGCTATAGTTAAAAAATGGATTTATATCTATACTAAAAATATCATTTACAGCATAGTTTTAAAAAGGTAATAACATGATCGAATTTCGCAATGCGAGCAAAAAGGAGAATAATCTATGAAAATCATCATTATAGGCGCTCAAGCTGCTGGAGCAAGTGCCGCAGCAAAAGCGAGAAGAACCGCTCCTGATGCAACCATTCGTATTTATGAAAAATCTGATATCGTTTCATTTGGTGCTTGTGGATTGCCCTATTTTATTGGTGACAATTTTACCGATCCGAATGAAATGATTTCCCGAACGCCAGAACAATTTCAAAAAGACGGAATTGAAATAAAATTATTACACGAAGTCATCAATATTGATATTAATAGCAAAAAAATAACGGTTAAAGATCTTCGTTCTGGTCAAAATTTTGATGATAATTATGATAAATTACTCATTGCAGTCGGCGCAAATCCGATTAACCCTATCTTAAGCAATAGACAGCTTAAAAATATCTTCACTTTACGCGATCTACACGACGGTCTTGCGATAAAAAAAGTACTGACCAATCCAGATATTAAAAATGTTGTCGTTGTTGGCGCCGGATATATTGGACTTGAAATAGCTGAGTCATTAGTTTCACTTAAAAAAAATGTCAGAATTATTCAATTGGATGAAAGAGTACTAATTGAATCCTTCGACCAACAAATTACTGACGTGATAGAAGAAAATATAAAACAGTATTGTGATTTACATCTACAAGAACGGGTTCAAGGTTTTGAAGGTGAACATATCGTTACGCATGTCATCACCAATAAAGGATTATATCCTGCCGATGCCGTCATCATTGCTACAGGTGTAAAACCTAACAGTGATATTTATAAAAATATTGGCATAAATATGCTTGGCAATGGCGCAATAATTACTGATAGTTTAGGTCAAACCAATATTGCAGATGTTTATGCTGCCGGAGATTGTGTGGCACTTAACCACAGAGTAAGTCAATCCATGGTCTATATCCCACTCGCCACTGGAGCCAATAAATTAGGTAAAATAGTTGGTGAAAATATGGCTGGAGGACATTATGAATATCCTGGTACCATTGGCACTTCAGCACTCAAAACATTTGATATTGAAGCAGGTCGAACCGGTTTGACCGAAAACGAAGTAAAAAAAGCGCAAATCCCCTATAAAATTGTTGTAGTAAAAGATAAAAATCATAGTAACTATGTAGCAGGACAGACCAGTGTCATTGCCAAACTGATTTACCATGCAGATACCCGTGTTATTTTAGGCGGACAAATTGCAGGTGGAAGTGGTTCAGCCTTGCGAGTTAATACCTTAGCAACTGCAATTTGGTCGCACTTGAGTATTGATGAATTAACAATGATGGATTTTTTATATGCTCCACCATTTTCAAGACCATGGGATATTTTAAATATTGCAGGATCAATTGCCAAATAGGTTAACTAACATTTCAAAACATTAATCTGAATGAATCATACTTATTTAACAATGTAACAAATAAGTATGATTTACCAGCAAATAACATGAGATTTGCAATCTTAGCTTTAGTTAAGTGCTTTTTATAGTAAAGTTAATCAGAATTATTAACACTATATTTTTTTAGATAATTAAATTTATCATTAGTAGCTCGGGGGTCAATTATGCCAGATGCCATTTTTCATGGAACTTTTTTTGAAAAGTTCTTATCTATTACCCATTACCAAACATTAATTGGTATTGCTCTATTACTCATTTGTTTTTTTGCTATTATGCGCCCACTACAAAATAAGAAAGTTAACTTTTCTATTCGGATGCTAGTTGGGTTAATTCTTGGTATTGTACTAGGTTTAGGAATTCAAGCTGTCGCTGGTTTCCCGAGTACATCAAACTATTGGATGCAAGAAACAGCAACATGGTATGGCCTTTTTGGGCGAGCATTTATTGCTTTTATTCGAATGTTGGTTATTCCACTTATTTTTGTCTCCATTGTTAAAGTCATTATTGATTTTTCAGGTAAAGAGAATCTTCCCAAAATAGCTTTTAAGGGGATCTTTTGGCTACTATTTACTACTGCAATAGCGTGCCTTGTTGGTATTGTATTAGCCAATTTATTCTCATTGGGTGAAATGAGTTCTACCACTGTTCATCAAGCACAAGCCAAACAATACACCAATATTATAGATACTTTTATTAAATTGATCCCAAGCAATATTATTGCTTCAATGGTAACTGAAAACATCGTGGGATTAGTCATTTTCTCTGCTTTAATGGGAATCGCTGCTAATCGTATGGAAAAAAAGAACCCAGAGCCTATTGCCCTTTTTAAAACATTTATTCAAGCGCTATATAAAATTGTGATGTCCATTGCCATGACAATTATTAAATATATGCCTTACGCCGTGATTGCATTACTTGCCCGCACCATTATTTCCAATGGTATTCCTGCAATCATTGAAGTTTCTAGCTTTGTCGTTGCTGTCTATATTGCCACTTTAATTATGATAATTGTCCATATATTACTGGTGGTAATACATGGTGTATCACCCATTATGTTTATAAAAAAAGCACTCAGTACATGGCTATTGGCTTTCACTAGTCGTTCTTCTGTCGGTACATTACCAATGACCATTTCGACATTAACAGTCCGAATGGGTGTAAATACTGGGACAGCAAATTTAGTAGGTTCGCTTGGTAGCACCATTGGCATGAATGGTTGTGCTGGTTTCTTTCCAGCTTTACTTGCCGTTATGGTAGCACATATGGTTGGTATTGATACCAATATCCAATTTTACATTATGCTGGTAATTGTAGTGGTTATCGGATCTATTGGCATCGCCGGTATTCCCGGTACAGCAACAGTCGCTGCTACTGTGGTTTTATCCGGAATGGGGATGGCGGAATACTTCCCATTAATTGGTATGGTTCTAGCCGTTGATCCTATCATCGATATGGCCCGGACTTTAGCTAATGTATCGGGAGCAATGACAGCTGCATTAGTCACCGATCGCGAACTTGGACTTATGGATATGGATGTATACAATGATCCTAATGTTACACTCGATAACGATCCTTCCGACTCTTAATACGATTAAGTTAAAATAATAAAAAGGACGCTTCGCCGCGTCCTTTTCTATTTATGCTAAGTTAAATCAAAGATTAAATTGTTTTTAACCATGCTTTAACGTCTTTACCTAAACTTTTGTGACGCATTGCATATTGAACAAAAGTTTGTACATAACCAAGTTTATTACCACAATCATGGCTGCGACCTTTAATGCAGTATGCATCTACCGGATCTTCTTCTAATAACATAGCAATAGCATCGGTTAACTGAATTTCGCCACCAGCGCCTAATGGTGTTTTGGCTAGCATTGGCCATATTTTCTCAGATAAGACATAACGTCCAACCACTGATTGATTAGACGGTGCTTCTTCAACCGAAGGTTTTTCAACGACACTATACATCTGAGTTACATTACCCGCCGATAATGCCTCACCACGACAATCAACAATACCATAAGATGAGACTAATTCTTTTGGTACAGGTTCAACCATGATTTGACTATGCTTAGTTTCATGATAATTATTAATCATCGCAGCTAAATTATCACTGGTAAGATCACTATCATATTCATCAATGATCACATCGGGCAAAACCACCGCAAAAGGTTCATCTCCTACCAAAGGATAAGCACACAATACAGCATGACCAAGACCTTTAGCTAAACCTTGACGAACACTGGTAATAGTTACGTTTTTAGGTAAGATCCCTTGAACTTCCTGAAGTAATTGACGTTTAACACGAGCTTCTAGCATTGCTTCTAATTCAAAACTGGTATCAAAATGGTTTTCGATCGAGTTCTTTGATGAGTGGGTTACAAAAATAATTTCAGTGATCCCTGCGGCAATACACTCTTTAACGACGTATTGAATAAGCGGTTTATCCACAACCGGTAACATCTCTTTTGGAATTGCTTTGGTCGCTGGTAACATCCGTGTACCCAGTCCTGCTACAGGAATAACCGCTTTTTTAACTTTCCCATTAATCGAAGGTTCTAAATTGAATGACATTTTCTTTCCTTAAAACAAATTAACTAACAATGCCGTTGTAGTTAACTTCACTACGACGCCCATTAACAAAAGTATTTTTAACTCGTACTAAACTTAGCATATATGAGATCCAAATCCCCATGTGAAAAGTTGTAATATACACTGTCTAATGTTATCTCGATCAAGATCAAATCCTATTACCACATGACCAAGTCATGGTATCAAATATTAAAAAGCCAAAATAACTAACTTCAAAAAAATAAAAACTTTTGGAAATTTATAATTCTTACGAAAAATATATAGGTAACATAACCGTTCAACAACAAAAAAATAACATTAAAAGACAACTCTAATGGATATCCCCAATCGAAATTGGGAATATAATATAGCGAATCTGGATCAACTAATTTTGACCATAACTCACTAACAATAACAGTATCTACACTAGACTTAATAGTACGACTGAGTGTAGAAAACGAACAAAAAACCAATTGCGAGTAAAATTAACCAGCCACCTAATCCATTTAATTCTGTTTCTTCTTTCATTTTATACTTATTTAATAATCGATAAGTATGCTGATTGAATTAATTCAGGATTATTTCTATCTTGAGCTAAAGAATCAATAGAGATATAAACAATTTGACAATTTTGTAAAATAGCTTCCCTTACTACAAATTTAGCTTTGCGATCCCGTCGCTCTTTTTGAGCAGGGCTAATATAAAGATCATCGTAGCCGTCATCATATAATGATGTTCTTTCCAATAATGTCGGCGCACGCCAAAAAGTCTCTTTAGGGTAATCTCGTACAAAAATTTGATCGGTCAATTTACCTTTCATGCCAACGTAATTTGCAGATAAATGCTTACTTTCTCGGCTTTGCGCAATATATATATCTTGATAACTTGGTATATTGATAGGTAATTGATTAAATCGAAATTCCACACCGGATAAAGTAGAGTACTGACAATTTTCCATAACAACAGGTGCAGTTCGGTAATTTAACGAACCACACCCAAGTAATAAAAATAAACTTATAACTATTAAAACTCGTTGCATTTTTTATTCAAACATATTGGTTAGGTAGAACATATTATACATATGAATGATAAGATAAACTTACATCTTTTCACTAACTTTTTCAGCTGATTTTGAAATAGCTTTACCACCTGATTGAACATCCTCACCGACACCTTTAACTGTATTACATCCTACAATAACTGTAGTCATAGCGATACCTAATACTAGAATTAACATTTTGTGGAACATAAACAATACTCCTTTTATTAATAACATGGTTATTTTAATGTAGCAAATGCATCAACTACACGGTAAATATTATGGTGATTTAAACCAGCCACACACATTCTGCCACTACCCACCAAATAAACAGCAGAATTTTCTTTTAATTGTGTAACTTGTTCTTTGGTAAAACCGGTGTAACTAAACATACCTCGTTGCTTAACTAAAAAATCAAAATTACGCTCAGGCACAGCTCGCTTTAGAGAATCCACTAAAGTGGCTCGCATAGTTACAATACGATTACGCATTGATTCGACTTCTTTAAACCATTTTGCTTTAAGATCTGCATTATTTAGTACATAAGAAACAAGTTGCGCACCGTAAGCCGCAGGGCTTGAATAATTTCGACGCACAGTAGCTTGGAGTTGACCCAATACCCGATTGGCTATATCACTATTATCACATAAGACAGATAACCCACCTACCCGTTCACCATATAGTGAAAACGTTTTTGAAAATGAGTTACTGACAAAACCACATAAACCTTTTTCAGCCACTTTTTTTATGGCATAGGCATCATCTTCGATACTCTCTCCGAATCCTTGATAAGCAATATCCATAAATGAGATAAGAGAGCGTGCTTGCAGAACCTCTATTACTTTATCCCACTGTTCATGGGTTAAATCGGCACCAGTTGGATTATGACAACAAGGATGAAGTAACACAATACTTCTCGCCGGCAATTGATTTAATGTGGCCAACATTGCATCAAATTTTACACCACAAGTTTGAGGATCAAAATAAGGGTATTTATTGACTTTAAATCCTGCCCCACTAAAAATCGCAATATGATTTTCCCATGTTGGATCGCTGACCCAAACTTCAGATGTTGGAAAATAACGGAATAAAAAATCTGCACCAACTTTTAAAGCGCCAGATCCACCTAATGTTTGAATGGTTGCAATACGTTTATCTTTATATGCGCTATGGTTTTCACCAAATAATAAAGATTGGATCGCCTGACAGTAGGGTGGTAAACCACTCATGGGTAAATAGAGCTGAGCCTCTTTGTTATTATGATAAAGATAGTCACGAGCAATTTTAATACACTCTAATTGGGGGACAACGCCATTTTCATCATAATAATAGCCAATACTTAAATTCGTCTTATTATCGCGACGATCATTATTAAAATCAGCAACTAATGATAAGATGGGATCACCAGCATACGACTCTACTTTTTCAAACATATTTATAACCTAATTTACTTAGTAAACCTCAATAATTATTTGTAGATTATTGCACCAACTCAACAGCCAATCAATCACTAAATGATAGTTTAACAACAGATTATAGTATTGATGAAAACAACTCGATTTAATTAGTTGAATGTAAGCTCATTCTTATATTTAAACGTATAGTTAACCTGAAACTTATTTACAAGACCTAGCACCTGTCGGTGCTAATTAAACGAGTTGATTTTATTTAGCCACAATGACTTCAATTTCAATTTTGGCATCTTTAGGAATTCGAGCGACTTGTACACATGAACGAGCAGGAAAAGATGAATTATATTGAGTGAAATATGGACTTAATCATCGTTCAAGAAAAAGGCTCAAATATAAAACACCTTACCAAGCCTTTTACTAACTCGATTCGCACTTAGATGTTGAATTCATCTTTATATTCATACTGAAACGTATAGTTAACCTGAAACTTCTTTACACAGCTTAGCACCTATCGATGCTAATTAAATGGGTTGATTTTATTTAGCCACAATGACTTCAATTTCAATTTTGGCATCTTTAGGAATTCTAGCAACTTGTACACATGAACGAGCAGGAAAAGATGAATTATATTGGGTGAAAATCGACTTAATCATCGTTCAAGAAAAAGGCTCAAATATAAAACACTTTATCAAGCCTTTTACTAACTCTATTCGCACTTAGATGTTAAATTCATCTTTAGATTCATACTGAAACGTATAGTTAACCTGAAACTTCTTTACAGGACTTAGCACCTATCGGTGCTAATTAAATGGATTGATTTTATTTAGCCACAATGACTTCAATTTCAATTTTGGCATCTTTAGGAATTCGAGCGACTTGTACACATGAACGAGCAGGAAAAGATGAATTATATTGGGTGAAAATCGACTTAATCATTGTTCAAGAAAAAGGCTCTAATATATAACATTTTATCAAGTCTTTTACTAACTCGATTCGCACTTAGATGTTGAATTCATCTTTATATTCATACTGAAACGTATAGTTAACCTGAAACTTCTTTACAGGACTTAGCACCTGTCGGTGCTAATTAAATAGGTTGATTTTATTTAGCCACAATGACTTCAATTTCAATTTTGGCATCTTTAGGAATTCTAGCAACTTGTACACATGAACGAGCTGGAAAAGATGAATTATGCTCGGTAAAGAAGGCTTCATACACACCATTTACTGCCACAAAATCATTCATATCTGCTAAAAAAATGGTCGTTTTAACGATATTATTGACCGTATAACCGGCAGCAGTAATAATCGCTTTCACATTGGCCAAACTTTGTTTAGCTTGCTCTTTAACACAACTTGGCATTTCACCAGTAGCCGGATCAATAGGGATTTGCCCTGACGCAAACATCATATTACCTAAATCAATAGCCTGAACATAAGGACCTATTGCCGCTGGCGCTTTGTCAGTTTTAATAATTTTTGCCATTTTTACTCTCTCTCCTTTACTTTATTTGCAATTGGTTTTTGATGACAAAAAACACAATTCTATGTTTTATCATTTGAACAGGATCATAATTTTGTGTCAAGTCAGTACCCACTAATGATCATGGGACTTCTTGTAATTTTCTGTTATGATAACCATAATTTTGTCATTTATTGAGAGTCAATATGTTTGAGAATTTAACCGACCGTTTATCGCAGACATTCCGAAATATCAGTGGTCGCGGACGATTGTCTGAAGATAATATCAAAGAAGCTCTGCGCGAAGTACGTATGGCACTACTTGAAGCAGATGTGGCTTTACCTGTAGTGCGTGAGTTTATTAATCAAGTCAAAGAAAAAGCTGTCGGCCTAGATGTCAGCAAAAGTTTAACCCCCGGCCAAGAGTTTATTAAAATTGTTCAGGCGGAACTAACTAACGCAATGGGTGAAGTAAATAGTTCACTCAATTTAGCCACTCAGCCTCCCGCCGTGATATTAATGGCAGGTTTGCAAGGTGCTGGTAAAACAACCAGCGTTGCCAAACTAGCTAAATTTTTAAAAGAAAAGCATAAAAAGAAAGTGTTAGTCGTGTCAGCTGACGTCTATCGTCCAGCAGCGATAAAACAACTTGAAACACTCGCTAAAGCCATTGATGTAGAATTTTTTCCGTCTGATATCAACCAAAAACCAGTCAATATTGTCGACAAAGCAATCGCTTACGCAAAATTGCAATTTTTTGATGTGCTAATTGTCGATACAGCGGGTCGCTTACATATTGATAGTGACATGATGAATGAGATCAAAGCACTTCATCAGGCTATTAATCCTATCGAAACCTTATTTGTCGTTGATGCAATGACCGGTCAAGATGCAGCCAATACAGCTAAAGCCTTTAATGATGCATTACCACTTACTGGGGTAATTTTGACTAAAGTTGACGGTGATGCTCGTGGCGGTGCTGCTCTATCTATCCGCCATATTACTGGTAAGCCTATCAAATTTTTGGGAATGGGTGAAAAAACAGACGCTTTAGAGCCTTTCTACCCAGATCGCATTGCCTCACGTATTTTAGGTATGGGCGATGTGCTTTCATTAATTGAAGAGCTACAAAGTAATGTCGATCGCGAAAAAGCAGAAAAAATAGCTAAAAAACTTAAAAAAGGCGATAAATTCGATTTTAATGATTTTCAGGATCAACTTAAACAGATGCGAAATATGGGTGGTATGGGCGCCATGTTAGCTAAATTGCCGGGTGTGGGTCAATTGCCTGATCACATCAAAGCGCAAATGGATGATAAAGTCACCATTAAAATGGAAGCCATTATAGGTTCAATGACTTTAAAAGAAAGAGCAAATCCAGAAATCATCAAAGGATCGCGTAAACGCCGAATTGCTAATGGTTCTGGAACTCAAGTGCAAGACGTCAATAAACTACTTAAACAGTTTGAAGACATGCAAAAAATGATGAAAAAAATGAAGGGTGGTGGCATGATGAAAATGATGCGCCAAATGAAAGGCCTAATGGGCGGTGGTGGTATGGGTTTCCCACGCTAAACCAATACACTTAATCCAACCCTCAGGCTAAAAAACCAGTTTATAATCCAATATTATATATCAATTACTATCATTAATATCGCGCTATCTAAAGCGCGATATTTACCGATATCAGCTATTATTCTTAATCGATTTGATCTTAGTTGGGCGATTCATCGTTAGTACTGTTCCGATAGATGAGATGATAATAAACACAATAGCTAACCATTGATAACGATTTAACTGTTCATGCAAAACAATTAAACCGGAAAATGCCGCAAAAACCGGTGATAAACTCATCAAAGTACTAAAAGTTTGTGCTGGTAATCTTGGTAGGGCGATCATATCCAGACCATATGGAATAGCAGAGGCTAACAATGCCACAACAAACACCAATGGCAAAAGTTCTAATGAAAACATCACACTACCACTTTGCCATACGCCAATAGGGAATAACAAAAATGAAGCAATAATAGAACCAATAGCGACACTAGAAGCACCATGAATAGCTCCAGCTTTACGCCCAAATAAAATATAACATGCCCAACAACTACCCGCCCCTAATGCTAATAAAATACCAATAGGATCGATATTATTTGATGCTTGATGAATAGGTAATAATATAGCTAAACCTGTCACTGCAATTCCTAACCAAACAAAGTCTGCTAATCGACGCGATGAACACATTGCCACCATAATAGGTCCTGTAAGTTCAATCGCCACTGCTACACCAAGTGGAATTCGTGCTATCGCATTATAAAAACAGAGATTCATACACCCCATAGAAACACCATATAAAATAATGTACTTCAAAGCTAATCGAGTGATAGGTTTGCGCCATGGTTTAAAAATCGCCACTAATAAAATTGATGAAAAAACTAATCGCCATGCCGTCATCCCTTCTGGTCCCAGTACAGGAAAAAGGTATTTTGCCATTGACGCACTACCTTGCACCGAAATCATTGAAATAAAAATTAAAAAAACAGGCCAAGACCGTTTAAGCATAAATAATACCTTGTTTCAAATAATGAGATTATTGTAAGTATAGTTACTGACAAGATCTTTCAGGTTAGACATATGTTTAAATATAAAAACTCCAAATAAACATGGTGTTAATTAGTTTTCCCTTTTAACCGAAAGTAATGCAAGATCTTGCAAGGCTTGTTTATAAGGTGAATCCGGCAAAATAGCTATAACATCAAATGCCTTTTTTGCCTCATGTTGCGCAGTTTGAAGGGTAAAATCTAGCGAACCGCACTCTTGCATAATTTGTAAGATTCGATCTAACAGATGCCTACCATTGCCCTGCTCAATTGCTTGACGAATTAAGATTGCATCCTGTGGATTTTTAGTATGATGCATCGCATGTAAAAGAGGTAATGTTGGTTTACCTTCATTCAAATCATCACCTAAATTTTTGCCCAATTTTTGATTACTATCAGCACTGTAATCCAACAAATCATCAATGATTTGAAACGCCGTTCCCAGATATTTACCATACTCTTGCAGCGCAAATTCCTGTTGCTCATCGGCGCCAGCAAGTACAGCGGCTGAGTGTGAAGTCGCTTCAAATAAACGCGCCGTTTTACGATAGATCACTTCTAAATATTGCGCTTTGGTTATGTCCGGATCGTTACAATTAATTAATTGCTGAACTTCGCCTTCTGCTATTACATTAGTTGCGGCCGACATAATGGTTAATACTTTAAAAGACTCTGTGCGTACCATCATTTGAAAAGATCGGGTATAAATATAATCTCCAACTAAAACGCTTGCTGCATTACCAAAAAGCGCATTTGCCGTTGATTTGCCTCGTCGTAAATCAGATTCATCCACCACATCATCATGCAATAATGTTGCTGTATGGATAAACTCAATAAAAGCTGCGGTGATAATATGTTTATCACCTTGATAATTCAGAGCCTTTGCCACTAACAATGCAATAATAGGACGAATACGCTTCCCACCACTACTGATAATATAATTACCCAATTGATTAATTAAGGCTACATCAGAACTCAATTCTGCTTGAATTGCTTCATTCACTTTATGTAAATCATCTTTAACGAGGTCGATAATTTGATTTATTGATGGATTATTCATCAGACTAACCATTACAAATAATAGATATTTAATAGATATTATCTGATAAATATTATTCTTCAACAAGTTTAGATATGTGATATTTTTAGTTTTAAGAAAAAGCTACAAATGATAAGCATTTTCATCTAAAATAAGCGCCTTAAGTTAGAAATGATAATTGTTATGAAAATTAACTTTGATATAGACATCAATAACGAACAGATCCCGCAATCCCCCTTAAAAAAACGATCTAAAGGGGTGTATCTGTGTACTTCGCTTTCTGTATTGTCACACTGTTGTTTAGCGGGACTACTATTTAGCTCAGTACTATTCGCCAATAATATCGTGGTTGAAGAAGGCGATAATTCGATTAAAGCCATTATGGTCGATTTATCTCAATTAGCAGCGCCAGAACAGTCTATAGTTGAAGATACTCCCGATATTCAGGGTACAGAAAATAGTGAAATAATTGATAATAAACCTATCGAAGAACCGCCTATCGAACCCGTTGTAGAACCAGAAGTTGTCAAAGAGGAGCCAAAACCAGAACCAGAACCGGTAAAAGAGGCGATAATTAAAAAAGAAGAAAAACCGAAAAATAAACCCAAAAAACCACCTACACAAAAAGCTTCAAAGCAACAGGTCAGGCAAGAAGTTGCGAGCAATAATCTTGCTCAAACCGCTGTAGCGCCATCGATTTCAGACAATCAACGATTTGCAAATAATCCGTCACCTATTAGTCGTAACTATCCCGAATATCCACGTAGAGCATTAGACATGCGTTTAGATGGTTATGTTATAGTAAAATTTGATGTCAATAGTGAAGGACGCGTTGAAAATATTCGCTTCATCGAAACAAATCCAAATAATATCTTCAACCGATCAGTCATTACCGCAATGAAACAATGGAAGTATAAACCTATAGCGGCTAAGGATCTGACTATTAAGATCATCTTTAAACATAATGAATCAATTAAGTTACAATAATCGTTATTTGTTCAGCTCAAAAAGATTAGTTACTAATAGCAACCAATTATCAAGTAACCAGTAAGCAAAATCGGCGCGAAAACGGTTACGGTTACAATCGAATTGATAGTTGACTAACTATTAATGAACTTTACTATGCGACTCAAGTTCGCATCAATTTTTCAATTTCATCAGGATCTTTCGGCACGTCCGAGGTTAACACTTGATTACCAGATTGTGTGATTAAAATATTATCTTCAATACGAATACCAATACCTTTATAGCGATCAGGTACATCAGAATCTTGATTAATATATAATCCCGGTTCAACAGTCAGCACCATGCCTGGCTCTAATAAGCGATCTCGACCGCTACCGACATCATGTACATCCATACCCAACCAATGGCCTAAACCATGCATATAGTAAGTGCTGTAGGCTTTATCAGCAATTAAAGTCTCAACATCACCTTGCATAATGCCAAGCTTAACCAAACCTTCAACCATTGTTCGAACAACTTTTTGATTAACTTCTTGTATTGACGTACCTGGTTTAAATAATTTGATAGCTTGATATTGTGATGCCAAGACAATGTCATATATCTCACGTTGCGCTTGACTGAATTTGCCATTAATCGGAAAGGTTCGAGTAATATCACCGGCATAATATTGATATTCACATCCCGCATCAATCAACACTAAATCACCAGTATTTAATGGTTCACTGTTATTTTCATAATGTAATATGCAACCGTTATTCCCTCCACCAACAATCGTATTATACGACGGCCAACGCGCACCATGTCTGGCAAATTCATGTAAAATTTCAGCTTCCAGTTGATACTCATACATAAGTGGTTTACATTTTTGCATCGCTCTTACATGAGCTTGCGCACTAATCTTGCAAGCTTCTCGCAAAATAGCCATTTCAAAATCAGATTTAAACATACGCATTTCATGAACAACTGGTCGCCAGTCAATCAGAGTAGTAGGTGCGGATAAATTTAACCTCGCACCTTGTCGTAAAGTAGTAAGCGCTTGTTTAACAAGCTGATCGGCATAATCATATTGTTGGTCGGCATGATAAATTGCCGTTTTTCCGTTTAATAAATCAGGCAGTACGGTACTTATTTCATCAAAAAGGTAAGCTTCATCGACAAAAATTGTTTCTAATGCTGCTTGTTGACCTAAACGATAGCCCGTCCAAGTTTCTGCAACAGGATCTTTTTTTCGATTAAATAACACATATCGGCAACTATTATCTTCTTGTTTAATAATGGCTAAAACGGCTTCTGGCTCAGCAAAAAACGTAAAATACCAAAAATCACTATTTTGCCGATATGGATAGTGTGTATCATTACTCCGTACTACCTCGGGTGAGGCAAAAAAAAGTGCAACACTATTAGGTTTCATCTGTGCCAACAATTTTTCACGACGGGCAAGCAGTTCTGTTTTGATATTTGGTTTTATCATGATCAATACCTTAAGATGATTCACTAGAATGATTAATGTATAGTTGGAGTTATATCTGGTTCATTAAATTCGTCGAAACATAATATAGATGTTATGCGAACATACTCTTTAATCTCCTCAAATGCAAACCCTAGTTCCTCAGGATCTTCACTTTCATCATAACCCAATTTAACGATTTGGCGTAAATCATAAATAGCCTCGCCAACATCACCTTTTAATCGGTTAATCTTAGGTTGAACTAAACCAATACCAAGCAGGAAATGATTGACCCAACCAACAAGATCATCTATTTGTGAAAATAGATCATGTTCATTTAACAACAACTGAAATTCAAAGTTTTCATCAAAAAAAAGTCGTCTGGTTAAACTATAGAGTTTTTTAATTTGCTCAGCTAAAGGATCAGCTATGCTTTGCCCGTTATTTAACATATCCTCAACTAATGGCCACCAACTCTCATCATTATTGCCACCCGCTAATATACCTGATATAAAACCATGTAACTCAGCTGCTGTAACACCTATTTTATCTTGAATTAGTTGACGATTAAGTTTGTCATAATTAATCATATCAGTCATTAATACCACCTTACTCTTGTCATATCACCAAAAAATACACCCCTGCACTTTAACTGATTATTAGTATATAATTCATTGCTAATTTATAACTGATAAACAAGTTATTACACATTATAAAGGAATTATTTTGAACATTGTAAGATTAGTCACAAAATGGCAAGCGCTATTGCTACTCTCGACCATATTATTAACTGCATGTAGTTCGAGAACCAATAAAGGTACAATCATTCTTGATGTACAAGATAAAAAACAAACAAGTGTCATAACTCAAGACTTACCAAACTATTACCATATAGGTAATGGAGAACAGGAATTACAGAAATTTGAATCATTCTGTCGAGATGAGATTCGTATCTCACAGCTTGACGGAAGTGAAGAAACTGTGTTTAACAACATTAAAAAAGGTATTCACGGACAAGTTGAATTCAACAAATGTAGTGATAAAATCATTCGGATATACCGATATTGATAAAATGCGACTATCTTTATATATTAGTAAAGATAATTTGACTGATTCAAAAAGATCTATTAAATCTTACTAGCCTTTCTGACGGTTTTTATTTATATTGGTCGCACAAATGAAAATATTTTTGGGAGTAAAATAACTATGTATAAACAAGATGTAACAATTACTGCATCAAATGGTCTTCATACCCGCCCTGCCGCACAATTTGTAAAAGAAGCAAAAAACTTCAATGCTGAAATTACTGTCACTTCAAATGGAAAAAGTGCAAGCGCTAAAAGCCTTTTCAAACTACAAACATTAGGTTTAGCACAAGGTACAGTAATTACCATTTCAGCCGAAGGCGAAGATGAGAAAGAAGCAGTAAATCATTTAGTGAAATTAATTCCGGAATTGGAATAGTCACTCCCAATTGCTATAAAACGGTTTTAAAATTGAATAAGGATTAAATGTTATGGTATCAGGTATACTTGTTTCCCCCGGTATCGCTTTCGCAAAAGCGTTATTATTAAAAGAAGAACCTATTATTATTAATAATAGACAAATTCTTGATAACAAAATTGATGCTGAAATAGAACGTTTTAAAGAAGCTCGCAAAAAATCAAGCGAACAACTACATGCTATCATGGAACGTGCAAAATCAACATTAGGCGAAGATAAAGCAGCTATTTTCGAAGGACACATTATGCTTCTTGAAGATGAAGATCTTGAACAAGAAGTCATTTCACGCATTGAAAGCAAGCATTCTACCGCTGATGCCGCAGTCCAATCAGTATTTGAGACTCAAGCTAAGGAGTTAGAAAACCTAGATGATGAATATTTAAAAGAACGTGCTGCAGATATTCGTGATATAGGTAAACGTTTACTCAAAAATATTTTAGGTGTTGAAATTGTTGATTTAAGTGCAATTAGTCACCCATGTATCTTAGTGGCTACCGACTTAACACCATCTGAAACTGCACAATTAAATTTAGACATGGTATTAGGCTTTATTACTGATGCTGGTGGACGAACCTCTCATACTTCAATTATGGCGCGTTCTTTAGAAATTCCAGCCATTGTTGGTACATCAAATGCGACCCAAAAAATCAAACAGGGTGATTTTATTATTTTAGATGCTATCAATAATGCGATTTATATTGAGCCAGATCACACCACGCAAGAAAGATTAAAACAAGTTCAAGCTAAATATATTGCTGATAAAGAAGAACTTGCAAAATTGAAAGATTTACCCGCGGTTACCCTTGATGGTCACCAAGTTGAAATTTGTGGCAATATCGGAACTGTCCGTGATATCGCAGGTGCAGAACGTAATGGCTATGAAGGAGTAGGTCTTTACCGTACTGAATTTTTATTTATGGATCGCGATGCTTATCCTGATGAAGAAGAGCAATTCAAAGCCTATAAAGAAGTAGCCGAATCAACTAATGGATTACCGGTTATTGTACGAACTATGGATATTGGTGGTGATAAAGATGTACCTTATATGCACTTACCAAAAGAAGAGAATCCATTTTTAGGCTGGCGAGCAATCCGAATTTGTCTTGATCGTAAAGATGTACTTCATGCTCAATTAAGAGCAATATTACGTGCATCAGCCTATGGCAAACTACGCATCATGTTCCCGATGATTATTTCTGTTGAAGAAGTTCGTTTATTAAAATCAGAAATTAATATTTTAAAAGAACAATTAACTGCTGAAGGTAAATCCTTCGACAAAAATATTGAAATTGGTGTAATGATTGAAACACCAGCAGCCACAGTAATTGCACGTCATTTAGCGAAAGAAGTTGATTTCTTCAGTATCGGAACCAACGATTTAACACAATATACGCTAGCAGTTGACCGTGGTAATGAATTAATTTCTCATCTTTATAACCCACTATCACCTTCTGTATTAAACCTAATTAAAACTGTTATTGATGCTTCTCATCAAGAAGGTAAATGGACAGGAATGTGTGGTGAACTAGCTGGAGATGAAAGAGCAACTATCCTGTTATTAGGTATGGGGCTTGATGAATTTAGTATGAGTGCAGTTTCAATTCCTAAGATTAAAAAATTAATTCGTAATACTAATTATGAAGAAGCGAAAAAGCTTGCTGATACAGCATTAGGAAAAGCAACTGCTAAAGAAATAGTTGATTTAATAGAAAATTTTTCCGCTGAAAAGCAAATTAGTTAGGAGGCAGTAATGGGGATATTCGATAAAATCAAACAATTGGTGTCCGATGATAACAAAAATAGCATCGAAATTATTGCACCGCTAAGTGGTGAAATTGTAAAAATTGAAGATGTACCTGATGTTGTTTTTGCGCAAAAAATTGTTGGTGATGGTATTGCGATTAAACCAGCTGGTAACAAAATCGTCGCACCACTTAATGGTAAAATTGGCAAAATCTTCGAAACCAATCATGCCTTCGCTATTGAATCAGACGAAGGGATTGAACTTTTTGTTCACTTTGGTATTGATACCGTTGAATTAAAAGGTGAAGGTTTTACGCGTATAGCGGAAGAAGGTCAACAAGTCAAAGTTGGTGATACAATTATTGAGTTTGATTTACCACTGCTAGAAAGCAAAGCCAAATCAGTATTAACACCTGTGATTATTTCCAACATGGAAAGTATAGTTGAATTAACTAAACTCTCTGGTACGGTGGAAGTTGGTAAAACACCGGTAATGCGAGTTAAAAAATAATATACTTCTTACAAAAAAACCTTCAGCTTATAACTGAAGGTTTTTTTATAATCGTTTTTCAACCTATAATGTTCATATTTACACCAAAGCGCATTAACGCCACTTCTTATATTGATTAATCAAATTATTGGTTGAATTATCATGAGAATTTACTGGTTTATCATCTGTTAATTCAGGCAAAATTCGTCCAGCTAACTGTTTACCTAACTCAACACCCCATTGATCAAAACTAAAGATGTTTAAAATAACACCTTGTGTAAAAATCTTATGCTCATACATAGCAACTAAAACACCTAATGTATAAGGAGTGATTTTTTTGACTAAAATAGAGTTAGTTGGTTTATTGCCGTCAAACACTTTAAATGGTACTACTGATTTTACATCATCAAGTTTTTTACCCGCTGCAATAAATTCTTGTTCAACTTGCTCAGCTGTTTTACCAAAAGCTAATGCTTCAGTTTGCGCAAAAAAGTTAGAAAGTAATTTCGGATGATGATCACCAACAGGATTATGGCTAATCGCAGGAGCAATAAAATCACAAGGAATTAACTTAGTTCCCTGATGAATTAATTGATAAAACGCGTGTTGACCATTAGTACCCGGTTCACCCCAAATAATAGGTCCGGTGGTATAAGTTGTTTTATGACCATTACGATCAACGCTCTTACCATTAGACTCCATATTACCTTGTTGGAAATAAGCAGCAAAGCGATGCATATACTGATCATAAGGTAAAATCGCTTCGGTTTCTGCTCCAAAAAAGTTATTGTACCAAATACCTACCAGCGCGAGTAAGGCAGGGATATTTTTATCAATCGGCGTACTTTGAAAATGCTTATCCATGGCATGACCACCAGCTAAAAACTGCTTAAAGTTCTCATAACCTATTGATAAAACAATTGATAACCCAATTGCAGACCAAGATGAATAACGGCCACCGACCCAATCCCAAAACTCAAACATATTGGCGGTATCAATACCAAATTTTTCAACTTCTTTAGCATTGGTTGAAAGAGCAACAAAATGTAATGCTACTGCTTTCTCATCTTTTGCCGCATCTAATAACCAATCACGAGCTGTTTGTGCATTGGTCATTGTTTCTTGAGTAGTAAAGGTTTTAGATGCGACTAAAAATAGCGTTGTTTCAGGATTTAGACCTTTTAATGCTTCAACGATATGTGTTCCGTCAACATTCGAAACAAAATGCATGGTCAAATGGTTTTTGTATGGTCTTAAAGCCTCAGTTATCATATGTGGACCAAGATCAGAACCACCAATCCCGATATTGACAACATCAGTAATGGCCTTACCGGTATAACCTTTCCATTCACCACTTATCACTCTATTACTAAATTTTTCCATTTTCGCTAATACCGCATTAACATCATCCAT
This sequence comes from Gilliamella sp. wkB108, assembly GCF_001690195.1. Taxonomy (GTDB): domain Bacteria; phylum Pseudomonadota; class Gammaproteobacteria; order Enterobacterales; family Orbaceae; genus Gilliamella; species Gilliamella apicola_L. Next base: position 38,736 of record NZ_LZGM01000066.1, on the reverse strand, counting down.
GACATTTTTACCGTCAACGTAAATAGGTGTATTTGATACATTACGTAGCGCAACATGCAATACCGCTCGATTTTCAGTTCGATTAATTTTTTCGCCACTATACATAGCTTTAATTGCGCCGTTTAAATCACACTCATCAGCTAGTTTATACAGAATGGATAAGGTTTCTTGGGTAATACGATTTTTTGATAAATCGACGAGCAATTCATCTTCAAAAGGGATCGTAAGTTTTTCAACCCGATTCGGCTCTTCTTTTAATAGTTGGGCGATGGTTTTATTTTTGTGTTGTTGATAACTTGTTTGCAGGGACTTCCAAGATGAGGTAGTTGTTGGATCAATTGACTTTAACATAATTAATTCCTTAAATAATAAAGCGTTGTCTCCATAATATAACTATGCCTAAGATGATGCAAGATAAGGATTTTACTGATTAAAAATAACTTAATTTTTGAATATAAATAATAAACGTTATTTTCTTTTCCTAATTAAATAACTTGAATATAATGTTGAAGATAACATATTTGATACTCATAATCATTCGTGATGTAATTTTGTCAATCGACTATCATCGTTAGAATACATGAGATTCCTTCTACTATTATTGCAATGGGAAATTTAATGCAAATTATTCAAACCCTTGTACCAGCACTTGATAAAATAGTGCGTATTTGTGACTATCTAGATAGTCACCGAGGTGCTACATTTAGTCAGATTTTTCAGGATCTTAATCTACCTAAAAGTAGTACTTCTACTTTACTCAATGCGCTAATCATGCACGGTATATTACGCCAAGAAAAGAATAAATATTATCTCGGATTAAAATTACATGAATGGGGTGATAAATCACTTGAACAATTTGATATCGCAAAAATAGCCAAACCTATCATGTCTAAATTACGAGATGAAACTAATTTAACTTGTCATTTGGGCGTTCTTGACGGTCTTTATCCTGTTTATATCGCTAAAGTTGAGAATGATCAAGCTATTGGTATTCGTACCTGGATTGGCAAAAAACTGCCTCTACATAGTTCTGGTGTAGGTAAAGCGTTAATCGCATGGCTACCTGAAGAGAAAATTGACCAGCTAATTCCTGAGGAAAAGCTCACTAAATTTACTGATACTACGATTACTTCTAAAAAACAGCTAAAAAAGGAACTTGCAGAGATCCGTGTAAAAGGCTGGGCTTATGACAATCAGGAAGATGTTCAAGGTGTACACTGTATTGCAGCCCCAATATTTGATAAAAATGGCGAACCCATAGCGGCAATCAGTATATCTGGCGTGCTTTTTCAGTTACCTGTAGATAAAATTGAAAATTATTCGATTTTAGTTCGCAAAGCGTGCCAAGCTTTATCTAATAAACTTCAATAAATAGTATAAAAAAGAGTGATTCAATGTTCATTGTCCTTATAGATAAAGTTATCTTGTTTATCCATAATGACAAAACACAAAAAATAACCCTCATTAATTAATCATTAATGAGGGTCAGTTAAGCTACTGTAACTTGTTTTAAATCCTTTACCTTTAATTAGGTATATTCTAATTATGCGATTTTTTTAAATAGTTCAATAAGCTTCTCTTTATCAAAGAAAACCGGATTAGCACCAGCACAAGCATCTTTCATTGAATTTTCAGCTAACAGATCAAAATCTGGATTATTAACACCTAACTCTTTCAATGATTTAGGAATACCTACTTCTTCTGCTAGATCTTTAATGCGTTTAATTACATAATCAACACACTCTTGATCGCTTTTATTGCTAGTATCAAACCCTATTGTCTCGGCAATAACGCGGAATTTTTTAGGTGCATGTTTCGCATTTTCTTCTTCCACCACCGACAACAACATTGCATTACATACACCATGCGGTAAATCATAAAGTCCACCTAATTGATGCGCCATAGCATGCACATTACCTAATCCAGCATTACTAAATGCAATACCATTTAAAAAGCATGCAAAACTCATCTGCTCTCTTGCTTCGACATCATTACCATTTTTTACTGCTCTTGCTAAATAATCAAATGTTTGACGAATTGCATAAAGGGCAGTTGAATCAGTAACATCCATAGCGCCTTTAGCAACTACCGCTTCAATGGCATGTGTTAAGGCATCCATACCTGTTGCTGCGGTTAAATTAGCTGGTTTAGAAATCATCAAATCAGGATCGCTTACGGTTATTGACGCAAGAGTATTAGGGTCAACCATAATCATTTTTACATGTCGTGATTCATCGGTGATGACATAATTAATGGTAACCTCAGCAGAAGTACCGGCGGTGGTTGCTATAGCCACAATCGGCAAACATTTATTTTTGCTCTTATGCATGCCCTCATAATCAGTAATTTTACCGCCATTAGTTGCAAGCACAGCAACAGCTTTACCACAATCTTGCGGAGAACCACCACCAATTGAAACAATAAAGTCACAACCAGATTCTTGACATAGTTTTAATGCATTTTCAACATTGGTCACAGTTGGATTAGGTTTTACATCATAAAACACAACTGACTCAATCCCTTCTTGCTTTAAAATATTAACAACTCTATCTACTGTGCCATTGCCCACTAAAAATTTATCACTTACAACAAATGCTTTTTTACAATTCAATTTTTTAACTGGTACACCTAATTCAGTTAAACAACCCTTACCTAATAAATTCACAGGTGGAATGTAATAAATCATATTTTTTCCTCTTAAATTAAAATTTTCATCCAAAATTAATTTCTATTGATAGAACTATATTTCATTATACAGAAACATATTAATTGCTTAAAAAAATATTTTTCACAATGAGATAACGATCACAAAATTCATTTTCTTTTCATTAATGCATTGCAATTCAGTTTTTTTTTACCAATAATTTGTTCACGAAACAGAAATATAGTTCTATACAAAGAACAAAATAGGAGAGAAAATGAATTTGAATAAATTTAAAGGTATATTTCCACCCGTCCCAACTATCGTGACTAAAAAGGGAGAATTAGATAAAAAAGGGATGGCTACACTTTTAGAACATCTTATCAGTAACGAAGCTGACGGACTTTTAATACTCGGTAGTGGTGGTGAATTTTGCCATATGACACCTAAATTACGTCTCGAAGTCGCTGAGTTTGCAGTTAAATATGTTAACAAACGCGTTCCTGTCATGATTGGTATATCCAGTCCTAGCACTAAAGAAACAATTCAATTCGGTCAACATGCAGCTGAAATTGGTGCTGATGCCGTATTAGTTGTGAACCCATATTATGCATTATTAAACAGTGAAGCAATTTATAACCATTACCAAACGGTTGCTGAAAATATCACTATACCTGTTCTACTCTATAACTTTCCTGCACTAACAGGACAAGATATTGGTATTGATGTCATTACTAGACTGGCAAAGGATGTGCCAAATATTGTTGGATTAAAAGACACCATTGATAACATTAGTCATACACGCGAAGTTATTAACCGAGTTCATGCTTTCCGCCCTGATTTTATCATTTTCAGTGGTTTTGATGAATATATGCTAGACACACTTATTTTAGGTGGGCAAGGTGGTATTCCTGCAACGTTCAATTTTGCACCCAAACTTACCAAAGGGATCTATAAAGCCTTCATCAAAAAAGACTACGAAACTGCCTTTAAATTACAACGTCAGCTAGCCAAACTCATGCCTGTTTATGCTATTGAATCACCATTCTTCGGTGTGATTAAACAAGCGATTAAATTAGTTGGTGTGGATATTTCAACTGAAGTATTACCGCCAGTAATGCCATTAGCTAACGAGAAAAAGAAAATCTTAAAGAAATTATTAACTGACTCGAAAATTATATAACTATTTATTTGATCATTACTTTCAGGAGCAAATTTATGAGCGAAGTATCTAAAACAATCATACTTCATCCTAATGATGATGTTGCTATAGCTCGCTTTCCTATATCTAAAGGATATGTCATTAAAGAACGAAATGTAACGGTACTATCGGATATCAAAGAGGGACATAAAATAGCCCTCCATGATATTAAACAAGATCAACCTATCAAACGTTACAACCAAATCATTGGTTACGCCATTTGTCCTATTAAGGCTGGTGAACATATTCACCTACAAAATTTAAAAATGGGTGATTATGGACACGAATATGATTTTTGTGCAGACAAACATGAAACCCCAAAAGCCAGTGAAATCAAAACATTCATGGGTTATAGACGTAAAAATGGACAAGTCGCAACCCGTAATTACATCGGTATTTTAACCTCAGTAAACTGTAGTGCGACAGTAGCTAGACGCTTAGAAGATCACTTTAAGGCTAAAGGACTTAAAGATTATCCAAATATTGACGGAATTGTTGCTCTTCCACAAAGTTTCGGTTGCGCTATGGATATGAAAGGCGACCTGATGAAAATGATGCAACGCACCATGAGTGGCTATGCTAATCACCCAAATTTCGCTGGAGTTTTAATTATTGGTCTAGGCTGTGAATCAAATCAGATTAAAGATCTTATTCAAGTCAAAGGATTAAATGAAGGACTAATGCTTCAACACATGACGATTCAAGAAACGGGTGGATCACAAAAGACATTTGATAAAGGTGTAACCATTATTGAAAGTATGTTAAACGAAGCAAATCAATATACTCGTGAAGAAATTCCTGCCTCAGAATTAGTCGTTGCCCTTGAGTGTGGTGGATCTGATAGCTATTCGGGTATATCAGCAAACCCAGCACTTGGCGTGGCTGTCGATCTACTTGTTCAACAAGGTGGCACAGCAATACTTGCCGAAACACCTGAAATTTATGGTGCGGAATATATTCTCACCCGCCGTGCTGTGTCTAAAGAAGTAGGTCAAAAACTCATCAACCGAATTTTATGGTGGGAAGATTACGCCAAACGTTGCCATGCTGAATTAAATAACAATCCGTCAGCAGGTAACAAAGAAGGCGGATTAACAACCATTCTTGAAAAATCATTGGGTGCAATTTGTAAAGCGGGCAGTACCAACCTTGTTGACGTCTATGAATATGCAGAACCTGTTACGGCTAAAGGGTTAGTCTTTATGGATACTCCTGGCTATGACGCATTTGCCTGTACTGGTCAAATAGCTGGTGGTGCAAATCTGATGTGTTTCACAACCGGACGAGGCTCTGCCTATGGAGCAAAACCAACACCATGTATCAAAATTGCATCTAATAATTTCTTATGGCGCAGGCAAGAAGAAGATATGGATATTAATTGTGGTGACGTAGCTGAAGGCCAAGAAACATTAGAAGAAGCGGGTAAACGTATATTTGAAAAGATGCTAGCTGTCGCTTCCGGAGAACGAACCAAAAGTGAAAAATTTGGTTATGGTTCACTTGAATTTGTCCCATGGCAACCAGGCGCAATTATGTAAATATGAATAATCTTACCTCTATTAGCAGTGAATATTAAAGAGGAGTAATGAATGAGCAATATAAGTCCTATAATTAAATTAAATGAGAAAGATGACGTTGTTATAGCCAGAATTCCTATTAGCAAAGGAACGTGTTTACCCAATGAACTTGTAGTATTAAATAACATCCCCGAAGGTCACAAAATTGCTCTTCGCAATATTGAACAAGGGTCACCAATAAAACGTTATGGACAAACCTTTGGATTTGCAACAAAACCAATTCAAAAAGGCGAACATGTCCACGTTCACAACGTTGGTGTAGATAATTTTGATAAAGACTATGCGTTTGGTAAAGACGTACATACACTGCCTCCTACAGATAAAATTGATACTTTTTTAGGTATCAGGCGAAAAAATGGCAAAATCGCTACCCGTAATTATATTGGGGTAATGTCATCAGTAAATTGTAGTGCAACTGTAGCTAAGGCTGTCGAAATTTACTACAACAAAGTTGGTCTAGCCAATTACCCCAACGTCGACGGAGTCATCGCTCTACCTCAAAGTTTTGGCTGCGGTATTGGTCAAGACGGCCCTTCTATGACAAATATGAGGAGAACTTTATCAGGTTACGCAACACATCCTAATTTTGCAGGCATGATTATTGTTGGGCTTGGCTGCGAATCATCACAAATAAAAGATATGATGAATTTTGCTCATTTAACTGAAAATGAAAATTTACACACACTAACTATCCAAGAAACAGGAGGTTCCCAAAAGACAATTGATAAAATTATATCAATTATTGAGGAAATGTTACCTATAGCCAATCAAGTTCAACGTCAAGAAACCCCAGTATCAGAACTTATCCTCGCTTTAGAGTGTGGTGGTTCTGATGGTTATTCAGGCATATCAGCCAACCCTACATTGGGTTATGTAGCAGATAAAATTATTCAACAAGGTGGAACGGCTATTTTATCTGAAACGCCCGAAATATACGGCGCAGAGCATCTACTTACCCGACGAGCCGTATCTCAGCAAGTTGGGGAAAAACTGATACAACGAATCAAATGGTGGGAAGAACACTGTAAACAAAATAAAAGTGAAATGAACAACAATCCTTCTGCAGGAAATAAAGCCGGTGGTTTGACCACAATTTTAGAAAAATCACTTGGTGCTATCACAAAAGGAGGAACATCAAATTTAGTCGCTGTTTATGAATATGCAGAACCAGTCACAAGCAAAGGATTAGTGTTTATGGATACGCCCGGATTTGATCCTATGGCAGTAACCGGTCAAATTGCAGGTGGAGCTAATATTCTTTGTTTTACAACTGGACGAGGCTCTGCACTAGGTTCATCTCCAACGCCTACCCTAAAAGTCGCTTCAAATAATTTCTTATGGAACAGACAACAGGAAGATATGGATATGAATTGCGGAGATATTATCGAAGGAAATGAATCGATTACTCAAGCAGGAGAACGCCTCTATTCAATGCTCCTTGAATTTGCATCAGGGAAAAAAAGTAAAAGTGAAAAATTTGGTTATGGAAGTTTGGAATTTGTGCCATGGCAAATGGGCGCTTTTATGTAATGTATTGCTTTAAATTTTAATGATATTCCAAGTGAGGAGAAAACTATGTCATTTGTTGATGAACTACTCAATGATGTAAAACTACCAAGAATGGTAAGGATCAGGCAACGCTTTGACTCGCCTGCTGAAATTCAGGATATTGATGCCAAAATTCACGCTGAATTTTCGAAACCAGAAATAAAAAATACAATAAAAAAAGATATGGTGATTGCGGTGGGTCTAGGCAGCCGTGGTGTTGCTAAAATAGACTTAATTGCAAGAGCTGTTATTAATGAATTAAAAGCCTTAGGGGCTAAACCTTATGGTGTACCAGCAATGGGAAGTCATGGCGGCGCCACTGCTGAAGGACAAATCCATGTTTTAGAAAAATTAGGCATGACAGAAGAATTTCTTGGTTGTGAAATTCGCTCCTCAATGGAAACAGTAAAAGTAGGAGAACTACCTAACGGACTAGAAGTATTAATGGATAAAAATGCGATGCAAGCTGACGGCATTATTTGTATCAACCGAATCAAAGCCCACAACGCATTTACTGCACCTATTGAAAGTGGCATTATCAAAATGCTATCTATTGGATTTGCCAAACAAAAAGGGGCTGATTCCTGCCACACTTATGGCTTTGGCAGTATGGCGAAAAATATTGTCGATATGGCAAGAATTAAAGTCGCTAATACTCCTTTCCTATTTGGTATTGGCACTATTGAAAATGCCTTTGATCAGGTCGTTGATATTGAAGCTATCCCAGCTAATAAACTTGAAGAACGCGAAAAAGCCTTACTGGCAAAATCAAAAACTTATTTCCCTAAAGTAATGTTTGATAACGTTGATATCTGTATTGTTGATTTAATGGGTAAAATTTACTCTGGTGGTGGCATGGATTGCCATGTTACAGGTAGAGCTTGTACACCATTTATGCAACCCATTGCTTCAATACGCCCAGATAGAATAGTGGTACTCGATCTTCATGAAAAAAGTGGCGGCAATGCAACCGGTATGGGATTTGCTGATTTCTCTACAAAACGTTTACTTGATAAAGTCGATTTTCCTGAAACCTACCCAAATGTACTTACATCACGCTTAAGTCAAGACGGTTACGTCCCGGTAATACTAGCTAATGATAAACAAGCCATGCAAGCTGCTGTTAAAACCTGCATTATTTTAGATGGACGAACAGAAGCACGTATTATCAGGATTGCCAACACTTTACATATCGATGAATTGTATATCTCAGAAAATATGCTTGAAGATGCAAAAGCAAATGCACAAATCGAGATTTTAAGTGAGCCTGAATATATTGCATTTGATGAACATAACAATGTAACTGATATAGGAATTAGCTTATAGATATGTAATTTCTAACAGCTTAATAATCAGATTATAACAAAATTAATATAGTCTCTATAACGAGGCTAGGGAGTCCCTTTATGAGTAATATTACATTATTGTCGGTAATAAAAAAGACAAAACTTCGGTTAATTCCTTTTATGTTAATACTTTACGTCTTAGCATTTTTAGATCGTTCAAATATCGGTTTCGCCAAAGAGAGTTATCAAATTGACATTGGTTTAAGCAATGAAGCTTATGCTTTAGGTGCTGGATTATTCTTCGTAGTATATGCATTTTTAGGCGCGCCAGCTAATTTATGTTTAAAAAAGTTTGGCGCCAGATACTGGATCGGTGCAACTACCTTGGCTTGGGGGCTTTTATCCGCTGGTATGGGATTTGCCGACAGTGAAGCAAAATTCTTAACCATTCGTATCTTATTAGGTGTCACCGAAGCTGGTTTCTTCCCAGGTATGATCTATTTAACATCACAATGGTTCCCGCAAGCCAATCGTGCAGCAGTAATGGGCTTGTTCTATATGGGAGCGCCTTTAGCAATGGCATTTGGTTCACCGCTTTCTGGCGCACTTTTAGAATTACATGGTTTCCTAGGTCATCCGGGATGGTTTTGGATGTTTGTAATTGAAGGTGCGCTTGCATTTATTGCAGGTATTTGGACATTCTTCTATTTAGATGACACCCCAGCAACCGCTAGATTCCTCTCTGAAGAAGAAAAAACCTTACTGGCTAATCAAATGCTATCAGAAGAGAACAATAAAAAAGCAGCGTCAGCTAAACTGATGGACGCATTGAAAAACCCAAGAATATGGCACTTTGCTATTATTTATGGTTGTATTCAATGTGGTGTATATGGACTTATCTTCTTTTTACCGAGCCAAGTGGCCAGTATTATGGCAAGTAAAGTTAACTTTATGACTTCTCTCGTCACTTCTCTACCATGGTTATGTGCATTATTAGGAACATTTTTTATACCGCGATATTCTGATAGAGTTCAAGAAAGACGTAATACCTGTGCAACTACATTATTAGTTGGCGGACTTGCATTAGGTTTATCTGCTTACGTTGGTGCTGTACCTGCCATTATTGCCTTATGTATTGCCGGTACGGCTTATTTTGCCTGCCAACCTATTTTCTGGGTCATGCCTTCATCAATTTTAACTGGTAACGCGTTAGCTGCTGGTATTGGCTTTGTCAATATGTTTGGCGCACTGTTTAGTTTTGGCGCACCTATTTTAAGACAACACTCTGAAAATATTGTAGGTACTCCTGCAGCTGGTTTATTGTCAATCGGTCTTGTTGTGGTAATTGGTTCAATCCTGATTTTCATCTTACCGAAAAATGTGGGTACAAATAACTAGGAAATATTAGCAAAATAATTAATAAATTAAATAATATACGATAGAAGTAACTAGTATAACTAATACAATGTATTTAGAATTAATTTTAAGTACATTGTATTTTAAAAAAATCTGAAAGGTTACATAATGCATATTCATCTAGACATAGTGGGTGGTATAGCTGGAGATATGTTCTGTTCAGCAATGCTAGATGCATTTCCTGAACTGGAAACCCCATTACGCACATTTTTATCTTCATTAGCTATTTTTAAAAAATATCAGCTCGAAATCAAGGCAACACGACAAAAAGAGATCTTGGGTAAACAATTTATTGTCTTGAAAAATCACCAAGCCATTGAGGATACTCAGCATCTCATTTTGACACCATTAAAAGATCAATCCCACGCAATAATAAAAAATAGATTAATAAGCGATCAACACGAACATTATAGTTGGCAAGAGATTTTAACAAAATTAGAACAAATCAAAGCTAATGATAAGATTTATCAATGTGCTAAAGCAATTTATACCATTTTGGCTAAAGCTGAAAGCGAAGTACATGGCATTACATTAGAAAATATAGGATTACATGAAGTTGGCGCAGATGATGCGATTATCGATATTATTGCAGCGGCATTTCTGATCACTCAGAGTAACGTATCAAGTTGGTCTTGCTCTGCTCTACCTTGGGGGCAAGGTACAATAAAGTGCGCACATGGCACTCTACCTGTACCCGCGCCAGCAACATTAAAGATACTCACTAATTTTCAGTGGACTTATGATGATGAAATCGGTGAACGAATTACTCCTACTGGGGCAGCTATTCTGGCTTGGATTATGCAACACTGTTCTGGCTCCATAAATGGTACGCTCATTAAGAGTGGTTATGGTTGTGGCAATCGGTCTTTTAAACAAAAACCTAATATAGTACGGGCAAACGTTTTTACCACTAAACCTCAAACAGATTTAGAACATGATAGTGTCTATATTATTCAGTGTGATATTGATGATATGACCGCTGAAAACCTGGCAATATCTGAAGATAAATTAAGATCATCATCAGGTGTGATTGATTTAGTCAGTCAACAAATAAAAGGCAAAAAAGGACGCTGGATGAACAGGATAGAGATACTATGCCAACCAGATAAATTAACGGATATCTGTCATCAACTATTTACTGAAACAACAACTTTAGGTGTAAGGTATTGGCAAGTTAAACGTTCTAAACTACCAAGAGAGCAAATCACGATAAATGTAGCTCAACAATCCTGGCCGGTTAAAATTGCTACCCGACCCAATCACAACTTTACTGCAAAATTAGAGTCTGACTGTGTTCAATTACTACAAACATCCTATGCAGAGCGTCAAAATATAAAATATAAAATCGAACTATCTGCACTAAATACCTATACCGAGCAATTAAGTCATCATGAAAAGCCGAATGAGAAGGAAATCAAATCATGACTAATCAAGATATTCAAGCAACCATATTAACCCTTACATCATGGTTCAAAACAATAGAAAAATGTACCATTGCAACCAGTGGCGGTATAGATAGCATGTTACTTGCTTATATTGCCCATAATGCGTTAGGACAAAATGCACTTATTGCACATTCAACTTCGCTTTCGGTACCAACATTAGATGCTAAACGAGTTAGAAATTATGCACAAAAATATCGTTGGCATATCGAATTTATCCAAGCTGGAGAGTTAGATAATGAATCTTACCGAAATAATCCAGTGAATCGGTGTTATTACTGTAAAAGTTGTTTGTTTGATCGGCTTAAAAAGTTACAACATGGCGTGCTAATCACCGGAACCAATCAAGACGATTTAGGTGATTATCGACCGGGATTAATTGCCGCTAAGGAACAAAATGTAAGACAGCCTTATGTTGAACTCAAGATTGACAAAACAATGATACGTAAGATGGTTGCACATCTACAACTCAATGATTTAAAGGATATTCCAGCATCTCCTTGCCTATCAAGCCGTATTGAGACAGGGATTGAAATCCACCCAGATTATCTACAAGCGGTCGATCACGTTGAAAACTTTGTTCGTTCAGAACTAAAAACCGATCTTGTTCGCTTTAGAATACGTAATGATAAAGTTGAGCTTGAGCTAGAACCCTTTCTTTTTAATCAGTTATCCGATCATCAAAAAGATTCACTTGTTAACAAAATAAAACTGATTATAACGCCTCTGGCTATCTCACATAATGTTCAAATTTCAACCTATAAAAAAGGTAGTGCTTTTATCGGGGTAAAAAATATCTAATAATAATTGGAGGGAGCAATAAAAAATGAAAACACCGGATATTGTCATGGACTTTGAACGTTCTCAACGATGTGGCATCTCAGAAGCTGTATTTTGCCAGTATAAAACGGTTGAACAACTCGAAACAATATTGTCACTTGCTAAACAAAATCAACACTCATTATTGTTTACTCGTTTAACTCGTGAAAAATATCAGCGTTTAAAACCCAATTGGCAAACACAAATCAATTATCATGAAAATTGTCAATGTGCTGTATTTGGTTCATCCAAACCATTAAATGAAGAGCAATCAACCCATATTGCCATTGTTTCTGCCGGCTCATCTGACGCCCCAATTTGTGAAGAAACGCAACTGACGTTAAATTATCACGGAATAAAAGTCGATCTATTTCAAGATATGGGTGTTGCGGGATTATGGCGTCTACAACAACAATTACCCCAATTACAAACCTACAGTATTATTATTGCTATTGCAGGCATGGAAGCAGCCTTACCTACTGTTTTAGCTGGTTTAATTGATACCCCTATTATTGCCGTTCCTACCTCTATTGGTTATGGTGTTGCCGCCGGAGGTCATGTTGCTCTTAACGCTTGTTTATCAAGTTGTACCGGAGGAATTATGACAATGAATATCGATAATGGATACGGCGCTGCTTGTGCGGCAATCAAAATTTACAAAAAAATAATTAAAAACAATATATAAAAGCGAGAAGAGCGAGTGTTACAACCATATAACAATAGCGATGAGGACATTGTAAAAGATCTTGTCATTTATTGGACCAATCGAGCCCAAGGATATAGTCAAACTAATCAAGAGGAACTAGCAACACAAAAAAGAACTATTTGGCAAAAGTTAATTTTAACTCATGCCCCTAAAAAAGATAAATTACGTATTTTAGATGTAGGTACTGGTCCTGGTTTTTTGGCTATCACATTAGCGTTAGCCGGTCATGATGTAACGGCAGTTGATGTGACTGAAGCGATGTTAGTTCAGGCTCAAAACAACGCTACACAATATGGCGTGAAGGTTAATTTTGTGTTATCCGATGTACAATGCTTGCCATTTGAGGATAATAGTTTTGATTTGATTGTATTACGGAATGTCACTTGGAACTTGAATAACCCAACATTAGCTTATCAAGAGTGGTTTCGGGTATTAAATTCCGGAGGTCGATTACTTAATTTTGATGCTAACTGGTATCTATTCCTGTTTGATAAACATCGCTATTTTCAATATAAACAAGATAGACGCAATACGGCCAATCAAGATATTGACGATCATTATGCACAAACAGACACCCAAGAAATGGAACGCATTGCAAGGTTATTACCATTAAGCCAAGAGATCAGACCGCAATGGGATATCAATACCTTACTGTCAATTGGTTATAAGAAAGTCTGTATTGATACTGATATATCAAAAAATGTTTGGGATAAAATTGAACAGATCAATTATCATTCTACCCCAATGTTTATGATCAGAGCTGAAAAAGAGTAAGAGGCATAATAGCTATGAAACTTTTTATTAATTTACCCCATATAAAATGGTTCATACTCTTTATAGCGACAATATTGAATTTTGCTTGCAAACCAGCAACTAACCACGAAACTAACCAAAATTCACTGAATCCTAAACAACAGATAAATTACGCAAATACCCTCGATATTCGTGATATTAACCCTCACCTCTATTTAGGTGAAATGGCTGCACAAAATATGGTATTTGAATCGTTGGTAGTTAATACTGCTGAAGGTGTTAAGCCACTATTAGCCAGCAGTTGGCATATCTCAAACAATGGCAAAACTTATACTTTTACACTTCGCCAAGACGTTACATTTTCAGACGGCGCTAAGTTCAATGCACAAGCAGTAAAACTCAATTTTGATGCAATACTGTCAAATTATAGTCGTCATGCATGGCTTGAAATGGTGAAACAGATACAAGAAGTAAAAGTCATAGATGAATATACTGTACAAATAGAACTCAAGAACGCTTACTATCCACTGTTAGTCGAACTCGGTTTAACTCGCCCGTTTCGGTTTCTCTCACCTAATGACTTTATTCATGGAGAAACTAAAAACGGAGTTAAAGGCTATCACGGAACCGGACCTTGGATATTAGCTGAACATCAAAAAAATTCGGTTGCTAAGTTTGTTCGGAATGATAATTACTGGGGAGATAAAACCAAATCCGCAGCAGTTTACTGGAAAGTAATGCCAGATCCGCAAACTATTTTATTAGCATTAGAAAAAGGGGATGTAGATATTGTTTTTGAGACTGATAGTTTAGTGTTAGTAGATACAGATACTTACCAAACTTTTCAGCACGATAGTAAATACATAACCAAAATGAGTTCACCGATAGCTTCCAGAGCGTTAGTTTTAAATACCCAACGTCCTATTTTAAAAGACAAAAATATTCGTTTAGCATTACAATATGCCATTAATAAACAGGCAATTGTCGACGGCATCTTTAATGATACTGAAGTCAAAGCTGATACCTTACTTGCGAAAACCACTCCCTATTGTAATGTCGATATTACGACCTATGATTATAATATAAACCTAGCCAAACAAATTCTTGAAAAGAGTGGTTGGCAAAAAGTTTCAGGCTCTGAATATCGACAAAAAAACGGACAAAAACTACAAATCACCCTTAATTTTATTAATAAAAATGCGATTGATAAAACCTTGTCACAAGCAATACAAGCCGATTTAAAAGCTATTGGTGTTGATCTTGTATTACAAGGTGAAGAAAAACAGATCTACTTAGATCGGCAACGCGCAGGTGATTTTGATATGCAATATATTGTCTCTTGGGGAACACCTTATGACCCTCAATCTTATGTCTCATCATTTAGAGTACCTGCTCATGCTGATTATCATGCCCAACTTGGATTACCAGAAAAAAAACAGCTAGATCAATGGATTTCAACTTTACTCATTACACCAGATGATAATTTACGCCAACAATTATATAAACAAGTATTAACCACGCTGGCAAACGAAGCAGTTTATATACCTTTAAGCTACTCAAGAATTAAAGTCGTGTATAATAAACAATTAAATGGTGTGGAATTTAATCCTTCACAATATGAAATACCATTTGAAAAAATGTACTTTTAACTTGGTATAGACTTAATAAAATAGTTATTTAGTTATTTATTATTAATCGATAGCAAAAAAGACAATAACAGATGACACTCATCTTATTTAAAAATGAGTGCTGATAGTTTCATTTTAGTGATCTATTGGGTTATTTAACATCATCATTGGTCGCAAATATAGTGATAAAAAAAGGAAATATATTGTGTTATCTCACTTGATCAAAAGGTTATTATTTATTCCTTTTATTCTTTTGATCATCTCATTTATAACATTTTGTTTAATTAGTCTTGCCCCTTCCGATCCTGCAGAAGTCATATTGCGCGTTAATAATATCCAAGTAACGCCTCTGGCTATTGAACAAGTTAATCAGGAATTTGGGCTTAATCAACCCTTTTTTTATCGTTATCTATGCTGGTTAAAATCAGCTCTATATTTGGATTTTGGCAATTCTTATATTACTAAAGAGTCGGTATCAACGATTTTAACGCGTGCAATGTTACCCACTCTCTATCTGGTTAGCTGTGTTGTACTCATTACTATCTGTTTATCTATACCAATCGGTATTTTACTTGCCAGAAATGCAAATAAACTCATTGATAAAATTGGGCGTTTTATCACTTTTTCATTTGTTGGTATGCCTGATTATTGGATTGGATTACTACTGATATGGTTAATTAGCGTTAAACTCAATTGGTTACCTATGGGTAAAATGGATTCAACTTCATCGGTAATATTACCGACAATTACCCTTTCTCTTGCTTACATTGGACTGTATGTAAAATTAATCCGTAATACAATTCTTGAACAACTACCACAATATTATGTACTGTATGCCAAAGCGCGAGGGTTAAAAAATAGCCTTATTATGAATAAACATATTATGATTAACGCTATCCAGTCATCGTTAGTCGTTTTTGGTATGAGTATTCCTCGGCTAATTGCTGGGACCGTTATTATCGAAAATATTTTTGCTTGGCCGGGAATGGGAAGAGCTTGTGTAACCGCAATTTATGAACACGATTATCCAGTGCTACAAGCCTATATCTTGTTAATCTCTTTACTCTACCTGATATTTAATTTACTCATAGATATGGTTCAAATTTATATCAATCCCAAACTATGTTATAACAATGGATAATAGGATGCGAAAACGAATCTTTCAATTCGGTGTAATGGGTAATATTTGTCTATTTATGATAATAGTTATTCTATTAATGAGCATTTTCGCCCCTTTAATTGCCCCCCATGATCCATTATTAGTGTCATTGGTTAACAAATTTAAGCCACCGAGTTTTCAATACTGGTTAGGTACCGATCAATTAGGTCGCTGTATATTATCCCGACTTATTTATGGAATTCGAGCAACGGTACTTACCTCTTTATTGGCTATGTTGGCAACAATACTATTTGGAAGCATCATTGGTATCATTTCGGGTTATTTTGGTGGCAAAATAGACTCACTATTAATGCGAATATGCGATATTGTCTTATCATTTCCTAGCGATGTGATGATCATTGCCATTATTGGTATTATTAGCCCGAGTTTATTTAATATCATCATAACTATTGTCGCAATAAAATGGGCTTGGTATGCTCGGATTATTCGAAGTGCAGTACTTCGCTATAAACATCAAAATTACATCTACTTTGCCAAGATTCATCACGCTTCTTTTTTTTATATTATGAGTAAGCACCTATTACCTTCAATTGGTGGTGAAATATTGGCTTTAGCCACTATCAATATTGGGGGAGTAATATTAATGATCTCAGCGTTATCTTTTTTGGGTCTTGGCATTCAAGCTCCCACACCTGAATGGGGAACGATGCTGAGTGAAGCCAAAGACTATCTAATTAATCGACCTTATTTAATGTTACCGGCTGGTCTTGCTATCACTTTAACCGTAATTATCTTTAATTATCTGGGCGATATCATGCAAGAGAAAATAAACCAAAAATCATCTACTCGTCACTTAATCGCTATTTCAGATGAAAATCAAGTAGAGGATAAATCATGAAAAATAACATTACAGATCCACTACTTAATGTGATTAATTTGACGGTGACACTTTGCAATAAAACAACAAATCACCAACATCAACTTTTACACAATCTCTCTTTTACACTTAATCGCAACCAGTGTCTTGCGGTGATTGGTGAAAGTGGCAGTGGTAAAACCATTATGTCAAAAGCGATAATAGGATTATGCCCACAGGAATTTAACCTCAGTGGCGAAGTTATTTTTCAGCATCAGAATCTATTAACTTTGCCAAAAAATGATGCGCGCTGGAGTCAAATTCGTGGTCGTAAAATTGCAATGATCCCACAAAACAGCCTTAATGCTTTTAATCCATTATTATCTATCGGTACACAAATCGAAGAGACACTGAAACAACATCTAATCCTATCTAAATCACAGTTGTTAGCACAAATTAATCATGTTCTGGAAAAAGTCGCTTTACCCGACTATTCACATTTAGCCAAAAAATATCCTCATGAGATCTCCGGAGGCATGTTACAACGCATCACCATCGCGTTAGCATTTATCCTTAAACCAGATATCATTATTGCCGATGAACCAACTTCTAGTATTGACTGGTTAACTAAAAAAGAGGTATTAGCTTTTTTTAAACAACTATTAAACGATCATCAAACAGCACTACTACTAATCACCCATGATTTTGCTGAAGCAAATGAGTTATCGGATCACTTAATTGTACTTAAACAAGGGAAAATCGTTGAAACGGGTGCAACTAAACAGATATTAAGTCATCCACAACATACCTATACACAAAATTTGTTGAATGCGCGAAATAAATTAGATACGTTTTTCTTAAAACATCGACAATCTGACAAAGCACAAAGAGAACCAGCATGTTAATAGTTAATAAAATTAGTAAACGCTATGCTAAAAGCAAGTTCGGATTTAAGACACAATATCAACAAGTTTTGCGCGATATTTCTTTTGTCATAAAAAAAGGGGAATCTTTGGGGATTGTTGGTGAAAGTGGCAGTGGTAAAAGTACTTTATCTCGTTTGATCCTTGGGCTAGAAAAGCCAGATAGTGGCAATATTCATTTTAATATTGATGATAGTTCATCCTTACAAATCAGTGCTGTTTTTCAGGACTACTTATCGTCTGTCAATCCGGCGATGAATGTTAGCCAAATTTTACTTGAACCTTTACATATCCAAAAAATAACCATCAAAAACCCGACACAATTAATTGATGATTTATTAGATAAAGTTGGTTTACCTTGTCACTTAAAAAAACGTTATCCACAAGAATTATCTGGCGGGCAATTACAACGACTCTGTATTGCCAGAGCGCTTAGCTGCTATCCATCATTAATTGTGCTTGATGAACCTACCAGCTCCCTTGATGTTGTTAATCAACTAAAGATCTTAGATCTACTTAAATCTCTACAACAAGAGTTTGGACTGAGTTATTTATTTATCTCGCATGATCTACAAGCTGTAACTTACCTTAGTCAGCATATCGCTTTTTTATATCAAGGAGAGCTGATTGAACAAATTCCTACTACCCAACTATCACAAGTAACCAGTGATTATGCTAAAAGCCTACTCAATGCATTTTAACCTACTTATTTTGGTAGGCTTGCAACGGTTAACATCATTTCAACGTAAAGGATAAATTTGCTACTCCCGCGCAATTTGGAGAGTTAGTCATTATCTAATCATCTATTGTCATATTTAACATATCGCTTTTTTATATCAAGGCGAACTGATTGAACAAATTCCTACTCCCCAACTATCACAAGTAACCAGTGATGATGCTAAAAGCCTACTCAATGCATTTTAACCTACTTATTTTAGTAGGCTTGCAACGGTTAACATAATTTCAACGTAAAGGATAAATTTGCTACTCCCGCGCAATTTAGAGAGTTAGTCATTTATCCAATCATTTAATCATCTATTGTCATATTACGGGTATTTAAATCAAATGGTGTTAATTGATAAACGTAATAGTTAAGCCAATTACTAAATAACAGATAAGCATGACTTCGCCAAGTCGCTTTCGGTGTTAAATCAGGATTATTATCAGGAAAATAATTTTCCGGAATTTCTGGATTAATACCCGCTTTTAAATCACGGTGGTATTCATTGGCTAATGTAAAAGAGTCATATTCAGGATGACCTGTAACAAAAGCCATACGTTTATCGGCGGTAGCCATTAAATAGGCTCCGGTAATATCAGATTCAGCTAGAATATTTAAATCAGTGTAAGCCCTGATTTTATCCAAAGGAAAATCAGCATTACGGGAATGAGGCGCTAAAAAGGTATCATCAAAGCCACGCGTTAAAATCGCATTAGGTCTAACGGTATTATGCTGATAAACACCTGATAATTTATGAGTCCGCGTAAATTTAGGAAGATCATATAAAACATTTAATGCCGCTTGTGCAGCCCAACAAACAAACATAGTTGAAGTGACATGTTCTTTTGCCCAATTAATAATTTCAACCAGTTTTGGCCAATAAACAACATCAGAAAAAGCCACTTTACCGAGAGGCGCCCCGGTAATAATTAACCCATCGAAATTTTGTTCACGAATATTATCAAAATCACAATAAAAGCTATTTAAATGTTCAATTGGTGTATTTTTTGATTCACGCTGATCAATACGCAATAATTGAATATTAATCTGTAAAGAGGAGTTAGATAATAAACGTAAAAATTGATTTTCAGTCTCAATTTTTTTAGGCATTAGATTTAGAAAAAGGAGTTTAAGAGGACGAATTTCTTGGGTATTAGCACGAGACGATGTCATTACAAATACATTTTCATTACGAAGTACATCAACTGCAGGTAATGAATCAGGAATACAAATAGGCATAAAAAAAGCTCCACAAAAACATTCATCTATTTTTGAACATGCCGACAAAAATAGACGTCTAGAAATCTGTATAGCTAAATATAGAGTGTTTTAGATTATTTGTCGAGATTTTTTATTAAACAAAAAACGATTAAAATAGGACTCATTAAACAGTATCAACAACTACAACACAGCAAGCTAAAATCACATAAGATTAAAATGCTCGTGTATCAGTACGCCAAGTATCGGCTGTTAAAGCCTCGCCAAAATAGCTATGTACCAGTTTTTGGGTAATTTCACTTAATGGCGAAGCGAGAACTTCAGCAGTATTACCATATTCAACTAAATCACCATTATGCATCACCAGAATTTGATCACTAATATGTTTCATCATCCCAATATCTTGAGTCACATAAACATAGGATATTTTTTGCTCCTCTTGTAACGTCAACATTAAATTCACAATTTGCGATCGCATCGAAATATCTAAAGCTGCTAAGGCTTCATCAAGAATGATCACCTTAGGTTTTAAAATTAATGCTCTGGCTAATGCCACACGTTGCTTTTGCCCAGCTGCCATAACCGAAGGATAGTACGAAGCATGCTCCGGTAACAACCCGACTTGTTTTAATACAGCATAAATCAGTTTTTCACGTTCATTGGCATTATAATTAGCGTTACGTTTTAATGGAATTTCAAGTAATTGCCCGATACGAAGTCTTGGATCAAAAGAGCTTTCAACATGTTGAAAAATCATACGAATAAGCTGATAACGACTATCATAATCGCCATATTTAACTTTAAGATCATCAATCCAAATGTTACCGCCTGTAGGTTTTATCATCCCCACTAACATTTTAGCCAACGTTGACTTACCCGAACCATTCTGCCCGATAATCGCTAATGTCTTACCTTCATTGAGTGAAAACGAAAGCGGTTTGACCGCATCGATGCGCAAATGTCCAAATAGCCCTTTGGGAATAACAAATTGTTTAGATAAATTACGCACTTTTAAAATGGGATTCATGATTATTCCTATTTTGCTCTATACCTACTCATCCGTATTCAATGGAAAATGACATGCCACCGAGTGATCTTTTATCGCTATCAATTCAGGGGTTTGAATACATTTTTTTTGCGCATAAGGACAGCGAGGTCCCAATCTACACCCTATTGGAAGATGTTCCAATGACGGGATCACTCCGGGTAAAGTATTTAAAGGACTTTTATGAGGCATTGCTTTACCAAAATCAGGGATCGCATAAATCAATGCTTGGGTATAAGGATGATAAGGCGATTTGATTAAATCCTTACTATCAGCGATTTCCACTGTTTGTCCACAATAAAGTACATTAATCTTATCTGTCCACCGAGTTACCATTTGTAAATCATGACTTATTAATAAAATAGTTGTACCCATATTTTGATTCATGCTAGCGAGTAATCTAAAGATTTGTGCCTCAGTTGTGGCCTCCATGGCATTAGTTGGCTCATCAGCTATAAGCAGTTTGGGTTGATTAGCAAGAGCAATAGCAATCATCACTTTTTGGCACTCGCCTTCTGTTAATTCAAAAGGATAAGATTTTAAGATTTCTTTATGATCTTTAATACCAACCCGATGTAGTAACTCAATAGCACGATTCTTCCGCCAAAAAAGCCTTTGCCACCAATGCCCCTTAAAAGTTCTTCTTGGGATTGCACCAATTAACTGTTGACCTATTTTCATGGAAGGATCTAAACAAGATTGCGGCTCTTGAAATATCATTGAAATATTAGCACTAATGACTTTGCGTCGTTGCTTGGGGGTTAGGCTCAATAAATCAATATTATTAAAATGAAAACGATCCGCTGAAATTTTCCAATTATTATTAGTGACGCCTAAAATTGCTTTTGCTATCAGGCTTTTTCCGGAGCCTGACTCACCCACTAGACCACGAATTTCACCGTCTGACAGTTTTAAGTTTACTCGATCAATAGCGCGTAAAAGCCCATCAGGAGTGATAAACTCTATAGTTAAATTACGGATATCTAACAATGCCATAATTAATTTCCTGCCTGACGGCCATATAATCCAAAGATAAATAAATACACTAATGTTATAGTAAGCGCGATAGCAATACCGGGTGATAAAAATGCCCAACAATTGGTATCAATAATATCTTTCATCTGAAACATCATCATACCTAAATCCGGGCGAGAATTATCATTAGCAAAACCTAAAAATGTTAAGGTGGTTAAAGCTAAAATAGCAGAGCCAAATAATGAGACAATCTCGGTTAAAAAAACAGGTAAAATATTAGGTACAATGTAGTGATTTAAAATTGAAAATGAAGATAAACCATCTAATCGATACGCTGTAATATAGGTTTTATTCCACTCTTTAATCACCTGTTGATGAATATTAAAAATAAAACGCGGCATATAAGACAAACCTATAACCACCAACATATTGGTGATATTATCTTCAATTAATAAGCTAGTTACAATAACCCCTAACAAAGGCGGGATCACAGTACAGAAGCGGAAAATCAGCAATACAAAATTACGTAAAATCGGAATAAAAAATAACAAGTAATTCAAAATACTACCGATCACAACCACATAAAACACCGCTTTCATCGTCATGGCTATTGTAGAACGATAGCCGATCAAAAGATAATCAAATATGTCTTGTCCTTGCGCATTTGTTCCTAATATATGATTGATATCACCACTTGCAACCCATGCTGGTGGTAATGAAGTCACGTAGATAGGATCTATATGGGCATGGAAAAACCACCGAGTTGATAGAGAGACAAATAAGATTGCTAATATGCCATAAAACCCGACCAGGCAATAGAGATTGCTATGTAATTTATTAACACATAGCGCCACATAATTAAATAATTTAGTTTGACTAAACATATTTTTCTTTATGCCTCATTGGATAAATCAAAACCGCACAAATTTCACCTAGCAGTGTTAATAAGCTAATGACTGAACCACATGCAAAAATCGCAATGGCAATAATAGAATAATTATGTTGATGATAAGCCATCATGATCCATTGCCCTAGCCCAACCCGATTAAATAAGATCTCAATAACCATCGTTGTAAATAAAAGTGTGGTGGTATTATAGGTTAACTGCGGAATAGTTGCCGGAATGGAGTTAGGCAGTAAGTGTTTACGTAAGATTTTAAATGGTGAAGTTTCACGAATAATCGCCATTTTAATGAAATTTTGTTGTGCGGTATTTTTTACATTTTGGCTGACAAGTTGAATCGTCACAATACTCGGTTGAATAGATAAAATAGCAATCGGTAAAAGTAAATATTGCAACTGTTCTAGTAGTAATGTCACTTTATCTTCTTGTGAGGAAAAAATAATATCTAGCAGTGAAGTATTTGTCATTTGTGGTGCAATATTAAAGTTAATAAATAATGACCATGTAGATGAAGACAAATACATAGTCACAATAACAATTAATACTAATGGGCATGAGTAAAGAAGCAAACAGCCTAATCTAATAGCGTTATTCAACCAGCTTATATTACTCAGTCCTAAAAAAATACCCAATGGCATGCCAATAAGTAATGTAACAATCAAAGCTAAGATACAAAGTTCAAATGTTGCTGATAATATATGAAAAAAAGGAACACTTTCACCAGATGACAGTATAAATTGCCCATGCAATAACTGCTCAAAAAAAGCACTATAGGCATCAATAAAACTTAAATTATAAAATAGTGACTGAGGAACAAAATAGACAAGACAAAAACTTATCTGAGCCAGTACACAGACAATAAATAAAAATGTCACTATTTTCTTTAAAATATAGATAATCATTGTTCATCTTTATCGTTATCATTGACCCAAATTTAAACGGGGGTGACATAAGTCACCCCACTCGATTCAATATCGGTTTTATTTACTCTGAAGGTATTACCGGTTTACTTGCTTCGGCATAAGCATGCTCCGAAGCGTTTATACCAACTACATTACTTTTACCTTCACCATGCTCAGATTCTTCCCGTAACTTGATTGTTACGTCGGATGCCACATAATCTGGAGCCGGTGCTTTAGTCATCTCAGAAGATGAATAACCTACATATTGATCAGAACTATTTATCTGCAATTGAGGTTCACTCTTATGCTCATTATCCTCTTGAGATGTGGCTTTAGTAATCACCTGAGTTTGTGGTTGCTCAACAATTACTTCTGTTTTAACTTCCTCATTTTTAATGATAATCGGTAATAACAGTGAAGGAATTATTGGAACAATCGTAGTTGAATCGTCATTATTAATCAAAGAGTAATCTATTGTAACACGCCCTAATGCCAATTCGAGTGAAGCGGCAGCAAACGGTAATGGTACAGCTGATTGTTTGAGATAGTTATTTTTGGTACGTCGTTTATTACGTTGACCGTTCATTCGTAAATGTCTGGAGGTACGGCGCTGACGTTTTGGTTGTGACTCTAATCCAGCAGAATATCCCACATCATTTGCTTCATTGACAATAATTGGCAATAAAAGAGAAGGAATAATTACACGATCTTGTTCATCTGGCATAATCGATTCACTAACAAGTTCTGGTGATCTTACTCGTACACTTTTAGTTAATGCACGTTGCTGGCGTCTTGCTTTTACTTCTCGTTGTTTCGGTTGGACTACTTCATTAACAACTTTAGCGTTGGCATTAGGTACACTAGCATTACCATTTTGTTTAGTACGTCGAGTATTAGTTTTAACAGGCTCTTTGGTTTCATCCGCGATAACCGCGACTGTGTTAGTCGTATTGGTTGTAGCAGCACTATTATTTCTATTATTACGCTGGCGTCGATTATGTGAACGCTGATTATCGCGTCGTTTTACTGGCTCTGCTTTAACTTCCGGTTGAGGCTCCTCTTTTTCAGCTACAAATAGTTTACGTAACTTAGTGAATAAGCCACCAAATAGACCTGCTGATTTATCTGCTTTCGGCTCTACACCGGCTTTTGGTGCTGTGCTTACTTCAACTTTAGGCCCAGAAAGGACGGCTTGTTCAACCACCGCTTCTACAACTTGATCTTCTTCCTCTTCTTCAAGTTCACGAATCAATTTAGGAAGATTATAGCTCAGTACATCAGTCTCTTCACCCGTTCGCTTACGAATGACTTTATACAATGGCGTTTCCATTTCTTCATCGCTTGCAATCACAATTTTAACATCCGGATGCATGCGTTCTATATTGGTGATCGCGCGACGCTTTTCGTTAAGCAAGTAACTGGCAATAGGTACAGGGACAATTACATCAATTTGCACTGTATTATCTTTCATTGCTTCTTCTTGAATTAATCGAAGAATAGAAAGAGAGAGTGAATTATTGTCTCTTATCGTACCGGTTCCTTGACAACGAGGACAGATATGATGCGTCGCTTCTCGTAATGAAGGACTTAAACGTTGACGCGACATTTCGAGTAGTCCAAAACGCGAAATACGTGTAGTTTGAATACGCGCCCGATCCGTTTTCATCGCTTCTTTAAGACGATTTTCAACTTCACGCTGATTACGAATTGGGGTCATATCAATGAAGTCAATAACAATCAATCCACCTAAATCACGTAAACGTAACTGGCGAGCGATTTCTTCGGCTGCTTCAAGATTGGTATTAAACGCTGTTTCTTCAATATCACTTCCGCGGATTGATTTTGCTGAGTTGATATCAATTGCCGTTAACGCTTCGGTAGTATCAATAACAATTGAGCCGCCTGAAGGTAAACGAACTTCACGCTGAAATGCTGACTCTATTTGACCTTCGATTTGAAAATGATTAAATAGTGGTACATCACCTTCATACAGTTTAAGGCGATTAGCATATTCCGCACGACCTAAATCTGCCAATCGTTTTTTGGCAATTTCTAATACCTTCGGATTATCAATTAAAATATCACCCACATCATCACGTAAATAATCACGAAATGCTCGAGTAATAATATCACTTTCTTTATGAATCAAACTTGGAGCCGGATGATTTTTCGACTCATTTTGAATAGCCGTCCAATAGGTTACTAATGCATCTAAATCTTGTTGTAGCTCTTCTTGTGTTTTACCAACGCCGGCTGTTCTGGCAATGACGCCCATACCTTTTGGTTTTTCAATTGCGTCAATAATTCGTTTTAAATCAGCTCGCTCTTCACCCTCAATACGACGAGATACGCCCCCTGCTCTTGGATCATTTGGCATTAACACTAAATAACTACCCGCTAAACTAATATAAGTAGTTAATGCCGCCCCTTTTTTGCCCCGAATCTCTTTTTCGATCTGAATTAATACTTCCTGACCTTCTTGTAGATGTTTAATACTACGACGACCAGTGATATTTGCAGGGAAGTAACTTTCGGCAATCTCTTTTAATGGCAAGAAACCATCTCTTTCACCACCATAAGAGACAAAAGCAGCTTCTAAACTTGGGTTGATTTTTGTGATTTTGCCTTTATAGATATTGGCCTTTTTTTGCTCATGACCAAGGCTTTCTATATCTAAATCATATAAGCGTTGACCATCAACAAGAGCAACTCGCAGCTCTTCTTGCTGGGTTGCGTTGATTAGCATTCTTTTCATTATTCTACACTCTTAATTAGTTATAATTAATTGTATGTAGAATCCTAATATTGATAGGGTGCCTATTTTAACAATGATAACAATTTATACTAAACGTTATATTTCTACTCGGTATTCATTATTTTATTTATGTTATTTTTTTTATTATTTTATGTGAACCCGGTATCGCTTAAATAATATCAATCAGACAGTCAAGGCATAACCTTAAAATCGAAAATGTTACTTACTTTCCGAGTTACCCCTTAACATATAATCAGTTGATACTATCTGTATGGTTAATTTGCAAACTACCGCCTTATATCGATTTTTGGCAAACAAACTAAATCTTCATGTAATTGTTTAAAATAAACATATTATCTAATTATAATGATTCTACTTACGCTATGGTTGGATAAAATTGTAATGTCTAACGCCATTGCTGCATTACAAAAATAAATTATCCCCTCTTATTATTCACGTTTCAGCAAAGGATAGCAAGAAAATTAAACTTGCTATTTTATAAACAGTTAGGTAATTATTTTACTAAGTTTTAAATATTCTTAAGTATATTAATGAAGTAGTGTTTTAAACTTTTTGCGATATTATACTAAAACGTTAGTGTAACCTGAAACTTCTTGTCAAAATTATGCTAAATAATTTACCTAAGCAAGCTGCAAATAAGCAACGAGTTGAATTATGCATATTTAATGTTAATCAGTATAATATTTTTAGATAAAGCTATTTGTACTACAAAATAAGAGATTAAATTTGTTTATGAACTCACCCGATAAAATTGCACTAATTGGATTTACCACGCGTTGGTGTAATCAATTTGAAGATGCACCACAAAGTGAAGATTTGCATGCCATACCTTCACCATGTATTTTAAAAACTAAGCAATTAACCGTATTTTGGCAGGCTTTTTTACTTGAGCCACCAAGAAACTTGATGATCATTGAAGAAGTCGTAGGCATTACGTTACATCCTAGCGCCCATGTTTTTTATGGCACTCAATATGCAGGCAATATGACGGCAAAATTTGAAGATAGAAACTTATTGCTTATTCAAGCTTGGAATGATGAAGATTTTTCAACTTTAGAACAAAATATGATTGCCCACTTATCCCAACAAAAAAAACTAAAGCGAGTACCGACTATTTTTATTGCTTCAACGGATGAAGGAAGTGAAATAATTGCATTAAATAATTTAACGGGCGAAGTAGTAAAAGAGAATTTAATTACAGGAGAGTTAACCATATTAAGCAATAATTTAGCGTCATTTCTAGATAAACTTACCGCTATTTGCTAGAAAAATCACAAATAAACAAGTTGTTATTTTCCTTTTTTATAACGCAATTATCTAGATTGTATCTTGCAAAATAATGAGTATATAATGCTTTTAAAGTAATTAGACGAAATAGGTGATTTATGTTTGAAAATTTAACTGCAGCTCCAGCTGATCCCATTTTAGGGCTAGCGGATCTTTATAATAAAGATGAACGCATCAATAAAATTAATCTAAGCGTTGGCGTTTATAAAGATGAAACGACCCAAACACCTATTTTAGCGAGTGTAAAAAAAGCAGAACATGTTTTACTTGATGAAGAGAAAACTAAGAGTTATTTACCCATTGATGGTGTAAATGCATTTAATGTTGCAACTCAAATTCTGCTATTTGGAAGTGAAAATGAACGAGCCAGAACAGCCCAAGCGCCTGGAGGAACAGGCGCATTACGTATCATGGCTGACTTTTTATCCCGTAGAACCAAAGTCAAACGCGTTTGGATCAGTAATCCTTCATGGCCAAACCACCGTAGTGTATTTCAAACTGCCGGACTTGAAGTGCGTGAATATCATTACTACAACCCACAGAGTCGCGATCTTGATTTTGATGCGATGATGAATGATCTTAGTGTCGTTGCTGCCGGTGAAGCAGTACTATTTCATGGTTGTTGCCATAATCCTACTGGAATCGACCCAACACCAGAGCAATGGCAAGCAATATCTGATT
The DNA here is from genome assembly GCF_001690195.1 of Gilliamella sp. wkB108. Classification (GTDB taxonomy): domain Bacteria; phylum Pseudomonadota; class Gammaproteobacteria; order Enterobacterales; family Orbaceae; genus Gilliamella; species Gilliamella apicola_L. Next base: position 10,311 of record NZ_LZGM01000066.1, on the reverse strand, counting down.
TGGCTTTAAAAAACGGTTGGTTACCACTTTTTGATTTGGCCTATCAAGGATTTGGTCAAGGTTTAGATGAAGATGTTTACGGTTTGAGATTATTTGCACAATCACAACCCGAATTACTGATTGCTAGCTCTTATTCCAAAAACTTTGGGCTTTATAATGAACGTGTAGGTGCATTTACCTTAATCGCTGCAAGTCCTGATATTGCCGATCGCGCCTTTAGTCAGGTTAAGACAATAATTCGAGCAAATTACTCCAATCCACCAGCGCATGGCGCAAAAACTGTTTCTTACATATTAAATAGTGCTGAATTAAAAGAAGAGTGGATTGATGAATTAACCAGTATGCGTCAACGTATTCATCGTATGCGACAACTATTTGTCAAAACGCTACAAGATAAAGGTGCAAATCAAGATTTCAGTTTTATTGCCAAACAAAATGGTATGTTCTCATTTAGTGGTCTTAGTGAAGAACAAGTCATTAAATTACGCAATGATTACGGTATCTATATTATCAACTCAGGGCGCATCAATGTGGCAGGTATGACACTGGATAATATGTCTCGACTTTGTGAATCCATTGTTGAAGTATTATAACTAATAGGATATTGGGCTTGGTGAACGGTATTCGTTTCATCAAGTCATTGATATTATAGCGCTCCCCCCCTTTAGAACCCGTCAAACAGCTTATATTCTACCGGCCAATTTCTTTATCTAATCCTAAGCATAATAATATCATTGTCGATAATTGCTCATTGGTATTCAACTCAGGGCGTTGATTCTGGGAAGCGTTTTTACTTAATCACAAGATTAAAAAACTGCATTTCTTGTGCTGATCTCCTTATCCTAAATCCCTAAATGTTGGTCATAAAATACAGCACGTTGACTGTAACGTTATATTCAGACCATTTAATAGGATCTTCATATTATTTTTAATTATTCCTTTTAGTTATATCAATATGGAAATTGATTATTAGACGATAACATAAATATTATTAATAATTTATGCTCAGGAGATAGAACAATTATTGAGGATAGCTTCGGTGGTTTCACACATTATTGATTTTTTAATTTTAGGTAATAATTTTAGTACAAGCGAAATGCGATCTATTTGGTCAGAACAACATCGCCTTGAAAAGCAAGTCGATGTCGAAGTTGCTTTGGCAAAAGCAGAAGGTGAGTATGGTGTCATTCCTTTAGAGATTGCAAATTCAATAGTCAAAAACGCCGATGCATCCAAATTATCCATTGAACAAATTGCCGATGAGGCGGCTAAAGCCAAACACTCTTTGATGTCTACTATCAATGCACTTCAAAAACAAGTCGGTGATGCCGGTCAATTTATCCACTACGGCGCAACAACCCAAGATATTGTTGATACCGCAACAGTCTTACAATTAAAAGAGTCCTTTGCCATTATTGAGCGTGACAGCAAATTAGTTGCTCTTGAATTGCAACGCTTAGCTAAACAGTATCAATATTTACCTATGGTAGGACGCACACATGGTATGCAAGCGCTGCCAACAACATTTGGTTTCAAACTGGCTGTTTGGTTAGATGAATTCATTCGCCATTTACAACGCCTATCAGAAATAAAACAACGCGTGTTGGTGGGTAACATTAGCGGTGCAATTTGTACTTATGCATCAATGGGGCAATTAGGGCCTAAAGTTGAACAACGGGCATTAACCTTGCTTGGACTAAATACCCCCAATATTGGTTGGCAAGCGGCGCGCGATCGGTTTTCCGAATATGCATCGGTTATCGCTTTGATCAGTGGCACACTTGGTAAAATTGGCAATGAGTTTTATAACTTAATGCGCAGTGAAATCAATGAGGTAGAAGAGCCTTTTTCTGAAGGGAAAATCGGTTCAACAACCATGCCTCATAAACGTAACCCTGCAGCCTTAGAAGGACTGGCAAGTTTAACCGCACCATTATTAAAAAGCGTCGCATTAATCCATGAGTCAATGAAAGTTGAACATGAACGCGACGCCATGAGTTGGCGTGCAGAGTGGATAGCACTGCCTGAAATTAATCTTTATATCTCTGCACAGTTACAAACTGCATTAGCGGTACTAAAAGGCTTAAAAGTCAATGCCGAGCAAATGCTTAACAATTTATCGTTACAAAATGGTTTATTGTTGTCCGAAAAAGTGATGTTTGAAATAGGAAAACGTTTAGGCAAACAGACAGCACATCAGCTTGTGTATAAAAGCGCCATGAAAGCTTTTGAGCTTAACAAACCATTTAAACAAGTATTATTAAACGATCCACAACTCAATCAAACATTTACTGAATCTGAACTTGATAATTGGCTCGATCCTATTAACTATCTAGGCTCCGCACCTGAAAAAGTAGAACAAGTCATTAATTACGCAAATAAAAGTGGAGTGTTAGCATGAGTTTTCGCTTAATTAGCCAACACGATATCCCGGCCTACCAAGTGCTATTACATGATGCCTACCAAGCCACCACCCAATTGGGGATCCATTTTGCAGCAGCAACCGTTGATCGTGAACAAATTAATCAACACATTGACGCTAATGCTGTTTATGTATTTACCAAAAAAAATGAACTGGTTTCCACTTTAAGTATTCGATTCCCATGGGGGAATAATCCCGGACCTTATGGATTGCCTCATTTGGGGTGGTTTGCAACCTCTACCAAATACAAAGGGCAAGGATATGGTAATCAATTATGGAATTGGGTTGAACAGCAAATCTTAATAATGCAATTGAAACTACCAGCGGTGACACTTGGCACCGCAGCTAATCATCCTTGGCTAGCAAACGCTTATATAAAAAAAGGCTTCAAACCAATAGGACAAGCCGATTTAACTGATGATCATACCACGATCTATTTCGAAAAAATCCTTAATCATAAAAGTTATACCGAATGGAAAAAAAGGAGTACCAGATAATGAATAAAATAAAAATATTACTTTCAGCGCTGTTAGTAACCAGCTTAACATTAGTTGGCTGTGATAATAAAGCTAATAACCAAACCACAGAACAAAATGTCATTAAAGTGGGTTCTACTGGGCAAAGTTATCCTAATGGTTATAAACAAAATGATCGTTTAGTTGGTTTTGATGTTGAAGTAACCGAAGCCATTGCCAAAGAGTTAGATTATAAGGTTGAGTGGGTGACTGCTGAATTTGGTGGCTTAATGGGACAATTTGATGCTAACCGCTTAGATACGGTTGCCAATGCGGTAGCTATTACACCGGCACGTCAGGAGAAATATGATTTTTCTTCCACATATAGCTTTTATGGTAGTCAGATTGTAACGCATGATGAGAATCAAGATATCAATAAGCTAGCGGATTTTAAGGGTAAAACTATTGCTGGTGTACTTGGTTCAAATCACATCAATAACCTTAAAAAGGCATTTCCTAATGGCGAAGTGACAATAAAAACCTACGAAACACGTGATGGTGCAATGTATGATACCGAATACAAACGCGTTGATGGTTATATAAATTCGAAACCTATCTTACTGGCTGAAATCAAACGCAAAAACCTCCCTTTTAAATTAGTCGGTGAACCGATAACGATTGAGCAAGTTGCCTTCCCATTTAGTAAAGACGAAAAAGGTCAAGCGTTGCGCGAAAAATTTAATCAAGCAATCGAAAAATTACGCGCTAATGGCACATTAAAAAACATTTCAATTAAATATTTCGGTGAAGATATTACCTCATGAATTTTAATATAAACTATTTTCTGAACGTTTTTCCTCAGATATTGCCCTATTTGCCGGTAACACTTTTTATTGCCATTGTATCTATTTTTTTTGCAATTATATTTGGACTGGCAATAGCGTTGTTACGCAATCAGAAAATTATTATTTTAGATCCTGTTTTTGCGCTATTTATCTCCTTATTTCGCGGAATACCTTCGGTAGTGTTACTTTTTATTATTTATTATGGATCACCTCAGTTATTCCCAGTGTTAAAACTTTTAAATGCAACAAGTGCCGCTATTATCTGCTTTAGTTTGAAATACTCCGCTTATTTAGCCGAAATTTTTCGGGCAGGATTAGCCTCGGTTGATCATGGACAAAAAGAGGCAGGACTTACAGTAGGATTAAGTACTTTCCAAGTTTACCGCGGAATAATTTTGCCTCAAGCCATGATCAATGCATTACCCAATACGGGGAATATGTTTATTTCATTACTTAAAGACTCTTCAGTCGCTTTTTTTGTTGGTGTACAAGAATTGTTAGCAGCAGGAAAGATGTTAACCGTCGATTCGTTCCGCTATTTTGAAACCTATTTAGCCGTTGGTATTGTTTATTGGTTAACTGTTGTGATCTATTCATGGATACAAAAACAATTAGAACGAAAACTGAGTACACCGTATCACCGTTAAGGGAAAAGGTTATGATTTGTGTATCACATTTATCTAAACGATTTGCTCACAATGAAGTATTAAAAGAGATTAACCTAAATATTGGGCAAGGTGAAGTCGTTGCTATTATAGGTCCTTCGGGTTCAGGCAAATCAACGTTATTACGTTGTTTAAATTTATTAGAAAAACCCAATACAGGCATTATTCGCATTGGCAATGTTACACTTGACAGCGAACATTATAGTAGTAAAGAAGAGAGCAATTTACGACGACAATCAGCAATGGTCTTTCAACACTATAATTTATTTAAAAACAAAACCGCACTAGAAAACATTACTTACCCTTTGATTGCTGGACAGAAAATGGACAAAACCGAAGCAAAACAGCGCGGATTATCCTTATTAGAGCGGGTTGGTATGTTGCCCTACGCCAAACAATACCCTGTTACACTATCAGGAGGACAACAACAACGTGTTGCCATTGCCAGAGCGCTAGCAGTTAGACCCAAAGTCTTATTGTTTGATGAACCTACTTCAGCTTTAGATCCCGAACGGGTTCATGAAGTATTACAGGTTATGTTACAGCTGGCTAAAGAAAAAATCACCATGGTGATCGTCACGCATGAAATGGAGTTTGCCAAATATGTTGCCGATCGTATTATTTTTATGGCTAATGGCGTAATTGTTGAAGAAGGTATTGCGAAATCCGTTATCAATAATCCACAACATGAACTGACTCAGCGATTTTTACGTCAACTAACTGATGAATTTGATTTTGAAATTTAAGCAATAAATAGCCAGATTGTTAAAACCTGAGATTTTCTAATTTTGCTTCTTATTGCTAAAGCGTATAAATATGTGTTGTAACAAACTGATAAACATCAATACCTGACGAGAGTTTGTATATATCGTTCAATAGATTTTCTGCTTTTTGTTGATCGCCTATTGCCCTTATTAACTTTGATATCATCTGCTCTTGATTATAAGGATTTTTAGGTGAACCTTTCGGAATATCAATACGCTGGCTAATTTTCTTGCCGGTTTTTAACACAATTTCAACCACAACATAACGTTTATTGTAGGCATCGCAATGTGGTGTGAGTTGTATTTGATAACTACGTTGTATCCTACTCATTAAATTTTGTACATCCTTTGAAATGGGTATAGGGCTAAATTGTTCAAAATTAAGTGGGATACCTAATAGGGTTAATGCCAAAATATATTCGGCTGAAAAGCGCCCTTGCTCTGCTAATAACGGGTGATGATAAATCAATGCCGCATCACTTTTAGGTGGCGCAAAATAAATAGTTATATTTTCAATTTGTTCAACAGCAAATTGTGGGTGTTGATAAAGTAATTGACCAGCATCAGCAATATAAGCGGCGGCAGAACAATAACAATACGTTTTAAACCAAAGACCCGGATCGGCTATTTTCCATGGTTTTCCCCAATGGCTTAAATCAACATTAGCATTGCCCTGACCATAAACAGCTAAAAAACCGAGTTTATCGTCTAAAAAATTCTTATCTGCCTGTATCCCTGCTCTTAGCCATTCCACTGACTGGATAGCTGTTTGTGCTGCAAGTCCTGCATGTAAAAACTTAATGGGAGTTCCCATAACCAGACGTAATCCTGAGGCTTGGGTTGCGGCTAAAGTTAATGCTTGATACCCAAAAGATTCATCATAGAGATAACAGATAGCCGCTGTCGCAGCTATTCCACCTAAAGTAATTGTTGTATGCCAACCTTTCTCGTAATGTTGTGGATTGACGATTTTTCCCAATAAGGCCATGACTTCAATACCGACAATATAAGCGGTTAGAAAACGACGCCCATCAATCTTTGATAATGGTTTATCCAGTTTTATACTTGCAATTAATGCAGATAAAATGACTGCTGACGGATGACCGCGTATATCTGAATGCACATCATCATAATCTAAACAGTGTGCTTGAAATCCATTAAAAAGCGCAGCTTGTCTGGCACTAGCTAGCTTTTTTTGACCAACTAACCATGCTCTTGCTGTTCCGCCTTCATCATCAATCCAAGCTAATAATTTGCGAATATCATTTTCATTTTTTGCCTGTAAACTACTAGCAAAATAATCAATCACACCCTTTATCGCCAGATTAATAATCATAGGATCTTCAATCAGTGGTGTATGCTTTATCAACGAACTTAATTGTTGGCCAAGATTTACCATAAAATATCTCAATGTAGACATAAAATAGTTATGCCATAAATTTGTAAATTAGATTATTAAGCGATTAACATAAACAAAAATAGGTAAAAAGTTAACAATCATCTGGTTATATCTAAATAACTACAACGCATAATTGTAAATAATAAATCAGCCTTAATGATTTTATCCGCATTTTTGATAGCCAGTTTATATGCTAATATGTTGCTATATTTCACTTAAAATAAAAGTCTATTTATGTCAATTTGTTATATTGCTTTAGGCAGTAATCTTGAAGATCCCTTTGCGCAAGCCAATCGAGCCATTGCCGCCTTACACCAGTTACCACAAACGACCGTAACCAATATTTCACCTTTTTATCGCAGTAAACCGCTTGGTCCTCAAGATCAGAACGATTACCTTAATGCAGTGGTAAAACTCAATACAACATTATCGCCGACGGAATTACTTGATCAGCTTCAATCGATAGAAAAATCACAAGGACGTGTACGTAAAAATAACCGTTGGGGAGCAAGGACTTTAGATCTAGATATTTTACTTTATGATAATTTGATTATTAACACTGACAGACTTACCGTTCCGCATTACCATATGCAGCACAGGGAATTTGTTCTCTATCCTCTCTATGATATTGCACCTGATCTTACTTTACCTGATAAGCAAAAGTTAAGCGATTTAGTGAATAAATGCCCTAAAAATGGGTTAAAAAAGTGGGAGGAGTAATTATATTGATTAATAACATAGAGTTGGATTAATTTATCTTACTTACAGCAAAAAAATTATAAAAAAAATTTGCCAACGGCTAATTTATTGCTATAGTTTAGCGCTTGCAAATAATCTGTACTTAAGGGGATTGCTGTGAAAAAGGAACAAAAAATAAATACGTCTTCTCTTAGCCTGCTTTCAATTGCAGGACTTGAGCCTTATAAAGAGGCTAAAGGTGAGGAATATATGAATCCTAAGCAATTGAAACATTTTAAACTTATCTTGGAAGCATGGTTAGCCCAATTACAAGGTGAAATGGGTAAAACGGTTTCTCATATGCAAGATGAAGCTGCAAATTTTCCTGATCCCGCTGACCGCGCAACTCAAGAAGAAGAGTTTAGCTTAGAACTTCGTGCTAGAGATAGAGAGCGCAAACTTATCAAGAAAATTGAAAAGACGTTAAAGAAAATCGAAACTGACGATTTTGGCTATTGTGAATCTTGTGGTGTTGAAATCGGTATTCGTCGTTTAGAAGCAAGACCAACGGCTGATTTGTGCATTGATTGTAAAACACTCGCAGAACTTCGTGAAAAGCAAATGGGAATATGATCCTAATTTGAACTAATTGTCTTTAACTCTACGCCATACACTATGTGTTATATTGGTCGTTTTGCCCCTTCACCATCAGGGCCATTACATTTCGGTTCGTTGGTGACGGCACTTGGTAGTTATCTACAAGCTAAATCTTGCCGAGGGAAATGGTTAGTCCGCATTGAAGATATCGATCCACCTCGTGAAGTCAAAGGGGCTGCAACAGCTATCCTAACTACACTAGAAGCACTAAATCTGTATTGGGATGGTGAAATCTTATATCAATCGACATGTAGCAAACGCTATCGAGCCGTTTTACAATCTTTGCTTGATAAACAACAGGCTTATTACTGTGATTGTACTCGTCAACGTATTCATCATCTTCCTTCTGGTCTTTATGACGGCTTTTGTCGTAATCGACATTTAAACCAAACATCGCAACAACAACTGGCTATACGTTTAAAACAAAACCAGCCAATTTACCAATTTACTGACAAAATTCGTGGTTTACAAAACGTCGACACGGCTAATGCTCAAGAGGATTTTATTATTCATCGTAAAGATGACTTATTTGCTTATAATTTGGTTGTGGTACTTGATGATAATGAGCAAGGTATTACTGAAATTGTACGTGGTGCAGATTTATTGCCGGTGACAGCGAAACAGATTTCACTTTATCAATTGCTGGGCTTACCTGTGCCAACTTACTGTCATTTACCATTAGTACTTGATAACAATGATAATAAACTCTCTAAACAAAACCATGCAACGCCAATTGAATTGAATAATCTCAAAACATTAACCGTTCAGGCGCTACAATTTTTAGGGCAAGTCATTCCAGAAAATTGGCAAGATGCTAACCAAATGCAACTTTTAGATTGGGCAATTAAACATTGGGATATTACCAATGTTCCCAAACAAAATAGTCGTTTATCCACCAATATAGGATAAGTTAGGCGTTATACCAACGTGATGATCATGCAAGAGGTGTTTTTCAGGCTTACTCATTAAGGAAGCAAAAATTCTTGCTTTTAACTGTTCTTTTTGGTCTGCCTTTACCAATAAATCGCGTAAATCAACGGCCGCGTCACCAAACAAGCAGTAATGCAATTTTCCTAATGAGGAGACTCGCAATCGATTACAACTTTTACAAAAATCCTTTGAATATGGCATAATCAGTCCAATTCTACCTTGATAGTCGCTATGCGCATATACCTTAGCGGGACCAGATAAAGCCATCTTTGGTTGTAATTGCCAACCTTGAGCAATTAACTGGCTTTCAATGGCATTACCGGCTAAATGATAACGATTAAAAACCTCGTTAGTCTCCCCTGTCTCCATAAGCTCAATAAAACGTAAATCCACTGGTCGCTGTTTAATCCAAGCTAAATAATCTTTCAGATTATCATTCATATTCTTCATTAATACAGTGTTGATTTTTACTTTTTTAATCCCTACTTCTAACGATTTTTCAACACATTCAATGATCTCTTTCAGTTTATCTTGACCAGTGATTAATTTGAACAAATGAGGAGAAAAGCTATCAATACTAATATTAATCGCATTTAAACCGGCTTGATGCCAATGATGAATATTTTTTAATAACCGTGAACCATTTGTGGTAAGAGCAAGCTCTTTAACGCTTGGATAAGAGGATATCATCGATAAAATATCGGTAAAATCACGACGTAACGTCGGTTCCCCTCCCGTTAATCGGATTTTATGCACGCCAAGCTCGGTAAATGTTGCTACCACATTATTGATTTCGCTCAGCGATAAAAACTTGTGATCTTTATTAGGATGATAACCGTTAGGTAAACAGTACTGACACTGAAAATTACACTGCTCGGTAATCGACAAACGTAGATATTGAAATCGACGTTGATAATTATCCACTAATTGCATATCTTAAAAACACCTTATCCAAATCGGGAAGCATAGCCATTTCTGTACTATACCGCGGCTAATTCACCTTATGAAAACAAGTATTGCTATCACTTAGGTGAAATAGCTTCAGAGTTTATTTAAGTTTAGCATAACCTACTTTTTTTGCATATCACAAAGCCATGCTATTTAGATGCGCACACCCTTCAAAAACTTCATATATTAAAGTTAATTCATCTAGATCGGTTTCACTCGATGATCTGTTGGGAAGTTCTCTAACTAACCAATCAATCCCATTCACTTAATTTCTTTAAATTTTCTCCTTCATTTGACATCCAATCGACAATTAAAAGATTTCACTCATTGTAATTAGCACCAAATTGCATATCATAATTATTTATTGATTTGACTTTCAAAGGGAAAATAACATCCTTTTTATAATTTATTAGCATCATTTTACAAATATTTAATCAGGTGAATAAACTGTTATTAATTTTGTTTTATTACCTTGGTAGATAAAAGTATAGGTAGTCACTCCACCATCAAAATTTTGTGTGATTTTTAATTTGTTTTTACCAGACCAT
>NZ_LZGM01000065.1 GCF_001690195.1 Gilliamella sp. wkB108 | reverse complement strand
TAATTAAATCACCAAAAACAAGAATCAACAAAATGGCGGTGAAATGGCGATTGACAATGTTCTTATATGATTTTATATGTCTATATAGGTCATTTTAACTTATAGATTCAATTGTAACTTATTGATTTAAAATATATCTCCAAAAAACTCATAATCGATTGGTCACTGGTTCAAGTTTAGTAACCAACATGCCATTATTTAAATTATTTTTTGTGAAATTATTTAAGGTTAACTGTACCTTTTAGCATAAATAAAATGCTGGATTCAAGAACGCTACATATAGTAGTTAAGTGAGTTAAAGCGGGAGCGGTTTATATATAACTTGATGCATATTTTGTAAAAAATATTCAGGAGTCTATACCGTTTCAGTTTTCTTTTGACGCTATATTTAACAGTTAAGTGTCAATAGAGTTGGTAAAATGTTCAATATATTCCGATTGTTAAACGTAATTATCTGTTTTATATTAATCTTTATAAGACTTAATTAGCCATTCAGCAAATTAGATTTGCAATAAACTTGATTTAATCGGTTGAAAAGTAACACCACTTTTTTTATGGCAAGTAAATTGGTTGATATAAGTGAATAAATTTGCAAAATCAACAGTCGTTGGCAAACGACAATGACTTTTAACCTATTATTTTATTTGGAAAATATAAGAAAATTTTGAATAAATAAATTCGTTATAACTCATTTAAATAATTGTAATAGAAATGTTAGATTATTTTATCTAGTTATTTCACTGCGAAAAATATCATTGAATTGATCAAAAAAACAGCGTATCTTTAAAAAGAATATTCACATTATTTTGTAAACTAAATTAATAAAACAATAAGGAAAATTATGGTATTTAAAATGTAATCTATATTATAAAAAATGGATATGTAATCTAAATTATAAGGAATGGATATGAGTACAATAAATCAAGGACTCAATGATTTCGTGTCATTATTCAATGGCTCTCAGAAAAACCAATATGCATTGACTATTGATTAGAGCTAAAAGATACTTACCCAATTCGCGAATTTATCATTCAATGGCAAGAGAGTGACCTTACTTTTATTCAAAGATTACTGGCCGATGTAGGAATTTGGTTCTGCTTTGAAACGCATCCTAAACACAATTGTGATGTTGTAGTGATAAGTGATTATGAACAGGGATATGAGAATGTCGGTAATATTGCCCTTAAGCCACCAAGTGGCATGAATGACAGTCAACAAAACAGCATTTGGAATTTACAATTTAGTAGCAGAACCAAACCCAAGCAAGTTAGTGTTAATGATTATAACTACCGGAGTGCCAGCATAATGGTTATATGGCAAAAAATAACCGATAGCATTCGAATAAGGGAAAGCTCGTTTGAAAATTAACAAAAGTATAGCGTAGCGGAGACTTCTGTATACTTTTTAGCAAGGATCTGAATGCGTATTGGTTTGAATAAAATTAAATTAAAGTAAACTTACTTGTTTTTGGGTTTTAATAAATTTAATCAATAATGGTTTATTCTTTTTTAATGATTCAACGCTAGATTAACTTGATTGGATAATCACGTTTATCTGCGATTCTCTATTAAATCCTTTATGAACATTTTTACTGTATGAGAATTCGCAAGTAAGCTCATCGATATTTACAAAATATGCTTAAAAAATGATTGATATTAGAATTGTTATACTACATTATTTTTAGTTAATGTTCTTATGATGACGTATATGAATAACGATAATCTGATTTTAAAGATTTTAGAAAAAATTTGAGATTTAGGTGCATTTTGATTTTTTAAGTATTTTAAGGGAAAAAAGAATCGATATTAGATAATGCCAGTTCAATTCGTACCATTACGTTTATTTCACAAGTTATTGTTTTGACAGTAATGAAACACGCACTTTATAAACATAACATTTTGAATTTTATATCGAATATATAGGAAAAAAATACAGTCTCTTTGCTATCTAACAAAAGTTCTTGGATTGAATTTGAAATATGTTAGAGGATAAGGGATTGTGTATTGAGTTTTTAAATTATTGTTGAAGGTAAAAATATGAAAAAATCACAAATAATTGAATTATTAAGTAAATTAGAATTAAAAGTAGCATACGATGAACCAGATAATTTGAGTGATACTCAAGAGAGATTTATATCTTCATTGAGAGCATTCAAAAATAAATTTATCGAGTTAGATAAGTTATATCAAAACAAACCATTATCAGATAATCAGTATGATCAAGATTTAAGAACTCTTCAATCTTGTTTACATCAATTAAGTAATCTAGAAGATTTTTTTGATTCTGATGAAACAGGTTATACCTACAAAGTTACTGAAATATATG
>NZ_LZGM01000064.1 GCF_001690195.1 Gilliamella sp. wkB108 | reverse complement strand
TGATGACTTGATAAGTTGGCATAAAGTCACCATTTTCATATTGGGTTTCGATAAGCATGTCCTGAAAAACAGGGCTTTGCAGCACATTTAATTTGCTAGCAATTAACGTATTGTTATTATATTCAAATTGATATGCTACTTTTATGATGCGTGTTTTTTGCACAATGGAGATAATTTTCCCCATCTCTTTTTCTACACGAATATAACTTGGCAATGCAACTGCTTGCTCTACATTGTCTAATGGTTGTAATTGCCCGTTATCCGCCATTGTAAAAAAATAGATATCGTTTTCTAATGGTTTAAATTGCTCTAAAGGTAGAGAGAGGGAGGATTGTTGCCATTTTTCTTTGATAAGGGTTTTATATTGGTAGTTATCACCCACTTCAAATTTGATTAAATCACTGTATTTCTCTTTAGGTTGCTGATTTTCGGCCTCAATTAAGCTTAATGGTGCTTGATGAGGGAAGTTTTTATAGCGATCTTTAAAAAAATAAGGATATGGTAGTTTATTATAATAAGTTTGATTTGGCTTAATGCCCAAAAATTTTGCCCGGTTTATGGCTTCGCTATCCCACGGTGTGGTATTGATATCAAAGGTATGTTCAAATAATGAATCGGTTACAGTAATATCGCTTTTTTCTATATCCATAATTAAGGTATTGTAAGGATGAGTTTCCTCTAAACTCTGACTTGTCTCAAAAATTTCATCAGGTCTTTGATTTGTTGTTTCGATTACTTCGCCTTGCTGGTTTAATCGCTGATTATCAATCCGAGGGTAAGGTTTTTTAGATTTATCATAATAGATAACATGATTGGTTTTAATACCCTGATTATCAAAATACTCTGCTATACTCTCAATGCCATTTTTTTCAAGGTAGGTAGATTGTATGGTTTGCCCGGTCAATATATTTTTTTCATTACTTTTTATGCTTTTTCCGTTTTCATCGTAAAAAATTTCATAAAAGAATATTAATTGTTGATTATTATTATACATTTCCAATACTGTATGTTTTAAATTCTGGTTTGGCCAATAATCATAAACATAGTGGGCAATGGCCGTTAACGGTCTTTTTTGGATACTGATGACTACGCCATTTTTCTTTTCAACCCGTAAATAGCAAGGTAACTCAAATACATCTTCAAATTTCTCTTTTTTTTGTAACTGATTATTTTCATCGAAAATATAAAAATGAACCCCATCATCAAGGGCTTGAAACGCATCTGTTGGGTATAATATTTCGATGATATTTCTATCACGTTCCAATACATCTTGGTATTGATAATGATTATTTAATTTGATTTCGGCAATATTTTGTCTAGCCATAGGAAACGTACTTGGATCTGTTTCTAAAGCATTACTAATTGCTAAAAATAGTTTTTCTCGTGGAAAACTATATTTATTATTCATATAATTACTAAAATTACGCTGAAAATAGGTTTTATTGGGTTCAATAGCTTGAGCTTTTAATTGGTTAATAATAGCCGTTTGGTTATCCATTACTGTCTGTGCGTAAGCAGATTGAACAGCCAAAAAGCAAAGAATAATAGCCACCATACCTATTTTTAATCTATTTTCCATATTTTAACTTTCCTAAATAGGGCGTTTGCGCCGAATATTTGCGATAATCTAGCATAACCGTACAATGACACTTTACTTAACTGCTTCTCTTTCATTGTGTTACTTTAGTTATTGTTTATAGATTACTGATTAATATATTATTTTATTTTCCCATTTAATGATTACTTACTTTCCTCACTTGGTTGGTGATGTTCTAAGTAAAAATCAAAAAGTCCATATTCAAACGTATCAGGAGAGATAGGTGCTTTGCTATCATAAAATTGTTGATTGTCAATTTCA
>NZ_LZGM01000063.1 GCF_001690195.1 Gilliamella sp. wkB108 | reverse complement strand
TATGTTAATCAGCAATTAAAAAATTATATGGCAACTAGCCATTCTTATTGTGGTAAACCACAAATTGTAGCCGATGGGTTTGATGATGATGATGGGTTTGAAAATTTATTTCCAGACTTTTACTTATACGGTGTATTTTACTATATATTCTTCCCAGAAACTAATCACTATTTATCTAATAAAGAGTTTGATGTGTTTATTGGCAAATTAGATGATATCAGTTTGTACCGTCGCTATTCATCAATCAAAAATTATGTTTCGAATAAATATACACTTATCATGACGAATCAGGACAAAGAATACCGTTTTAAAGAGTCACAAATTTATCAACGGATGGCAAGTCGAGAAAGCGCTGAGAGTTTTATCGGATTGGACATTATCGATTCAAAAGGGAAGATTACTTTTTATGATAAAACGGCATTAGCGAAACGATTAAACAAATCGACCATCAAAAAAAATATCAAGTCATATATTCAGCACGAAAAAGTACCACTTTATGATGAGCCTAATGATAGCCATCCAACGGATATGTATTTGGTTCAAAATGATTTTGTTAAAATTCTGGATGTGATTTGGAATAAAGAGAAACTAAAAAAAAGTCGATATCCTGATATCTGGTTTAAGGTGAGTTATAAAAGTAAAGACCAAGGTGAAATGGTGAAATGGATTGATGGGAAAGCGTTTACCATCTGGTGATATTTATCCTAACTAATAATAACACTAAGATTTTTATGAAGGGTGACACGAATTGAAAAAT
Source organism: Gilliamella sp. wkB108 (assembly GCF_001690195.1). GTDB lineage: Bacteria > Pseudomonadota > Gammaproteobacteria > Enterobacterales > Orbaceae > Gilliamella > Gilliamella apicola_L. The sequence continues at coordinate 753 of NZ_LZGM01000063.1, read as the reverse complement.
TTTGTGTCATTGATATCAAATTTATTCAGTAAATTGACTGAAGAGTTTTAAAAAAATAATTGATAAGCCAGTATCATTAACGGCGCTAAAATGTTTATTAATCAATTGACTAAATACCAAATTGTTAAATAAAAGGATTAAAAAAATGGCATTATTAGCAGTAAAAAGATGGAAGTTCCCGGTTATCAAAAATGATGAAGATAAACCAAGTGAAAATCATTATTATCGGTCATTACAATTAGCACAAAGTGGCTTTTATCCTGTCAGTATAAACAATCAGGTGCATGGTGGAATTCATTTTGATCAGAATGTTCTTGCCGGATTAGGTAATGAAAGTGTTCGTAAAGTGCATTGTATTGCTGATGGAGAAGTCATAGCTTATCGCGTTAATGACAATTATCAAAAAGTAGATTATGGTGATGAAGTTGGTTTTTTCTCAACCGGTTTTGTCTTAGTTCGGCATCTGCTTGAAATGGATCTTATTGAAAAAGAAACACCAAAAGCAGCAGAAACTAATAAGCCAACGGATAATGCCGACACACAAAAATCAGAAGCAACGGCTAATTCAGCTCAATCATCGAATGCCTCATCCTCGTCAACCAAAACATCAACTGCGCCAGCAACCAAGTCAAAAAAAGACAAAAAACCAGGTCATCGCCTCTATTTTTATAGTTTGTATATGCATTTGGCTGATACTAAATACTACGATGATAATCCCAAAGAGCCTACACCAGCATTTTGGGAACAAGATGT
>NZ_LZGM01000062.1 GCF_001690195.1 Gilliamella sp. wkB108 | reverse complement strand
TTTTATTAACTATATATAAAGTAGATAAATACTTGGAGGAATGTTTAGATAGTATATTAGCTCAAAGCTATAAGAATCTAGAAATAGTTTGTGTTGATAATGGCTCTCCTGATAAGTGTGGCGAAATTTTATTGAAATATCAGGAAAAGGATCCTCGAATAAAAATTGTAACTTTAAAAGAGAATAAAAAATTATGTAGTGGGCGTAATGTTAGTTTAGATCATGCAACGGGTGATTTTATTTGTTTTGTTGACCCTGATGATTGGGTTGAAAGAGATTGGATTAAAAGCATGGTTGCGGCAATAGAACAATTGGATCCAGAAGGGGAAAAATATAATTTAGTAATCAATTACAATGCAATAAATTATTTAATAGATGAAAAAACGGATAAAATTGAAATACTTTCTGATACCTCTGAACTGATGTCAAAAGGTGATTATACTATCAAAGATTATAATAAGAAGCCTGAAATGGACACGAATATTCCTATGTGGGGTAGAATTTATCGGAAAAAATTCTTAGATCAATTCTCTATTAGATTTATTGAAGGATTTCAAACTGATAATATTCCTTATACAACTAAGCTTTTAGCGCACGTAAAGCATTTTTATATCATGTCTGATAATAATAGCGCTAATAATAACTACTGGCGTCGTTTATTTATTAAAGATGTTTCATTAACAAGTTTAGTTTTATTCAAAAATTTTGAATTGCCTGATGCCTTGGAAGATTTATATGATTATTTAAAACTAAATGGTCTTGAAAATAAAGTCAACGTGATGTTTTATAGAATTTTTGAAGTTTGTTTTAATCAACATATAGACCAACCAAGGTATTATCTGGCTTTTAAAAACTTAATGGTTAAAATGGAAGATGCCATTAAAAATAACCCTGAGGTTTATAATCAACAAGAGGTTACGTTATGTAATTTATTGATTTATTCTGATGGTTTTTTCGATTTTTTGGGAAGATTTCATTATGTAATAGGACAAACAGAAAAAGAAAAAGAAACACAAACACAAACACAAACACAAACACAAACACAAACAAGTCAACCATATGAAAAAAAATATTTTATTATTAAGTTGTTTGGTTTCATACCACTATATAAGAAAAAAACATATAAAAATACTATTTGTTATTCAATATTTGGTATTCCCATATGGAAAATTAAAGTAAAACATAATAGATATGTTAATATTTATTTGTTTAATTTTTTAAGAGTTTTTAAAACATATCAAAATTAGTCTTAAATTGACCCTATAAATATATTATTTATAGGGTCTAAATATGGTTTAACTACAATAATTTAAAACTTATTTACTATTTTATATATTCGATAACACTAACGG
>NZ_LZGM01000061.1 GCF_001690195.1 Gilliamella sp. wkB108 | reverse complement strand
ATTTCTATTAAAATATAGGTTAAAAAATTTTTTATTAAAGGAAAAGAATATTTAACTTATTAAAAATTATAAAAAAATGAAATGCATTTACACAGTGCTATAATTTATTTAAAATAAAAAAAAGTGATTTAAATGAAAATAATACATGTTCAAATCAGAAAAATATATCAGTGAAGTGCAGATTTTTTCCAAAATCAATAAACAGTCTTCAGATACAGTACATATTGCATTAGCTTTTGATGATAATTATGCAATGCCTGCAGGGGTGACAATTACTTCAATAATTTATAATAATCCAAACATTCATTTATGTTTTCATCTTTTTGTGGATCAAATAGCCAATAATAATTTAGAAAAATTTAAACAATTTGTAAATAATTCTACTACGATAAAAATTTACTATCTAAATAGTAATTTTCAAATTAATTCAGATACATTGATTTTAGGTTATTTATCTCCTATGTCTTGTGTTCGATTCATTATTCCGGAATTATTAAAAAATGAAACAGATAAACTATTATATGTAGATAGTGATATTTTATGTTTGAAATCTATTAGCCCATTGTATAACAACGAACTGTCAAACTATGTTGCTGGTGTGATACCAGATGATGATACGATGAAGAATGCAGTAAAAGATTTATATTCAATAAATTCTGAAAATTATTTTAATGCGGGTGTATTGCTTATAAATACCAAAAAATGGGTTGAAAATGATATTACTACTTTGTGTATGAATAAAATCAATGATGGGAATATTTATCGTTTTGCAGATCAAGATGTATTGAATATTCTACTTGAAAATAAAACATTGCAATTACCTATTAAATATAATACAAAAATTCAAATAACTACATCTTGCAAAGAAGAAAAAGCTATACCACCCTATATCGTAATGTTACATTATGTTACCGGATATAAACCATGGTATCAGACTTTTAATTCTCAACTTTTTCAAAAATTCTTTTGTATATCTCCATGGAAAGATACGAAACGACCCCTTGCGTTAAAGAGATCATGGCTACGTCATTATGCTAAATTTTGTTTAAAAAATGGCAAGTTTATTACGGGTATAAGGTTTTATTGCCTTTATCTGTTTAAGAAAAAAATTTGATTTAGTTAACATAATTTCTTATTTTTAATTGAATTTTATCCTATCCATGTTGCAATAAAACAATATCATTTTTGATATTGTTTTATATGAGTCTGATAATCATAAGATTGCCCATCAACGGATAAAATCAGATCATTTTGAATAAAAGATGGATCTATATTTACCGAAAAACCCAATAAGTTACTTAATAAGTAAACAAGATTAGATGTATTTATCATTTGGTTATTATTACGGTAAGTTTCTATTTCTTTACATGGATAGTTATCATATGTGGAATAGATCATTAAAGGAATTTCATATTGGTTACTAAATTCTTTTGATTTTCTTAATAGCCCGTGTCCTAAATTGACTATTTCACCATGATCTGGAGTATAAATTAAAATAAAATCATCAAGCTTCTCTTGTAAAATGTTATAAATTTGTTTTATAACTCTATCTGTATGATATACCGTTAGATCATAGTCATCTCCATCCGGCAACGATAATTTATCTGTTTCATCATATCCAAGTTTATAAGGTTTATGGCTTCCTGCTAAATGGATGACAATAAAATTTTTCTCATTATTTTGGAAATCAGTATCAATTAATTGTTGAGGAAGCTGAAGATCATCTTGCAAGTCTTCAATAAATATATTGCTCAATTTTGCAATAATGGAATATTTACTGCTATGAGGTCCTGATTCACCATTTTTTGATATCCATGATGATTTATAATTTTGGACATTGGCCATTTCGATTATATTTTTTTCGTTTAGTAAAGGTAATTCATCATCCGGTTTTGCAAACGAAAATAGCATAGGAATTGCATCTCTAGTGATGGAAGACGGAGAATGAACATTATTTATTATACAACTGTTGGACTGAGAAAAAATTTGACTCATTTCAGGAGTTGTATTTTTCGAATATCTATAAACGCTATGTCGATCACGGAAGGCTGACTCCCCTAAAATAAAAATAATATTTTTATATTTATTAAAAGTATTCGAATTATGGGAGTCGATAATCGATTTATTAAACTTTTCATGTTCAATTATGTTGGTATATTTTTCGGTAAATCCTAAAGAATCTACTAATAATACAATGGTATTTCCAATTACAACTGGATATTTTACTCGAATTGATTTAGTTAAGGAAAAAAATGGATCAACCTGAAATTCCACAACATGACGTTTATCTGATAAATAATAATATAAAGTATTTCTGAATAAGAAAAAGCAACAAATAGCCATTATAGCCCAATATAATGTCTTATATTTAAAAGATATTTTAATTTTATTGAATATAAAAAAAGTGTAAAGCAACGTAAAGATTATAGATGGTATTATGATTGATATTAATTCGTTTTTTATCATTAAATAGCTTTGATTTGTATCATTTTCTAAAGCTGTTTTTAATAGCGATTCAGAAATGTAGCCATATTTCAAACTAAAAAATAATTCAATACCTAAAATAAAATTAAATAATCCAAATATAGGCAATCTTATCCATTTTATTTTAGGAAATAAAAGTAGAAAAAAAACATAGATAAGCAATGTATAACTAACATTTTTGAGACCGTTGATATTTATAAAATGAAAAGCTACCAAGATAATAATAAAATAGGTTGCTAACAATAAATATTGTTTA
>NZ_LZGM01000060.1 GCF_001690195.1 Gilliamella sp. wkB108 | reverse complement strand
TTTTTTTATTAATAATATATCTGTCTTATATTTATCTGATAATTATCATTTTTAATAATCTTTGTTTAATTTTTATAGACATGGATTCGATTCAGCATTAACATCGCACCGGTTATACTATATTGGATAATAAATTAAGGATTAATTTTAGAAAGATTATGTGTTTTTTAAAAAAGTTTCATTTATCAGTGTTGGTATTATCTGTTTTTCCTGCATTAGAATTACTTGCTGAACCACCCCCGGAAATACTACCAGAAACAAAAATTTTAAGTGATCAGCACTTGAACCATCAACAAGAGCGGCAAAAAGCACTGGAGGATGCATTAACCCCAGAGTCTCCTGATATTCGATTATTACCGCCATCTACTGAAGTTGGGAAAATCGCTTTTCCAAACGAGTCATCTTGTTTCAATATTAATCAGATTGAGTTAATAGATCGAAACAAATTACCTTGGTTTATCCCTTTAACAAAATTAGCACAACAGGCGGAACATCGCTGTTTAGGCGCTGAAGGGATCAATTTATTAATGACCGCTTTACAAGATCGTTTGATCAGCTCAGGTTATATCACTACACGGGTAGTGGCACCAGAGCAAGACTTAACCAGCGGAAAATTAAAATTACAGTTTATAGAAGGCAAAGTAAGGCGAATTTATTACAGTGAAGAGAGTGATAAATATGCACAGCTTGCAACGGCGATGCCGGCTAAAGAAGGCAAGACGCTCAATTTACGAGATATAGAGCAAGGACTAGAAAATTTACAACGGCTACCGACGGTAAGTGCGCAGATGCAATTAGTACCGGGAGATAAACCGGGAGAAAGTGATATTGTTATAGATCGCAAACAAACAAAGATGTGGCGTTTGGGATTATCAGTAGATGATTCAGGCACTAAAACCACGGGGCGCGATCAGGGAGGAGTCACACTATATTTAGATAATTTATTATCATTAAGTGACAGTTTTTATGCTTCAGGAGGGCATGATATCAATGGTAAGGGTAAATATGGTTCACGTAACTACTTATTATCTTATTCAGTGCCATTAGATTATTGGTTATTCAGTGCTTCGTTATCGGGAAATAAATATCATCAAACGGTGGCAGGACAAAATTTAAATTATCAGTACAGTGGACGAAGTCGCAATGCGAATATACAAGTAAGCCGAGTCCTTCATCGTAATGAATCACAAAAAACGACCTTAAGTTATGGCATTATATTACGTCAATCGCATAATTATGCATTTGGTGAAGAGCTTGATGTTCAACAACGCAAAACCACCCAATGGCAATTAGGATTAGCGCATCGGCATTATATAAAAGATATCACACTAGATGCCGGAGTAACTTATCAAAAAGGGGTTCGCTGGTTTAATGCACAAAAATCGCCGGAAGAGAAAAATCCGGAAGATAATGGCAGTGCTTTATCAGAAATATTTCTGTTTAATTTCTCAACCTATATTCCTTTTAATCTAGGTAGTCAACAGTTAGGTTACCGTTTAGATTATCAGGGCCAATATACCCGAGGAAACCGTTTAACCTCTCCCGACCAGTTTTCAATAGGTGGACGTTGGAGTGTGCGTGGTTTTGATGGAGAGTTAACATTAAAAGCGGATCGAGGATGGTATGTACGTAATGAATTAAGCTGGCAAGCCCCATTTAATCATCAACCTTATTTAGGTATAGACACAGGTGAGGTGTCAGGGGCAAAAAGTGAATATTTATTGGGACGACACTTAACAGGTGGTGTAGTGGGTGTACGAGGCAATAATTACGGTTTTTACTATGACTTTTTTGCCGGAACGCCGATACGAAAACCGAAAGGTTTTAAAACCAACCCATTAGCATTAGGGTTTTATTTGAATTGGACTTATTAAGATAAGTTACGATAGATTCTTCATTAATCATAATAATTAAAAATAAAATATAACAATAAAAAAAAGAAATACAGGAAAAGGGAATAGAACTATGAATAAGCATTTATATCGTGTGATTTTTAACAAAAAGCGTGGCATACAAATGGTAGTGGCAGATATTGCCAAAACACCTACCGGTAGTGAACAGACAAGCACAAATGGCGGACAATCACACCAAAAAACGATTTTAGCCAAGTTAAAACCGATAAGCTTATTTATATCAATTTCTTTAAGTTTTGTTAGTATTATGATGCCAGCTTATGGTAGTGACATAGTCGCAGATAATCAGGCTAATAAACGTCAACAACCACAGGTAATAACAACAGCAAATGGCGTTACTCAGGTCAATATTCAAACCCCGAATAGTAAAGGAGTATCACACAATAAATACAGCCAATTTGATGTATCACAGCAAGGGGCAATTTTAAATAATAGCAGTAAAATAAGCCAAACTCAGATAGGTGGTTATGTTCAGGGTAATGAATTCTTAAATGCAACCGGTCCGGCCAAAATCATCTTAAATGAAGTGAACTCACGTAATCCAAGCCAATTAAATGGTGTAGTAGAAGTGGCGGGACAAAAAGCACAAGTAATAATAGCAAATCCATCGGGTATTACTTGTAATGGTTGTGGTTTTATTAATGCCAGTCGAAGTACGCTAACCACCGGGAAACCGGTACTTGAAAATGGCGAGTTACGTGGTTATGTGGTCGAAAACGGCAACATTACAGTAACTGGAAAAGGATTAGATAGTTCAGGACAAAACTATACGGATTTAATCGCACGAACTGTCTCGATAAACTCAGCGGTTTGGGCAAATGAAGTAAATGTGGTCACAGGACGAAATCAAGTCAGTCAAGACACTCAAAGTATAACTGCGCTGGATGATAATATAAGTACCAAACCAGAAGTATCAATTGATGTCTCGCAATTAGGTGGTATGTATGCGGGTAAAATCCGCATGGTGGGAACAGAGAAAGGGGTAGGGGTACATAATGCCGGAGAGCTAGGAGCGAGTGCAGGTAATATTGTCATTAGTGCCGATGGTAAAATTACGAATAAAGGGACTATGCAAGCTCGGCAAGATATAGCCTTAAACAGTCAACAAGATATCAATAACAGTCATCAGATATACAGCAAACAAAACGTTGAACTAAAGAGTAAAAAACAGATAGTTAATCAAGGGTCATTAATTGCCCAAAATAATATTAATCTTGAGGCCAAGAAAATAAATAGTACAAAAGATAGTATGGTGGCCGCAGGGATTAATGAACAAGGGAAATTAACCAATCAGGGTAATATTCATGGGACTGCACAAGATATAGCTTTCAATGGGAAAAACAGTGCAGGGCAAGACCTGATATTGATAGCTCAAGAGCAGCTTGATTTGGATAATAGCCGAACAATAGCCAAAGATTTAAAACTATCCAGTAACACCATATCCCTACAATCAGCCCAAGTTCAAACAGAAGAGCAATTGAACTTAAATTCGACAAGTATTAATACATCAAATGCTATTATTCAAAGCAAAAACGGCATTAACCTAACGTCCAACATGTTGACTAATAACCATAGCCAGTTATTGTCAGAAAAAGCGATTAACCTTAAAGCGCAACAAATTGTAAGCAAGTCATCATCAATCAGTACCAATCAAAGTATAACCATTCATGCTGATGATGTAGAAATGCAAGAAGCAAAATTAAGTGCTAAACAAGATATATCTTTATCAGGGAAGGCTATTAATGCAGACAATCTGGCGCTTATTACTGAGCAAGGGTTAAGTATTGATGCCAACCAATTATCGACGCAAGGTGCAAATGTACAGGCTAAAAATGCAGTAAGTATTCGTGCTGATAACTATTTAGCCGATAAGCTTTATTTGCTGACTGGTCAATCATTAACCTTAATGGCCAACTATATACAGCTCAATCAATCAAAAATTAGTGCGTTAGCAAACATTAAGGTTGATGCAGAGCAGTTAGTTAATCAAGATGCAATTTGGTTAACAGATAAAGATATTAACGTGAAAGCCGACAAAATCAACAACCAGTCCAGTCAGATCAAAGCGACGGGAACGGTCAATTATACTTTTGAACAGTTAAATAATGATAAAGCTACGGTGATAGGTAAAAGTTTAAGTTTTAAAGGTAATACTTTATATAATCAAGCAGCAGGACTGAAAGCTGATGTAGGTATCATCTTTGACCTTAATCAATTCTATAATCAACAATCACGATGGCAAAGTGGTGATAATATTACTGTTAAAGCGACCTCTTTATTTGATAATAAAAACAGTATTATTGTATCTCTTGGTGCATTAAGTATTAGCACACAAACTATGACCAACGATAATAGTGAATTGGTGGCAAATAAAGATTTAACAATCCAGACAAAACAATTATCAAGTGATAAAGCGATATTGCAATCGGGTAACAAACTCCAATTATCAGTTGATGAACAGCTTGATGCTAAATCAGCAAAACTCTATTCTGAAGGTCAAATTGAAGTTCAAAGTAAAGCACTGGATTTAACTAAAGCGACCATCACAAGCAAAGGGGACATCTCACTTAATGGTGAAAGCCAAACACTTAATCAAGCTCAATTATTATCAGGAGGTAAAACTAACCTTGATGCAACAAATATTGAAGGTGATGATGTTAGTTTAAAATCGATAAATGATTTAATTATCAAATCCCTCAATTCGGTCTCTTTTAAGCGCGGAGAGTTGATTACTAATCAGAAACTTTTACTTAATACACAAAACGCCCAGACTGCAAATGCCACTTTGTATGCAAAAGGTGGTATCGATATTAATTTAAAACAACTAGATAATCAAAATGCAGTTTGGTTTAGTGATACCGCAATAAATTTAATCGCTCAACAAATCAATAATCAAAAAGCTTCGATTAAAGCCAAACAAGATGTTGCGATCGCCACAGAACAATTCAACAACAATGAAGCGGTGATAGTTGCAGAAGGTGGGTTGGTGATTGATGCAACAGACTTGGATAACACGGCAGCGCAAATTCAGACAAAAGATGGTATTAAAATTAAGGTCAATAATGAATTAAAAAATGGCAACAGCAAACTGATAACTGAAGGACAAATGCAGATAGATGCAGATGATATGACTAATGCTAATGCACATCTTTATGCAAATGACTCAATATCTATTCATGCAACCAATCTGAATAATGATCATAGTGCCTTATTTAGTGGTGGGGTATTGAATTTAATCAGTACAACAATGAATAACCAAGATAGTGAAATACAAGCTAAGCAAGGGATAGGGGTAGAGACCCAAACATTATTAAGTGACCGTGCTAAGTATGTGACAGAAGGTGGTTTAGATTTAAAGAGCCAAACAGCTTCACTCAATCAAGCTAAGTTAGCGAGTAGAGGCGACTTAAATATTGACAATACTCAAGCGTTAATGATGCAAAAGGCTGAATTGGTTGCTCAAAAAGACATACAAATTAAAGCCGATACAATCAACAGTACGGAGTCTTTAGTTAACGGCTTGGGTTATATTGATATTGTCACTAACTACCTACTTAATAATAAGGCACAGTGGTTGGCTAAAGGTTATATCCGCGTTAATACAGAAAATACGGATAACAATGACTCATTATTAAAATCAGATAGTTTTATCTCGATTCTAGCCAATCAGCGATTTAACCATGAACATGGTACACTAATAAGTGGTAGCAATATTGATATACACGCCAATGAGATTAACAATGCCTATGGTCAATTAGGTGCAGAAGGACATATTAATGTAACGGGGAATGCACTGAAAAACAGTCATGCTATCTGGGTAGCTAAAGGTGATATAACAATTGACGGTGGAGATGAATTAGAAAATACGTCCGCACAATTAGCCAGTGACCAATCCTTGACTATTCATGCCAAACAGATTGCTAATCAAAAAGTTGTGTTGAGTACTAAAGGAAATATTACAGTTAACACACAACAATTAGATAATACTCAGGCCAAATTATTTAGTGGGCAAAGTATTGCTATACAAAGTCCGAATATTATTAATAAAGAAGCGGTATTAAAAGCGGATGAAGCAATTACCATTGACACTCAAACACTCGAAAATTCTGATGCTATTGTCGTTGCCGAAAATCTCATTAACATCATTGCCGATAAAATTAGTAATCATCATGCCACCATCCAATCGAAAGACCAACTCGCCATTACCACTAAGCAATTAGATAATCAATCAGCCGTATTGTTATCAGGAACTCAAGGTATAAAGATTGATACGCAAGAATTGAATAATCAACAAGCAAAACTATTTACAACGGGCGATTTAACGATTAATGCTAATAATATAGCTAACCAAGAAGCAAAGCTGATTGCTGAAAAAACGCTCAAGATTAAAGCGAATCAAATCAATAATCAAAAAGGAGAATTACAAGCAAAAGGTAATGTAAATATTGATGCCAAAGAGCTAGATAATCAACAAGCTTTAATTTTTTCAGAAAAAGACATTGAATTAAATGCAGATAATGGCATAAACAATCACTCTTCTCAATTAAGTGCTAATGGATTAATTAAGCTCACCACACTAAATGATATTGATAATACTAGTGCCAAATTATCTGCCAATAATGGTATTTTATTGACAGCAGCTAATTTAATTAATCAGAGTGCGGTGCTAAAAACCAATGGGTTGATAAGTGGTAAAGCTAAAAATATTGATAATCGTTATGCTCAATATGTGGCAAACAATATCATGCTCGAAAGTGACTATTTAAACAACCAAAATGCGATACTTACCGCCGATAGTAACTTAGTCATTAATGCCAGTGATTTTGATAACAGTAAAGCTAAATTACTTGCCAATGATATCTACTTAAAAACCAAATCGTTCCATGGAGATGGCACGATTAAATCCAAAAATAATTTATCACTTGAGTTAGATGAAAGTTTTATCAATGAAAGTGAAATAACCGTCAATGGTCAGTTATCTATTCATACTGCACAAGATATTATCAATAAAAATAAAATTGCAGCAGGTGGACAAGTTATATTAGATAGTCAGCAACTTATTAATGAACAACAAGCAGAGATTAGTGCTGATAATTTATCACTCACGCACAAAACGTTAATTAACTATGGGTTAGTCGATGGTAAAACGGCCATCATTCGGGCAGATACATTAAATAACTTAAGTACAGGGCGAATATATGCTGATAATTTAGCCATTAAGGCGAAAACACTAAATAATCGTGGATTAAATGGTGTTGCGCCGGTCATTGCTGCGCGCAGTATTTTTCACTTAGGGGTAAATATCTTAAATAACTATACACATGCACAATTACTGAGCTTAGGTAACTTTAGTATCGGTGGTGATTTAGATAAGGATTACAATGTCACAGGTATGGCAGAGGTGATTAATAACCACTCTGCGACAATCGAATCACAAGGGAATTTATGGATTGCAACCAAAGCACTGAATAATATTAATGACCATATTGTCACTGAAATGCGTAAAAGTGATGAAGCACCAGAACGGGAAATTTATTTCCAAACAGCAACAGGGGACGGTCATGCAAAATATATGCCGGATGAGATCCGTTATAGAATTAAGAGAAAAGCTGTTGGAAATGGTGCGGTTGGCATAAATTGTGATAAGCATAAAAGGTGTTGGTATAAGTGGGAGGATATACCTGAGGGAACAAGATACACCAAAAGTTTACAAAGAATGATGATTATAAAAACGGGGCAAACTCCTGGAGATTCACATCAATATGACGTAATTAAACAGATATACCGTACTGTAATTCTAGAAACAGATCCGGGTAAAATTATGGCATCAGGTAATATAGTTATCCAAGGAGAGGCACTAAATAATCAAGATAGTAAAATTGTTGCCGGTAAGACAGTCAATATTAATGTAGACCAATTTAATAATCATTCACAAGAAGCTATTTCAAAATATGTCTACTCAGGAAAAGTTCACCATCATACTAGGCAAAGAAAGGGTAAATATGACTATGATTCCTCAGATTATCATAAAGCCGATGAAGTGTTTATTGATGATGCTTTAAATCACAATATTTTAGATCATCAAATATTTACCGGAACACAATTAAAAGAAGAGCCACGGCAAAAGGTAGCGGTTGAAAATAGCAATCATAATATAAATATTGCTAACCAAGTTCAAAGCAACACCCTTACGGAAAGTAAAACGGTAACTAAACCAAAAGTAGGGTTAAATCAAAATGAACATCCTGCGATTGGTCAGACAGCAATTGCGGTTGATAATAAAAATAAAAATGGCATAACTCAAGTAACGCCAAAACCGACAGATAATATTAAAGAAAGTCTGACTAATAATAAAGTTATCGATGCAACACAAACAACGGTGGTTAATGACTCAAATTTATCTGCTAGCGAACAGCAGACCAAACCATCAAAAACAATCAGTGTTTTTGAACCAAACCTGACTTTACCGGATAATAGTTTATGGATAGTGAACAAAGACTGCGATAAAAATTATGTGGTTGAAACCGATCCCCGGTTTACTCAACGTAAAAAATGGTTAAGTTCAGATTATATGCTCAATCGTTTAAGGGTAAATCAGGATTCAGTACTTAAACGATTGGGTGATGGTTATTATGAACAACAATTGATTCGTGAACAGATTGTAGGGCTAACGGGAAATCGTTATTTGGGGAATTACCAATCAGATATAGAACAGTATCAAGCGTTGATGGATGCTGGCGTTAATTTTGCGCAAGCCTATGGTATTGTTCCGGGAGTTGAATTATCACCGGAACAGATGCAAGCGCTTACCACAGATATGGTTTGGTTAGTAAAGAAAACAGTGACGGTTAATGGTCAAGCAGTAGATGTATTAGTCCCACAAGTTTATATCGTAAATCGCACAAAATTAGGTACTGATGGTGCATTAATATCAGGTGAAAATGTTTTTGTAAAAGGCCAAGAACTCAACACTAATGGTTTAATCACAGCAAAACAAGATGTGTTATTGAAGGGACACAACGTCACCAATAAGGGTACTATCGTTGGTGAACGAGTAGCAATAAATGCAGAAAACGATATTACCAATTATGGTAAATTGCTAGGTGATAAATTAGTCTATTTATCAGCAGACAATGATATCAACCTATTATCAAGCACACGAACGCAAACTCGTGACAGAAATATCACCACCAATATAGACCAAGGTAGTACCGTACAGGTCAATAATGGTAATATTTTGATTGACGCAAAACATGATATTAATGCTAAAGCTGGTTGGATAATAAACAGTGGTGAAAAAGGTGAAACTTGGTTACAGGCAGGTCATGATATTCAATTTACTGCAGCGGATATTGAAGAGAAATTAGATTTCCGATTTGGGAAAAAAGATTACCGTATAACCGATGAAAAAAGTGCAGTAGGAACGGAAATCAGTGCAGCAAATGATATCAAGCTGTTAGCCGGGAATGATATAAATGCCAAAACAGTTGATATATTCGCCGGAAATCAATTAGCCCTACAGGCTGGCAATGATATTAATATTGGGGCTTCTACTGAAGAGTTTCACTTAGACGAGTTTCATAAAAGTAAATCAAAAGGATTTTTATCTAAGAGTACTTCAACATCACGAGTAGTGGAAGATGATGTTACCCAAAAAGGCAGTATTTTATCAGGTGATAAAGTTACGATTAATGCCGGAAATAATTTAAATGTGACTGGAAGTCAAGTAGTCGGTAGTGATGATGTGGTTCTCAAAGCGGGTAAAAATATCACAATTGATGCGGCTGAAGAATCTTATTATCGTTTTGAGCAGACCAAAACTAAAAAATCAGGCTTTTCGGCAAGCAAGCAGGGAGTTAGTTATGGTTCACAGTCAAGTAAATTAACATCAACCCAAAATGAAACTAACAATTCAGCGACAACCAGTTTAATTGGGACTTCCAATGGTAATGTTATTATTGATGCTGGTAAGCAAGTTACAATAAACAGTAGTGACATAGTTGCTGGTCGCGCGAAAGATGACACAACGCGAGCAAAAGGTCATATTGATATCAGTGGTGAAGATATTGTTATTATCCCTGGTCAAGATACCGTAGACAGGCACACGACATATAAATCGAAATCAACCAGTATTGGCGTTTCATTCTCCAACCCGATTATTGATAGCGCGCGTAATATACGTGATATTTTCAAATCACCGGGTGGCACGACAGACAAAGTAAAACAGCTGAGTAATGAATTTGCAGCCGTTGGCATGGATATGGGGCTACCGACACAGTTACCGATCACCTACAGTCACTCATCGAGTAAAAGTGAATCCACATTACATGGTGAGTACCAACATGGTAGTTCATTGACGGCAGCTGGAAATATCCAACTACATGCAACTAAAGGTCAGGAACGAGATGAAAAGGGTCAGTTAACCCATGGTGATGTACATATTAGTGGAAGTCAGTTAAGTGCTGGTGAAGCTATTATTATCGATGCAAATCGAGATGTTAATATAGTGACATCGACAGATAAACAAAATGAAGAAAATAAGTCAAAAGATAAACAATGGAATGTAACCAGTGGAGCGCCAACAGCTGGCTCATCAGCCCGTTTTGTTGGGGGTAGCCCGAATAATGGTACAGGATTATTACCGTATGGTTACCAAAGTTCTAGTGTAAATGGTAAGAATAATGTTATAAGCCAAACAGCATCAGAATTGACGGCCAATGAAATCTACATTAATAGTCGGGAAGGAAATGTAAATGTATCAGGAAGCCTTATCACAGCGGTAAATGATTTAATTGTCAAAGCGAAGCAGGGAGATATTAACGTTACGCCAGGGACAAATCAGGCACACAGTGAAGAGAAAGGGCGTTCAAAATTCTTTGGTGAATTAAACAGTGATGGTTACAGTGGAACAGTTGGTTTCCAAGATTCGCGTTATAAAAATCTGGATGATAGCACAAGCCAAAGTGATATACGTAGTGAATTGAATAGTATTAAGGGTAATGTGAGTTTAACATCAGGGGGAGACATACATTTAGTTGGAACAGATATTACGGCGGGTAAATCGGTTGATTTAACGGGTAAAAATGTATTGATGGATGTAGGTGAAGATAGTAAATACCAGAAATATATATCAAAGAATAAACAATATGGCGTGACGGTTTCAACATCAGGTTATGCAGTCACTGCAGCACAATCATTAGAAAAAGCTGCCAGAGCGATTGAAAACCACGAAGATAAACGTTTGTCAGCAATTTATGCGGCGCAAGCAGCATTAAATTTATATTCACAATCAAGGCAGTTAGCCAATTCATCTTCGCAAGCGAGTCAAAATGTCACTCAAACCGCCGATACAAATTTACAAAAGACACCGGTCTGGAAAGAGAAAGCATCTTCATTAGTGAAAGGCAAAGTTAGCCTTACTGCGGATAGCTCAAAACAAACACATGAATATGAACAGAGGTTACAGTCAGGCACTGTGATTCATGCGGGAGAAAATGTAAATATTAATGCGAAGGAGAATATTGAAGGGAAAGGAGTTGATATACAAGGAAAAAATATCAACTTAAACGCAGGTCAAGATATAAAATTCTCAGCGGCACAGGATATGGAGCGGGTAAAAAATACCGATTCAGGTAGTCACTATGGCGTTGGTGTTGGTGTGAATTTTGGTGGAAGTCAAAATGGATTTAGTCTTGAATTAAGTGGTAGTCAATCAAAAGGTAAAGAGAATGGAAATTCAGAGAATAATACCAACAGCATAATACATGCACGAGATAAGCTAAATATTCATAGTGGACGAGATGTTATTTTAACGGGAGCAGAATTACAAGGAAATCGAGTCGTAGCAGATATAGGACGAGATTTGTTAATCAGTAGTTTGCAAGATAAAGAAGATTATAATTCCAAACATACCTCAGCAGGACTGAATGCCAGTATTTGTGTACCGCCATTTTGTGCGGGTTCAAGTCAGGTCAGTGGTAGTTTTAGTCAAGATAAGATGAAGAGTGACTATGCATCGGTGAATGAGCAATCAGGTATATTTGCAGGAGAAGGTGGATATGATATCACGGTAGGCAATCATACCGAGTTAACCGGAGCGGTGATAGCTTCAGAGGCAGAGGATAAAACCCGTAATCGTTTAGAAACAGGAACGATAGGCTTTAGTGATATTAAAAACAAGGCGGAATATAATGTAAGCAGTATTTCGGTGTCAGGAGGAGCG
>NZ_LZGM01000059.1 GCF_001690195.1 Gilliamella sp. wkB108 | reverse complement strand
TTAATTGAGTATAAATAAACAACTTCAACATGGTGATGAATTAATCATTTCATTCTATAGATAAATAACAATTGTAATTAATGTAAATAACCCTAGACCCAACTCTTAGAATCATTACAATATAGGTCATCAATTAAAATAGCAAATTATTACTGATTTGCTATTGGTTAACAAAAAACGTGTAAGATTTAATCGCGTAATTAATTTAGATAGTTTTAATTATCTCGATTTAACCATTTATCTGGTTAAAGACTTTATTACGTAACCATTAAGAAAAAATGTGCTAGTTTGTGATACATTCATTCTTTACACTTCATTACATAAATGTTCCCCATAATTTTTGAAATGCCTCCAGAGTATCTATATAATTAAGACAATTTAAGTTTATCGTTAAGTGGTTGGGTTAGATATTTAGCCCAAGACTATTTTTATGACTAAACGAAGCACAGAACAATGTAAAAAATTAATAAAAACAAAAGGTAAGCATTTTATATAAGGGTTTTTTATGATAAAATATAGTTATGTGGCCAGCCAGCCAGCCAGCCAGCCAGCCAGCCAGCCAGCCAGCCAGCCAGCCAGCCAGCCAGCCGATTATTGGGTTTAATAAGAGCAAGTAGATTAAAGCGAACCCGTCTTTTTCGACTGATATTTTTATCATCATTTCTTATCTTAAATAATGCACAAGCCTTATCAGCAACAACGTTAAGAGAAATCAACGGTACTGCACCTTATTATACGTTAGATAGTGGTGCAACAAAGGTGCTGAATCTGAATGATTTTTTAGGGCTGACATTATCAGATAACTCTAAAATTACGCCTTCAACAACATCAAGTGTAACTAATCCAATTATTTTACCTAATGAATCAGATACATTTGCAAGTGTAGTGACTCTGATCCCCACAAACAGTTATCCATCAATCAGTTTTGATAGTTTGGTGAAAAATTATAACTATTGGTTAGATGAAGATGGCGATAAAAATCCGTCAGCAACCGGGGATTTGAAACTCACCTGGAAAACGGTATCAGGTCAAGATATAACCAGTAGTATTAATTTAGCCGATAGATTAAATCCGTGTGATTCACCTTATACATTGACAATTGAAGCGACTAATACCACACTTCAAACCCAATATGGTGTTCCACGGGATCGTAGTTTGACTTCAAGTTCTCACACTTATTACATCAAACCAACTTTTCCTCCGTATGTGTGTTATGCGCAACCGAATTTAAATCCGAGCGCGGATAAATTTAAAGGACCGGCACACCAATGGGATCCGTCGCAGGGTTTTAAAATACAAACACGTAATATTGCGGAAAAAAATAAAAATTTCCCGACAATCGCATCAGATAATCTATTTTTTAAAATGAAAATCTATAATGCGACAGCTAACGATATCATTAATATCAATGGTAGCAAAGTGTATTCTCAATATGGAAAAGGTGTAACATTAGATTTAACCGCCGAAAATAATGATATTTTACGAGTTACTCTCAGAGGTCCAAACAGTAAATCTAACGGTAATGAAAGAGAATATTCAAATTCAGCGTTTGCGATTTATGCCGATCAAGCTAAACAAAGAGTTTTATATACATTCGAAATAACACGTTGGTTAGTTGCAAAACCAGGTCAAACACATCCTTACAATTTGGCAATAGATTATTGTAATAATTATTATACAAATTATGGTTTAGCTGGTGTCAGGGATTTGACCAATGCAACTGCTCATAATTCGGAGGTAGATTGGGATATTGGTGATTCACCAAATAATCATTTTACACGCTGGATTAGTTATTCTAGCTCAACAGGATATGTTGGTGGCATAATGAATGAGTGGGGCGATCTTGGAGAAAATTATTATCCTAACAGTGAATGGGAACTAGGTGATTATTATACAACAGATATAAGTAAAGTAGGTGATCCACTTAATATTTGGTCAGGATCAGGAGATATAGATATAGCATTTTTTGGTCCCTACAGCCAACGGGCAGCATGTATTAATTGGCAGTAAAGAAATTAAAATGTAAAAACACATCCTGTAAAGGATGTGTTTTTTTGCACATATTTTGTACAATCACAAAGAAAATAGAAAAAATAGTAATATAAATAAAACGATAGGATTTTAATTGAGTATAAATAAACAACTTCAACATGGTGATGAATTAATCATTTCATTCTATAGATAAATAACAATTGTAATTAATGTAAATAACCCTAGACCCAACTCTTAGAATCATTACAATATAGGTCATCAATTAAAATAGCAAATTATTACTGATTTGCTATTAGTTAACAAAAAACGAGTAAGGTTTTATGGTGCAATATGTATATACGATGAATAGAGTTGGGAAGATTGTTCCTCCTAAACGCTATATTTTAAAAGATATTTCTTTGAGTTTTTTCCCTGGTGCCAAAATTGGGGTGCTGGGTCTTAATGGAGCTGGTAAATCCACGTTATTACGCATAATGGCTGGCGTGGATACTGAGATTGAAGGTGAAGCTCGACCACAGCCTGATATTAAAATTGGTTATTTACCTCAAGAACCAAAATTTGATCCTAAACAGACTGTGCGTGAAGCGGTTGAACAAGCAGTAGGTGATGCCAAACAAGCACTTGCGCGTTTAGATGAGGTTTATGCAGCTTATGCTGATCCTGATGCTGATTTTGATAAGTTAGCGAAAGAGCAAGCTGAACTTGAAGCCATTATTCAAGCGCAAGATGCCCATAACTTAGACAATCAACTCGAACGAGCTGCAGATGCATTACGGTTACCAGATTGGGATGCCAAAATTGAAACGCTCTCTGGTGGTGAACGTCGCCGGGTGGCTATTTGTCAATTATTGCTTGAAAAACCTGATATGTTACTGATCGATGAACCGACCAACCATTTAGATGCGGAATCGGTAGCATGGTTAGAACGTTTTTTACATGATTATGAAGGCACTGTTGTAGCCGTAACCCATGACCGTTACTTTTTAGATAATGTTGCGGGTTGGATTTTAGAACTCGATCGCGGGGAAGGTATTCCTTGGGAAGGTAACTATTCATCGTGGTTAGAGCAAAAAGATCAGCGTTTAGCGCAAGAAGCGGCAACCGAATCAGCACGGCGTAAATCGATTGAAAAAGAACTCGAATGGGTACGTCAAAATCCGAAAGGTCGCCAAGCAAAAAGCAAAGCTCGTTTAGCGCGTTTTGATGAGTTAAATAGTAACGATTATCAAAAACGTAATGAAACTAACGAACTGTTTATTCCACCTGGGCAACGTTTAGGTGATAAAGTGATTGAAGTGAGTAATCTCACTAAATCCTATGGTGATCGGGTATTGATTGATAATCTTTCATTTAGTGTTCCTAAAGGGGCGATTGTTGGGATTATCGGTCCAAATGGTGCGGGTAAATCGACCTTATTTAGAATGTTATCCGGTAAAGAGCAACCCGATTCAGGCACAATTACTTTAGGTGATACGGTACAATTGGCTTCAGTTGATCAGTTCCGTGATAGTATGGATGATAAAAAGACCGTTTGGGATGAAATCTCCAATGGTCAAGATATTATGCGGATTGGTAATTTTGAAATTCCAAGTCGTGCTTATGTAGGACGATTTAATTTTAAAGGTGTCGATCAGCAAAAACGTGTTGGTGAGCTATCAGGTGGTGAACGAGGACGCGTACATTTAGCTAAATTATTACAAGTAGGGGGTAACGTATTGTTACTCGACGAACCGACTAATGATTTAGATGTTGAAACTTTGCGAGCATTGGAAAACGCCTTGTTAGAGTTTCCGGGCTGTGCGTTAGTGATTTCACATGACCGCTGGTTCCTTGACCGTATTGCCACTCATATTTTAGATTACCAAGATGAAGGGCATGTGGAATTCTTTGAAGGTAATTTCACCGAATATGAAGAGTGGAAAAAACGTACGCTTGGTGCCGAAGCCTTAGAGCCAAAGCGTGCTAAATATAAAAGAATCACCAAATAGTTCTATTGATCAATTCCCGCCGATATCATATCGGCGGAACACTGTTACTAAAATTGCATTTGGTTTATAAAATATAACAAGCAGATCTTTGACCAATCATTAGTTTTTACTCATCTTGAATATTCTTATATATCTTATATAATACTTATAGTGAAATTCTTAAGAAAACAAAATGAATAAAATCATTTATCAAATAAAAGCATTAAAACAATTGCGAAAAATTCAAAATAATGCTTTGATTCGCAATAAAATTGATGAGCTTGCTAACATGCCTAATTGTATTAATGTTAAAACTCTCATTAATCATAAATATCAATACAGGTTAAGAGTTGGTAACTATCGAGTGTTTTTTAATTTTGATGGCTATATTCATATTGTTTCTATTGAAGAGGTGAAAAAACGCGATGACCACACTTACTAATATACAATTTATTAATAATGAGCAAGGGCAACCACAATTTGTGGTTATGCCTTACGCACAATATTTAGAACTTTCAAATAATAAAAAAATCAATATTGAAACAGGTGTACCTAGCAAAGTTGTGAATATGGTTTTTGATAACAACTATTCACCAGTACAAGCATGGCGTGAATATTTAAAATTATCTCAAATTGAAGTAGCAAATAGAATTGGTATTAGCCAGTCTGCATACTCTCAATATGAAAAAAGTCAAAAGTTAAGAAAAGCAACTAGAATAAAAATCGCTAATGCTCTAAAGATTAAACCTGAGTTACTCGATTTCTAGGATAAAACCACCGAAAGGTGGTTATGTCTTTTTGGTATAGTATATTTTTTGTATTTGTTCAATTATTGTACCATCTTGTTATTAGTTATCTTGGATCTAATGCTATTTTTTTACAAGTCTTATACATTTCACTAAGATCATCATCCCATAAGTTATTATCTATTAATAATTGTTTGATTATTTCTGTATCTTGGTTATGAAGTAAAGTAAAAGAAAGAAAAGCTGAAAAAGCTTTATCTGGTTGGCAAAGTTGTAATGTTGTGCTCATACCATTTCTAACCAATATAATATCATCTATGTTACGAGCTAACTTAATCATATCTCGGTTTATATTTTTACATACATTAAATATGGCTAACACCAATCTTTCATCATTTAAGTCTAAATAGTCTATAGTTCTTTGACCTTTAGAATCTTCACCGCCTTTAGCGTACAAATAATAATTTTCTATAGATAAATATAGTTTAGGATCTTCTTCATAAGGGTTAATAATTGGAGTTGTAACAACATTTAAAGAACTTTTTTTATTATTACATCTTTTACAGGAAGGTAATAAATTATCCCAGTCTATAACACTCTCAGGATATAAGCTTTTACACTTAAAATGTTCAACTTCCATGTATGAATCTTCTAATTGTAATTGGCATTCACAATAAGCGCATTTGAAGTTACTACTTTTTAACAAATACTCTATTATTTCAGTATGTTTCCATACAGTATATTTTGGGTTTAATTTAAACTTTTCAGTTAATTCTTTAACTTTTTCCTCCTTTAAATAAGGAGGTTTCTCCCCTTTCTCTAGCTTAATCATGGATTAACCCTTAAGTCCATCCAATTGCATTTTAAAAAGGGCTCTTAAAGGGTATGTAGGATGAAGCATTTGATTTAATTTATCATAGGCTTCTGTAGCAGCTTTTACGTCTTTATTTTTAAGAGCACTATCAAATTTCTCTTTAACATCTTCATACAATTGTGTTCGAAGGTCTTTCATGCCCATTACATCGGTAAGGATTTCTTCTATCGTCCATCCTTTAAAACCACATGGTGCAATATCTAAGGTTCTTTTTTCAAGATTACCATTTTGCCCAGATAGAGCTATAACTTCATTTACTTCCGCTGTTTGAATAACATGAGGACTATGTGTGCTGATGATAAATTGAACATTAGGGAATAAAGTAGTTAAAGCATTACAAATTTTTCCTTGCCATTCAGGGTGAAGATGTAGCTCAATTTCATCGATTAGAATTACGCCATTAAAATCTCCTATATACATATTAGGAAAGCGAATTTGGACCTCTCTAATAATACCCCATACGATGGAAATACATGTTTTAAAACCTGAGGATAGGTATTCATAAGGAATAATTCCCGTTGGGGTATTAACATAAATTTCCATATCTTGTTTAAGTGCAGAGAAGGAATAAGATTGATTTAAAATACCAAATGCTTTTTTAGCAAATTCGATTGAATTTTTATCATTTTTTGCAGTATATATTTGGGAAGATAATAACTCATTTTTAATAAACCAATCTTTTGCATTCTCATTTGACACGCCGTCTAAATTATTTAGATGGCGATCTGCTTGTTCGTAAATATTTAGACTTTCTATCCATTTGTGCAAAAATAACCTTTCTGTTTTAAAATATATTAAATAAGGATTATTATCATTAAAATTCGTCAATGATTTTGATCGAAAATCAAAAGGGTTATTGTTATAATCCCTTGGTTCAAAAGACGCTATTAAACAGGTATAAGGGTCATTTCGATTAAAATCACATTCTATAGTTACGTATCCGTTTACACAATTTGATTTTTTCTTTAGAATAAAATTTGAAAATTGAGTAAAACAATGCGCTATTGAATCCAAAATGTTCGTTTTACCAATCCCATTTTCACCACAAATAATATTCATTTTTGGGTCAAATTTCTTAATTGATAAACTTGATATACCGCCAACATTTTCTATTTTGAGTGACTCAATTTTCATCGCTGTATCCTTTTTATTCCCGTCATCAGGATAATAGCATAATATTTCAATAAGATAATTATTAAATGATAGCTAGTAATCCAACAGTCATCTTAATTTTAGCTGTTTCAAATTTATTGATACTGTTTCAGTGATTGTTTCGAATGATATATTGTCAGGATCATAACAAGTTTCATTTGAAGTGGTTGCTGACAATATATCTGATTTAGGTGAATTTCTTCATTAGCTGCGCTTTATTAATCCCAATCTTTTGACGCTTTAACCACTTTAGCAAAGGTTTCTTTTAATAAGTGTGGAATCGCTTCTACACCACGGGATTTTGCATCATCACATACAGCAATAGCTAAATCGGGTTTTGAGCTTTTGTGAATAGCTTTTTGAATAATCTTGGGTACTGACATATCAATATGCTGCACTGTATTACAAGCCGCTAATTTATATACATGACTAAATCCATGTTTAAACAAAAAGTTTTCAATGTCGCGAGCCGGTAATACAGTTAAGCAATCATCGGGATTCTTCTCTTCAGGACAAAGTGATTGCACGGTTTCGGCATATTTTTTACCAGCCATATCACCATCGGTGATAACATACCAATGGATCCCCATTTTATTTGCATATTTGATTAGCGGTTTTAAACCACATTGAGCGAATTCAAGTAATTGAACCCCTTCAGAACTTAAGTGATAACCACTTTGCTCGGCCAGTTCTCGTAGTAGCCATACTTCAGTCTCACCTTCAACCAGTAACCAACAGCGAGCAAAGAGAGCCAGTGGACGGCGATAAAGCACATGAAATAAAATACGGCGACTAACACCTGCACTGAGTGAGTTTGGAGCAATATATTTTACAACAATTTGATCGGGCAGACGGATTAAACGATAAATACACTCTAACGGAAAAAGTGAAACTAAATCACTCGAATTTGAAGTGATGATTTTTTGAGTTGGTAGATGATGCAATAAACGAAAACCGACCGATAAAATAATCGGATGCAACTGACTTTCAGGCTCTTCTAAAATTAAAATAGGTATTGAACTTTGTGATAATGCATTATCTCCTTTGGCATTAACAATAGAGCCAAAAATACCTAATAACGCAGTTCGCAAGTAATCATTATCCAGATCATCTAACACATTATTAATACGTTCCAGCGAATCCCAATCTTCACTACGAGGACTTGTCTTTTTGGCGATCTGTTTATAGTGATAGCGATGCTCCTGATCGACAAAATAGTATTCTAATAATGACTGGGCAGCTTTTAAACCTCGATGTAATTCATCTTGACTTAATTGGGTAGAACTCTCTTTTAATTGATTAGAAAGTTCCTGAATAAAGTATTCAGATAAAGGCTGATTGGTAATAGGTATATTTTCAGCATTTATTGAACTTTTGAGCGTCATAACGGGGTTTAGACTAATTAAAATAGCAATTAATAACTTATGATTTTCAATATGATAGGGTTTATCGAACTCATCGACTAATAGATGTTGCGTAATAATAGTATCATTTTGTTTATCAGCGGTAATAAGGTAAGTGATACGAGATAAATTATCTTGATTGGATTGATAAGTAACTGGCAATAAAGCTTGATAAGCTTGGCTGGCAAGTTCACCTGAGTGAGATTCACAATAGGTCACTTTAATATGGATTTTATCACCATAATTTTCATATTGGTCATGATAAAAATCTGAATCGACAAATTGATAAAACTTATTATCAAGAGATAAAAGTGTTAGCACACTGATTAAACTTGAACGTCCCCAGCGATTTTCACCAATAAGCACACTTGATTTGGCATTCAGTTTTAAAGATAGTTGACTAATACCTCTAAATCCAATGATATCTACTTGTTCAATAAACATGGCATTTCCTTATATTTAAAGATGATACTTCTCTGTACGTTTAGCAATTCTCGCGGCTTTTTGTTGTGTGCTATTAATTAAATTATGCTCATCATGCAATATCTCTTTTAATGGTTTATTAAAATAGGTTTTTAAAAATAACCAAATATCCCGATTAGTTAATCCAATTTTAGTGGAGGAAAAATACAGACCAATTAAATCCTTATCACGCCAGCGCGTAGGTACTTTATTCCGCGTTTGCGCTCGGTGTAAATCGATAATTGATAGTTTTATCTGTTGCTTGTTTTCAAACAGTGGAATATCCAATAAAAAATGGCACAAATAACAATCACGATGATTCACTCCAGCGGCGTGCATGTTAGCGGTCATTTTAGCCAGATTGATAATCAGTGAACGCTTAAGGTGATAACTAGGTGGGTTTGTTAACCATGGCTTAGTAAAATCTTCTAAACTAATAGTCGGATTAAGATCTTTAGTAATAATAAAAGAGTGCCGGGTCAACGGATTTAATCCTTTACGACCAAAAGCACGGCCGTCCATGGTATTAACTCCAGCTTGTTCTAAGCGATGAATCGCATTCCACTCTTGTTTTGCATCTAAAACAGGTAATCGGAGTGAAAGGAGGTTTTTAACGATCTCTTTGACAGTGGTGCCGCGGTGGATCTTAATAAAATAAGATTCATCTTCGAGATGAAAATTTAACGTTTTACGCTGTTTTACCGCACGATAAATTTCACCTGAAATTAATTCTACCTCTGTGAAAGGATCTTTATCTTTCCATAACTTATCAAAAGGTGACTTAAGTTCAATTTCATTCATAATGACGACAACCTAAAATAATGTCAGCTGCACGGTCAGCTAAGTGATATAAATCTGCGCTTTTACCGTAATTAATGGCATTGTCATGCCACATTTGGCGCTGTTTAGTATTGGTTATGGCAGTTTGAAGCGCTTGGTTTAATTCTGATTGTGAATAAGGTTCAGTCAAAACCACCCCCGCTTTGGCATCATTAATATGATAAGCATAACCCGAAATACCTGACACAATCACCGGAACGCCAGCGGCTAAACCTTCGATAAGAACCATACCTGCGGCCTCATGTCTGGCTGGATGAAGAAGGAGATCTGCTGAAAATAAAAAATCAGGGATATCATTGCGACCAGAATAAAAACGTACTTGATGCTCAATACCGAGCTGTTTAGCTAATTTTTGATAAGCTTCAGGTTTATCTTGTCCAACCACTAAAAAAATGACTTTTTGTTTTAATTCATCAGGTAATGAAGCAATAGCGGTTAATGAACGATCGACACCTTTACGCTTAAAATCAGATCCAATTTGTACAATAACAAAATCATCCTCTTTTATCTGATTGGCTTGTCTAAATTGTTGACAACGATTGATAGACGCTTGTTGATATTTGCGATCTAAAGCAATACCGGGAGGTAATAGGCTAAAACGGGTTTCTTGAGTGTGATAAAAGTGTTCAAAATCAGCAATTTGTTGCTTAGTTAAAACCATAATTTGTGTATGATGTTGTGGACTAAATACTGCATCTTCAAAAGCTAAATAGTGTTTACAACGTTTGGTTAATTTATATAAAAAACCTTTATGTGAAACCTTTTCAGCAAAACAGGTATCACCAGCAAAATAAACATCTAATTCTGGCATCTTGTTAAAACCCACCACACAGTCAACAGGATTAGCTTGTAAATGTGCTTTAACCCAGTGGTAATAAGATTCATTATGACTATGATTTGATAACCCTTTTTTCGGCACTAAAATGATATCAAACTGCGAGGGTTTAGCCCCTTGCCAATCCATCACATAAACTCGAACCTTATGACCACGAGCTTGACAAGCATTAGCAATTTGCAAAAAATCGCGTTGCAAACCGCCAAAAGGGAAATATTTATAAATACAAAAAGCCAGTTGCATGCAGATTGCCTCAAATGATAAAGGGTTATTATATACTTAGTCTTTATTGTTGCGCAAAGTTTGATTTTTGGGGTGAACGTTGTTAAGACGTCTCACCAGAGACTGTATTTGTAGAAAAGATAGCGTTAAAAGTGTAAAAATAATTCAGGAGTCTATACCGTTTCATTTTTTTATTGACGCTAAATTCAACAATAAAATTAACACTTCACCAAAGCGCATTAATGACGCATTTCAAAGTAGTTTGAATGGTAATATGACTTTTTATTACTTTGATTAAAAATCATTTAATAGGCATCACAATAGGCTTTTGTAGCTTAACGTATATTTTAATATCAGAAGGATTTATTATTTCGTATAGCGATTTTTTTGAGGGAGTATCTATACTTTTAGTGGTTTTAATACCTGGTTTTTTTTATATGTTTACTCCAAAAAAACTAAGACTTACTCGCTATAGTCATTGGGCTTTGGTGCCGAATATTCCATGCTAATCGTTACACCCAAAAGCCGTAAGCAGATTTTATTTATTAACGGAAATGGGAATAAATGGTGGTTTGTTTATTTTAATAGTGATTAAAATCAGTGTAACTGTTTTTTAACATTTCAAAACTATTTCATTTTTAACCAATTTAAAATCAGTGTCTGGAGCCAAGATCCTTATCATCACTATTACCGTGTAATTGACGAGTTAATTCATTGCAAGAGACGATCTTGTGATTAACGATTTTAAATAAAGCAAAAACCTCAAACTCGCTGACACTATTGTCTGTTTTAGTGACTTTAACAAAATGGTGAGTGTGAACCTGATCCCCTGATTGACTTATCGCATCTATGGTAACAGCAAATTGTTTGACCACACTACGCAATAATTGCATATGAGCAGCAAACTCACTAAAGCCTAGTGTTTTACCGTCAACTGTTTGTTGATAATCGGTGGAAAAATAGTTTGCGATTAATTTATTAACATCAAGATCTGAAGTAAGCAAATCACTTAATGCATGTTTAACTATCTGAATATTATCCATTAAATCCTCCTAAGCTTTAAAACAGTAACTATCGCCAATGGCGCTGCCTTGTACACCAAATTGGCGTAAATTGTGATCGACCGCATTCATCGATTGCCAATGGTTTTCACACCAATCGGGCGCTAATAAAGTAGGCTTTCTGGCATTGGCGGAAATGCGGTGATATAAAATGTTAGCTGGTGTTTGGCGAATGATATCGCCAGCAATATCTACATACTCTGCCAATGACAGCACATTTAACCGTCCAGCACGCCACGCCTTAGCCATAGTGCTACCTTCAACTATATGTAACGGGTGCAGTTTTAAACCATCCACACCACTATTTAATACTCGTTCTAACGTAAACAAATTATCTTGCTTGCTCTCTTTTGGCAGACCAATGATTAAATGTGTACAAACTTTAATCCCCAGTTTACGGGCTTTTTGTACTGTTTGATGATAATCAGCAAAAGTGTGTCCACGGTTAATATCATGCAACGTTTTATCAAGTGCGGTTTGCAAACCAAGCTCTAACCAAACTTCATATCCATTTGCTTGATAAGTGGCTAATAAATCAAGCGCCTCATTCGGTACACAATCCGGGCGCGTCCCGACACAAAGTCCGACAATATCGGCACTGTTTAATGCCTCTTCATACATATTTTTAAGGATTTCAACTTCGGCATAGGTACTGGTATAAGCTTGAAAGTAGGCAAGATAACGTTTCGATTTTTTCATTTGCTGGGCTTGCGAAGTCAGCTGATCGGCAATCGATTTAACTTGAATAGATTCATCAATAATTGAAGCAACATTACAAAACGTACAACCACCTACACCAATGGTGCCATCGCGATTGGGGCAACTAAATCCACCATGTAATGTTAATTTGTAGATTTTTTCACCATAGCGACGTTGCAGATCTGAACCAAAAGTATTGACGACTAAATGAAGTTGCATAATAAACCTGAAAGATAATTTTGTGTATTGTACGCCTGTAGATATACTCGCTTCAAGCAATGTAGTTTACTGATAGGCTATTATGGTAATGTATACTGTTCATTATGATCATCATCTTCAATAATAGTATGCAATAAACTGATTGAATGATCTTTTGTGGCTTTAGTTAACTTATAAGCATTAATTAAGGTCGCCGGTAAAGTAACCGATAACTCATATGGTTGGTTATTGGTTAATTGACAACCGCTATCAGCCCGTCCCGCTATTTCTGATTCAGTCACCCAAATCTTCAATTGAAAATTTTTTATTTTCTGTGGTGAAGTAGGCGTACTCTCACCAATAACTTTACTATGATCCGATGAACTACTGGCGATTATAGGATCTTCTAATAGTTTTCCCGTTAATAAACATCTGTTTTCATAGGAGGCAAAACAGCATGTGCAAAAGGAAAAAATAATAAATAAAACAAGTAGCCGGATCTTATTTTTCATGTGCATCTATTGTTTTAAATAATAATTAGTGATTATATATTCTTACAATCATTCATGTCTATTAATCGCAACAAGGTTAACGACTAATTAATGAAATAACCAAAATTACACTTTCATTAACAGTAGTAAGCCAATAACAACTCAGTTATAAAGCGTTAACGATTAAGCCTGTTTAGAGAAGTTATTGTTGTAAAATATACTCTTCGTTGGTTGGCGAATGACTACTATTTTTAATGATATGTAATAATTTAATCTGATCACCTTTTTTTGCATCAGTTAATTCATAAGCGTTAGCTAACGTAATTAATAGCTCATAGGGCTGATGATTGGGTAACTGACAACCACTATCAGCGCGTCCTGCTATCTTTGACTCTGTGATCCAAAGCTTTAATTCAAAATCACTGGTTTCATATTCAGAATTAGCCATAATCTCACCGCTATTATCGACACGATTGATTGATTTAATCATGATAGCAGGTGCCTCTAATAACTCTCCTGTTAATAGACAGGTATTTACATATGATGCATAAGCAGCGTGTACAAAAGGAAAAATAATCAATAAAACAAACAATCGAATGATACTTATCATGTGAATATAACACTTCAAATAATTTGCTAATAATTATACAGTTTTAAAATTCATCATGTCTATCGATAGAATTAAAACAACTACTAATTAAATATGACAAACTTTTCACTTTCATTAATCAATAATCATCCAAAGGTAACCCGGCTTATTATTAGTCATCAAGATTAATCAATGAAGCAGGCAATAAACGGCAATATATCAATTAAATAACAGTGAATAACCTATCATCTGAAACTTATATCTTATGTCAATGATGATAACCATTTTAATGGGTATTTTTATTACAGAAGATGATCACTTGATGTAACTACACCCATAAAAATTTGTAAAAAGCTGTGTAAATCCTTACCAATTCGTGTGGTTATTTAACAAAAATTAGCGAAAATGTTGGTGAATTGCTCATCAAATGATAATTATTATTATTTGATGTTGATAATTGTGATCATTAGCAATAAGATATGGCTATTGTTACAAAAATGTTAGAGGTGAACTATGCCGTATCTTATGCGGAATTTAGTTATCATTCTATTTTCATCACTATTTTCTTTATCTTTATGTTATGCCGATATTTCATTACCGACACCTCAAACTAAAGATGGGATGAGCCTATTAGAAAGTTTGAAAAAACGAGCGTCAACTCCAGGTGGCGGATTTCCTGCCGGCAAAGTTTCTGATGATGAACTTTCAACGATTCTTTGGGCTGCCAGTGGTCTAAATCGTGGTAAAACCGGTTGGACAGTGCCAATGGCAAATGGTAAACCGCCCTATGTACGTATTTATGTTGCCGGTGAAAAAGGTGTCTTTTTATATGAATGGGAAGGACATTATTTGCGTGAGATCACCAATAAAGATATTCGCGCTGACATTGGCATGCAGAATTTTACTAAGCGTGCAGCATATTCTTTGATATTTATTCCCGATACCAATGCACTTACCGATCTCTCTCCTGAACAAGCAAATCAATTTAGGCAAATAGCAGTTGGTGCAATGAGTCAGAATGTTTATCTTGTTGCCGCATCACTAAAATTAAGTGCTAGATATATCCATTCTATTAAACCAGAAGTTATCGTCCAAGAGTTACAGTTGCCTGAAAATAGTCAACCAATTGGATTAATGCTATTAGGAAAATAAGGGGTTGCGGCGTGAAACGATTTCTAACTATATCATTACTACTTATTGCCAGTTTAATGGCTTTTGCATCCCCATCGAATGCGACCCAGAAAAAATATGATAGTTGGAATGCAATCATTGATGAGATGGAAGTGATCTTAAATGATTCGTATGACATCTATTTTATGAAAGACAGTGAAAAAGCTAAAGCGCGGGTCAATGAGGCTTATTTTGGTTTTTATGAAAAGCATGGTGTTGAACGTGCGGTCATGTCTTATATTTCGGGTAAGCGTGGTACAGATACGGAATACCAGTTTGCCAAAATAAAACGGCTCATGACTGATGGCGCATCAAATAAAGTAGTTCGGGCTGAAATTGATACTATTATAAAAATGTTACACGAAGATGCTAACGAATTAGATGGTAAAAAAGAGAGTGGTTGGAGTGTTTTATTAGCTTCATTCATCATTATATTCCGGGAAGGATTAGAAGCCATATTAGTTATAGCTGCAATTTCAGCTTACTTGGTACGTTCTGGTAATATGCCAATGGTAAAAATGGTTTATTTGAGTTCACTAGTAGCAATATTTGCTAGCATTTTAATGGCGATTGCACTGCATACTCTTTTTGATATTAGCGGTGCTAATCAAGAGATGCTCGAAGGTGGAGCAATGTTGCTTGCCACGGTCGTACTATTTTTTGTTAGTAACTGGATGTTTTCCAAAGCTGAAGCAGAGGCATGGAAGAGCTATGTTGAAGGTAAGGTGCAGTCTGCTGTCTCATCGGGAAGTAGTTTTGCTTTAGGTTTTGCCGCTTTCTTAGCGGTGTTCCGCGAAGGTGCTGAAACTATCTTATTCTATCAAGCAATGCTGGCTGAGGCTAAAGAGCATATGGACATGGTGTGGTATGGTTTAGGTGTAGGCTGTGTGGTGCTAGCAATTATCTTTATCCTGATCCGTTTTGGTACGATGAAATTACCAATTAAACCATTCTTCATTGGTACTAGTGCATTAATGTATATTATGGCGATTGCTTTTGCCGGTGGTGGTGTGAAAGAGTTACAAGAAGCGGATATTATTCCTGTCACCCCAGTTGATTTTGTCCGTTCAGTTGATATTTTAGGCATTTATCCAACTGTTGAAACATTAATTCCACAACTGTTTATGGTATTAATTGTGGTAATTTCTGTGGTGTATTTAAAAGTGAAACACAGAAAAAAAAGTAGTTAATAAATCATTAAATTTTAGTTAAGATGTTGCCTGAATTTTTTTCGGTTAACATCTAAAAACTAATTTACTCGTAAAAAAGTAGTAATTATAAAAAAAGTCTTAAGTAGTTAACTAAAAAAGTAGAGGAGTTTTCAATGAAAAAATTAGTATTAACAGCAGGGATCTCATCAATATTAGCATTATCTTCATTTGCTTATGCTGCTCCTGCGCCGGCACCAGGAGAACAAAAAGGTTTTGAAGAGTTCCCTATTGGTGATGAAGTAACTGTTGGTCCATTACATATTGGTGCGGTTTATTTCCAACCTGTTGATATGGAGCCTGCTGGAATGGGTGGATTACCTGCATCAAAATCAGATATGCATATTGAAGCAGATATCTCAGCTGCTGAAGGCAATAATCTAGGTTATGGGGTTGGTGAATTTGTACCTTATTTAACCGTTAAATATCAGATCCTAAAAGAAGGTAGTAAAAAAGCGATCGAAGGTAACTTCATGCCTATGAATGCTTCTGACGGTCCTCACTATGGTAACAATATTAAATTAGATGGTGCTGGTAAATACAAAGTTACATTTACTATTGAAAATCCAGAAAAACAAGGTTATTTATTACACGTAGATAAAGAAACTGGTGTTGAAGGTCGTTTCTGGACTAAACCAATTACTGTTTCTTGGGACTTTAATTACGTTCCACGTGCATGGTAATCATCGCGTTACATAAAAATATTACAAATATTGGCGGGTATCAAACTCGCCAATCATATACGGCAATAACTGGTCAATCATTATGCTTCAATATCTTATCAAGATCACCGACAATACTTTTATACCTGTAATCATTGTTGCGCTACTTTGGGCAGTAATATCCAAATTAAATGCAAGTGATAGTAAAAAAATAGTGATCATTGGTTTGGTATTAGGTTTTATTGCGGCACTGATTTATGCAATTTTAAAACGTAATACCGGTTTTGCTGTACGTGAATTTTATGATCTTGGTGTCATCATCCCTTGGGTGATAGTGTCTGTTCCATTATTGATTAGTATCTGGATGTTAAAAATTTTCCCTAATCGCTTTTGGAAATTTCTGTTTATTTTATTATCTACTATAAGTATTGGATTAGTCATTGCACAGTGTCTACCAAATATCATGCTTTATCCATTTGAATTTGCTGTTGGTATGGACACCATTTTCAATAATGACTATCTGTTTAAATGTGTTGGTTATGGCTTTGCTTTAATTGTCATTTTATTAATTGGACTATTTACTTATCGAATTTGTGACCGATTAGCCGATAAATTTGTTTTGGCGATTGCTACTCTTTCCCTGATTATATTTACTATTCAAAATAGCATAAATATCCTGCAAATCTTCATTGTAAGACGTTTTATTTCATCACAAGCATGGATGATGGAGCTGGTTATTTTTATTTTAGGTCATGTTAATTTCTTTATCTTTATTTTCATGGCAATTGTGCTGTTTTTAGCACTTGTTTTATATATTAAATCTAAAACGACTTCATTGGTTGGTAGTAATCCGGCCAAAGTCCGCAAGATGAAAGCACAACTACGCAAAGACAGACGAACTTCACTTTTAGTGTTTGCTGGTCTGGCAATTACTGCTTATACAGTAACGCGGGCGCGTTATATTTTCGAAAAAGGGGTAGAACTGACTCCTGCAGAACCGATTTCACCTAATGCCGATGGCTTAATTGTCATCCCTCTTGATAAGGTCAATGACGGTAATTTGCATCGCTATGGCTATGAAGCCTCAGATGGCACGGTAGTTCGTTTTATTATTATCAAAAAGAGTGAAAATGCATACGGTGTTGGGCTTGATGCCTGTGATATTTGTGGTGCCACTGGTTATTATCAACGAGGCGATCAAGTCGTTTGTATTTTATGTGATGTGGTCATGAATATTGCAACTATCGGATTTCCTGGCGGCTGTAATCCGGTACCACTTAAATTTGAAATTATTGAAGGAAGCATGGTGATTAGGCCTGCTCATCTTGAAGCTGAGAAAAATCGCTTCAAATAAAAGCGTAATATAAGTGAGAAAGTTATGTTTCGTAGAATGTTACTAAGTGTATTAGTTCGGCAAAAAAAGAAACTCGTTTTAATTGCTGTTACGGTCGCTTTAGGTGTGTCTTTAGCAACAGCTATGTTAAATGTGATGTTTGATGTAGGTGATAAAGTTAACCAAGAACTAAAAGCTTACGGTGCGAATTTAAATATTGTGCCAAAGGGTACCGCATTGGTAAATGAAATGTACCAACTGGACAATAGTGACAAACAGCAAACAATGCAATTTATAAAAGAAGATGATTTAGTCAAAATTAAGATGATCTTCTGGGCCTACAATATTGTTGATTTTGCGCCTTATCTCACCACTCAAGCTACATTTAATGATAAACCTATAACTGTTGTGGGTACTTGGTTTAATAAACACCTGAATATTCCAACCGGTGATGAGGTTGATACAGGTATGTTGGCCATGAAATCATGGTGGACAATTGACGGTAATAAAATGACCGATGATAACCTACAAGGTGTAATGGTGGGTGAAACTGTCGCCAATCAATGGCACTTAAAAATAGGAGATAGCATTGCATTAACTTCCCCACAAACTAATGAAACAATCACATTAACAGTGAATAATATTTTTCATAGCGGTGGTGCGGAAGACTTACAACTATTTGTCTCTCTACCGGTGGCACAACGACTGGCGAATAAAGCAGGATTAGTTGAACGGGTTGAAGTTAGCGCATTGACTACGCCGGAAAATGAATTAGCGCGAAAAGCGGCTCAAGATCCTAACAGTTTATCAAGGACGGAATGGGATACATGGTATTGCACCGCTTATATTAGCTCAATTGCTTATCAGTTAGAGGAGTTAATGCCTGATGTACGAGTCAAGGCAATAATGCAAGTCGCTGAATCAGAAGGCTCAATATTACAAAAAACTCAGTTATTAATGTTGTTATTAACTATTTTATCATTGGTTTGTTCCGCGCTAGCTATTTCGAATTTAGTGACAGCCAATGTTATTGAACGCAGTACTGAAATTGGTTTATTAAAAGCACTTGGGGCAACCAATACCTCAGTTGCATTACTGGTATTAACTGAAATACTTGTTATAGCCTTTGTTGGAGGTATTTTTGGTTATTTTATTGGACTTGGATTTGCACAAATTATTGGGCATACCGTATTTGGCTCATTTATTGAACCGAAAATGGTCATTATCCCACTGGTGATCATCATGGTATTTTTAATTACTCTGTTAGGTAGTTTACCCGCACTACGAATGATGATGTTTTTGCGTCCAACTGATGTGTTGCACGGACGATAAACTGGAAGGCAGATATGATCATAAATAAAAATCGCCGTTTTATTATTAAAACGATTCTTAGCTCACTGATTCGTCGCCGTTCACGTATTGCCGTTGCTTTACTCGGTGTGGCAATTGGTGCAACAGTATTACTTGGTATGGTAACCCTCTGTTATGATATTCCTCGGCAAATGGGGCAAGAGTTCCGTTCTTATGGTGCTAATGTGTTATTTATGCCAACCAATAATCAACCCACTATGGATATGGCAGAAGTTAAAAAGGCGGTCAGTTTATTACCACAAAATAAAATATTAGGGGTGACACCGTTTCGTTATGACACTATTCGCAGTAATCAACATCCTTATACTATTGTTGGTACCGATTTTAATCAAGTAACAAAAACAAGTCCATATTGGCAAATTGAAGGTTCATTACCACAAAATCCGCATGAAATTATGATTGGTATCGATATTGCCAATTTTGCGATGTTAAATATTGGTAGTACTGTTTCAATTTCGGGTAAATCTAAACAAGATTCTCGCTTTGAAGAAGAGATGAAAATCACTGGTATTGTTAAAACAGGTCGCAGTGAAGATAATTTTATTTTTATCAACCTACACGATTTAGAACAGCTCCTTGAAGAGAGTGATCAAGCCGAAGTAGTGGAAGTGAGCATTACCGCTACCGAAGCAGAATTAAAGCAATATATTGAAACTATAAACGCTAATTTAACAACGATTGAACCCCATTTAATTAAATGGGTTACCCAATCTGAAACATCGGTATTAGGTAAACTCTCATCACTTCTTTACTTAGTCACATTAGTGGTATTAGTGTTAACCATGATTTGTGTAGCAACTACCATGATGACAGTGGTTATGGAACGTCGAAAAGAGATAGGCCTTAAAAAAGCCATTGGCGCAAATAATAAGAGTATTGCTAAAGAGTTTTTGGCTGAAGGATTAGTGTTAGGTATTATCGGTGGTACCATTGGTGCTTTTTGTGGGCTTATTTTTGCTCAAGTCATTAGCGCCAATGTTTTTGGTCGTTCAATAATCATAGAATTTTATTTAATACCAATCACTATTGTTATTTCAGCAGTAGTAACGGTTATTGCCTGTTTAATTCCAGTCAAACGGGCGGTTGAAGTAGAACCTGCGTTAGTCTTGCGTGGCGAATAGGATATAAAGAATGAATATACTTGAAGTAAATAATGTGTCTAAAATTTATGGTTCTCTGCATGCACTTTCTGAGGTAAATTTGACTGTCGAAGAAGGAAAATGGTTATCCATAATGGGGCCATCGGGCAGTGGCAAGAGTACTTTAATGAATATTATTGGCTGTATGGATAAACCTTCATTAGGTTCTGTAATTCTTGATGGTCAAGATATTACCCAGCTTTCATTATCAGAATTAACAGAGATCCGCCGTGATAAAATAGGATTAATATTTCAACAATTCCATTTAGTCTCTTATTTAACCGCCTTAGAAAATATCATGGTGGCTCAATATTATCATAGTATGGTCGATGAAAAAGAAGCAATGCAAGCATTAGAGCGAGTAGGTTTGGCTGCCAGAGCTAAACATTTACCGCGTCAACTCTCTGGTGGTGAACAACAACGTGTTTGTATTGCCAGAGCGTTGATTAATTATCCGAAGCTAATTTTAGCTGATGAACCAACCGGCAATTTAGATGAAACGAATGAAGAGATGGTCATGAATTTATTGCATCAACTTCATGAGGAAGGAAGCACAATTATTGTGGTTACTCATTCACCTGAAGTTTCAAAACATGCTCAAACAACGGTAGTTTTAGAGCATGGTAAAGTAGCTCGGTTTGTTAATAATTAATATAGAAAAAGGCATTAAATTTATGAAAAATCGTCTCGTCTCATCACTGCTTTTTATCATACTAGGATTATTACTTATCTTAGTACCTTTATATATCATACCAGTTTGTCCAACATCTGATGTTATGCCTATGCAAATGGGTGAAATGAATCATGAAATGGCTCATGGCACGGGTAAAATTATGACCTGTTTTTGGACAGCAAGAGCTGAATTAGGTATCGGAAGTGTTATTGTATTAATCGGTCTACTGATGTTATTTACGCGTACCGTGTTTGTCCGAATAGGATTAAGTATGTCGCTTGCTTGTATTGCACTATTTAGTGCTGCGATCCCAACTATTTTAATTGGTGTTTGCCCAAATGAAATGATGTTATGTAATATGGGTACTAAACCTGCATTAGTTATAATATCAGGCATATTATTTGTGATTGCTATTATTAATACCTATTATTTAAATAAAATATCCAAAAGGATTTAATCTAGTTTAACAAGGTAGAGTTATTTATCTGATAGTTATTTTTTTATAAACCTAAAAAAGTGATGAAAGATCGACATCTTTAAACTAACTATTTTGTGAGTAGCAAAGTTATTTGTGAGCAAAATCAAGTTAAAGATAAAAAGTCACTCAAACCAAAGTTATTTGGTCAAAAAGCAAGATTGAAAAAGAACTCAACAGGATTTAAACATGCAGGAAAAAACTATCACAATATCGAACTTAGCATGGAAAAATGTACAACGGCGTCCGTTTCGTAGTTGTTGTTTAATCGTGATTATCATGCTTTTCTCTGCCACGCTTTTTGGTGGTAGTGTATTGATGAAAAATCTAAGTTTAGGTATCTCTGGCATGGCAGATCGTCTTGGTGCAGACATTCTTATCGTGCCTTATGGTTATGAAAAAAATCTTGAAGTTGCATTATTGCGCGGTGAACCAAGCAGTTTTTATCTCAAAGTCGATTTAATTGATAAAATCAAAGATATCAAAGGGATTGATGCTATTTCACCACAACTGTTTATTGCTTCACTCAATGCTGGTTGTTGTACCACAAAAGTTCAATTAATTGGTTTTGACCAACATAGCGATTTTGTGATTAAACCTTGGTTACAGTCACAACTTTCCGCTCCACTTACTGATAATCAAGTCGTGGTTGGATCTAAAATTACATCAGGTGTGGGTGATGAGATTATGTTCTTCAATCATCCATTTAAAATTGCAGCAAAAATGGATAGCACCGGAATGGGGTTTGATACTTCAGTTTTTATGACCATGCAAGCTGCACAATCATTAATGAAAGATGCCAAATTAATCGAGGGAGATGTCGATCATTTTGCTAACTATGTCTCTTCTATATTTATTAAGGTGAATCCTGATTATCAACCGAAAGATATTGTAAATCAAATTATGCCAAAATATGCCATTGATTATAAGATAGACTTTGTCATGACTAAAGGCATGTTAAGTAATATCTCAAAATGGTTAAATAGCTTCTCAACCATTGTATATAGCTTATCGGCAATTTTTTGGTTTCTTGCCATTATTGTTATTTTTGTGATTTTCTCTTCTATGTTAAATGAACGTAAACGTGAAATTAGTTTGTTACGTATACTTGGGGCTTCAAGACTCACTTTAGTTAAAATGTTATTGCGTGAATCCCTGATTATTAGTGCATTAGGTGGTATCGCTGGTATTTTAATTGCCTCACTATTACTTTATGCCTTTAGTTTATTAATTTGCCAATCGATCGGTTTACCTTGTGTGAATATTTCTCTATTTGATGCCATAATTTATGCCGTTATTGTCTTTGTCCTTACCTTAATTATTGGGCCACTTTCAAGTATCTACTCTGCACTGTCTATGACCAAGTTTGATACTTACAGTACACTGAGGGAGGGTGAATAATGTTACTTGATGTTAAAAATCTACGTAAAGACTATACTCGAGGGCAACAAACTTTTCCGGCGGTAAATAATGTGAGTTTTTCAATGGAGAAAAACGAGTTTATTTGCATTATGGGGAAGTCGGGCAGTGGTAAAACTACGCTACTTAATATGATCGCAGGATTACTCACCCCAACACAGGGAAAAATCACCATTAATGGTACAGACTTATTTGAACTCGATGATCGGCAGGTTTCAGCTTTTCGTAATCAGCATATAGGATATATCCCTCAAGGTAGTAGTTTACTGCCTAACCTAAGTGCGATAGATAATATTCGTTTACCCTTTTATTTAACTAAACGTGAAAATCAAACATGTCTAAGTTATGCGCAAAGCTTGCTGGAAAAAGCCAAAATTAGTTATTTACAAGATGCTTATCCTGCCAATATGTCAGGTGGTGAAATGCGACGCATAGCTATATTGCGCGCCCTCATTTGTAAACCACAGATCATTA
This sequence comes from Gilliamella sp. wkB108, assembly GCF_001690195.1. Lineage (GTDB taxonomy): Bacteria > Pseudomonadota > Gammaproteobacteria > Enterobacterales > Orbaceae > Gilliamella > Gilliamella apicola_L. Next base: position 38,128 of record NZ_LZGM01000059.1, on the reverse strand, counting down.
TTGCCGATGAGCCAACCAGTGATTTAGATGACGAAAGTTCCGAAGAGATTATGCAACTACTAACTGAAATCAATCAACAAGGTACAGCACTTTTAATTGTTACTCATGACAATGATGTTGCACGTTATAGTCAAAAAGTAATGAAAATGACCGCTGGCAAACTTTTATCTTAAAAGATTGCCAGTGTTATGATTTACATTAATAGCGGATTACATCCCATTTGAATCATAATTTTGTTTAGTTTCAATAGGGGTAAACCTACTAACGAATTGATATCATCGCCTTCTAATTTTTCAAACAAAGTGATGCCAAGCTCATCACATTTAAAGCTACCCGCACATTGTAATGGTTGTTCTTTAGCGATGTAAGCGTCAATTTCGGCATCAGTTAATTGACGAAAAGTCACTTTAAATGGTTCACAAACAGTAATCGATTGTGCAGTTTTAGTATTAATAACAGTCATGCCGGTATAGAAATAAAAGGCTTTACCACTACTGTTTTGTAATTGTTTACGCGCATTTGCAATCGTATGTGGTTTACCCACAATCTTATCATCTAATACACCGACTTGATCTGAGCCAATAATCAAACTATCAGGATAATATGCAACTAATGATTGTGCTTTTAGTTTAGATAAACGTAAAACTAGCTGCTCGGCAGATTCACCCTCTAACGGTGTTTCATCGCAAATTGGTGGTACACAAGCAAAATCAATAGCTAATTTGTTAAGCACTTTTTTACGAGATAATGAAGTCGAAGCTAAAATAACTTTCATGGTAATAACTCACCTAAAGTCCATGCAGAAAGATGTGGTTGAAAACCAATATGGGGATAATAATTAACAGCTTGAGGTGCAGCTAATAAGGTTATTTTACAATTGCTTTCGGTATGTTTTTGAATCTCTCTAATTAATTGTTTACCAATACCTTGTTGTTGAAAACGATCATCAACAGCCAGATCAGCTAAATAAGTAATATAGACAAAATCAGTTAAACAACGTGCGATACCTATAAGCTCTTTATCATTCCAAGCAGTTATAATTAAATTAGCATTATCTAACATAGCTTGAAAACGTTTTTTGTCTGTGATTGGACGGCGTTCACCTAAAGTACAATGGCTGTATAAAGCAATTGTTTCATCTAGGTTTGGTTTAATATCATAACGATAAATAATTCTATTCATTTCGTTCCCATTAACATTTTAATCATTATATGTGAAGCGTTTATTCATTGATTTATATTATAAAAAAAGTAAAAGTAAAATGTTCAATTAAAATATCAATGTCATTTTATGGTACAAATGACGCTATATTTATATCATTTCATTACTTATTATCCAATTTACTCGTTGAACTTTATTTAATCAATGAAACTTATCTGGCAAAATAATCATACCAATAAATGCTATGAAAAATGATAAAAATATCTATCTTATTATAAAATGAACTGTTTTATCAGGAGTAAATGACGATGCCGTTAGTCACTTATCACGTTGCGCAAACTGATTTCGATTTTGAACAAGGCAAACAACTTTTTATTGAATATACCCAATCTTTGGGGATTGATCTCACTTTTCAAAATGTTGACGCTGAATTTGAAGCAATAGCAAAAAAGTACTATCATCCAGAAGGTGCATTAATTCTTGCCTATGTGACCGATGCAAATTCCCGGCAACTTGCTGGCTGTGTTGCCGTCCGCCGTTTTGAGCAAACTACAGCTGAGTTAAAACGACTATATATAAAACCAACGTTTCGGGGACATAAAATTGCAAAAGGTCTGATTAAGTTAGCACTAGAACAAACAAAATCATTAGGCTATAAAAAAATTTATTTAGATACTTTATCTACCATGCAAGCAGCTCATTCACTCTATCTACAGTCGGGATTTTACGAAATTAAGGCTTATTATCATAATCCACTCAATAATGTCATCTATATGGAAAAAATGATTAGATAATTCAACAAAAATCCGTATGATAGTAATAGTTGTTCCCATTTTGTTATATGAGAATAGTGGGATTGTAATCTAAATAGGGGGTCATTATGTACAAAAAGATTTTAGTTCCTGTTGATATTTTAGAAGAAGAGTTAACTCAAAAAGTTATTCCCCACTTAGAATGTCTGGCAAAATTATCTAATGCTGAAGTCATTTTTTTCCATACCTTACCTGTTGCTTCAGCAATTGTTAACGCGTATTCATTCGGGTTTGATGAATTTAAAGATCAAGCAACGGTACAAACAGAACAGTGGTTACATAAATTAATTGATACTATTAACTTACCTAGAGAAAATTTATCATTTTCAATTGCTTTTGGTAATCCGCGCGACGAAATTCTTGCTATAGCAAACGAGATTAAACCAGATCTCATTATTCTCGGTTCACGTCGTCCAAATATCTCAACGCATCTTTTAGGTTCGAATGCGGCTGGCGTGGTTCGCGGCGCTAAAACCTCCGTATTAGTTGTACGCTAGAGGTAATTTAATGATGAAAATGATAGATTTTTAGGTTATATTTATACTAAAACGTATAGTTAACCTGAAACATCTTTACAATCTATCAACGAGGTTTTGGTTTCAAACATTTTAAATTGTTTATTAAAACTGCGTTCAGTCTATATCTAAGTTAAGGGAATTTTGTTAATTCCCTTAGCAATAATATATATCATCATGATAAGACATGCCTTTTTAAAACCTATCTTCATGTAGTTCATTTCTGCAAATTTCTGTCAACAGCTTTTTTAGATTTAAAATCAAATAAGTTACCATTACACCAATATATCGTTAATAGCACTATTTAACTCAATTCATTATCAACATAATTTTGATCATCAAGAAAAGAAGAGAATTATTCAACCATTTCTGCTATTGCAGTTAGTAATATAATTATCTATTATTAAACAACTTTTAAATCATAAGGATAAAGGAATGAAAAAGTTACTATTATTAAGTTTAATCGGAATAACATTGGTAGGATGCGGAGAAAAAGAGGGCGAGAAAAAAATTAGCAATGAGATGCTGGTAGGTGAGTGGTCTTGCGATTATAGTGATTTAAGAGCGCAATGGGAAAAAGGTCAATTTCTGGATTATGTAAAAGAAAAAAGCGAAATAGTTAAAGTTAAATATTATATGAAAGATAATACTTTAATGGCTACTTACAATGATGACGAAGAGCATTCTAGACCTTTTAGTATAGAAGAAATTCAAAAAGAAAGTGGTAAAGAAGAGATATCTTCAAATCTTAAAATAAAGACTATCCTTGAATTAAACTATATCTCAAATGACGAATATAATTTTAACGAAATTCGAGAAGTCACCTACGTGAATGGAACTGACGAACAAAATGAAGATAATAATGAGAAACGAAAACATGAATTAATCTGTAAACGCACAAAGTAAATGATCTATTTTGAGGAACACAAAAAGTTCCTCATTTCCTTCCAGATCTTCATCCAAAACAATCGCGACAATACCGCTTGCCATTTAATTGGTTTTTATGCATGGTTTATAATTAATCATTGTGAAAACAATTTGTTAGATCTGTTCACATGCGAACAGATGCATGGCAATTAACTTACACGCCCACTTGAATAGTATTAAAAAAACGAATAAATCAATCTATTACTAAAGCTAATTTTAAAAGGCATCAGAAAACATGTCTGCTTTTAATTTCCTTATTATTATAGTTAAATATTCATAACAACAGGGAAAGATAAATGAAAAAGATTCTATTATTTAGTTTGCTATGCATAGCGTTAGTTGGATGTGAAGAGAAGAAAGTGACGAATGAATCACTTATTGGTGAGTGGGAGTGTAGTGCATTTAACTTAATTGCAGTTTGGGAAAATGGTCAATTCAAAGATTATGATAAAGGAGGAAGTAATGGTGTGAATTTTTACGTTAAATATTACATGAAAGATGATATCTTAATGGGGCATTACATCGTTTTTCCAGAATATGACACTGTTATTAACCCTTTTAATTTGGATGCATATCAAAAAAATAATAGTAAAGAAGAAGTCATCAATGGAATTAAAAGAAAACTTAGTAGTGGGTTCAACTATATGCAATCGGACAAATTTAGTTTTTATACTTCAGAAGAAATAATCGTTTTAAAAGGGACAGAAGAGATTAAACAAATCATTAATAAAAAAATGAAAGAGGAAATTGCTTGTAAACGTATAAAGAATATTGATAAATATTGAAAATCGTTATTAGTTTTTTACTCTCTCAAGTTTCGAACCTCAATAACTTTCAAGTGAACACTAGTTATCGTTAGTATTGATTTTTAACAAAGTACTCAATTATCAAATATCTTGTATTACTAGCTAATCAGCTTAAATTGTCGTCATTTCACATGAAGTGAGAAGGGCAGATTATATTTTAACTAAATGGTTATTCGTTTTATTCAACACACTATAAAGTAATAAATACCGCCAAATTGGCGGTATTTCTATGCTGAATTCAAGTATTATAAATGTTTGATAATAAAACAGCAGTGAATTTGTTTGTTACGTTTAAAATCAAGGGATAAGGTTTGACTGGTGATGTCTTGATATGACAAACCAAGATTTTTCATACCAATATCATCCATTTTAAAACCGCGTTTATTATTAGAAAACATAATAACGCCATTCGGTCTTAATAACCTTTTTAAATCAGCCATTAATTTTAAGTGATCGCGCTGTACGTCAAACGTATCATTCATGCGTTTTGAGTTAGAAAATGTCGGTGGATCGATAAATATCAAATCAAATTGTGCATCACTTTGGGCAAGATAAAGTAAGCAATCAGCTTGAATCAAACGATGATTTTTGCCAGTTAACCCATTTTGTTTTAAATTGCGATCTGCCCATTGTAAATAAGTTCGAGACATATCAACAGTAGTGGTTGATTTAGCTTTGCCAAGTCCTGCATAAACAGTTGCACTACCGGTATAGGCAAACAGATTCAAAAAGTCTTTTCCGGCACTCATTTCACCAATCATTTTACGCGCCAGACGATGATCTAAAAATAAGCCAGTATCAAGATAATCAGTCACATTAACCCAAAACTGTGTTTTACGCTGGTTTATGGCATATTCATGGACTAAAAAGTAGTCCTGTTGTTGGGCTAGTTTTTGATATTGTTGTTTACCTTTTTGCTTTTCGCGCGTTTTTAGGATTAACTGATCGGCAGTAAGTCCTAATACTGACATGGTGGCGTTAATAATATCAAATAACCGCTGACGGGTTTTTTGTGGATCGATATTTTTAGGCGCAACATATTCTTGCACTACGATCTTATCTTTATAACGATCAATTGCCACATTGTATTCAGGTAGATCGGCATCATAAAGCCGATAACATTCCAACTGTTCTTGCTTTGCCCATTTTTCTAATTTCTGGTTATTTTTACGTAATCGGTTAGCAAAATCGGTAGCCGGCAAGTTTGGCGTTTGTGTGTTTTGTTGAGGATCTCGTTTGGCAATAACGTAATTTTTCTGGACACAATCTAAAGGCCCATTTTTGGCTTTAAATTGCCGTTCGGCACGCATTTGTAAACAATCTAATAGTTGTGATGTACCACTAAAAAGTGATAAACGCCAGCCAGCAAAGTTATGTTTAATTTGTTGACCAAGTGCTGTATGCAGTGCAATAAGTGCCGGTTCACTCTCTAATCGTTCACCATAAGGGGGGTTACTGATAATCATTCCTGTGTTTTCAGGTGGTAATGGATTTGTTAGTTGGGTCACATCTTGTAATTTAAAGGTGATCAAATCGCTAACACCTGCTTGAATTGCATTTTGCTTTGCACGTTCAAGTACGACCGCATTATTATCATAGCCGATAAATGGTGTGTTAGGTTTACAGACATTATGTTTGGCGGCAAACAGTAACTCATTCCAAAGAGTCGGATTAAAGCCTTTCCAAGCAAAAAAGCCCCACTGTTTACGCTGTAATCCAGGCGGAATTTTACTAGCAATCATGGCGGCTTCAATTAGTAAGGTTCCTGAACCACACATGGGGTCGAGGAGTGGCGCTGTCACTTGCCAGCCTGAACGTAAGATAATAGCGGTTGCTAGATTTTCCTTCAATGGCGCTTGTCCGGTTTGTTGACGATAACCTCGTTGATGCAGACTATCTCCACTTAAATCTATCGATAACGCGACCCGATTTTTATTTAAATAAGCATGTATACGAATATCAGGATCTTGTTTAGCTACATTCGGGCGTTGATTCATTGTGCGTGAAAAGTGATCCACAATGGCATCTTTAATTTTAAGTGCGCCATATTGGCTATTGCGAATAAAGTCATTGACGCCAACAAAGTTAATGACAAATGAACTATCAACAGCAAAAATATCTGACCATTTGATATTAAAAGCACAAGAGTAAAGATCTAAGTCACTATAGATATCAAATTCGGCAATCGGTAATAAAATACGTGACGCCAAACGAGACCATAATAATGATTGATATAATGTCTTCTCATCAGCATCAAAATAGACACCGCCTTGTACAATTTTACAATTAACGGAGCCTATCTCCTCTAACTCCTTTTTAAGCAACTCCTCAAGTCCACGAGAGGTGCTGGCAAATAACGTTTTCATGAATAATCCACTTTACGATAAAAATTGGCGTCATTATAGCGACTAATTACAGAGGTGGGAAATAAAGCCCGATAAAGCTACCGTGCTGGTTAAATAAAAAACGTCAGTTATTGTAAATTAGTTTCAGGTTAACTATATGTTTGAGTATAAAAACGCGGTGTTAAATAGTTATTAATTGTTATTAAATAAGTCGTTATGGAAAGTAATTAATTTTTTGTTTATTGGTAATGCGGACAGTAAGGTCGGTAATGGCGATGATAAGAGCTGAACGTATCATCTGTTGATAACGATTTTGGTACATGGATGATTTTAACGCATCAACAATACCTGCTTCTTTGGCATCGTCTTGTTGTAATGCCCAATTAGGTGGTAATACCATATCATGCAGTAAGCTAATAGGACCTAGAATTTCATCATCAAGATAAGTATATTTTTTATCATCCAGTTCAAGTTCATCTAAAATCGCCATAAGAAGTTCGATATCTTCATACTCTTCTCGCGTGATAATACCCAGAGCATAAAGGAGTTTTAAACATACAGACGTATCATTAAGCGGGCCATTTTTACCAATGAGTGACGGAATAACAAATTTAATTGCGTGACGCTCTTTACGAAAGACTTTGAGAATCAATTTATTCACACTATCATTAATCAACTTAATTGCCTCAGTCAGCAAGCTGTGAATATCAGCTTGCTGATTGAGTTTTTCTAAAATAGTATCTTCTTTTAATATCGATTCTGACATCGGTTGTTGTTACACAAATTGATGAGTTTGCATTGCAGTATAAATTTGTTCAATCTGCTTAACAATAGGATTGTTGATCTCAATACCCGATATTTGACAAAATGCTGGCTTAATACCTTTATCTTTTATCATTTTTTCCAATTCAACCGCTTGCTCATCCTCGTTATTACGGTAATTAAGTGCAGCAGCAATACCAATTAATAAATTAGTATTTTTAACTTGATACTCAAAAGTCCCAAGTAATGGTTTAATTAAACGATCACCTGCACCCAGTTTACGAAGTGGTTGACGACCAACACGAGCTGTATCATCATGTAAATAAGGGTTTTCAAAGCGAGATAAGATTTTTTCTATATAAGCCATGTGTTTTTGCTCGTCAAATTGATAACGTTTAATAAGCACTAATCCACTCTCTTCCATAGCGCCACGTACAATCAAACGAATACGTTCATCTAAAATCGCATCTCGAATAGTGCCAATATTATTATAAAAACCAAGATAAGCAGTAATTGCGTGACCGGTATTTAGTGTAAATAATTTGCGTTCAATAAACGCCATAAGATTATCAACTGGCTCCATGCCTTGAATTTGAGGAATAGGGCCAATAAACTGGGTTTGATCGACAATCCATTCTGAAAATGTTTCAACCGTGACTTCTAAAATATCACCTGTTTTTGATGTAGCAGGTGGCACAATACGATCTACTGCTGAATCGACAAAACCAATATGACTATTGACCCAATGATGAAGATCTTCTGGTAACGCTTTGAAAATCTCTTGTTTAAAGTGACTTGTACCCCGAACCATATTTTCACAGGCAATAATATTGAGTGGTTTAGTATTACCTTGTTGATGACGCGCGATAATGCCTTTGGCAACGCTTGCTGCTATACGAGCTAAAATTTGCGGTCCCACAGCGGTAGTCACTAAATCAACTTTTGCAATATAGTCACTCACTTGTGTTGATGTACTATTTATTGCATCAACATTTTTAACGATTTCTGTTGTCGATTGTTCGCCTACCACATTGACCGGATATTCATGACGTTTGGCAATTTCATCAATGACTTGTTGATTTACATCGGCAAAAGTAACATGTACGTTTGCATCAGATAATAGTTTACCAATAAAACCACGCCCAATGTTGCCGGCGCCAAAGTGTAATGCTTGCATAATAAAAAGCCCTTAATGTTATCTTTAAATTGAAATCTTTAACTGATTTTCCCGCTGATGAGCGGGAAATGCTTTTTTGCTTTTAGCTAAGTATTGCTAATACTTCTTCAATGCTGTTAGTACTTGCAAGTTGCGCAATAATGTTTGGATCATCGAGTGCATTAGTTAATTTCGCTATGACATCAAGATGCTCATTATTACGAGCAGCAATACCGATGACAATTTTAGCTTTATCCTCAGCTTCTTCACCAAATTGTACTCCAGCCGGATATTGGCAAAATACAATACCTGTTGTAATCACACTATCTTTAGCCTCAATTGTACCGTGTGGCACTGCTATTGATTCACCTAAATAGGTTGAAGTTAATGCTTCGCGTTCAAGCATTGATTCAATATAAGCTGGTTCAACATAACCATTATCAACTAATTTTTGTCCGGCAAAGCGAATTGCTTCTTCTTTACTGTTGGCGGTTAATCCTAAAAAGATATTTTTATCCGACAATTTAAAAAGTGGTTTAGTTTCAGATGATCCTTGATGTGAAATCGATGCAGTTTTTTCTGTGATACCTTGAGCCGCTAAAAGCTCTGCGACTAATTGAGTATATAACCCGCTGTCTAAGAAATTGGTTAATGAAATATGATGTGCGTTTGGTGCATATTGTTTTGCTCGTTCCGTTAGATCTTTATGGGTAATAACAATATCGACATCATCAGGTAGATTATTAATAGCTAAATTAACCACATCAATATCTAAATTAGCATCTTGTACTTTTTTACGTAGCACGCCTGCTCCCATCGCGCTAGATCCCATACCAGCATCACAAGCGACAATAATCTTTCTTACCTTAGCAAGATTTAACGTACCATTAACAATACCTTTTGCTTCACTTTTCATAGCTGAAACATCAGATTTTGCATCTTCAAAGCTCTTAGCACTGGCCTTGGTGGTTTTTAATAAAATAGCTGAAACAACAAATGATACTACTGTGGCAGCAATAACCGCTAAGGTAACACCCATATAAGAGCCTTTTGCCATGCTCATTACCGCAAAAATTGAACCCGGTGATGCAGGAGCAGTTAACCCAGCGTTAAATAGAGTTAAAGTAAATACACCTGACATACCGCCTAAAATTACGGCAATAATCAAACGTGGATTCATTAAGACATAAGGGAAGTAAATTTCATGAATCCCACCAAAGAAGTGGATGATAGCCGCACCACTTGCAGAACCTTTAGCATCACCTTTACCAAAGAACATATAAGCAAGCAATAACCCCAAACCCGGCCCCGGATTTGCTTCAATTAAAAAGAAAATAGATTTACCGGTTTCAACGGATTCATTGATACCAAGAGGAGTAAACACCCCGTGATTTATTGCATTGTTTAAAAATAGAATTTTAGCTGGTTCAACAATAATCGAAGTAAGTGGAAGTAGATTATTATTTACCATAAATTTAACGCCAACAGCTAATGCGTTAGAGGCAACTTCAACAAATGGACCAATAGCGGCATAGGATATCAGCGCGAGAATCATACCGATAATACCAGCCGAGAAGTTATTGACTAACATCTCAAAGCCGCTTTTGATCTTACCGTCAACCAGTTTATCAAATTGTTTGATGACCCATCCACCTAAAGGTCCGGCAATCATTGCACCAAGGAACATTGGAATTGAAGAACCAACCACAACACCAATAGTTGTTACTGCACCAACTACGCCACCCCGTTCACCATATATTAACTTACCGCCGGTATAACCTATTAATAAAGGTAATAAATAGGTGATCATCGGACTAATAAATGATGTTGAGATTTTTTCATTAGGGAACCAGCCCCCAGCTGTTGGATCTTTTGTATTATATAAAAATATAGCTGTAATAAATCCCCAAGCAATAAATGCGCCGATATTTGGCATCACCATATTACTCAGGAACCGCCCAAAGTTTTGGACTTTTAATTTTATATTTGATGTAGTCATAATATTAACCATTCCTTATTGATTGATATAATCATAATGGTGTTATTGTAGAAGCAACTGCTGAGAAGATTCATCAAAAATAGTTAATAAATGTGATGTACATCACACTACATAAAGTAGGGTATTTTTAAATTATGTGATTTAGATCACACTTATTCAGTATAAAAGAAAAGAACATCATAAAAATATACTAAAACATATACTTAACCTGAAACTTTTTAACAAATAGAAAATGATTATAATTTAAATTATTATTCTATATAACTTAATTCGTAGCTTATAAGATAATAATTTTTTATCAATGATGAGATACATTGGAGAATTTACACTTTAGGATTAGCTTTAATAATGGAAAAATAAAACAAACGTGGTGATTTTGGTTTACATTGTATTTTATATTATATATTTTGTACCGCTTTATTTAGGTATACGTTATATAAATTATAACGAAAAGCATTTCAGAAGAATAAAGAACTTAAGAAAAGTACTCTGGATAATAAGATTCTATTAATTTTTTATTTTTATTGCTTATTTTATTATTTGGCATTTTCGTAATGAAATTCTAAGCTATTCTAAAGATTATGATCTATTAATTTTTTCGACACCAATCATTATAGTATTTAATGCGGTGTTTGCGATGCTATGTCTATTAATTAAAAAAATAATTGGGAAAAATAAACATATCCATATTAATAAAAACGATACCCAAAATAACAAAAGTAAAAACAATTAATAGATCAATGATGATGTTAATTTATATTAGTTATCATCTTTTTTATTTTTTTTAGCAAGTTTATATTTCTCTACTAATTCATTAGTTTGTGCTTGCTCTTTTTTTGCAGAAAAATATCCTATAAAAGAAGAGGTAACAATTATTAAAGATCCTAAAAATCTTAAATTCAGTATAAAATAACATACTAATGATACAATCAATGCTAATATTATCAATAATGCTTTAATTGGTTTATGGTTAATTTTCATTAACTCTTTTTCTAAATCTTCATCAAGATGTTCATCTGTAACTTCGGTTTTCTTTTCATCCATTTTTGTTTCTCCATTTTTTAACTAATAATTTACATTCATTTTTTTGATAATGACCTTGTTAAAATTATCACATAATTATCAATAGTTTTATATTTTTTAAAGTTGTTTAGGATTTGTTATTCTTTCAGTTTAATCAATCAACAAAGGTAATAAATATAATTTTATGTGAGTACTAATGTGCTTACCTAGTTTTGAAAAGGCTTATCATATCTTGTTGCAATTTTTTTACTGGGGCTAACAGGCTTTACACTTTATCTCTTATTTTATCTCTCAGATCTTCACTGTCACTGATTTTACCAAATTATGTGGCTGATCTACGAAAGTTACTTTTAATTAACGCTACAAGGTAGGCTAATAACTCAGTTGAGACAGTATAATAAATTAGTGCAGTCAGTTTTTGAATATATGAAACAGATGTACTTATTGGCATTATAATGTTGGTTATAGTTGTAACCTCAGAGACAAAAATAGTGGTTCAGCTACCATTATAGTTTAGATGATACATTAGAGGAATTAATTAAATGGAACATGTGCTAAGTGAAGAAAAACTTTATGAAGCCCTATCGGATCTTTTTGTTGATAATGAAATTGATTATAAACAGATCGCTTCAGTCGCAAAATTATTTCCAATAAATCATGTTGAATTAGTTTTATTTAATTATGTTGCACCTGTTTGTTTTTATAATTTAACAACGCCAGTTCCGCCCGTTTGGCAGGGATTTGATTCAGATTATTTAATAAATGAGATTAATAAAATAAAAAAAAATGAAAATACCTATTTAGGTAAAATGAAAATACATATGTTATCTAAATATCTTCGATTCAAATTTAGTTATGAATGGAAAATGTTAAAAAAACTATTATAAATAAACCTACAATCTTCCGTAGGAGTGAGTGTTTTTTAATTCGAGACGGTCGGTTTTCCCTTATCCAATCGATTTAATGTGAGAACGTTGGTTCTGATTTGGATATCAAAACCAACATTGTTACATTTAATACAGCGAAATTTACTCCACTGTCACTGATTTTGCCAAATTACGTGGCTGATCAACATCGGTACCTTTAATTAAGGCGACATGATACGCCAGTAGCTGTGTTGGTACAGTGTAGTAAATTGGTGCGGTCAGTTCTTCTATATGAGGTAGGTTGATAATATGCATGGTGTCATCACTGACAAATCCCGCATCTTGCTGTGCAAATACATAAAGTTGTCCACCTCGCGCTCGCACTTCTTCGATATTCGATTTTAATTTTTCAAGCATTTCGTTCGTTGGTGCCATGACAATGACCGGCATATCGGCATCAATTAATGCTAAAGGCCCGTGTTTTAATTCTCCAGCAGCATAGGCTTCCGCGTGAATATAGGATATCTCTTTGAGTTTTAAAGAGGCTTCCATAGCAATAGGATATTCATCACCGCGACCTAAAAATAGGGCATGATGTTTATCGACAAATTGCCTTGCTAGTTGTTTGATTTGTGGTTCAGCCATTAATGCTTGTTCAATTCGGTTCGGTAAAATTTGTAGTGCCTGAACGATGTTTTGCTCAGTACTTGGAGCCATGTCATTTAATCGTCCTAATTTGGCAACTAATAGCAATAATACGGTTAATTGGGTGGTAAAGGCTTTTGTGGATGCCACGCCAATTTCAACGCCAGCTTTAGTTAATAACACAAGATCAGCTTCACGTACCAAAGTGGATGCCGCCACATTACATACAGCTAAAGTACTGAGGTAATGATTTTCTTTCGCTAATCGTAACGCTGCTAGTGTATCGGCTGTTTCACCTGATTGTGAAAGCGTAATAAACAAGCTATTTTTGCGGCGAGCTGGTTTACGGTAACGGAACTCAGAGGCAATTTCGACATCACAAGGAATGCCAGCTAAGGCTTCAAACCAATAACGAGCTACCATACCAGCATTATAGGCAGTACCACAGGCAACAATTTGTACATGTTCAACTTGTTTAAGAATATTTTCGGCTTGCTCTCCCAGTTCAGATAAATCAACTTTACCATGCGCCATGCGCCCTTCAAGTGTGTTTTTTATGGCATTGGGTTGTTCATAAATCTCTTTTTGCATGTAATGATTGAAACCCGCTTTACTACCCGCATCATATCTCGCGTCTGACTCCACTTTGGGACGAGTAACTTCTTTGAAGTTTTTGTCCAGAATCGAAACAGTGCGGTGAGTGATAAGTGCGATATCTCCTTCTTCTAAAAAGATAAATTGACGTGTGACAGGTAATAATGCAAGTTGATCAGAAGCAATAAAATTTTCACCCATTCCACAACCGATAACTAATGGGCTACCAGAGCGGGCAGCAACAAGAATATCGGGATTGCGGGTATCCATTATTACTGTACCATAAGCTCCACGTAGTTGTGGTATCGCTTTTTGTACAGCTTCAAATAATGAGCAATCATCTGTTGAGATGATATCGTGAATTAAATGAGCAATAACTTCAGTATCGGTTTCTGAACGGAATTGGTAACCTTTAGCAATAAGTTTTTCGCGTAAAGGTTCAAAATTTTCAATGATGCCGTTATGAACCACTGCAATGAAATCTGATATGTGTGGGTGAGCATTATGTTCGGCTGGTTCGCCATGTGTAGCCCAACGGGTATGGGCAATGCCGATAGTACCTTTAAGAGGATGAGCCTCAACTGCATCTTTTAGTGCTTGCACTTTGCCAACACGCCGGATTCGTTGTAGTTCTCCTTTAGGTGAAATAACCGCAATTCCAGCAGAATCATAACCTCGATATTCTAATCGTTTTAACCCTTCTAATAGAATTTCTGCGACATCACGTTTAGCTATCGCGCCTACAATTCCACACATAATTTATTCCTCATGATTTGATTTTTGTTGGTCGTTTCCAACCAGCCAATTGTTTTTGTTTAACTCTACTTATAACTAATTCATTGTCATTAACATCATTGGTTACGGTGGTACCGGCAGCAATAGTTGCACCTTTACCAATGGTTACCGGTGCGATCAGTTGTGTATCAGAGCCGACAAATACCTCATCTTCTATGATAGTTTTAAATTTATTAGCGCCGTCATAATTGCAAGTAATAGTACCTGCACCAATATTGACGTTACTGCCGATTTCACTATCACCAAGATAACTCAAATGTCCAGCCTTACTCGCTTTGCCTAAATGTGTTTTTTTTAGTTCGACAAAGTTACCAACATGGACTTGTTCATCAAGCTTATTACCTGGTCTTAATCTAGCAAACGGTCCAATAGTGCAATTATTAGCTAGCGTTGAATCTTCAATAATACTATAAGGACTAATTTGAGAATTATCGTCAATAGTACAATTTTTTAAGATACATCCAGCACCAATGAACACGTTATCCCCGAGTTTGACATCGCCTTCAATAATCACATTGCAATCAATAGTGACATCTTTACCATGAATGAGCGTACCTCGTAAATCGAAGCGAGCAGGATCAAGTAAGGTGACACCAGCTTGTAGAAGATGCTGTGCTTGTTGTTGTTGGTATTGACGTTCTAATGAGGCTAATTGTAAACGGTTATTGATACCTTCAACTTCAAATTGTTGCGCTGGGTGTGAGGTTAAAATGTCATAACCGTCTTGATGAGCAAAAGCGATGATATCGGTTAAATAGTACTCTTTTTGGGCATTGTTATTGGTTAAACGAGATAACCAATTTTTTAATAGTTTGCCGTTAACAATCATAATACCGGTATTAATTTCGTTAATTTTTTGCTGTTCAGCATTAGCATCTTTTTGTTCAACAATGGCAACGACTTTACCATTTTTACGCTCAATTCGACCATATCCTGTTGGATCGTCAAGTAAGACTGTTAGTAATGCAATACCTTGTTTGGGTTTAATCGCAATCAGATTTTGTAAGGTAGCTACTGAAATTAACGGTGTATCAGCATATAATATTAAAATATCTTCATCATCTTGAAGATATGGGATAGCTTGCTGAACGGCATGTCCCGTGCCTAATTGTTCCGCCTGATAAACCAGTTGCACAGGTTGATCTTTTAGCGCATTTTCCAGTTGTTCTTTGCCATGCCCATAAACAATATTAATTTGATTGATATTGAGTTGTTCAACCGTATCGATAACATGTTGTAACATCGGTTTAGCACCGATTTTATGTAAAACTTTAGGGATGTTAGAATACATCCGTGTGCCTTTTCCTGCCGCCAAAATAATTGCACTCAGTTTTGGGGATGAAATTGCCATAATTAGTTCCGTTATAGTTTGTTAAGTTTACTACTATAATAAAAGTTTATGGTTAAATCACCCCGAATTTATTAATTTTTATAGTAAAAAAAGTAATCTTGGTTCAAACTGAGTATTATAATTAATAAGGAATCAATATCATGAGCATTGATATGAAAGTTTTATTACTCTATACCACACATGAAAAGCAAACGCTTAAAATTATGCAACGAATAAAAACACGTTTAGATGAAAAATTTGATTGTGATTTGATTGAGCTGTTGCCTGATACTCAAGTTGATCTTGCAAAATATCAAGCAGCTCTGCTTGGTTGTTCAATTCGTTACGGATTTTATAGTAAGGTAATGAAAAAATTTATTGATAATAATTATCAAAAATTAAATAGCATGCCATCGGCCTTTTTTGGTGTGAATGTGGTGGCGAGGAAACCAAATAAAAATACACCTGAAACCAATTTATATACTAAAAAATTTCTGGCTAAAATAGCTTGGAAACCGACAATTACTGCGGTATTTGCAGGCGCACTCTATTACCCTCAATATAATTGGTTCGACCGTAATATGATCCGTTTTATTATGTGGCTAGGTAAAGGTGATACTGATGTGACTAAACCAGTCATTGAATATACTGATTGGTCTAAAGTCGATGAGTTTGCAACTAAGCTTTATACTGAAACATATAGTTGACCTGAAACTTCTTTACAAAATAGTAATTATTTTTTGCCTTTATCTGCTCGTAAAGTTCTTTTAAAGAAACTTTGTGATATAGATCAACATTTCAAATAAAAAGGTGTACAATATCGCGCCTAAAGAATCTGTCTCCTAATTGGGATTTTAATTGTGATTGAAAATTTAAGAAATATAGCCATTATTGCTCATGTTGACCATGGTAAAACAACATTGGTTGATAAGTTATTAAAACAGTCAGGTACGCTAGATAATCTGCGTGGTGATGATAATGAAAGAATAATGGACTCTAACGCGCTTGAAAAAGAACGCGGTATTACTATTTTAGCTAAAAATACAGCAATTAACTGGAATGGCTATCGAATTAATATTGTAGATACTCCGGGTCATGCCGATTTTGGTGGTGAAGTAGAGCGTGTCATGTCAATGGTTGATTCAGTATTACTATTAGTTGATGCAATGGATGGACCAATGCCACAAACGCGTTTTGTTACCCAAAAAGCCTTTGCTTATGGTTTAAAACCTATTGTAGTAATTAATAAAGTTGACCGTCCAGGCGCACGTCCAGATTGGGTTGTCGATCAGGTATTTGATCTCTTTGTGAATTTAGGTGCAACAGATGAACAATTAGATTTCCCTATTGTTTATGCATCGGCTTTAATGGGGATCGCCGGTCTAGATCATGAACATATGGCTTCAGATATGACACCACTATTTGAAGCGATTGTAAAATATGTTGAGCCGCCTAAAGTTGATTTAGAAGGCCCATTCCAAATGCAAATTTCGCAGTTAGATTATAATAATTATGTTGGTGTAATTGGTATTGGTCGAATTAAACGCGGTCGAGTTAAACCAAATCAACAAGTAACAATTATTGATAGCGAAGGTAATAAACGAGCAGGTAAAGTTGGTCAAGTATTAGGTCATTTAGGCTTGCAACGTTATGAAGCGGAAGTTGCCGAAGCAGGTGATATTATTGCTTTGACAGGTCTTGGCGAACTGGGTATCTCTGATACGATTTGTGATAATAGTGCTGTAGAAGCTTTACCAGCATTAAGTGTTGATGAGCCAACTGTTACTATGTTCTTTAATGTTAATAGTTCTCCTTTTGCCGGTAAAGAAGGTAAATATGTGACTTCTCGTCAAATTCTTGAACGTTTAAATAAAGAACTGGTGCATAATGTTGCTCTTCGTGTAGAGGAAACACCTGATCCCGATGCGTTCAAAGTGTCAGGTCGAGGCGAGCTACATTTATCTGTGTTAATTGAAAATATGCGCCGTGAAGGTTATGAGTTAGGCGTTTCTCGTCCAAAAGTTATCTACAAAGAAATCGACGGTAAAAAACAAGAGCCATTTGAACAAGTTACGCTTGATATTGAAGAACAACATCAAGGTTCAGTAATGGAGGCTCTTGGTTTACGTAAAGGCGATTTAACTAATATGTTACCTGATGGTAAAGGACGAGTACGTTTAGATTATGTTATTCCAAGCCGTGGTCTTATCGGTTTTAGAACTGAGTTTATGACAATGACCTCTGGTACAGGTTTACTTTATTCGACATTCAGTCATTATGATGATGTTCGTCCGGGCGAAATTGGTCAACGCAATAATGGTGTGATGATTTCTAACGGTACTGGTAAAGCGTTAGCTTATGCTCTTTATAGCTTGCAAGATCGTGGTAAATTATTCCTAGGTCACGGTGCTGAAGTTTACGAAGGTCAAATAATTGGTATTCATACTCGTTCGAATGATTTAACGGTTAACTGTTTAACCGGTAAAAAATTAACTAACATGCGAGCATCAGGTACCGATGAAGCAACAACACTTTCACCACCAATTAAGATGTCATTAGAACAAGCGTTAGAATTCATTGATGATGATGAATTAGTGGAAGTAACACCTTTATCTATTCGTTTGCGTAAACGGCATTTAACTGAAAATGATCGTAAACGTGCATTTAGAAGTAATAATAAAGACTAAGTGGCTTTATTGTATCAACAAGCAATTTGTTGTTGATCATATATTGACATAGAAAACCTCGCTAATTAGCGAGGTTTTTTTTCGCTTTAACTCTGGCAATCGCATCAGCAACCGATTGTTTATGGTCTTCTAAGGTATTCGCATGGCTGTTTGTCACATCAGGTGCGGATGATGCAACGGGGAGGTTTTTTTTCGCTTTAACTCTGGCAATTGCATCTGCAACCGATTGTTTGCGATCTTCTAAGGTATTAGTATGACTGGTTGTCACATCGGGTGCGGATGATGCAACAGCGAGGTTTTTTTTCGCTTTAACTCTGGCAATTGCATCTGCAACCGATTGTTTGCGGTCTTCTAAGGTATTCGCATGGCTGTTTGTCACATCAGGAGCGGATGATGCAACGGCGAGGTTTTTTTTCGCTTTAACTCTGGCAATTGCATCTGCAACCGATTGCTTGCGGTCTTTTAGCGTATTACTATGAGTGTGAGTCATTGACATCGTACCAGGAAACAAAATAGTTGGTGGTACCAGTTGATTATGACTTAACCTTTGTTGTTTCTTCTCTGTTAGTTGCAACTCTTCATTTTTACTGAGTGCTAAGCCCAAAGTACTTAAGGTAATACAGTCAGTCGGGCAAGTATTGATACAATTGCTACAGGAAGTACAAAATTGTGGCAAAATAGTATGTAATACTTGTTTACTTCCGACAATAGCATCGGTTGGACAAACACGGATGCATTTTCCACAACCAATACAATTTTCTTCGTCGATATACGCTTTATATTGTTGTTCGTTTTGCATAATAACTTCTTGCATTAACTTAAACCTACAATATTACCATCTTTGTCAATATCAATATGTCGATAAGCTGGGTTAGTTCCTAATCCAGGCATAGTCATGACATTACCCGCATAAACGCGAATAAAACCTGCTCCTGCTGAAATAGCCAAATGACTAATATCAACATCAAAATTAGTTGGTACATTTTTTAAATTGGCATCAGCACTGATTGACATTGGTGTTTTGGCAATACAAAGCGGTAAGTGATCGAGTTTCAATGCTTCTATCTCTCTAATATTTTTCAATGCTTGTTCAGATAAATTGGCTTTATTTGCACCATATTTTTTTACCATAGTTTGGATTTTATCCAGTAAAGGCATATCATCAGTATAAGGTAATTTAATTTCGCTTGGTATCTCACAAGCTTTTATAACGTGCTGAGCCAATTTTTCTGTACCTTTACCCCCTTGGGTAAATGCTTCACTGACTTCACAAGCAAATGCACCATGATCAATGGCATATTTTTGTAAAAAAGCGAGTTCTTCTTCACTATCATGAGGGAAACGATTAATGGCGACAATAACTTGTAATCCATAACTTTTCGCATTGTTAATATGCCAGGCTAAATTCGTTGCACCCAGTTCCAATAGTTCTACATTAGGCTCTGAAACTTCTTTAGGAATGCCTTGACCGGGTTTGATGTTATATTTACCACTATTAGATTTTAAACTACGTACCGTTGCAACTAATACAATACACGAAGCTTTAATGCCAGCTTGACGATATTTAATATTAAAGAATTTTTCCATGCCCATGTCCGAACCAAAACCAGCTTCGGTGATCACATAATCAGCAAGCTGTAGGGCAATGCGATCAGCAATGACCGATGAGTTACCATGAGCAATATTAGCAAATGGCCCAGCATGAATTAATACCGGTGTATTTTCAACTGTTTGCATTAAGTTTGGGTTAATCGCATTTTTCAAAAGTACTGTCATAGCACCCGCTACTTCTAATTGTTCGGCAGTAATCGGATTACCTTGCGTATCATAAGCTAAGATTATTTTGCCAATACGCGCTCGCATATCATGTAGATCAGAAGCTAAAGCTAAAATCGCCATTAATTCTGAAGCTGCGGTAATTTCAAAGCCGTCACGACGTTCAATACCATTGACACCACCACCCATACCAACAGTAATATGGCGTAAAGCACGATCGTTATGATCAATAACGCGTTTCCAGACAATGCGGTTTAGGTCGAAATTCAAACGAGGTAGTCCTGTTTGCGCAGTGAAATCATCACCAAGACGATCTTCATGATAAAGCCTTGCATCGAGTGCCGCCGAAGCTAAGTCATGTGCTGCGGTAATAGCATGAATATCACCAGTTAAGTGTAAATTTAATGTCTCCATAGGTAACACTTCAGCTTGCCCACCACCGGCAGCTCCGCCTTTTACACCAAAAACAGGACCTAAACTTGGTTGTCGGATACAGGCAATGGCTTTTTTACCAATGTAATTTAATCCTTCACTTAGTCCAATGGTATTGACTGTTTTGCCTTCTCCAAGTGGGGTAGGGGTAATTGCGGTAACAAGTACTAGTTTCCCTTGAGGTTTGTTGGTACGTTCATTGATGATTGATAAATCAATTTTGGCGACATGTTTGCCATAAGGTAAAACAAATTTATCTGGGATATTACACTGTGATGCAATTTCAGTAATTGGACGTAAAGACATTTTCATTCTCTTAGATTAATAGTATAGATTGTCAGTATAATTAATTTAAATTGTCGAAGAAAGTGACAATTTTATCTTTATTAATTATAGGCACAATTAATGATTATCTTGTTATAATAGCGTGTACATTCAAGCAGAAGGATAATTAATAAATGAATTGGTTTTCACAATATTCTCTTTTTTTGGCAGAAACTGTGACGGTCGTGTTAGCTATTTTAGCTGTACTTATTTTTATATTAAGTCAACGGCGAAAATCGGCCACGGTTGCTGGACGTTTGTCAGTTAAGGATATTAGTAAAGAATATGAACAAATTAAAGATGACATGCTAATGTCTAGTATGGATGAACTTGAAGCGAAGCAGTTTACTAAAGATCTTAAAAAGCAAAAAAAGCTCGAGAAAAAACAAGCAAAATCAGTCGTTAAACAAAAAAAGAAACACGTCAAAAATAATGAATCGTCTGAAAATCAGACCGTTTCACAAACGCCGACAACACTGACTAGTGGCGAAACGGATGATAAAGTAAAACCTAAACTGTTTGTTTTGTCTTTCAATGGTAGTATGGATGCCCATGAAGTTGAGGAGTTGCGTCAAGAAATAACCGCTGTGCTTGCTATTATTAAGCCAGAAGACGAAGTAGTGGTTAAGCTAGAAAGTCCCGGTGGCGTAGTTCATGGTTATGGATTGGCTGCTTCACAACTATTACGTTTTAGAACACGCGATATTTCCTTTACAGCAGTGGTGGATAAAGTGGCTGCTAGTGGCGGCTATATGATGGCCTGTACAGCTAATAAAATAGTGGCTGCACCTTTTGCCATTGTGGGTTCAATCGGTGTGGTTGCACAAATTCCGAATTTTAATCGTTTGCTTAAAAAGCATGATGTTGATATCGAGTTACAAACTGCGGGTGAATATAAACGTACACTTACCATGTTTGGTGAAAATACAGATGAAGGTCGTCAAAAATTCAAACAAGAACTTGAAGAAACCCATCTATTGTTTAAAGATTTTGTTAAAGAATATCGACCTAATGTGGATATAGAACAAGTGGCGACAGGTGAACACTGGTTTGCCAGCCAAGCCAAAGATAAAGGTTTAGTTGATGAAATTAGTACCAGTGATGATTTTATTTTATCTCACTTAGCATCACATAAAATTGTTTCGGTAAAATACCAACGTAAACAGAAACTATCGGAAAAGATCTCTAAAAATGTGGTAAAAAGTCTTGAGCGATTATTTCTCAGACAAGGAAAAGGGCTATAAAGCCCTTTTTTTATGATGAAAATGTAGGTATATACAAATCTTAATTTTTAATCAATAATGTAGTAGTTTTTGTTGATTTGGTGTTTTTTTTAGTCGAAATAAATTAGCACTAACTAAAAAATAAGCCCAGTTAGGTGGGTAACTAATTATAAAATAAATCAATACATAAGAGTATCTTAATGAATTTTGAACATCAACAAATTAGCATCATTCGTTCAGATAAAATTGAAAATGCAGATATTTATTATGCCATTGCTGAACAATGTACACTAAAAATTGTCTTTCACGATCAACAATCTTACGAAGTGACGGATAATGATCTGTTTACCTGTTTTTGTACTTTAAGAACTGTTTTTCCTACTATCACTTTTCTTTGCAAAGGGGCTAAACAAAATGTTTACCCATCAAGAATGTCGCGAGATATGGCGGGTGGTCGCGTCGCTTATGAATATCAACAAGGTAAAAATGCTTCAACAGATGATCTTGTTTCTATTTTTGATTTTGAAGATAAAGATATTGTTTCACCTGAAAAACAACAAGAGAGTTTTTGGGCATGGATCAGATCTGAAAGAAATTAAATGATAGCCTGTTTGGTTATCATCTCATTTATGACTTTGCGATTATGATTAACGAATGGTAATAAATAGCAATATTTTGGATACTGCTATTTATTATTATGAACCAATTATTTATAGGCGTTTGATGATAATTGAAGTATTAATCCCACCAAAAGCAAAATTATTGGTTTGTAGATACTCAATATCTAAATGACGACCAGAACCAACAATGTAATCAAGGTCACCGCAATCTGGATCGATATTATTTAAGTTGATTGTCGGATTGAACCAACCTGAATGCATCATCTCAATCGATAACCAAGCTTCTAATGCGCCACAGGCGCCAAGCGTATGTCCAAAATAACTTTTTAATGATGATATAGGTGTTTTATTTCCGTATATGTTGGCAACGGCATTACTTTCGGCTATATCGCCTCGCGTTGTGGCTGTACCATGAGCGCTGATATAACCAATTGCATTAGGCTCCAAACCGGCCTGCTTTAGGGATTGTTCCATACAATATTGGATAGTTTCTTGTCGTGGTTGAGTGATATGGCTAGCATCACAATTGGTGATAAAGCCGATAATTTCACCATATATCTTGGCACCGCGAGCTTTAGCATGTTCATATTCTTCTAATATTAAGGCACCAGCACCTTCACCGATGACTAATCCGTCTCTATCTCGATCATATGGCTTTGGTGTAAGCTTGGGTGTATCATTTTTTTGACTTGTAGCAAATAGAGTATCAAATACAGCTGCTTCAGAGGGGCATAACTCTTCAGCGCCACCGGCTACCATAACCGTTTGCATACCAAATTTTATTGCTTCATAGGCATATCCAATTGCCTGACTTCCGGAAGTACAGGCACTGGAGGTGGTAATTAATCGTCCTCTTAACCCAAAAAAGAGTCCGGTATTTACCGCAGTAGTATGAGGCATCATTTGTATATAGGTTGTGGCAGTAATGTTATCAGTGTGTTTTTCATTTAACATGGTAGCAAATGAAGCGACAGGTTGAGTACTTCCGGTTGATGAGCCAAATGCTATTCCAGTTTGTCCATTAGTAAGAACAGGATCATTAAGTAATCCTGATTTTTCCAATGCGATTTCTGTTGCCTTGGTTGATAGTAAGGAGACTCGTCCCATTGAGCGAGTTTTTTTTCTGGTGTAATGCTCAGGTAATTCAAAATGATCGATAGGCGCACCTAATTTAGTATGCAATCCGTCATAAATTTCCCATTCAGGCATATATCTAACGGCGTTTTCTAATGTTTTTAGTCTGTCTTGGATATTATTCCAGTCATTACCAAATGCAGTGACACCACCCATTCCAGTGATAACTACTCGTTTTGTCATATCATCCCTCCGTTGATAGATATTACTTGACGTGTCACATATCCAGCAATATCAGACATAAGGTAACTTGCCAGTCCTGCAACTTCATCTATTTGACCCATTCGTTTTAAAGGGATCATTTTCATGGCTTCTTGTAAAGCAATAGGTTCCATATCTAAAATCCCGGTATCAATTAAACCCGGCGCGATACAATTAACCGTAATTTTTCGTTTAGCAAGTTCAAGCGCCAGTGCTTTAGTTGCACCAATTAAACCCGCTTTAGCAGCGCTATAATTTACTTGCCCTCGATTACCAACTATTCCCGACACAGAAGAAATAACAATAATTCTTCCGCCAGAACGCAATCCTATCATAGGCATGACACAAGGATGTAATACATTATAAAAACTGTCAAGATCGGTATGAATAACGTCTTGCCAGTCATTCTCTGTTAAAGCAGGAAAAGCACCATCACGAATTATACCTGCATTATTAATGACGCCGTAATATGCCCCATATTGTTCAATATCAGCTTCAATAATTTGTTGACATTGTGAGCGGTGACTAATATCAAATTGCAGTAAACGCGCCTCTCCACCTGATTGTTTAATACGATTTAGTGTATCAAGAGCGCCTGGTTTATCACTGTGATAATGTACAACAATATTGAATCCATCTTGTGAAAGTTTAAGTGCAATGGCTTTGCCAATCCCTTTACTTGCTCCTGTGATAAGTACTGTTCGTTTCATTATTATTTTACTCCTAAGCATCTATCACCAAATAACTGTTCCAACTCTAAATGATCAGGTTCATAAACATTAAGTTTGCCTGATGCTACACATTGTTGGTCTATGGTGATTTGGCAATCAAAATTAGCTAGTTTGGCATCACAAAGAACTAAATTTACTTGTATGATTAACTCGCTATAGAGAGGAAAAGAAGTCAATGTTGTTTTAATTGATCTTCCTCCTAATAGCATTCCTAGTAGTGGTTTTTCATTCTTAGCCATTCCATGATAACCATTCCAAACTCCAATAGTTTGAGCCATTAACTCAATGGTGTAAAAATTGGGTAATGAATTATCTTTGTCTAAAAATGGGGCTAAAATTCCACCATTGTTGACTTGCACACTACAAATACAACGTTCTTCATCGATTAGATGAACTTTTTCTATCATTACCATTGGTGTTTCATGTGGTAAATAATCAATCGCCGGATAATATTGCATTATACTTTTCCAATAATAAGTGATGCATTGTTACCACCAAATGCAAAAGAATTTGACATTACTATAGGCGTTTCAAGCACCATGTCTTGTGTAACTATATTAATTTTATCGAGATTTTTATCAAATGGTGATATCGAAAAATCTTGTTGAGGCAAATATATTTTTTGATTAAGTAGCAAGTAACTAATTGCAAGTTCGGTCGCAGCTGCGCTGCCTAAGGTATGACCAGTAAGATGTTTGGTTGAACTACAAGGTACTGGTTGTTGATTAAATAATCGGTAAACCGCTTTGCTTTCTGCTATATCATTTAATACTGTTGCTGTTCCATGTAAGTTGATATAACCAATTTGGTTCGAATGTAACTTGGCATCTTCAAGAGCCATTTGCATCGCTTTTTGCGCACCTAAACCTTCTGGATGAGGTGAGGAAATATGATAAGCATCTGATGATTCGCCTGTACCTAAAATAGCGATGTTATCTGTTTCTTGTTTGGTTAACAGGAATAAAGCACTTGCTTCCCCGATATTTATACCATTACGCTTTTCAGCAAATGGCATACATGGATTGGAGGAAATCGCTTCAAGCGCATTAAATCCATTAATAGGCATTCTGCTCAAACTGTCAGCACCGCCAACAATTGCTGCGTCAACCAATCCTGATTCAATCAATTTTTTACCACTTATAATAGCTTTGGCACTTGATGTACAAGCTGTTGAAATTGTATAACTAGGGCCGTGTAATTTCAGTAAAGCGGTTAAAAAACTAGAGGGATCACCTAACTCTTGCTGATTATAGGTGTAGTTAGGTGGGAGGGCATGAGTTTGTTGATAATGCTTTACCGCAAGATCGCCTTCATCAATACCCGAAGTACTTGTACCCATAATAATGGCTATTCTGTCGCGACCATACTGTGCAATGACTTTTTCTATCTCTTGCTGGATTTGTAGATAAGCAGCATATAGCAGTTGATTATTCCGTGTCGAATATTGGGATAAATGTTGAGGAATTGGGGGTAAATTGTCATCAACTTTGCCTAACCAAGTTTGTTCGCCATTTAACAACCAACCTGCTTGCTTAACTAAACAGTGCCTAGCCCGATATTTTTTCATTAAATTTTGCTGAATTTCAGTTATGGTATTACCCAACGCATTAATGGCACCAAGTGCAGCAATATATATCATTTATTTAGCTTCCATACTTTGTATTGCAATTTGATACCCAAAAATATAGTGTTGTATATGAATAGGTTTTCTTATTTTATTTGTAGGACTTTCCTGATAGGTTATATCAATCACGGTTTCTTGCTTATCATTGATTAATTTTCTGTGCAGTTGCTTATCAAATAGTTGCCAACCTTCTGGTAATACTGCTTGCCATTGCTGTATTGGTAAAATACTTAACATGATATCGGATAGAACTTGCTGTGGAGCAGGGAGTTCTTTGATAAATATATTTTGTTTAGTTTTAATGATTTCACCATTATATTCAATTTCAAATAATCGAATTCCGAGTACGGAAAGACCAATAACTTTGAGCTGGTTTTGGTTCACATCAACTAAAGTAATAAGGGAATTTTCTTGGTTTTTATATTTAAATTTCAATAATTGTTGATCATGGTAATTTTGATTTAAATTAGGTATCGGCAGGTTAACTTTGGTTTCTTTAGTAAGCCAAGCTTCAGCTTTGGGTTTGCTTGTACAGGCAGTAACTAGCATTGCTAACAGTAGTATGGTAAAAGTTAAATATTTTTTCATCCTGAATCACCTAATTTTTTGAGTACTTTTTCATTTTACTTTTTAAACATTATTTATTTTGTACCGCTAATGGTGCAAATAAGAACGCAGCGAAAATTCCACTCGTTAGTACTAAACCAAATCCCATGATAGCACTGGTATGACTTACTATAAGTAGCCCAAAGGATAATAGTGTGGTTAATGCAGCCATAGTTACCGCTAATAAAGCACTTTGGGTTTGGCTTTTATAATTGCTTAAAAATAGACTATAGTCGATACCGATTCCAATAACAAGGATAAGAGCTAACATTGAGAATAAGTTGAGAGGTTGATGAGTAATGCCATGTACAGATAATGCAACACCAATCGATAAAAGTGTCGGTAATGTACTTTTCAATGCTGTTTTAAAGCCATGTTTACGGTTATAGAGTATAAAGCAAAGACAAATAATTAATACGGCAACAGTTATTAATCGTGATAAATGAACTCTGTAATTTGTAAACATGGTATTAAATTCTGAACGACGATCTAACCAATAAATACCTTTGTCTATTTGAGATAACTTTTGAATTTGATCTAATTGATGAATACCCGTTATTGGTATTAGTGTAGCACTTTTACCATTTGCTAATGACAGCCAAAGTAAATTTCGTCCGCGACTAATTGCACTTTGTTCCCATAATTCTGGAGTAATAAAGGTAGTTTTATCTTGACTGAAATAAGGTAATTGAGCCTCTAAGTTAATTTTTTTGAGTGAGGAGATGATTTCTGGCGCGTATTGTTCAATTGTAGCAATATTTTGTTGCTGTTTTTTTATCGAAGGTAAATTAATTGATTGATATTGTTCAAAGACGCCATTTAGTTTAGCTTGTTCTAATTTAGGTAAAAAATCTTCTAGCCTTTGTAAAGTTTGTTCTGGTGATTGACCAAATATGATAAACCATTTTTGATCTGATGATTGATGTGTAATATTAATTATTTTTTGTTCTTCTTGCTGTAACTCTGTAGGTAAAGCTTGCAATTTTCCAATATCATCGTCTATTGTAAGTTTATTTAAACCATAACTTATAAATACTAAAACAGATGCTATCATGAAAAATTGCATAGTTTTCTTCTGCCAAAGATTAAGCCAATAGGTTAATAAGCCTTGTGCAATATTTTCTCTTACTGGTAATTTCTTGACAAGAAATGGATACCAACAAATTACTGTCAGAAATGCACCAATTAAACCAAACATTGCAAATATTGCGAGTTGTTTTAATCCCGGGAATGGGGCAATTAATAAAATCAAATAAGCAATAAAACTGGTACTCAAGGCAATCGTTAATGTTGATATCAATTTTTTCAGACTTTGATAAGGTGATTCTTGGTTACCATGTAGTAATCTTTCAGTCAGGTAATGTAATGAATAATCAATTGTTATACCAATGATGCTAGTACTCATAACTAAAGTGATGACATGGATTTCGCCAAATAAAGTGAGTACTGCAATTAAACCACAAATAATGCCTATAAAAATTGATAATAACGAGAGTAGAATAGGTTTAACCGAACGAAAGATAGTTATGATTAATATCACTATCCCTATAATCGATAAACTACCGATTGTTGAAATATCTTCCTGCGCTTGTTTACTTGCATAATCACTATAAAATAAAACACCTCGCTTCAATATGATTGTTTCAGGCCAATTCTTTTTTAATTCATCAGTGAGTTGATTTAATTGCGTCACAATATAGTGTGATTGATTCATATTAAATGAAGAACCATTGAGTTGAGCATAAATCATATACCAGACTTCACCTTGCTCATCTTTGCTCATTAACCAGTTATTTTTAACCATTAGGTTACTAGTATTTGCTAACTGGTTTAATTGTGATGCGCGCGTGAGTAATAACGGATCATGCGTTATTTCACTAGCACTTACACCAGCAAATGGTGAATATAATTGGCTTTGGATCCAAGCGAAGTGTTGATGGGTTTTAAGGCGTTCAAGCGTTTTTTCATCTATTAGTTGATAACGATACTGATAGGCAAATGTTGCCCATTCTTGTTGAAAATTAGCATCAAATAACCCATTAACTTGATAAATAAATGATTGTTGTTGTAAATTTTTTAACCACCACATTACCGGTTCAGTATTATTGGCATCAACTGGTTTAATTAGCCAAATTAGCTGTTTGTCGAGCCTATCTTGAAAGCCATTAATAAGTTCAGCTGGAACGTTATTGGTTTGTTCTTTTGGTAATAAAGATAATACACTACTATTAAGTTTGCTATTAGGGATAAGATAACAAACTGTTAATAGTAAACAAATAACCATAATTAGCCATAATATGGCTGCAATTTTAAGTTTTACTATCTTATTTAAATAACGATTGTTCATTTTTCTTTAATGGTGTTGTTTGATGATTAGAAAATGAAATATCCGTTTTATCATTTTGCATATCGTCAATAATAATTTTTTGCAGGTAGGTTTCGCCATTTAATGTTATTTGTTTAAAAATTTTATTTAATGGTGCTAACTTAGGTTGTAATAGTAAAGTCCATTGTCTATTTTGTTGGGTAAGTGTTATATCGAAATTATCCTCTAACATCTTTTTATCAGCAGTAAATATGGCTGTCAGCAAATGGTTAAATTGGAATAATTGAGGTTGATTTTCAGCAGTAATGATCTGTGGTTTTTGATCTTCAATCGATTGTTCCATTCGTTGTTGATTCATTTTTAACGTCATTACAAATGGTGTTGATTGTTGCCACCATAATCCCAGTTTTTGCGATAGAATCATTTTACCTGTCGAATGTAAGGAATTGGGTAAACCATTAATATAACGGTCTTGGGTAAAATCCGATCGCACAATCTCATTTTTACTAAATTGCTGTTGAAGTTCTTCAAGGGTGATAGCTTGACTGAAAGTGGCAAAAAATAGTCCCAAAAAGCTAATAAAAACTATTATATATTTCTTCATTCTGATAATCCAAATCGTTCTAATAATATATGAGGAGTGACAAAACTCATTTCCTGAGTGGTAGCGGATATTGCAACTTGAATGGTATATCCGGAAGTTGTTTTTTTTCCGGTTTTTGCATCGACTATCTTGTAATTGATTTTTATACGATGTTCATATTCTTCTAATTCAGCCGTGATTTGTAACGTTTGTTCAGCTACTGTTGAAGCAGTATATTTTATACGAGCATCGACCACCGGCCAAAGAAAACCAGATTCCATCATCTGTTTATAACCATAATTATATTTTTGGAATAAAGCTTCTCTCGCTTTTTCAAAAAATTTTAAATAATTGCCATGCCATACAACCCCCATTGCATCAGTATCATGAAATGATGTTGTATATTCAATTGTTACATGGCAGTTAACATTACTTTTCATTTTCATCGTTACTTATCATTATGTGATTGGGTTTAGGTTGACTAAATTGCCAAAAATCAAAAAAATTAAACCAATCGAGAGGCGAGATAAGGCAATAATGCTCTAATCGCTTGGCATAGTTTTGTACTATTGATTCAAGTTCACTTTGGCGATTTGTTCTGGTTAAAGTTAGTCTATCGGAAAAATGTTCAAAATAGAATTGAAAACGTCCATTAGGTTTTAATCCCCAAACTAAATAGATTGGACATTTTAATGTTGCTGATAAGATAAAAGGCCCTTTGGGGAAAGGGGCTGGTTTACCTAAAAAATCAGCCCAAATAACAGCGTTTTCTTGCATTCTCTGATGTGTATTGCTTGATGTTCTATCCCCTACAATGGCAATCCATTCACCGGCATCAAGTTTTTGTTTTAATAAAATTGCTGTATCCGCACCTAACGTGTCAACCTGAATTAAATTAATGGCAGAGTCTGGATTAACTTCCTTTAAAACTTGATTAAAACGGGCGGCATGATGAGTAAATACTAAGGCATTAATTGTTACTTTATGGGATAATTGTGCAATTGCTCGGCACATTTCAATATCACCAAGGTGTGAACAAAGTAAAATAACACCTTGCTTTTCAGAGATAACTTTTAAGCACTCTTGCTTATTTGGATAATAAAGATCTTCGATTTTTATGTCACCTTGCCAACTAGCAAGTTTGTCGAGCATTGATTCTCCAAAACGTTGAAAATGTTGAAATGTAGTAAGGTGCTTTTTATCTACCAAAGGAATGCGGTTATAATGTTGTTTAATTCTGTTTAAATAATCTTTCGATGCTTGACGTTGTTTTTTACCGGTCAACCAGAAATAACTAATAACAGGAAACATAATAAATTGTGCAACTTTTCGACCAAATAAACGATAAAGCAGTAGAATAAATTTAATACCAAATAATCCTTTTCTTTCTTTGGTTTGAGACCAGTGGGTTTGCTGGTTATTTTTATTTAGATTCCGTTTTATTAATGAAATTGATCGCGGTAACATGCCAAAAAAGAGTTTTGTATGCATCCAAGAAATAAGTAGATTATCTTTTAATGCTTTAAAATGTGATACGCCACCTTCTGGGTAGATGACCTTTGTCGGTACAAAAATAACCGGGGAACCTTGCCAATATAATCGCACCATTATATCGATATCAAAATCCATTCGTTTACCAATTTTGCTTTGACTAATTAAATGATATGTTTGTTGGAGTGGATAAATACGAAAACCACACATACTATCTTTAATTGAAAAAGAGAGTGTTTCTATCCAGACCCAAAAATGAGTGATATATCTGGCTATTAGTCGGTGTTTGGGGATAGATTTGTCATAAACTGGACAACCTGATATTAACGCATTTGGTGTTAACTTAGACTGGTTTATCAGTTTAGTAATATCTTGGCAATTGTGTTGACCATCAGCATCGATCTGAATTGCATGAGAATAACCTTGTTGATAGGCATATTTTATCCCAGTCATTACGGCAGCACCTTTACCTTGGTTTGTTGCTAAACGTATCAATGTTACCCATGGATATTGCTTTGCAATTTGTTGGAGTTTTTGTGCTGATTGAATGTCACTACCGTCATCAATTAAAAAACAGGTAAATTGATAGGCCGCTATATTTTTAAGTACGTCAGGTAATCCCTCGCTATGATTGTAACAAGGAATAATAAAACTGTAGTTTGCGGGTGACGATTTCGACTCTGAGGTAATTACTGACATAATGTAAGTTTTCCTGAGCTGGCAACTTTATTGATATTATCGGGTGAGATAAGAGTATAAGAAAAGGATAATTTTTGAGTGTGATTATTCCAATCTAGATGCAGCATTAAACGATCTTTTGGAAGTATAGGTGATTGAAATTTTATCACGTCAATTGAAGATAGGGATAATTTAGTATTGAAATATTTTTGGACATAGTAAATGACCCAATTAAGTTGGGCAACACCCGGTAATAATGGTTGTGTGGCAAAATGGCCATTGAACCAAAATAGATCTGCTGGAATATTAAGTTCAATATCTGCCTGATGTTGTTTGATATCCAGATTTATTTCTTCAGGAAATTTTTTACTCATCTTTGTAACATCAAATAATTTTTTTAATTCAATATAGGTACATTTACCTTGAGCATTTTTAGGAAGATCATCTATGAAACGCCATTTTTTAGGCATTTCGCTTAATAATAATGTATCTTTTAATAATTGTCGAAAATATTGTGATAATTTGAACGAATCATACCTTAATAGTAGATGTTGTCCTGATAGTGACAATTTAATAATTACCGCAAGAATGGTTCTGTTTTTTTGTTCTAAAGGTATAACTATGGCCTGTTCAATCTCATTGAGTTGATTGAATTTATTCTCAATATAGGTCAATGAGATTCGTTTTTCCGATATTTTAATAATTTTATCGACACGTCCCGCTAAATGAAAAGATTGGCTATCTGTTAATTCGATTTTGTCATGCAATGGTTCGGGTTTTTCTAATATTGGTGAGAATAATAATGGCGTTTTCATGGGTTCAATTTTAATCTTCATCGAAGAAAATAATTGCCATGGTGTATTAGGTTGTTTTTGTTGTCGAATCGCTATAATACCGGTTTCACTTGAGCCATATATTTCATCTGGTAATACTTTGAAGTTTTGTAAGCAAAATTGTGCTTCGTGATAACTCAATTTTCCACCTGAAGAGATCACTTTATCACATTCAATAGCAGGTAACTTATTATCTAAATTTTTGATAATTGAAGGAGTCGTGATGTAAATGAGTTTTTTATGCTGATAGGCTGTAATTTGTTCTTGGTAAAGGATGTTTTCACAAACAAATGGTATGTGACAACTTAATGCTAACATTATTTTAAAGGTCAAACCATACATATGTTCATGAGATACCGAGGCGATAAATAACTCGTTAGATAGTCCCCCCCAATGAGAAAGGAGTATTAAACTTTCTTGTTCTAATTGGGAAACGGATTTTTCAACTGGTTTAGGTAATCCAGTTGAACCTGAGGTAAATAGAGTCAAGATTTGTTGTTTAAAGCCAATGTCTAAAAAATGATGATCATTATTTAAGTTGTATGTGCTTGGTGAATCAATATGCATAATTCGTTTGTGCAAAAATTGATTGACATTTATTGCACTATTATCAGTCAATATGACTTCATAATAGTGTTGCATTTCTTGATGAAAGGGATTGAGTAAGCGGGGATGTTTACCCAAATAAAGTAGGGCTAGTAATCCTGCTACAAAATTAAAACTGTCCAGCATAAATATTGCCCAATATTTTTCTGGGTACTCAAGCAGTGACCGACTGATTTGTACAACTTGTTGTTTGAGATCGCCAACTGATAATGGTTGGTGGTTTCTAATTGCAATTATCTCATGTTCAGGTCGTGACAGCAGTTTAGATAAAAAAGTTAATCTTGGACTTTTTGTCGAATTAGCCATTCTCCCCCCATTAATATAGCAATGAGAATATAGCTAATCAGTCCATTATAAAGTGTCCACCATGATATATTATTCAAAAGGCAGGTTAATAGGGCTATACTTCCATTTAATATAAAAAATATACACCAGCATAATGTGACTTTTCGGGTATATTGTATTGCTTTTAATGATAAATCTGGGTGGCGAATTTTCGCAAACTTTTCAATTATCGTTTCGGGTTGTGTCAAAGAGTGACAAAAGACTATAAAAAAGACTAAATTTACAGCGACAGGATAATAGAGTAATAGCTGATATTTTGCAAATAACCAACTGATTAATGCTAATAATAAACCAAAGCAAGCAGTGATTTTAGCTAGCCAGCGCATATATGCAAATATATTAGGCAATACAAGTAACCGTAATGTGAAAAAGACCAGTAAACATAAAATTGCCAGATTTATACATTGATATTGCAGAGATAAAAAGATAATAAACGGATAACAGACTAATAAACTGTTAGTCACACATTTTATTATCACTCTGATTTTATCCATGCTTATTATTTTACATTCACTAATTTATCTACAGCATCAACAACATCTTGTACAGTTCTTACTGATTTGAATGTTTCAGGATCGACTTTTTTACCTATTTTCTTTTGTAAATGTACAACCAAATCCACTGCGTCAATACTATCAAGATCTAACTCTTCAAAAAGGTTGGATTCAGGTTTAATATCTTCTGCTGATAATTCAAAAAGTTGGACAAGTGCAGATTGGATTTGTTCAAAAATTTGTTGCTTATCCATGCTATAGGACTCCTTATTGTTGCGAAGAGATAAAATTAGCTAATGTTTTGACTGAGTAAAATGCTTTTTTGGTTTCGTCACTTTCAGCTGATAAAACAATACCATATTGGTTTTTTATCGCAAGACCAAGTTCTAGAGCGTCTATTGAATCTAAACCAAGACCGTCACCAAATAATGGTGCATCAGTTTCAATTTCGTTAGGCGTGATATCTTCTAAATTAAGTACATCAATAATAAGTACTTTAATTTCGTTATGCAATTTTTCCATTAAATTTCCTTTCCTGAATTATTTAAATTGTTTTGGTTAACGCAGAAGTTAAATGTCTGGTTAATCTTCTTGCTGCAACAGTTATATTGTCATATAAAAAATCTTGAATGGTAATTTTCTCTCCCACTGTAATGTTAAAAACCATTTTTTTGACTGGGATTTTATACCATTTTTGGCCTTTTATTAGCCAAGTTGAGCTACACGTTATGTGAACGATACGAATATCAGCTTGACAGCGTAAAGCAATATTAGCCGCTCCTCTTTGTAATTTTATAGGCTGAGAAGGTACAGTTCTTGTTCCTTCCGGAAATATTAATATTCGTCCACCATTTGATAATATATTTTGGCAATGAGGCAAAATTTTATTAACTTCGGCATTTAAGATGTAACCTGCTGTTTTAATAATACGACTAATAAAAATATTTTTTAATAAAGCGCCTTTAACTAAACAGTCACAACGCGGCATCACAGAAACTAAAAGTACAACGTCTAATAAAGATGGATGATTAGCAACTATCAGACAATTGTTATCTTGTTTAAGTTTTTCCAGCCCATTAAATTGATAATCGATTATACCTAATGATTTTACAATCCATAGAAAAATTTTAAAACTTAAACTAATACTTTGTTGTGCAATGATAATCCTTTTTTCCTCATTCCAAATGAATAATCTTAATAAACTAAACCATAATATTGACAATATGACTAACCCATAAAATCCAAATAACATAAATCCAAAAGCAGTAGCCAGTAACCGCCACCACTGATTGAATTTATTAGCAATTTTTTTCATTATGCCTTTATTTTCCATTGCCAATCTTGAAAACTACCTTGTAGTGTAAATTGTGGTTGTTTATTTAAATATGCATATAAAAAAGCTAGCGATTGGGGAAGATCTGTTTGATAAGTCATAAATTTCTTATCTATACTTTGACAAGAGATCTGATCTCCTTTGGTCAATATGTAACCGATAGCATAGGCTGGTATAACTTGTTTGATTTTTGTTTGATATATATCAGGAATTTTTCCATCAAAATCGAGCAATAAAACTCTTTTATTCTCTTTATGTAATATTGTTAATGCTTCAAGTAAACCTTGTTGAAAACTATCAACACTCGCGGAAAGTGAGGTTATTGGTATGGTTCGTTTTGCAATTATCGTTAATAATCCAGAAGCCGTATTATGTACTGATAAAGCAAAATCGGTTGGTGAAATTTCTGTATTTTGATTGAGTGTAGATAATATGCGATAAGTTCTTTCTAACTCTCCATGCCGGCTGGTAAAAATGGCTAAATCGATATTTTCATTTTCAATAAGTTCTAAACCTACTTCAACGGCTAAACGAGAAGGCTCACTCATTCTTCTTGCTTGCATCATGGGTATTTTTTTAGATTTGGGTAAGGGTAAATCCCAGTTATGATTTGGTTGTTTTGACCATAATTGCCAATCAGTTTTATTTGATAATCCGGAAGATAATGCATACCAGTTTTCAATGGAAAAAGAAAAATTCATTTTGATTATATTTTCAATTAACTATATTATTTATACAATAATTTAACAAACGATGAACAATTATATTATATCGTTAGTTACATGATCTCCAAATAAAATGTTAGATATCATGCTATACATACATTAAAACTATATGAAAAGGAATTAAATTGGCTACTCAGGAAAATATTAAGTATGGTTATGATAAAAATGTCCATTCTGCTTTAGAAGCTATTACCGAAGCTCAAAAAATCGCATTCGCACCAATTTTCTTTCAAGCAGTTGTCTGTATGAGAAACAATGGTCTTTTAGCCTGTTTAGATCGTGCAGGCATGCAAGGGATGAATTTTGATGAGATAACTAAAGAAGTGTCATTATCCAATTATGCAATCCAACTTTTGCTAGATGTAGGATTGAGTATGCGGGTTATTTATCAAAAAGAAGATCATTATATTTTGGGCAAAATAGGCCACTACTTATTACATGATAAGATGACGCAAGTTAATTTAAATTTTACCCAAGATATCTGCTATCAAAGCATGTTTTATTTGCAAGATGCGCTTGAAGCAGGTTCACCAGCTGGATTAAAAGTGTTTGGTGATTGGGAGACAATTTATCCTGCGTTAAATTTATTACCCGAACAAGCCAAAAAAAGTTGGTTCGAATTTGATCACTTTTATTCTAATCACTCTTTTCCCGTCGCTTTTCCTCATGTAAATAAACTAGATCCTAAACATATTTATGATGTGGGAGGCAATACAGGTTTATGGGCATTATTTTGTGCTGAACAAAATCCGCAATTAAAAATTACATTACTTGATTTACCCGAACAATTAGCTGTTGCTGAAAAAAATATTAAGCAAGCAGGTTTTGACAAGCGTATTAATGGTTTTGCAGTAGATCTATTAAAAGCACAAACCTTGCCAAATGAAGCTGATGTCTGGTGGATGAGTCAATTTTTAGATTGTTTTAGTGAAGATCAGATCATTCATATTTTGAAGTTAATTCACTCTAGTATGAAAGACAATGCCTATGTTTGCATTATGGATCTTTTTTGGGATAGACAGACTTTTGAAGCAGGGGCATTATGTTTAAATGCTTCTTCATTATATTTTACTTGTTTAGCAAACGGTAATAGTCGTTTTTATCATTCTAAAGTGTTCTACAAGTGTTTAAGTAAAGCAGGTTTCCATGTTGAACAGGATATCGATAACTTAGGTTTTGGACATACCCTGTTAATATGTAAAAAACGTTAAGTTATAAGAGTAATAACAATAAGTTAAGGAGAAATACAATGAAGTTTCTAAAAATTATATTAACCATGGTATTTGTTACATTTTTATTTGGATGTTCAAGTAAATATCAATCACCACAAAATATTCATACCCCTGTTGAAGGTGTTACTAAAGAACAAGTAAGAAAAGCGATTTTGGCAACTACGACTAAAGAACAATCCAATTTTGGCACATGGAAAATGGAGCCAATCGATAAAAATACTATTCGTGGTCATTTATTTAATCGTAACTATGAAGTTGTCGTGAATATTCCTTATTCAGCAACAGGATATTCAATTAATTATGTTTCTGTAAGTAATAACTTAAAAAATAGTCATGGAAATGTACATCGTAACTATAATCGCTGGATAAATAATTTAGATACTAAAAT
>NZ_LZGM01000058.1 GCF_001690195.1 Gilliamella sp. wkB108 | reverse complement strand
AATGATTTAATCAATTTAAATGCCGGTAAATACAAATCAGAGCAAGAAATCCAATTTAAAAAAGAGATCATCAAAGGTCAAGGTTGGCCAGAATGGATGGTAGAAGCCTTTAATGCAACGTCACAAGAAGAGTTAGCAGAAATCAAACAAAAGTATAATGTTAAACCATAATGAGTAGCTTGGATACTAAGTAAAATAATAAGGAGTAAGGGAAAACCATGCCATCAAAATATCGTCCACAGGTTCTAGGTTGGATTGGTGATTTAGATAAAGGAACTCAATATATAACGGGTGCCGATGATCGCTTACTTTATGCCAATGATAACTATTGTGCTTTTATTCGGAAAATAAAATCAGATCAGATTTTTTATTTATGTATTAGTTTAATTGCATCAATTTTATTAATTTTTATTATACCTGTATCAATATATTTACTTACATGGTTATCATTAGAATCTAATGATTCTAAAATTATGTTTGTTGTTCTATTGGCAATCATCATTTGTTTTTTTGCTTTGTATTTATGATTCCTGAATGCTATCAAAATCTGTTTACACGTCGAGGTAGTCCAATTATTTTTAACCGTAAAACTGGTAAAGTGTATGTGAATGAAAGTTATTTTTTTAATTTTAAATCTTTACGAAATCCGCTTACCTTTTTACACCCAAACAAAAAGCGTATTAAAGAGTATGATTGGGCATATTTACAAGGGGTAGTGGTACATAATTTTTCCAATTATTCGCTGAATACGACCATATTAATGGTTTGTAAGCCCCATACCCATAAAACAATTGACCATATCCTGTTTGATCCATTACGCATCGGTGTAGGGAGTTATATGGTCTGGGGTTGGGTGAATAATTTTATGTGTTGTAATGATTTAATCAATTTAAATGCCGGTAAATACAAATCAGAGCAAGAAATCCAATTTAAAAAAGAGATCATCAAAGGTCAAGGTTGGCCAGAATGGATGGTAGAAGCCTTTAATGCAACGTCACAAGAAGAGTTAGCAGAAATCAAACAAAAGTATAATGTTAAACCATAATGAGTAGCTTGGATACTAAGTAAAATAATAAGGAGTAAGGGAAAACCATGCCATCAAAATATCGTCCACAGGTTCTAGGTTGGATTGGTGATTTAGATAAAGGAACTCAATATATAACGGGTGCCGATGATCGCTTACTTTATGCCAATGATAACTATTGTGCTTTTATTCGGAAAATAAAATCAGATCAGATTTTTTATTTATGTATTAGTTTAATTGCATCAATTTTATTAATTTTTATTATACCTGTATCAATATATTTACTTACATGGTTATCATTAGAATCTAATGATTCTAAAATTATGTTTGTTGTTCTATTGGCAATCATAATTTGTTTTATCCTTGCTTTATATTTAATGATTCCTGAATGCTATCAAAATCTGTTTACACGTCGAGGTAGCCCAATTATATTTAACCGTAAAACCGGTAAAGTGTATGTGAATGAAAGTTATTTTTTTAATTTTAAATCTTTACGAAATCCGCTTACCTTTTTACACCCAAACAAAAAGCGTATTAAAGAGTATGATTGGGCATATTTACAAGGGGTAGTGGTACATAATTTTTCCAATTATTCGCTGAATACGACCATATTAATGGTTTGTAAGCCCCATACCCATAAAACAATTGACCATATCCTGTTAGATCCATTACGCATCGGTGTAGGGAGTTATATGGTCTGGGGTTGGGTAAATAATTTTATGTGTTGTAATGATTTAATCAATTTAAATGCCGGTAAATACAAATCAGAGCAAGAAATCCAATTTAAAAAAGAGATCATCAAAGGTCAAGGTTGGCCAGAATGGATGGT
>NZ_LZGM01000057.1 GCF_001690195.1 Gilliamella sp. wkB108 | reverse complement strand
ATTGATTTTATTTCATAAAAAAAACTATTTTTGATAAAGGTCAAAATAAACCCAATAATCTGTTTGCATAATAATTAGTCATTTTATTTTAATTTTATACTGAAACGTATGCTTAACCTGAAACATTTTTACAGTAGTGTGACTTTTTATATAGCCAATGATTTGAATTTTAAGAAATAAGTCTGATCGAATTAAGTAAGCTGCCATTTATACCGCCAATTATCTTTGACGGTATTACAGCAAAAGTACTATCAAGATTTACTTTGTTGGTGAGGATAAATCATCTAATTGTTTAATAAGTAGCAGTAACTGGCTAACCTCGTCTTGTTCTTTTAATGCTTCTTCGAAATAGGGGTGTAGAGCAAATCCTTGAGGCAAATTAGTCTTTGCATCAATTAATGCTCGCATACGCGGAATAAAGATCCATTGTAGCCATTCAAGCGCTTCCATAGTATCAATAGCAAAGGGTTCTTGACTTAAAAAGGCATCTGCTTTGGGCGGAGTTGTTTGCCATAACATACGTTTTTGCATCTCATCTTCAATTTGATTAAGTTGATTTATGGTTAACACTGTTTGCCTTTTCTCAGAGATCAAGTTTAGATAATATTGCCAGTTAAAATAAGGACCGGGATCGGTTTTACGTTCAGGTGCAATATCATTATGTCCAACGATATCGACAATAGAGTAGGATTGTTGCAATAATACAGTTACCGTAGCTAATTGTTGATACTGTTGTTCAGTAAAATCTTCGCTATCACATCCTTCTAATTCAATTCCAATAGAAAAATCATTACAATTTTCTTGTCCTTTGAATTGTGATTGACCTGCATGCCATGCACGTTTATCAAAAGGAACAAATTGTATGATTTCACCGTTACGACGAATAAAAAGATGGCTTGATACTTGTAATTGATAAATGGTTGCAAAATAGGGGTGTTTTTTAGGGTCAAGTTGTCCGGTGAAGAGTTGTTCAACATAAGGCCCACCATATTGATTAGGCGGTAAGCTAATATTGTGGATGACCAGTAATGAAATAGGTTTATCTATTGGGCGTTCATTATAAAAAGGTGAAATAACATGTTTTACATTTTGTAACCACCCGTTAATAATTTTAAAAGACATGCTGACTCCGACAATGTTAATCAATCTGTTTGCTTATTCGGTCTGAATATGCGATTTATCTCACAATGATATGTTAATTAAAGAAAGGCTTAAAATAACTTTTGTATCTTACTTTCCAGCCTATTAATGTCATTATTATTTCATTTTTTTATTTTGCTATAAAGTCACTTGTATTGAATCATTTATTCTATTTGTCGAGAAACTGTATGACTAATCAATCAGGATTTACTTTATTTGAACTTATGATAGCTATAATTGTTATTGCCATTTTAACTGCTATTGGTTTACCTGCTTATCAGGGGTATGTAAAAAAAGCAGCCATTACGGATATGTTACAAAGTATGACTTCTTATAAAACAGCCA
This sequence comes from Gilliamella sp. wkB108, assembly GCF_001690195.1. GTDB lineage: Bacteria > Pseudomonadota > Gammaproteobacteria > Enterobacterales > Orbaceae > Gilliamella > Gilliamella apicola_L. The sequence continues at coordinate 18,908 of NZ_LZGM01000057.1, read as the reverse complement.
TTGAAATTTGTGCAATAGAGCAAGGTCTATTGGCCAATTGTAATGGTGGTAGTAACGGTATACCAGTATCGAAATCAAGTAATTATGTCTCCTCAATTACTGTGACAAAAGGTGTGATTACATTAGTTGGACGTAATGCTTTATTAGGATTAACAACGACTTTGACACCAACAATAAATACTATTAATGGTAATTTAGACTGGACACGTAACTGTGCAACATCGCCGGCTGATGATAGTTTAACCAGTGCTTGTGAAGAGATTTTTAAATTCTAATCAAATGGTGACATGAACAGGAATGCAATTTATGCAACAAGAACAACTGGTTGAGAGTATTAATCAATTACTACTAGATGCATTAGCGAAGCGCGCATCAGATATTCACTTTGAACCTTATCAACATAGCTATCGTATACGGATGCGGATTGATGGTGTATTGCAGGATATGACTTCACCACCTTTGACGTTAGCCAAACAGATAGCAGCCAGATTAAAGATTATGGCAAAGTTAAATATTGCGGAACAACGGTTACCACAAGACGGTCAACTCGTTATTGATCACTATGCCATGCGGATTTCAACACTACCGGTGATTAATGGGGAAAAAATTGTCTTACGCGTTATGGATAATCATGAAAGTCAACTTGCAATTACCGATTTAGGATTCACCGCACAAGATCTTACTACTTTTCAACAAATCTTAAATTACCCTCAAGGATTAATTTTAGTGACTGGACCGACTGGAAGTGGTAAGACAATGACTTTATACAGCGGACTGAAAATCCTAAATCAAACTGATCGCAATATTTGTAGTGTTGAAGATCCGATCGAAATTCCATTAGAAGGGATTAATCAAACACCGGTAAATCTTAAAGCAGGCTTAACTTTTTCGATAATATTACGCGCGTTTCTCAGACAAGATCCAGATATTATGATGATAGGTGAAATTCGAGATAAAGAAACCGCTGAAATTGCTATTCAAGCAGCTCAAACAGGACATTTGATATTATCTACCCTACATACTAATTCTAGTATTGAGGCAATAACCAGACTAAATCAAATGGGCATTGAAAATTACTTACTAGCATCGAGTATTAAATTGATCATAGCTCAACGTTTAGTGCGTAAACTTTGCCCTCATTGTAAAGTGGTGGCAAATGAACTCATTAAGCTTGAACAAGAAGTTATACCACATTTTATTGCTATGGGGTGTAATCACTGTATTGGTGGTTATCAAGGCAGGATTGGTTTGTATGAATTTTTAGTTATTACCCCAGAGATTCAACAACAGATATTAAATCATCAAGTTATCACGCCAATTAATATGATTTCATTGCAAAATGCCGGCAAAAATTTAGTTAAACAAGGGATGACTTCACTTGCTGAGTTACATCGAGTTTTAGGTGATTTCCGGTGAAAAGGCTCTATTATTGGTATGATCTCAACTTTACTCAGCATAAAATAATTGCAACTTCGGCGCTAAATGCTAAACATCAGTTATTATTACAAGGACAGTTTGCAATCAAAATCAAAGCGGGTAAGCCAATTACTGCCCGGAGTTTTAACAAAACAGAACTACTAATTGTCACTAAACAGCTAGCGACGATGTTAAAAGCTGGATTATCTATTGTTGATAGTTTGCAGTTACTAGTTGAAGAACATCCAAAACCTCATTGGCAATATCTTCTGGCTAAGATTAAACATCAAATAATCAAAGGTGATCCTTTATCACAAGTACTTAGCGAACATCATGCCATTTTCCCCTCACTTTATAGTGAAATTATTGCAATAGGTGAGCTGACTGGTCAACTTGATTTAAGCTTTGAACAGTTAGCGATCGAACTTGAAAAAGCGATACAGTTACAAAAACGTATAAAAAAAGCGATGCGTTACCCACTTTTTCTATTATCGGTATCCATAAGTGTTACGCTAATTATGTTACTATTTGTGTTACCTAAATTTTCAGATATATACCAGAGTTTCGATGCAGATTTACCTCAGTTTACGCAATTAATTATCAATTTTTCTCATTATTTACAAAATACATGGTTAGTTTGGTTCGCCATTATAATGGTCTGTTATCAGCTATATCGACGCTATTTACAGGTACGTTATCAAACTAGTATCGATGGGTGGGTGTTAAAATTACCGCTCATGGGTAGAGTTATACAAACAACGTGTTTGACGCAAATTTTCCAAACGATAACTATTACACAACGAGCAGGTATCCCACTAATTGCCGGTTTATCCGCGACGGCTAAAACTGTTTATAATAGCCATTATCGCAAAGGGATTTATCAGATGATAGCGGAGATAGAGCAAGGCCATAGTTTTAGTTATGTGCTTAATCAACAGCCACTTTTCCCCACTTTATGTAGTTTGTTAATTCGGGTCGGTGAGGAGTCAGGTACCTTAGATCTTATGTTGGGGAGACTTGCTGATTATTATCAAGAACAAAATCAAACATTAACCGATAATTTAGCTCAAGCTTTTGAGCCGTTATTAATGTTAGTTTTGGCGTTAATTATTGGTGGATTAATTGTGGCAATGTACCTACCTATTTTCCAACTAGGAGAGGTGATCCACTAATGATGACTGTTTTATTTATCTGTTTAGGGCTATGTTTTGGTAGTTTTATTCATGTCGCTTATTGCCGTTTTTCACCGTTACAAACACCAATTGAATATCTAAGAATAATCACTTTCAAACGATCGTTTTGTCCATGTTGTCAAACTAGATTAACCATTTGGCAATTAATTCCCATTATCTCTTGGCTAGTATTGAAAAGACGATGTTATTATTGTCATTGTAAAATCTCATATCTCTATCTTTTCTTTGAATTATTAATTGGGATATTATTTTGGGTAATTTTTCTTGATAAGGGAATTAATGGGCATAGTTTAATCCTAATGTTTCTCGCTTGTTATTTTTTGCTTTTGGCGCTGATTGATTTTAATTACTATTTACTTCCTGATTTTTTAACACAACCTTTAATGTGGACGGGAGTGATTTTTGCCTATTTTCAATGGCTTGATTTGACTTTAACATCGTCTTTATTCAGTATGTTGCTTGGTTATTTTTTATTAAAAATTCCAGCCTCGCTATTTTATTTCTTTACCAAAAAACATGGATTAGGGCAGGGAGATATAAAATTACTCGTTGCTATTAGTGCATGGCTTTCTTACGCTTTACTCCCGTTATTATTACTGTTGGCCTCAATATTCGGTATTATTTATTATCTATTTTTGCGGTATGTTTTAAACATTCGGGCTTTAACTGTCATCCCGTTTGGGCCGTTTTTATTAATTTCAGGGTATATATTCTGTTATTTTAATCAGCAAATCAATGATGCACTCTTATCAATTAACTATCTGTAAATTATAATAAAATCTAATCTTAACTAGATTTTATTATAATTGTTAAGTTAGCTTATAATCAAAATAAATAACAATAGCTTTAATAGTTATTTTTCTAAAGGTTAAAACAAGGGTATAGTGCATATTAAATAGAGTTAATTGTTACAAATAAAGTATTGAGTTAAGGAATAAATAATGAATACTATTGCTAGATTAAAAACAGATATGATCACATGGCGTCATCATATCCATGCTCATCCGGAAACCGCGTTTGAAGAAACCAATACCACTAAATTTATTATTGAGAAATTACAATCATTTGGCATTACTGAATTGTATACTGATTTTGCCCCAACAGGCGTTGTTGGCATTATAAAGGGTAATCAAGATGGACGATGGATAGCTTTACGTGCCGATATTGATGCATTAGATATTATAGAAGAAAATAAAATTGAGTACTGTTCAACTATTCACGGCAAAATGCATGCTTGTGGTCATGATGGGCATACAGCTATGTTACTTGGTACTGCCAAATATCTTGCTGAGCATCGCGATTTTGCTGGTACGGTTGTGGTTATTTTCCAACCAGCCGAAGAGAATGAAGGGGGTGGGCGAGTGATGGTGGAAAATGGTTTGTTCGATCGTTTCCCAATTGAAGCTGTATATGGTATTCACAATCAACCCAATATGCAATTAAACCATTTTTATATTACCCATGGCGCGATTATGGCCTCTTATGATGTCTTTGAAATTAAAATTACTGGTCTTGGTGCGCATGCGGCCGCTCCTCATTTGGGTAAAGATAGCATTCTGATTGCAGCACAAATCGTTACTGGTTTACAGAGTATTGTTAGTCGTAATACAGATCCGCTTAGTTCATTGGTTGTTAGTGTGACTCAAATCCATAGTGGTGATACTTGGAATGTGTTACCTCAACAAGCGGTTATTCGTGGTACGGTAAGAACCTTAAATTCACAAGTTCAAGATATGGCCGAAACTCGAATTAAACAGATTGCAACAGGAATTGCCTCAACATTTGAGGCCAAAGCTGAAATTGACTATCAACGTCGTTATCCAGCTACCATTAATTACCAAGCGCAAGCTGATATAGCAATTACTGCTGCTGAGAAAGTGGTCGGGCAAGATAGATTGATTATTGATCCGTTACCATCAATGGGTGCGGAAGATTTCGCTTTTATGTTGCAAAAAATACCAGGTGTATACGTTTGGTTAGGTGCTGGTGAAGGAGCTAATTTACATAATCCAGCTTATAATTTTAATGATGAAGTGTTAACTACCGGCGTTGAGTATTTTGTTGAAATAGTTAATCAAGAGTTGGGAAAATAAAACCATAATGACAGTAATAATTCATATTTTATTGTCATATAACAATAAAATATGAATAGATTAGGGTTAATGCAACGCATTTATTAATGAACTTAAATCACAATGATGATTAAATTTTTAATCTTCTATTTATTCATCAAATTGACATGTTAATTTTTATTTAATAAAGACCTATATTTAGGTAGCAGTTGGTTACTGTTGATCCACAATAAAAGATGATTCTTTGATACTCAACAGTAACCATACAAAAATATTTTTAGTCAGCTGAAATTTAATTTGCTGTCAGGTTGCCCTTTGATCCTAAAGAGTGTATTAATATCAATTCCATTATTAAGCACTACTTGTACGTAGATATCATTAGATTGATTGAGTTTTAGTGCGGCAAGAACTTGACCTCCTTCACGCCAATTGCCTTCAATAAGATATTCAAGACTATCACTAATAGACGGCAAAACATCACTTTTGCCAGCAAGTAAATAAAGTCCGCGTTTATTGGCTCCACGAAATTGAGCGCGTGCTACCATTTCTTGTCCACAGTAACAACCTTTATCAAAACTAATCGCATCATGATATTGTAAATTGCAAGCTTGAGGTAAAAGACTTTGCATATTCTCGGCGTCAATAATGGCATAACCTGCTTGTAAATCTAAACGGAGCCATTCACTACAAGGTAATAAATCATCAGTAAGGTCTTCAGGTGTCACCATAATAACTCTTACTTCTGGTAAAGGTAATTTGATATAAGTGATATTATTTGCAGTGAAACAATTTTTATCATCTAACTGGTTATATATCTCTTGTGGGATCAACTCTTTCGTTAATCCCTGCATATTTAGATTTTGTTCCATAGTGATATTTATTTTTGAAAACACAGCATATTTTTTTAACTCAGCTATCTGTTTTTCCGCAACACTTTTGCGCACAATATAATAGATATCTTGTCCCCGTCGGAAAAGTACTAAATTACTCCACATTTTACCTTTGGCATCACAATGTGCTGCAAATAGTGCTGATTGATCGGAAAGATCGTTCATATTTATGGTAACTTGTCCTTGTAAATATGTTTGATTGTCCTCACCGGATATTTTTACCAACTGCCAATCAGCAAGTGAAATTGGTTTCAAAAAGAGATTGTTCATCATAACTCCTTTTTTCTGGAATGACGTATTGTTATTACCGTTCCAGATTGCATTTAAATTCTTCTGAGTGTATATAAAAATATTAAAAATTACAATAAAATCAATAAACAATATTTCCCAATAGAAAAACCAATAAATTTTCTCTATTTTCGCTATTTTAAAAATTCTATTTTACCTTACAGTAGTAAAATAACTTAACACTTACCGTATTGAGTTCATTGATTTTGTGTATAAGTTCATGCAAAATGAATAATTAAATTACAAATCAGTAACATTGGAGGCTACAACCATGGCAAAGCTGTCAGGTGCAGAGATGGTTATTCAATCTTTGATTGACCAAGGAGTAAAACAAATATTTGGTTATCCGGGTGGTAGTGTACTTGATATTTATGATGCGATTCATACTATCGGGGGCATTGAACATATTTTAGTTCGCCATGAGCAAGCTGCGGTGCATATGGCTGATGGTTATGCAAGAGCAACAGGCGATGTCGGGGTTGTATTAGTGACATCTGGTCCGGGTGCTACTAATACCATTACAGGCATTGCTACCGCTTATATGGATTCAGTACCTTTAGTTGTCATATCAGGACAAGTGGCCAGTAATTTAATTGGTAATGATGCTTTCCAAGAGTGTGATATGGTTGGGATCTCTCGTCCGATTGTCAAACATAGTTTCTTGATCAAAGATAGCAAAGATATACCAGAAATTATCAAAAAAGCATTTTATATCGCCTCGACGGGCAGACCGGGACCGGTTGTTATTGATTTACCAAAAGATATAGTTAATCCTGCTAATAAATATAATTATCACTACCCTAAAACGGTTGCAATGCGTTCGTACAATCCAACCATTCAAGGTCATAAAGGACAAATTAAAAAAGCGTTAACTACTTTATTGGCAGCTAAAAAACCAGTACTTTTTATCGGTGGTGGAGTAATAAGCGCTCAGGCGAGTGATGAAGTTAAGCAATTAGCTGAAAAACTAAATTTACCTGTGACCTCTACATTAATGGGAATTAGTGCTTTTCCGGGAACCAATAAGCACTATTTGGGTATGATAGGCATGCACGGTGTGTATGAGGCTAATATGTCGATGCATAATGCCGATGTCATTTTTGCAATTGGGGCGCGTTTTGATGATAGAACTACCAATAATGTTGAAAAGTATTGTCCGAAAGCTAAAATCATTCATGTAGATATTGATCCTACCTCAATTTCCAAAACTATTTCGGCGACCATTCCTGTCGTGGGTGATGCGAAAGTTGTTGTCCAAACTATGTTATCTCAACTCGATGAATTAAACACCGAACGTGATTTGGATGCCCTTATTGATTGGTGGAAGCAAATTGAACACTGGCGCGCACGTCATTGCCTTGCTTATAGCCATGAAGGTGAAAGCATTAAACCACAAGAAGCAATTGAAGTATTATATAAGTTAACTAAAGGTGATGCATTTGTAACAACTGACGTTGGTCAACATCAGATGTTTACTGCACTTTATTATCCTTTTGATAAACCTCGTCACTTTATTACATCTGGTGGTTTAGGTACCATGGGATTTGGTTTTCCAGCCGCATTAGGTGTTAAGTTAGCCTTTCCTGAGCAACGAGTGGTTTGTGTAACTGGTGATGGTAGTATTCAGATGAATATCCAAGAGTTATCCACTGCATTGCAATATGGTTTACCTGTGTTAATTTTAAATCTAAATAATCGCTTTTTAGGAATGGTTAAGCAGTGGCAAGATATGATTTATGCAGGTCGACACTCCAGCTCTTATATGGAGTCTTTGCCTGATTTTGCCAAAATAGCTGAAGCTTATGGGCATATTGGTATGGTTATCGCAAAGCGCGAAGAGCTTGAAACTAAACTTAAACAGGCACTAGCGATTAAAGATCGCTTGGTTTTTGTTGATGTGATGACCGATGCAACAGAACATGTTTATCCAATGCAAGTCCGTGGTGGTTCAATGTGTGAAATGTGGCTTAGTAAAACGGAGAGAACCTAATGCGTTATATATTATCGATTTTAACTGAAAATGAACCGGGTGCTTTATCTCGAATTATTGGTTTATTTTCACAACGTGGTTTTAATATTGAAACGATAACCACCGCACAAACAGAAGATCCAACCATGCACCGAATGACTATTCAAACAACCGGTGATGAACATGTACTTGAGCAGATTCAAAAACAGCTACATAAACTAGTTAATGTTTATCGTGTACATGATTTAACAGAAGGACCTCATGTTGAACGTGAAATTATGTTGGTCAAAGTTGCCGCTAAAGGATCGGATGCGCGCGATGAAGTTAAACGCTGTGCAGATATTTTTAGAGGATCAATTGTCGATGTTACCGCTACACAATATATCGTTCAATTATCTGGAACAAGTGAAAAGCTTGATTCTTTTTTATCATCTATTCGTGAAACCTGTGACATTATAGAGATTGTACGTTCAGGTATTATTGGTTTATCAAGAAGTGAAAAAACCGTTAAATAGAAAAACTCGTATCTAAAATTGGCGCATTATGCGCCAATATTTTACTCAAAGAGTTATTTGATAAACACTAATCACTAAAAGAAATAATGACACAACAATACATTAATAATGATGATATTAACCGTATAGCGATAAAATAAGAAAGATAGACTAAGCAATCTGATTATAATAAACATGTTGAGGATGTTTATTTAAATGATTCAGGGAAACAGAATGTAATAAAAATGGATCAGATTTTTAATGTTGACCAATCCTATGTACTGAGTAAAACATCGAATTATGAAGTATTAGGCGATCGGCAAGCAACCGACTTAGAATCGAACAATAGAAATAAAAAAAAGAGTGGTCTGCTCACCGCTATTTTGTTAGCAACAACAATTGGGCTTTTTGTTATCTATTGGCATAGAGCTGAAACTTCAATTTTAATATTGATGGGCATTAGTTGTTTAGTTACCAGTTTTTGTTATTGGCATAAACCTCAATGTAATCGTGCTAATGTAATTCATATCAAGGCTAGAATTAAAAATAAAAATTCGCTTAAACACCAAATTACAATTGGTGAAGATCTAATTGTAAATTATCCTCCTCATTGGCAGTCATTTATTCCTGAAAAAACATTGGATAGTGAAGAAATGGATGTTACTTTGAGCGACAGAAGGTTGCTTTGTTATGGCAATTTATCAATCAGTAGTGATATAGAACAATTTGGCGCTGCAAAATATATCATACGAAATTTAATCCTTTTTATAGTGGGATTAGTTTCATCTATTATTATCTTTCAGTTATCGAATATTGTTTATAGTGACCTATTTTCTTATTACCCTTTTAATAATAAAGTCAATGTTTGGCATTTTGATGATGCAGTCACACTTAAAAACAGTGCTATTCAAAAAGGGGATTTGATCAATATAAACATGAGTGGGGCTTCATACAAAGCCAATTACAATGATTATTTAGATGAATCAGACATAGTTTATATTAATAATCGACCAGTAAATGAGGCAGAACTTGTAAAAGTTGATTTGATGATGATCAAAAAATTATTTGATAATAATTTAATTAAAACCAAGCGCGATGATGCAGTTGTGCAACGAGAAACACAGTTAAAAAATGAAATAAAAGAGAAAATTAAGTATGATCGTCGTTTTCAGCAAGACTATGATTATGTCGATCATAGTTTGATTAAATTATTGAATATCAATGAGTTGATTTCCGTCGTTGATGAGAGTTGTAAACTATTTGAAAAAGATCAACCCTATTACCTGAAAAAATTTTTAATGGAAACTTTATTACCTTCCGGAAAAAGAATAGATAAATGGGAGGATATGGTTAAATATAGTCAACAGCATCCTGATTATGAAGAAATTGTTAATGCGTATCGGGTAGAAAATATAGTCAATTTAATTAATTCTTTACAAGAATCTGTACTAAATTACTATATCGATCAATTGAACATGGAATTGGAGAATTATCAGTTTTCGCAACAAAGTGTATCTTTAGCGTTGGCAAATAATAAAAAAATAACGATAATCCAGCCTGATGCTGATAATAATATTGTCGGTATGATGATCATAAATCGCTATTATAATGCGTTGAAAGGTATTGGTGGTAAAATTAATATTGCAGGTTTAGTTGATGATATTGTTTATGAGGATAATAAATCAGTTTCAAAACTAATCATAAATGATGATCCACTTTTTAATAAAAATAATGCAAATTTAGTCTCGTTAGCATCTCCTATATTAATTAGTGTATTGCTTTTTGTTATTACTACTTTAATTGCTTTTTCGAACGGTGTGATTTTATGTTGGAAGCTAATTGCCAATTTGCATCGAAAAAATAGGATTACTACTGCATATGCAAACCAATGAATATGATTGATCATGCATAGAATAAACAAAGTTAAATAAAATTTATTAATTAATTGGAGCTACAGTAATTTTTTAATTATTATCATAATCAAAAACAATAAATTAGATATATAAGGGAATAAGGAAATAATATGGATTTATATTTAATCTTCAAAATTATTCTAATCGGCTTTGCCATATTATCTTGGATCGGTTTCAAAACTGATCGAAGTGAAAATAAACAAAATTTAAATGAACTCATTGATGATGATGAATCAATAAGAGAATTAACGTCCACTGAGGTGTTACTTTTAGAACCTTATTTAACTAATAAAGAATCCGTATTTCCATATAAACATCAATCTTCATTAGTTAATATCAATGTATCGATAATAACGGGAGCTTGTACTCGCCATAGTTTGTATTCTGATAGTGAAGAGACTTCTTTTTATTATAAAATCAATGGGATAGAGGTGTTTTTCCCATATAATATGGAACGTTATCTTGCAGAAACTAATGTTGCAGAGGTCGTTTTCACCGAAAGATATGCTATTATTGTCAATATTAATGACTATGATTTACAAACCGCCGCAGATAGTGTTGACGATGAAAAACAAATTGAGGAAGATTGGCTAGCAGGTCGCTCAAACTCCTTTATCAATATTAAAGATGAAACAACTGATACAATTACAGGTTCATCACTAACATCTGAAAAATATAAAAAACGTAATTATGAAATTATTGAACAGCGAGAAGAAACGCCATTAGAATCGGCTATTAGAACTAAGCATAATACAGGCTGGCTTGCAGTACTATTTTTGATATTAGCGGTAACTTTTTTTGTCAGGTATTGGTGTTATGACGGAGCCCAAATAATCATAATGGCTTTTGCTTTCCTATTCTTGAGTTTGTTTTGTTGTTGGCATAAACCAAAATCCGAAATATATAACGTCAATCGCGTTCGGGGAACAATCGACGATAATAATATTGTGGATTGTCAAATTATAGTCGGTGATACTCTGGTTTTTAAATACCCTGAGCATTGGCGGTTATTTTTACCGGAAAATACTACAGCAGACGTTGAGATGGATGTTTCGCTGGATGATAATAAACTCCTACGTTATGGTTATTCATTATCAATAGGCCGAGAAGTAGAGCAGTTTGGTCCACCAAAGTTTTTAAAACGAAACTTTTTACTATTTTTCACAGGGCTTATTTTATCAGGTGTAGTGCTTTATGTGTCCAATGTAATGGATAATGCATTATTCTCTTATCGAATCATCAATGAAACAGTAAATACCATAAATATTAACGATACAACTTTATTAAAAAATGGTTCATTGCAGAAGGGTGATTTAGTCAACATACAACTAAATGGTGCGTCATGTGATGTTACTCACTCTGATAATTATGATCAATGCCAAAAAATTATTATCAATACTCAACCAACCACTGATGCAAATTTTAGTGTAAAAGCGATACCAAATTGGATGATAGATTTATTCGATGAAAATTTGGTTGAAACTGTAGATGATATGTCAGTTAAGTATGCTCAACAGAGTTTAAAATCAGAGTTGAAATTATTGAATGAACTATATAGAACGCATGGTAATTATAATCGTTATAGCGAAAATGTTAAATTAACTAAATTATTACATGTAGGACATTTAATTACGGTCGTCAATGAAAGTTGTAAGGCATCAGATATCGATGAATGTAAATTTATTAAAAGATTTTTATTGAAATTGATAACAACAGATACATTCTCTGAGGAAAATTGGTCTGCTGTGGTTGAATATGGTCATAAATTCCCTGAGTTTGACTCGCTGGTTGTTTTTTTTCAAACTGGAGATTTAACTTCAAGCATCAGAGAACTAAGGGCTAAATTGTTAGCTAAACAAATTGAGCAACTCAAACCAGTTGTAGCGAGTTATCAAAAAAATGAATCTAAATTGGGTTTAACGGTAGTGAATAACCAAGATGCCTCAATAATCACACTGACTAATGATATCGGTGATATAAGTAAAGAGATATTACCATTAATTTATTATTACAATACGCTATCAGGGAAAGGAGGAAATATTCATATTACTGGTTTAGTGACTGACTTTGATTATCATGATGATAATTCGATTTCAACTGTAACTATCAATGCAGATCCTCATTTTAGTATGAATAAAGATGAATTAACCTCATTTACTTCACCCATAATAATTAATATAGTGTTTTTTGCTGTTATAGTATTAATCACTTTATGGAATGGATTGATGTTCTTTTGGAAACTCCTAGCTAATCGTCGCAGGTATAAAAATATTATCGTTAGTTATGCGAACCTGATAATATAAGCGTTAATCTAGGATTAACTATTTCTATTAAATTCAGCTGGCAAGCAAATAATGTTAAACATTAATGATGCTAGCCAGCTTTAATTAAACATTGGTTAAAAGTAATTATTCAATTGAGAGCTAAATGGGTTTGTGTTAAACTACTGTCCCGTCTGATTCATCGAATATTGTGTTAGTTTTCTGATTAAAAAACGATGCAATATTATTCTAATAAATTAATAATGGTCTGGTATTAATGGTCACAAATTATATTTTTGTTACAGGCGGTGTCGTTTCTTCTTTGGGTAAAGGCATTGCCGCAGCATCACTAGCTGCAATTTTAGAAGCCCGCAATTTAAAAGTCACCATGTTAAAACTTGATCCCTATATTAATGTCGATCCGGGTACAATGAGTCCAATTCAACATGGTGAAGTTTTTGTCACAGAAGATGGGGCAGAAACTGATCTTGATTTAGGGCATTATGAGCGTTTTATTCGCACTAAAATGACCCGAAAAAATAATTTTACCACTGGACGTATTTATTCTGACGTTTTACGTAAAGAGCGTCGTGGCGACTATCTAGGGGCAACGGTTCAAGTCATTCCGCATATCACTAATGCGATTAAATCTCGTGTTATTGATGGAGCCAAAGGTTTTGATGTTGCTATCATTGAAGTTGGCGGTACAGTAGGTGATATTGAATCCTTACCGTTTTTAGAAGCTATTCGTCAGTTAGCTGTTGATGTTGGTCGTGAACATACACTATTTATGCATTTAACCTTAGTCCCTTATTTGGCTTCTGCTGGAGAAGTGAAAACCAAACCAACGCAACATTCTGTTAAAGAGTTACTCTCAATTGGTATCCAACCTGATGTGTTAATTTGCCGTTCTGATCGTATTATTCCGGCCAATGAGAGAGCGAAAATCGCACTATTTTGTAATGTACCAGAACGTGCGGTTATTTCATTAAAAGATGTGGATTCAATTTATAAAATCCCTGCATTGTTAAAATCACAAAATTTAGATACTTTTGTTTGCAATCGATTCCACCTTGATTGTGTCGAAGCTGATCTATCTGAATGGGAACAAGTGATTTACGAAGAGGCCAATCCAGTTGGTGAAGTCACGATTGGTATGGTGGGTAAATATATTGCCTTACCGGATGCATATAAATCAGTAAATGAAGCATTAAAACATGGTGGCTTAAAAAATCGCTTAACCGTACACATCCGCTATATTGATTCAGAAGATCTTGAATCACGAGGTACTGAATTACTACAAGGTTTAGACGCGATTTTAATTCCAGGTGGATTTGGTTATCGCGGTGTTGAAGGTAAAATTATCGCTGCGCGTTATGCTCGCGAAAATAAAATCCCTTATTTAGGTATTTGTCTTGGCTTACAGGTGGCTATGATTGAGTATGCACGCAACGTAGCGGGTATTAAAGATGCTAATTCAACTGAATTTGTTAAAGATTGTGCTAATCCTGTTATAGCTTTAATTACGGAATGGAGTGATGAGTCTGGTCAAGTCGTTCAACGTAATGAAAATAGCGATCTTGGTGGTACTATGCGATTAGGTTCACAAATTTGTCACTTAGAACCTAATTCATTGGTAGCGGATATGTATAAGAAAGAGTCGATTACTGAACGTCATCGCCACCGCTACGAAGTCAACAATAATTTATTACCAGAAATTGTGAGAGCAGGATTAAAAGTAACTGGGCTTTCAACTGACAGGAAATTAGTTGAAATTATAGAGATTCCAGATCATCCTTGGTTTGTTGCTTGTCAATTCCATCCGGAATTTACTTCAACTCCGCGAGATGGGCATCCACTGTTTAGTAGTTTTATTAAAGCAGCGAGAACCTATCAACAGCAACAACAGAAATAGTTTTATATATCTTTAGTTACTATCTGTCATATAGAGGAAAATAACATGGCAAAAATCGTTAAAGTACATGGTCGTGAAGTAATCGACTCTCGTGGTAACCCAACAGTTGAAGCAGAAGTTCATCTTGAGGGTGGTTTTGTTGGCCTAGCAATCGTTCCGTCTGGCGCGTCAACAGGTTCACGTGAAGCATTAGAACTTCGCGATGGCGATAAATCTCGCTTTTTAGGCAAGGGTGTATTAAAAGCTGTTGAAAACGTTAATGGTCCAATTGCTAAAGCTGTTTTAGGGAAAGATGCATTAGATCAAGCTGCTATCGACCAAATCATGCTTGATTTAGATGGTACTGATTTTAAATCTAACTTAGGTGCTAACTCAATTCTTGCTGTATCTCTAGCTAATGCTAAAGCAGCAGCTGCTGCTAAAGGTGTGCCACTTTATCAACACATTGCAGATTTAAATGGTACTCCAGGTCAATACTCTATGCCATTACCTATGATGAACATCATCAATGGTGGTGAACATGCTGACAACAACATCGACTTACAAGAATTTATGATTCAACCAGTTGGTGCTAAAACTGTACGCGAAGCAATCCGTATTGGTTCTGAAGTGTTCCATAACTTAGCTAAAGTATTACATGCTAAAGGAATGAACACTGCCGTTGGTGATGAAGGTGGTTTTGCGCCAAACTTAGGTTCAAATGCTGAAGCACTTGAATGCATTAAAGAAGCAGTAGAAAAAGCGGGTTATGTATTAGGTAAGGACATTACTTTAGCGATGGACTGTGCCGCTTCCGAATTCTATAACAAAGAAACTGGTAAATATGTGTTAAAAGGTGAAGGTAATAAAGAATTCACTGCTCAAGAATTTACTCATTATTTAGAAGGTTTAACTGAACAATATCCAATCGTATCTATCGAAGATGGTTTAGATGAAAGTGATTGGGAAGGTTGGGCATACCAAACTAAAGCATTAGGTCACAAAATCCAATTAGTGGGTGACGATCTATTTGTTACTAATACCAAAATCTTCAAACAAGGTATTGAAAAAGGTATTGCTAACTCTATCTTAGTTAAAGTAAACCAAATTGGTACATTAACTGAATCTATCGCAGCGGTTAAAATGGCGAAAGATGCAGGTTATACTGCAGTTATTTCTCACCGTTCTGGTGAAACTGAAGATTCAACTATTGCTGATTTAGCTGTTGGTTTAGCTGCTGGTCAAATCAAAACAGGTTCTATGAGCCGTTCTGACCGTATTGCTAAATACAATCAATTGATCCGTATTGAAGAAGCTTTAGGTTCAAAAGCACCTTTTAACGGTCTAAAAGAAGTTAAAGGTCAATAATTAGTTGTAATAAACTAGTTAATCTTGAATAAAAACGGTGGATGAGTTCACCGTTTTTTATTTTCACTAAATTTAACATCACATTATATAAGTAAGGTTGCGCTGATTTATATTGTGTTGTACTCTTAATTCCTATTTTTGTGACTGATATTTTTAATATTAAACTCAAATTTATTAATTTAGTCATCATATAATTTTTTATAGTTTAACTAACTCGATTTAATTTAATCTGCTTATGAATAACATTACGAATATGTCTCAGCCAAAAAGTAAATGGCAACTATTTAACTGGCTCTGTACAGGTAAACTCCCGCTAAATGAACTATGGCTTAAAGCGACTTATCGTTATAAGTTCTTTCTAAGAACCTTGTTTTTAAAACCAATTACCCTTAAATGGCTAGATAAATTAAGACAGTACCCACTGCTTGGTTACTATTTTTCAAGTCAAACTAATTTACCTTGTAAATTACAACGCCCCTATCTGTCTTCATGCTTAACTCAAAACGAGCGATTTGCTGCATTAGCTTATCATTATGATTTTTTATCACAGCAACCAGACAGTATGAGTAGAGCGTTTTATGATCCTGATACTCCTTTTGTTCTGGCAAATATGACTGTTAAAAATGAAGCAAATATCCAAATAGCTATCCAAGCTCGCAATAAATTTGCGCGAGAAGGGGAGATAAGCCTCTATTTTTATGACAATGATGGTATTGATTTAGCTACATTGACTTTTACAATCACCCAGTACCAACAAAAACCGACTCTATTTATCGCCGGATTGCAAGGTACGGGTCACGATGATGCTAAAACGCGCGTACAAAAAGCCACAAAAGAGTGTTACGGACTTTTTCCTAAACGTGTGGCGTTAGAAGCCGCATTAACCATTGCGCGCTATTTTAAGTTATCGCAAATTGTAGCAGTGGGTAATAAAACGCACATTTACAATAATTGGCGTTATACTAGTCGTCAAGAACGTATTCTTTCTGATTATGACGATTTTTGGTTAACTGTCGACGGTAAA
Source organism: Gilliamella sp. wkB108 (assembly GCF_001690195.1). Taxonomy (GTDB): domain Bacteria; phylum Pseudomonadota; class Gammaproteobacteria; order Enterobacterales; family Orbaceae; genus Gilliamella; species Gilliamella apicola_L. Next base: position 2,126 of record NZ_LZGM01000057.1, on the reverse strand, counting down.
CAAGATTCAAAAGGTCTATTTATTTTACCAAATGAAATCCATCGTAAATCAATTGAAGAAATAGCGAGTAAAAAACGTTCGGAATATCGCAATCGTTATGCTTTATTGGATAAATTAAGCTTTGAAATTGAAACACATTTAGCATCTTTAAAATAATAATACTCAGCAATATATATGCAAAGTGTATATATTGCTGTTGTTTGTAAAATCATATATTTGTTTCATCTAAGAGACTAACTATAAGTAGTATGTGAAATTTAAACTATCGATTTTGTCTAAAACTTTTCCAAAAAATGAAAAATGATATATTAAAAATAACATTGTCAGGTAGGGAATAAAATATGTATTTTGGTATTCTAATTGCACTGGTTCCTTTGTGTTTAGGCTACTTAATTAAACTCAAAGATAAAAAATGGATAGCAAAAATCAACCAATCCCTTAGTTGGATGGTGTACTTTATTCTCTTTATTATGGGGGCATCACTCGCTCACTTAGATAATTTAATTGCCAACTTACAAAATATCATATTTTATACCTGCATTATTTTTGTCTGTTCTTTTGGTTGTAATTTTATTTTTTTAGTATTGGTCGATCTATTTCTGCCTTGGCGATTGACTCATACCAGCCAAACTTATGAATCACGTTTTAAAATGATCCTTGAATCATTGCGAGTTTGTATTGCACTAATACTAGGTTTTCTTGCGGGATTATTACCCCTTTTTATTTGGCAATATACTGAAAATATCTCTGAAGTCGTATTAGTCTTTTTATTATTATTAATAGGCATTCAGTTACGAAGTAATAACATTTCAATCAAACAAATATTATTAAATAAAGTTGGTATAGCAACTACAATATTAGTTGTTATTACGACGTTTTTAGGTGGCTTAATTGCAGCACTGATTTTGGCGTTACCTATACGTGTTGGATTAGCTATGTCATCGGGATTTGGTTGGTATTCATTATCAGGTATTTTGATGACCGAGGCACAGGGTCCTATTATTGGAAGTGCTACGTTTCTTAATGATATTTTACGCGAATTATTCGCCATTATTTTAATTCCAACCCTTATTAAACGCTATAAATTAACTGCACTTGGATTATGTGGCGCAACTTCAATGGATTTCACCTTACCGATGTTGCAAAAAGGCGCCGGAGTCAGCATTGTACCAGCAGCTATCGTTCAAGGATTTTTACTTACACTATTAATGCCAATTCTTATGACGCTGTTTAATTATGGAATGCTATAGTTGCTTGATGATAATTGTTGTTAACACTATTCATTCTTCTTTATTTAACTCAAGATTAGTGTGTTTTTGTTCTAATCTATTGTTAGCTAAATAGTATCATGATTCTTGAATTAAGCCCGTCAAGGAAAAATAAAACGGTATAGACTCCTGAATATTTTTTACAAAATATGTATCAAATTATATACAAACCAACTTGTTATAACTCAGTTAGTCGCTATATGTAGTGTCAAAAGAAAAATAAAACGGTATAGACTCCTGAATATTTTTTACAAAATATGTATCAAGTTATATACAAACCAACCCGTTATAATTCAGTTAGTCGCTATATGTAACGTCAAAAGAAAAATAAAACGGTATAGACTCCTGAATATTTTTTACAAAATATGTATCAAATTATATACAAACCAACCCGTTATAACTCTGTTAGGCGCTATATGTAACGTCAAAAGAAAAATAAAACGGTATAGACTCCTGAATATTTTTTACAAAATATGTATCATATTATATATAAACAAATCCAGTTATCACTCTCTTAGATGTTGAATTCAGGTTGGATTTTATACTAAAACGTATAGCTAACCTAAAATATTTTTACAAAATATACTCAGTTATATATAAAGGGTGCTAGTAAAAAATAATTAATTCTTTTATACTTATTCGCGCTACCGCATAGGTAGTTTAGAAATTTTATAGGTGGCGCCATCGCTTTTACGGCGCGTCACTACCGAATAGGTAGTTTATAAATATGAAATTTTTTCTAATGTTTATAATAATTACCGCCGAGTAGGCGGTTTTTTTATTTGCTAATTTTTTTAATTAATGTTTGATTATTAGTCATATTCCTATGAAATTTTCTTAAAAATCAAAATTGTTGAC
>NZ_LZGM01000056.1 GCF_001690195.1 Gilliamella sp. wkB108 | reverse complement strand
ATTATTTTTCTTGAATTTTAATCTTTCGATATCAAAATATTTTTTTACATTGATCATTTGGCTCGCTAAAATTCCATTATTTTTTAGCCATTTTTGGTAGTCTTCAATTTGCTTTTCGTTTTTTGCTGAAATGTTATATATAGCATTAAAATGAGTTATGTCTAAATTAACATTATGAAAATCTTTCCAATTAGTATTGGAAAACGTTGAATATTGCTTGCCTAATAAAAAAAACCATATGCGATCTTTAAAAAAAATACTCAATTTCCATTTAAAAATTAAAATACAAACTAATAGGAGACCAGCAATAATTTCTATATATTTAAATAATGGGTTTTCTATTAATACATTTATGGAATTGATCATTTCATTATAATTCATTGTTTTCATCCTTTTTTAGATATTACTAATTAAGTCAGGTAAATTATATAAAATATTTAGAATATTATATTTGAGTTTTGTATTTTGGACAGTTTATACATTTTTAAACAACAAAATTAAGAGTTATTTTAAATTTAACGGTAAGCAAGTTACTTAGCGAAGAAAGTAATCATTTATTAATTATATCAATATGTGTAAACCAAAAAGCTTGTTTTAAATCAGTTGTCGTACAGAAGTACTGTTCTTTTACAAACTCAGGTTTGATGGTTTTAAGTGTTGTTTTTCCATAATATTATCATAATAATCTTTCTCGTTTAATGAACGTTCAATATTTAAAGTTCTCATGCAATCCTATAACAACTGATTGTAAAATTTCTTAACCTGATCTGAATGAAATAAATTCAACTTGGCAATGTTAGTTTAACTTTGTTTAATACCAATATGATAATTTATAATATGCCTATCCTATAAGTTGACTAAAAATATAAATAAATTTACCAC
>NZ_LZGM01000055.1 GCF_001690195.1 Gilliamella sp. wkB108 | reverse complement strand
TTTAATATATACCAAAGGAATATTTTCTCTTTAAATTTTGTTTATTTTCTATTCAAAACAAAACAAAACAAAACAAAACAAAAATCTCTGTATCACCTTATAAAAGATCTAACTTAGATTTTTATTTCGGTATTAGTCGGCATTAATAATCGAAATTTAGATTAACTCATATTGCTTTTTAGCTTATTTATCACGATGAAGGCTGTTTACAATTGTATTTGTAAGAACTACACTATTTATTGTTCTCAACGGGGTGCCATTAGGGCTGAGAATGTTAAGTGATTTAATGTAACCCGTCGAACCTGAACTGGATCATGCCAGCGGAGGGATTTGAGTTATCGTTTTTGCTCAAGCCTTTTGTCTTTTATTCACTATGTTGGGGGACAAAATGTTTCATATTAAATTTTTATTATCCTGCTTATTTGTTACTTTTTTCTTTATTAATTCAGCTAATGCACAACCAACATTGACTGTTTATAGTTATAATTCCTTTATGTCACAATGGGGGCCGGGTGAGTCAATCAAACGAGGTTTTGAAGCACAATGTCATTGCCAGCTTGATATTATTACTATTGGTGATGGTGTTTCGATCTTAAACCGTATTCGATTGGAAGGTGATAGAACCAACGCCGATGTTGTTTTAGGATTAGATAATAATTTGCTAGAACAAGCAAAAATGGCGAATATTGTGATACCTCATCAAATTACCAAACCTGATAATCTTAATACAGATTGGTGGGACAGCGATTTTATGCCTTATGATTTTGGGTATTTTGCTTTTATCTATAATAAAGATAAGATTAAAAATCCACCTCATAGTTTACATGAACTTGTCGATAATAAACCAAATTGGAAGATTATTTATGAAGATCCAAGAACCAGTACACCGGGGTTAGGTTTACTGTTTTGGGTTAAAAAAGTATATGGTAATGAAGCTAATACTGCGTGGGAAAAAATAGCTAAAAATACCATTACTGTAACTAAAAACTGGGGTGAGGCTTATAGTATGTTTTTAAAAGGTGAAGCTGACTTTGTCTTAAGCTATAGTACCTCGCCAGTTGCTCATATAATGAATGATAATAATCATCGTTATGAGGCGGCTATTTTTGATGAAGGCCATTATCGTCAAGTTGAAATTGCAGGGATCATCAAATATACCCAACAACCGCAACTAGCTCGAAGTTTTTTACGTTATCTCTTAACCTCAGCAGTACAACGTCAATTTGCTGAAAAAAATGTGATGTATCCAATTGTTAATACCACCTTACCAGAGGCTTATGAACAGATTAATCCGATTGATAAACCGTTAGAGTTTAGCTCAGCTCATGTAGAAAAAAGTCAAAAAACGTGGTTACGCGAATGGCAATCTGCTGTGAGTAAGTAAATTAATTAGGTCTGATGTTAAATTTTAAAACATTAATTCCCGGTTTAAGTGTTGCTAGCATAATTTTAATTATGCTAGGCACTGCACTTGGATCTCTTTGTTTTTTTGCCATTCACACAGATAATTCAGCTATTTATTTAGATAGTTATCTGATTCATATAATTTGGATAACTGTTTATCAAGCCATATTATCTACCTTGCTTTCTGTATTTTTTGCGATTTTATTAGCTAAAGCATTATCAATGATTAATTTTCGTGGCAAATCATGGTTATTGCGAATTATGCCTATTACGTTTATTTTACCGTCTTTAGTCGTGGTAACCGGACTATTATCTGTTTATGGTCAGCATGGTATTGTTACACAAATCTTCCATTATTTTAACATGCCTTTTTCTTTGTCTATCTATGGATTACAAGGGATATTATTAGCGCATCTGTTTTTGAATTTCCCTTATGCCTGTTGTTTATTTTATCAGACAATAATAAGTGTACCCATAGAGCAGAAACAACTTGCATCTCAGCTTAATTTTACTAACTTTGATTTTTTTAAATTGGTTGAATGGCCGTTAATACGGCGTCAATTATTACCTATTGCATCTTTAATTTTTATGTTGTGTTTTTCTAGTTTTGCCATAGTACTTGCATTAGGGGGCGGTCCCAAATATACGACGATCGAAGTGGCAATATATCAATCAATTCGCAGTTTTGAATTGATACAAGCTGTACTACTTTCGGGGATACAGTTGTTGTGTTGTCTTGTTTTTATGTGGATGATGCAAAAAATTAATCGTATCAAAAAACTAAATGTTCAGTTTACCAATAAGGAATATAACTTACCTGTTTCTAATATTTTGCAAATCATTAGTGCTGTAATAGTTGTGTTAGGAGGGTTATTTATTCTTATGCCGATGATAACCATACTGGTCGAAGGGATCTATGCTTTCCAGTTCTCATTACTTACTGCGACGTTTAAACAGGCGATGATGTATTCAACTATAATTGCCTTAGGTTCGGCAATCATTGCCATAATTTTGGCTTGCTTGCTGCTTTGGACTAACAGCCGATTACTTGTGATTGGGCAGATTACATTGAGCAATCATTTTATGCTAGTCGGTTCGTTGATCTTAGCTATTCCAAGTATGGTTTTAGCATCCGGTCTTTTTTTATCACTATTTGATTATGTCAAGAATTCTGTAGTTATTTGTCTATTGATGATATTTTGTAATGCATTAATGGCGTTACCTTATCTATTAAAAAATCTAGCTACGCCCATGTATGATATAACCTCACGTTATTGGCAACTGACTCAATCATTAAGTATTTCGGGTTTTAAACATTTTTATTTAATTGAATTTAAAGGATTAAGACGCTCAATAACCATGAGTTTTGCTTATGCAACTATTTTATCTTTAGGTGATTTTGGTATTATTGCGCTATTTGGTGGACAAGGGGTAATCACCTTACCTTACTATTTATATGAACAGATATCCCATTATCATCATCAACAAGCAACAGTGACAGCTTCGTTTTTGTTAGTGTTATCATTCAGTATATTGGTTGTGATAGATTATGATCGAACTTAAACAAATTAATTATCAATATGATAATTTAGATATGTACTTTGACATAGGAATAAATCCAAAGGAACGTGTGGTTATTGTTGGTCCTAGTGGGGCAGGAAAAAGTACATTATTAAGTTTGATTGCTGGATTTATTTTTCCTGAATCAGGGGAAATTATTCTCAATAATCAAAATGTCACCGCTCAGCTTCCGGCAAAGCGACCTGTTTCAATGCTGTTTCAACATAATAATCTATTCAGTCATTTTACGGTTGAACAAAATATTGCACTGGGAATTAAACCTTCTATAAAAATAAGTTCTACAGAGCAGGAGATTATTGGTGATATTTTAGCAAAAGTTGGGCTGGAAGGATTTACAAAACGTTATCCGGATCAGCTTTCGGGCGGACAACGTCAGCGAGTGGCATTGGCTAGATGTTTGATTCAACGCCGTCCCATTTTATTATTAGATGAGCCTTTTTCTGCGCTCGATCAGGCGTTACGGTTTGAAATGCTTGAATTGGTTACGCAGATCTGCACTGAATTTAATTTGACTTTAATGATGGTATCGCATTATCTTGATGACTCACTCAGTTATTTTTCACGTTGTTTAGTCATAGATAATGGGAAAATTATTTTTAACTCTTCACCTAACCAACTGACAGAGCCAAAAAATAGACCCATTGCAAAGTTATTGGGGCTTAATCATTAAGTGAAAGTTATGCATGATTAATCTATAATTAGCTAATAAAATTATATAGGAGGTAAAATATGTATAACTTTGATAAGGCATTGAATCGATTAGCTCAAGGATCATCGAAGTGGCAACAAATGATTGCTGATAAACCGGATGTATCCCAAGATGTATTTCCATTTTCAGTTGCTGATGTCGATTTTTTACCTCCGCCTGAATTAGTTAAATCGATGCAACGTTTTGTTGGTGAAGCTGTTTTTGGTTATACCAATGCAACACAAAGTTATTACCAATCAGTGATAGATTGGATGCATAAGAAACATCATTGGTCTATCGAAAAAGATTGGATAGTGCTTTCACCCGGCGTTGTTCCTGCGATTTATAACGCAATTAAGACTTATACTCATAAAAATGATGGCGTTATTATCATGCCTCCTGTCTACTATCCATTTTCGGCTAGCATCGAAAACACTAAACGAAAAGTCATAAATAACCCTTTAAAAATAAGTAGTAATGGTAAGTATGAAATTGATTTTGATGATTTGGAAGCCAAAGCCCGTGATCCGCAAAATAAATTGCTCATCTTTTGTAGTCCGCATAATCCTGTTGGCCGTGTTTGGCTTAAGCAAGAGTTGAATAAGGTAGGGGAAATCTGTTTGAAACATAATGTGTTAATCATCTCCGATGAGATCCATTTTGATTTGATTATGCCTGAATATCAACATCATGTATTTGCCACATTATCTGAAAAAATTAAAAATAATGTGATCGTTTGTACTGCGCCAAGTAAATCTTTTAATCTGGCAGGTTTACAAACTTCAAATATCATTATTCCCAATGAGCAATTAAGACAAAAATACCAAAATTATATTAATCAAAATGGTTTTCATACTTTGAATATCTTCGGCTTTAAAGCTTGTGAAATTGTTTATAATGAGTGTGAGCAATGGCTTGAGCAATTTATTGCGTTGATTTATAAAAATCATCTCATCGTTAAAGATTTTTTTGCTAAAAATCTTCCTGATATCGTAGTTTATGATTTAGAAGGCACTTATTTACAGTGGTTAGATTTTCGTAGTTTAGGTATGAAACCAAAAGCTTTAGAACAGTTTCTAAAGCAAGAAGCTGAATTGTTTTTTGATGAAGGTTATATTTTTGGTCGTCAAGGTGAAGGTTTTGAACGTATTAATATTGCTTGCCCAACAGCTATTTTACAAGCTGGATTAAATCGTTTATTACTGGCAATGCAAAAAAGAATGCAGCAACAAAGTAACTAAACTATATATATTTTTTTGTTCTTTTAGTTACTGTTTTTTTATGAAGCTTTGC
>NZ_LZGM01000054.1 GCF_001690195.1 Gilliamella sp. wkB108 | reverse complement strand
AGGAAAATTGAGAGGGTTTGCTTCTAGTACGAGAGGACCGAAGTGAACGCACCGCTGGTGTACGGGTTGTGATGCCAATTGCATTGCCCGGTAGCTACGTGCGGGATAGATAAGTGCTGAAAGCATCTAAGCACGAAACTAGCCTTAAGATGAGTTTTCCCAGATGAGAATCTGTAAGGTCCGTTTGAGACTAAGACGTAGATAGGTCAGGTGTGTAAGTGTAGTGATACATTGAGCTAACTGATACTAATGAACCGAGAGTCTTAACCTTACAACTCGGAGTTGTTTTGGAGCGCGAAGTAGAGAAAGAAGCAGTTTGTTCCGGATTGTGTTGATGTGTTGCAGATAGCAGTAAGAAAGCGAACGAACACATTAACGAAGAAAAGAGAGTATACAGAATATGTCTGGCGGTAATAGCGCGGTGGTCCCACCTGACCCCATGCCGAACTCAGAAGTGAAACGCCGTAGTGCCGATGGTAGTGTGGGTATTACCCATGTGAGAGTAGGGTGCCGCCAGACTAATAAATAAGCGAGAGCCCAGCAGAGATGCTGGGCTTTTTTGTATCTGGTGAGAATAAGAAAGAATAAAGAAGCGTAAGTGACAAGATTTTAATCACATGGCTAATAAGGTCAATTGTGCTAGGTTAGATAAGATAGGGTGAAATAATTCATACGTTAATTACTTTGAGTGCAATCATAAATTAGTAGGTTGCGAAAAAGTAATTTTACTGATGTTTTATTACCAATCAAGATAACATGGATAATTCACTATCAATAAATCAGAAATTGTCAGATCCATTGGTCTAGGGAGCGAATAATGGATAATTTAAATTTTATATATCAAATTTTTAATTCTGATTTTATTCAAAAATATATGACAATCCCACAGTTGATTGGCATATTAGGTTATCTTGTAGGTGTGAGTGCATTTTTACAACGTAAAGATAGTGCCTTTCGTTGGCAACTAACGATTGTTAATATTATTATGACTATTCATTTCTATTTATTAGGTCCTGAATCTTATCCAGCAGCTATTCTTAATATTGTTAATATATTTAGAAACATAGCTTCAGCTTACACAAAAAATATGATAGTAATGCTATTCTTTATTGGGTTAATGTGGATATTTTATTTTCTAACTACTCCAGATTGGACGCAATTTATTCATTATTTATCGGTTATTGGTACAACACTGGTAACTATTGCACTATTTCGTTTTCATCAACAACAAATGCGATTACT
>NZ_LZGM01000053.1 GCF_001690195.1 Gilliamella sp. wkB108 | reverse complement strand
TCTTCTATATCACTTGTTGTGAACTCAATATTTCCTTGATTATCTAGATATTGATTTTCATAAATATTGCCAAAATATCGAATAATATGATTCGTTTTTATTCCAGTAAGATTAAATCGTTCAATCACACCATAAATATTATCTTTATTATATCTATTAAAAATAGCTATTTTTCTGTTTTCATTATCTATTATCGATTGAGATGTAATGAAGACACCTTTTTCATCATAAATTGTTTCGATCGTTAAAGGTTGCATAATTGGACTTTCTAATACATTAAATATCTGCTTATGCATTTGATCGTTATCACTATATTCATAACGCTGTAACGTCTTTTGTATTCTAGTTTTTTGTACTATAGAATCAATTTTCCCCATAACTTTTTCTAGACGAACATAGGTGGGTAAAATAATAGCTTGTTCAATTCCCTCTAGTGGTGTTATTTTTCCTTCATTATCTAAGCTAAAAAAATAAGTTCCATTTTCTAATGATTTAAATTGTTCAGTTGGCAATGATAATGGCTTTTGTTGCCATTTTTCCATCGAAATAGTTTGATATTGGTAATTAAGACCAATGGTCACTTTGACTAAATCAACATACCCATCTTTCGGATGCTGAAATTCAGCTTCAGCTAGACTCATTGGAAATTGATGCGGATAATTTTTATAACGCTTTTCACCCCATCGCGGAAACGGAGTTGAATGGTAATAAGAACTATAAGGTTTTATACCCAGAAAAATTGCTCTAGTAATTGCATTTTTATCTGCTTGAGTATTATCTGTGTTAGATGCCATTTGATTAATCAGCTGTTCTACATAATAGGGACTGACTCTTTTAAAATCCATTGGTAACGAGCGATAAATAGCATTTTGTGGCAAGATTACATTTTCCATAATATCGGGTTCAGCATTACTGGTTTTGACAATTTTTCCTGATTCATCTAAATATTGGCTCTCTACACGCCCTAATTGATCATAAATAATGGTATGATTAACCTTAATCCCTTTTTCATTAAAAATGTCCAATGTTGAATAAACATCATCCCGGTATAAGTAAGTCATAATTGCTTTATAATTTGTCACAAAATTATGCTCTAACATTTTGGTTCTCTGTCCTGTCTGATCATAATTCACTTCATAACGGATAATGACATTATTATCCAAATCTAGTTTTTCACTGATTTCATTTTGTTTATTTCCATTAGACCAATAGGTAAAAACATTTTTTTCAATTAAGGTTAAAGGACGTTTCTGTATTTTAATTACTTTTCCTTGCTCAATAACCACTTTTAGATAACAATCTTGTTTCCACGCTTCTTCAACGGAGTTAAGAAGATGGGGTTGAAATTTCTCATCTAATGTCAAAAAATGCTCACCATCTGGATAATTTTCAAACTTTGCAGTAGGAAATAAAATATCAATTACATCACGCTTTTTTAAAAGAATACTTTCATATTGATAATTATCATTTAGCTCAATAAATTGAATTATATTATCTGAAAAATAAGAATTTATTTTTTCAGCTTGTGTAAGTGTTAAAAAGGGTTGTGTAGGAAAATTTTTATAATCACTATGTTTATAGCCTGAGTGAATATAAGTGACATGAGATCTAATTCCATGTGATTTTAATTGATTAATTATGGTATCATCTGACAAGTTATCTTTTTGCATTGTCAGCGCCAGAGTCGAATAAAATAAAGTTGATACTAAACTGATTAGATAAATTACTTTAAAAAACATGTTTTTCATCTCAATTACCTTTATTCTAATCAATAGCTAATACCATACATAGTTCTTCTGTAAATACCCTATTCTTAGTACACAATTCACGTAGAAAATTACTCTAGGTTTTTCAGTGTATTATATTCAATTGGCGTCATATTGTTTAATGCCTCATGGGGTCTTTCGGTATTATAAATGGTTAACCACTTCTCTGTTATTTTTTCCATCTCATATAAACTCAAAATTAATTCTTTAGTTATATTCTGAATAAGTAACTTCTTCAGGTGTTGGTTGTCGGTAAGATGCAAAATAGTCTTTCCCTACAATAAATAGGGTATTTTTCATATAAATTGCCTGATTACCATTCCTTAAAAATTTAGCCAGTGGGGTATTTTTAATATTATCAAAGGTTATATAGTCTAAGTCTTTACTAATATCGATATCATATTTTTTAAAATTTTCCACTTGCTGTTGATAAAATGACTCATCGCCAAAAAATTGCTTTGCATCAATTTTACCAAATGTGACAGGATAAGATTGTTGATAGTTAATACAAAATTGTTTCTCATTCAGTTTTAATGTCATTGTCACATCATCGAGATCATACAAATCACCACCGTCAAAACGTAAATAATCATTAGCTTGATGACTGGTTAATAATAAACTTTTTGTAGAATGTATTTTTTTATCTTTATTGGCAAATTTACTATAACAATTAGACGTTACAGGTAATTCTTGAAACTTCCCTTTTTTTGTAACTTGATAGTGCTGTACTTCTATAGTTTCATCTTCAAAACGTTGGCGGCGTTCTATAAAGTAGTTTTTGTCGATAGTAAAGTAACGATAACCAACAGCTTGGCCATCACCACCCGGACCTCCTCGAGTTGTGGTTATGTAGTTAAAAATTAATAGATTATCTAATACTTTATAGTCATTTGAAAACAGATATAATAAAGATTCTGTTTCACCACTATCCCAGACTACATCAATAAATATTGGATTTATATTAGATGAAATAGAAGAAAATTTTGCCCCATATATATTTGTTGCAGTCCATGGAAGATCCAAAAAATTTTTAAAATGAAGGGATATTTTTTTCGGTATCTTATCACGATATAATATAAAAGCATCATCTGAATTAAACGGAACATTGATTATAGGTAATTGAGGTACTTCTTTAATAAACTCTTGTTCAAAATAAGGTTTTGAATAAAATACTGGCTTACCATTTTTTCCGAACAGAAGCAGTATATCATTCAATAATACTACTTGCCGATTTTGCGTTACATACTGTTTTAATGGACTATTATCAATATTTTTATCAAATTGAAGATAAGTAATTTTGTCATCTAATTTAATATCATAATTATACTCTAGTAATTCTTGCTGTTCTTTTAAGTCAAAATATGTTTTTTCTATATTATTGTTTATAAAAAAATCTTTTGTCGATATAGTATTACGATTAATTAAAAATTCCTGTTTATTAAAATAAAATTTATTACCAAGTAATTTTATATCAAAATCAACAGTTGTATCATCTACTAGCGTATCACTAATACCATAAATAATTCCCCAATTATCCGAAGCTTTTTTTTCATTAGCTATAGCTGAAGATGTAATTAAATGCAAAAATAACGAGAATAAAACAAAACATAGTTTAATTGTCTTCATACCCTTCTTAATCCATATTAGCTATTAATGTTTGCATTGACAATCCATTAACTTGTCCAACACTTTGAACAAAATATTCATCTTTTAAGTAATCTAATTCAAAACTCCTTACATCAAAATGAACCCATGTTGAAGCTATTGCCGTATCTGTTGATATTTTTACACGATTTCCTACCTCTAAAGAAATAACATTTGGGGTAGACCATCTATAATGAGCATCGCAATACCTTATCATTACTTCTCTTGCATTATCGCATAAATTAGCTACTGTAACTTTAGAATCATTGTGAACCAAGTTAATATCAAGTGCTTTTCCCAAATGATTAGTGGTCGTTCTATTATGAGAATGATTATCTGACCAACATCGATATCCAGATGATACTGATGCGATTTTCATATTTCGTTTATCAAAGTGTGTCAAATAAAATTTCCAAGCTCTTAATACCCAAAATAATGTTCTATGTAATCCTGGATACTCATATTTTCTATGTGCTTCTAAGGTCTCCTTTTTTTGTCTTTGGTCGGCATATAGACCTCAACCAACCCCCTCACAGGCTATGTCATTTTTAGCTAATGTAAGATTTGAACACTTACATCTAGCCTGCTCAAAATATGTATCAATTGGATATTCTCTTTGGAATTCATCTATCGCTTTTATAACATCCATAGCAACAAAACCAGTTTCTTCAACTTCCATATAATCACGCTGGAATTGTTTGATCATTTTTTCTGTTCTTTCAGTGAATTCATCTGTTGGTACATTTCCACCAAAACCGGCTAACCTAATATTGATTTCTCTAATAATTTCATGTTTATCTCCTTTCTCAAAGAGGTAAGTTTTAGCAGAAAAATAATTAATTATTGATATAGGATGGATATACCAAGCTTTACCGTCTTGATTTAGTGTGGCTGGGGGTGAGGTATCGGTTTGTGCTGTTTGGGTATTTGCTCCATTCACATTACCCGCATTATCCTCTGTCGTTGGTTGATTTTGATTGGCTAATCCATTAACCACATCTTTCCACCATAAGCATTTTTTGATTTTCTCTTTCTCTTTTTCCCACATCTCAACTTTTACTTCTAACTCATGCATATAATTATAGTC
>NZ_LZGM01000052.1 GCF_001690195.1 Gilliamella sp. wkB108 | reverse complement strand
TGCTATTTACGGGTCGAAAAGAAAAATGGCGTAGTCATCAGTATCCAAAAAAGACCGTTAGTATCCATTGCCCACTTTGTTTATGATTATTGGTCAAACCAGAATTTAAAACATACAGTATTGGAAATGTATAATAATAATCAACAATTAATATTCTTTTATGAAATTTTTTACGATGAAAACGGGAAAAGTATAAAAAGTAATGAAAAAAACATATCGACCGGGCAAACCATGCAAGCTAGCTATCTTGAAAAAGATGGTATTGAGAGTATAGAAGAGTATTTTGATAATCAGGGTATTAAAACCAATCATGTTATCTATTATGATAAATCTAAAAAAGCTTACCCTTGGATTGAAAATCAGCGATTAAATCAGCGAGGGGAAGTAATCGAAACGACAAATAACAAGCCTGATGAAATATTTGATTCAGGTCAGAGTTTGGAAGAAACGCATCCTTACAATACCTTAATTATGGATATTGAAAAAACTTCTGGTGTCTTAACTGGTAAGCTATTTAGACATACTTTTGATATCAATACCACTCAGTGGGATAGCGAAGCCATAAACCGGGCTAAATTTTTGGGCATTAAGCCAAATCAAACTTATTATAATAAACTGCCATATCCTAATTTTTTTAATAATCGCTATAAAAACTTCCCTCATCAAGCACCATTAACTCTAATCGACGCGGAAAATCAGCAACCTAAAGAGAAATACAGTGATTTAATCAAATTTGAAGTGGGTGATAACTACCAATATAAAACCCTTATCAAAGAAAAATGGCAACAATCCCCCCTCTCCCTACCTTTAGAGCAATTTAAACCATTAGAAAACGATATCTACTTTTTTACAATGGGGGATAACGGGCAATTACAACCATTAGACAATGTAGAGCAAGCAGTTGCATTGCCTAGCTATATTCGTGTAGAAAAAGAGATGGGGAAAATTATCTCCATTGTGCAAAAAACACGTATTATAAAAGTAGCATATCAATTTGAATATAATAACAATACGTTAATTGCCAGTAAATTAAATGTGCTGCAAAGCCCTGTTTTTCAGGACATGCTTATCGAAAGCCAATATGAAAATGGCAATTATTATCCACGTTATCAAACTATCAAAAATGGTAGTGGCATTATTATCCGCACATTTAAACTTATTAAAAGAGGTGAAGTAAAAGAAGGTGAAGTTAACGCAATCTATGAACGATTTAATAATAAAGGGGTGAAAACTAATCATATTACATTGTCGGTACAAAATAATAGAAACGTTATAAAAAACGAATACCTTGATGAAAAAGGTCAAGTTACCCATACCACAGATTTATTCAAGGATAGTGAAATTGACAATCAACAATTTTATGATAGCAAAGCACCTATCTCTCCTGATACGTTTGAATATGGACTTTTTGATTTTTACTTAGAACATCACCAACCAAGTGAGGAAAGTAAGTAATCATTAAATGGGAAAATAAAATAATATATTAATCAGTAATCTATAAACAATAACTAAA
>NZ_LZGM01000051.1 GCF_001690195.1 Gilliamella sp. wkB108 | reverse complement strand
GCCAATCTTTAGTTACCGTTTACTTCTCTGGCTCTAAACTATCAATTGCTTTGTATTTTTTACTGGTATCAATTTGCAGCGTTTTATAACGCTCATCTTCTTCAAAATCCGCTAGCACAATGTGTCGATTCCCTTCATAAGTCACTTCTGTTATATTGCCATTTTTATCAAGATGTACATTTTTATTTTCGCCAACATTAGGAATATAAATAATATTAGTTTTTTCCCCTTGTTGGTTAAACAGGCTTCTTTCGGAAAAGTATTCACTACCTCTAGGGTAATATTTTTCTATATAAACCACTTTGTTATGCTCATCTTTAGTTGTACATAATAAATGGTCTCCATTTTTATCAAACTCGACAACTAAAGACTCTAATACCGTTTTTCTATCTATACTATATCTTGTATTTTTAAAAAAAAGGACTTCTTCACTGTGTGGCCAGTATTCATATTCATGTTTAAAATAGGCCTTTAAAGTTTTTTTCTCAATGGAAATAATTTTCCCCATCTCCCTGATGACTTTAATATAATTGGGTAAGGTAATAGCTTCTTCTATGGTGATAGGTTGTAGTTGTAAATTATCATCCAGAATAAAAAAGTGATCACCGTTTTCAAGGTTTTTTAAGCTAGCTTGTTGCTGTTCATTGAGTAAAATATACTTAGGTTTACGGCGATAAATCCAACGCTCTTTAATTTGATAATTATCACCAACGACAGCAATGTTCAAGTCAGTATTATATGGAGCATGAACGCGATGAGGGGCATTTTCAGCTTGCTCAAGAGTGATTGGGGGGAATAAAGGATAATGATGCCGTGGTTTAAATGGACCTACAATAATGCGCGTAGACTCATAGAATGGTACATTGGGTTTGATCCCCATAGCACGAATTTCCAATCTTTTTGCAAAATCTAAAGGATTGATTGAGCCAGTCATAATTACTCCTAGTAAATATATAAAAAAAATTATTATCGCTAATGTGGTTGTCGGCTTTTTGATCATCTATCCCACCTTCTTCAATATTCTCTATTTAAGTATTGCGGCTAATTTTGAAGCATTATTGAGTACTTGATTCATTTTATTATAAACTACTGTTGCTTCTTCTTTTTCTTTCTCTGAGATTTTTATTTCAGTCCCGCCTCCTTGGTAGTCAGGGGTGTATACAGTCTCTGATTTATATTTCAACGCTGAATCAAAAAATTTTAGAAAATGTAAATCTTTTAGAATATATCGATCAGCAATATTGGTTTCATATAATAAATAAAATAAAAATGTATGACAGTTATATTCACTGTATCTTTCAAATTGATATGACCATTTTTTAGCTTTTCCGTTTTTGTTAGAAATATGACTTTCGGCAAAGTTTCTTATCTCTTTAATAATATCTTCCTCTGTTCTAGAATCATCAGCGAAAAGATAAGGGTGATTAACTTCACCTTTTTCACTATCTGGTAGTGTATACCGTTTATTATGATGTGGATCAAAAGGGTATAAAGAATAAATTTTATCTTCTTCTGTTATTACGGCTCTACCGGCTTCAGTTGGCATTTCAGTTTTTGAAGCGATATCTAAATTACGAAAGTAAGGACTATCACTATTTAAACACCCTTCAGTTGTGAACATTTTAGAAAAAGTGGCAGGCTCTACAGGATACCAGCCATAACTTTCTATAAATTCTTCACTTCCATCCATTTTGGTTAAATCATTTATAATTTCAACCCAGTAATGCCCAGCTGGGCTATTTGTTTCATAACGCCCACCAAGTATAACTGTCGGTAGTCGACAAATTCGAATCCGAGTTAATTCTTTCAGCCCTGTTCGGACTATTTGTTTGCGTAACTTATCTTCATATTCACCAACAGTCCTTCCCGCTACATCGACCCAACCTGCTGGTAGTTGTAATGTTTCAAACCCCATTCATCTACCTCATTAATATTTTTTATTTTACTGTATAACTTTAGTTGTCCTTTACTGATTATTTCGTTTCAGCCGTAGAACTGAGTTGCCTTAGATAATATTTAAAAATCAGAACATCAAACTGATCAGGAAATAAAGGTAGTTCTCTATCATAAAATTGTTGATTGTCAATTTCACTATCCTCGAATAAATCCGTGGTATGAGTAACTTGACCTTTTTCATTAAGATATTCGTTTTTTATAACGTTTCTATTATTTTGTACCGAAAGGGTAATATGATTAGTTTTCACCCCTTTATTATTAAATCGTTCATAGATTGCGAGTCCTTCACCTTTGTTAAAATATTTGAATGTTCGGATAATAATGCCGTCAGCATTTTTGATGACTTGGTAAGTTGGCACTGAGTCACCATTTTCATATTGGGTTTCGATAAGTATATGTTGCAACATAGGGCTTTGAAGTATATTTAATTGGCTGGCAATTAACGTATTGTCACTATATTCAAATTGATATGCCATTTTTGTAATACGTGTTTTTTGTACAATGGAGATAATTTTCCCCATCTCTTTTTCTACACGAATATAGCTTGGCAATGCAACTGCTTGCTCTACATTGTCTAATGGTTGTAATTGCCCGTTATCCGCCATAGTAAAAAAGTAGATATCGTTTTCTAATGGTTTAAATTGCTCTAAAGGTAGGGAGAGGGGGGTTTGTTGCCATTTTTCTTTGATAAGGGTTTTATATTGGTAGTTATCACCCACTTCAAATTTGATTAAATCACTGTATTTCTCTTTGGGTTGTTGATTTTCCGCCTCAATTAAGCTTAATGGTGACTGATGAGGGAAGTTTTTATAGCGATTATTAAAAAAATTAGGATATGGCAGTTTATTATAATAAGTTTGATTTGGCTTAATGCCCAAAAATTTAGCCCGGTTTATGGCTTCGCTATCCCACTGAGTGGTATTGATATCAAAGGTATGTTTAAATAATGAATCGGTTACAGTAATATCGCTTTTTTCTACATCCATAATTAAGGTATTGTAAGGATGAGTTTCTTCCAAACTCTGACCTGAATCAAATATTTCATCTGGTTTGTTATTTGTCGTTTCGATTACTTCCCCTCGTTGATTTAATCGCTGATTTTCAATCCAAGGGTAAGCTTTTTTAGATTTATCATAATAGATAACATGATTGGTTTTAATGCCCTGATTATCAAAATACTCTTCTATGCTCTTAATACCATCTTTTTCAAGATAGCTAGCTTGTATGGTTTGCCCGGTCAATATATTTTTACTGTAACTTTTTATCCTTTTTTCATTCTCATCATAAAAAGATTCAGAAACATAGATAATTTGATGATCATTGTTATACATTTCCAATATAGCATGTTTTAAATTCTGGTTTGACCAATAATCGTAAACAAAGTGAACTATCAAGGCTAATGGTCTTTTTTGGATACTGATGACTACGCCATTTTTCTTTTCAACCCGTAAATAGCAGGGTAACTCAAATATATCTTCAAATTTCTCTTTTTTTTGTAACTGATTATTTTCATCGAAAATGTAAAAATGAACCCCATTATCAAGGGCTTGAAACTGGTCAGTAGGGTATAATATTTCAATGATATTTCTATCACGTTCCAATACATCTTGGTATTGATAATAGTTATTGAGTTTGACCTGAGCAATATTTTGTCTTGCCATGTAGGACATACTTGTAGCTGTTTCTAAAGCATTATTAGCTGTTAAAAATAGTTTTTCCTTGGGAACACTCTCTTCTTTACTATAGACATTACTAAAATCATACTGAAAATAGGTTTTATTGGGTTCAATAGCTTGGGCTTTTAATTGGTTAATAATAGCCGTTTGGTTATCCATTACTGTCTGTGCGTAAGCAGATTGAATAGCCAAAAAGCAAAAGACCATAGCCAGTCTAACTATTTTTAATCTATTTTCCATATTTTAACTATCCTAAATAGGGCGTTTGCGCCGAATATTTGTGATTATCTACCATAACCGAACAATGACATCTTACTTAACTTCTCCTTTTTGACTATATTGTTGCTTTTCATCGATTATTTGTTTTTCAGTCGGTTAATCATGGTATAAGTAAAAATCAAAAAGTCCATATTCAAAGTCATCAGGAGAGAAAGGTAGTTCTCTATCATAAAATTGTCGATTTTCAATTTCACTATCCTTGAATAAATCTGTGGTATGGGTAACTTGACCTTTTTCATCAAGGTATTCGTTTTTTATAACGTTTCTATTATTTTGTACCGACAATGTAATATGATTAGTTTTTACCCCTTTATTATTAAATCGTTCATAGATTGTGTTAACTTCACCTTCTTTCACTTCATCTCTTTTAATAAGTTTAAATGTGCGGATAATAATGCCATTACCATTTTTGATAGTTTGATAACGTGGATAATAATTGCCATTTTCATATTGGCTTTCGATAAGCATGTCCTGAAAAACAGGGCTTTGCAGCACATTTAATTTACTGGCAGTTAACGTATTGCTATTATATTCAAATTGATATGCTACTTTTATAATACGTGTTTTTTGCACAATGGAGATAATTTTCCCCATCTCTTTTTCTACACGAATATAGCTAGGCAATGCAACTGCTTGCTCTACATTGTCTAATGGTTGTAATTTTCCGTTATCCGCCATTGTAAAAAAGTAGATATTGTTTTCTAATGGTTTAAATTGTTTTAAAGGCAAGGTGATTGGGGATTGTTGCCATTTTTCTTTGATAAGGGTTTTATATTGGTAGTTATCACCCACTTCAAATTTGATTAAATCACTGTATTTCTCTTTGGGTTGCTGATTTTCGGCCTCAATTAAGCTTAATGGTGCTTGATGAGGAAAATTTTTATAGCGATCTTTAAAAAAATAAGGATATGGTAGTTTATTATAATAAGTTTGATTTGGCTTAATGCCCAAAAATTTAGCCCGGTTTATGGCTTCGCTATCCCACTGAGTGGTATTGATATCCAGAGTATGTCTAAATAGTTCTCGAGTTAAAATACCTTCACTTTTTTCAACATCCATTGCTAAGGTATTGTAAGGATAAGTCTCGTCAAGAGCCTTTTGAAAATCAAAAAGATAATTAGGTTTTTGATTTGTCGTTTCGATGACTCCCCCTCGCTGATTTAATCGCTGATTTTTAATGTGTGGGTCAGGCATAGTATTATCGTAATAGATAACATGATTGGTTTTAATGCCCTGATTATCAAAATACTCTTCTATTCGCTCAATGCCATCTTTTTCAAGATAGCTAGATTGCAAGGTTTGCCCGGTCAATATATTTTTACTGTAATTTTTTATCCTTTTTTCATTCTCATCATAAAAAGCTTCAGAAAAATAGATAATATGATGATCATTGTTATACATTTCCAATACAGCATGTTTTAGATTCTGGTTTGGCCAATAATCGTAAACAAAGTGAGCAATGGCCGTTAACGGTCTTTTTTGGATACTAATGACTACGCCATTTTTCTTTTCAACTCGTAAATAGCAGGGTAGCTCATATACATCTTCAAATTTCTCTTTTTTTTGTAACTGATTATTTTCATCGAAAATATAAAAATGAACCCCATCATCAAGGTTTTGAAACGCATCAGTTGGGTATAATATTTCGATGCTATTTCTATCACGTTCCAATACATCTTGATATTGATAATGATTATTGAGTTTGATCTGGGCAATATTTTGTATTTCCTTAAAAATCTTGCTTGGATCTGTTTCTAAAGCATTATTAGCTGTTAAAAATAGTTTTTCCTTTGGAACACTATCTTCTTTACTATAGAAATTACTAAAATCATGCTGAAAATAGTTTTTATTGGGTTCAATAGCTTGAGCTTTTAATTGGTTAATAATAGCCGTTTGATCATCCATTACTGTCTGTGCGTAAGCAGATTGAATAACCAAAAAGCAAAAGACGATAGCCAGCCTACCTATTTTTAATCTATTTTCCATATTTTAACTATCCTAATAGGGCGTTTGCGCCGAATATTTGCGATTATCTAGCATAACCGTACAATGACACCTTACTTAACTTCTTCTCTTTCATTGTGTTACTTTAGTTATTGTTTATAGATTACTGATTAATATATTATTTTATTTTTCCATTTAATGATTACTTACTTTCCTCACTTGGTTGGTGATGTTCTAAGTAAAAATCAAAAAGTCCATATTCAAAGTCATCAGGAAATAAAGGTAGTTCTCTATCATAAAATTGTCGATTGTTAATTTCACTATCCTCGAATAAATCTGTGGTATGGGTAACTTGACCTTTTTCATCAAGGTATTCGTTTTTTATAACATCTCTATTATTTTGTACCGACAATGTAATATGATTAGTTTTCACCCCTTTATTATTAAATCGTTCATAGATTACGTTAACTTCACCTTCTTTCACTTCACCTATTTTAATAAATTTAAATGTGCGGATAATAATGCCGTCAGCATTTTTGATGACTTGATAAGTTGGCATAGAGTTACCATTTTCATATTGGCTTTCGATAAGCATGTCCTGAAAAACAGGGCTTTGCAGCACATTTAATTGGCTGGCAGTTAACGTATTGTCATTATATTCAAATTGATATGCTACTTTTATGATGCGTGTTTTTTGTATAATGGAGATAATTTTCCCCATCTCTTTTTCCACACGAATATAGCTAGGCAATGCAACTGCTTGCTCTACATTGTCTAATGGTTGTAATTGCCCGTTATCCGCCATTGTAAAAAAGTAGATATCGTTTTCTAATGGTTTAAATTGCTCTAAAGGCAAGGTGATTGGGGATTGTTGCCATTTTTCTTTGATAAGGGTTTTATATTGGTAGTTATCACCCACTTCAAATTTGATTAAATCACTGTATTCCTCTTTGGGTTGTTGATTTTCCGCCTCAATTAAGCTTAATGGTGACTGATGAGGGAAGTTTTTATAGCGATTATTAAAAAAATTAGGATATGGCAGTTTATTATAATAAGTTTGATTTGGCTTAATGCCCAAAAATTTAGCCCGGTTTATGGCTTCGCTATCCCACGGTGTGGTATTGATATCAAAGGTATGTTTAAATAATGAATCGGTTACAGTAATATCGCTTTTTTCTACATCCATAATTAAGGTATTGTAAGGATGCGTTTCTTCCAAACTCTGACCTGTATCAAAAATATCATCAGGATTTTGATTTGTCGTTTCGATAACTTCCCCTTGCTGATTTAATCGCTGATTTTTAATCCAAGGGTAAGGTTTTTTAGATTTATCATAATAGATAACATGATTGGTTTTAATGCCCTTGTTATCAAAATACTCTTCTATTCGCTCAATGCCATCTTTTTCAATATCAGTGTGTTGCATGGATTGCCCGGTCAATATATTTTTTTCATTACTTTTTATCCTTTTTCCATTTTCATCATAAAAAGCTTCAGAAAAATAGATAATATGATGATCATTATTATACATTTCCAATACAGCATGTTTTAAATTCTGGTTTGACCAATAATCGTAAACAAAGTGAGCAATGGCCGTTAACGGTTTTTTTTGGATACTGATGACTACGCCATTTTTCTTTTCAACCCGTAAATAGCAGGGTAGCTTAAATATATCTTCAAATTTCTCTTTTTTTTGTAACTGATTATTTTCATCGAAAATATAAAAATGAACCCCATCATCAAGAGCTTGAAACTGGTCAGTAGGGTATAATATTTCAATGATATTTCTATCACGTTCAAATACATCTTGGTATTGATAATGGTTATTGAGTTTTACCTGAGCAATATTTTGTCTTGCCGTAGTGAGCATACTAGGATCTGTTTCTAAAGCATTACTAATTGCTAAAAATAGTTTTTCTTGTGGGAAACTATATTCTTTATTTAGAAAATCACTAAAATCATGCTGAAAATAGTTTTTATTGGGTTCAATAGCTTGAGCTTTTAATTGGTTAATAATAGCCGTTTGATTATTCATTACTGTCTGTGCGTAAGCAGATTGAATAACCAAAAAGCAAAAGACGATAGCCAGCCTACCTATTTTTAATCTATTTTCCATATTTTAACTATCCTAAATAGGGCGTTTGCGCCGAATATTTGCGATTATCTAGCATAACCGAACAATGACACCTTACTTAACTTCTTCTCTTTCATTGTGTCACTTTAGTTATTGTTTATAGATTACTGATTAATATATTATTTTATTTTCCCATTTAATGATTACTTACTTTCCTCACTTGGTTGGTGATGTTCTAAGTAAAAATCAAAAAGTCCATATTCAAACGCATCAGGAAATAAAGGTGCTTTGCTATCATAAAATTGTTGATTGTCAATTTCATTATCCTCGAATAAATCTGTGGTATGGGTAACTTGACCTTTTTCATCAAGGTATTCGTTTTTTATAACGTTTCTATTATTTTGTACCGACAATGTAATATGATTAGTTTTTACCCCTTTATTATTAAATCGTTCATAGATTACGAGTCTTTTACCTTCTATAATAAATTTAAATGTTCGGATAATAATGCCGTCAGCATTTTTGATGACTTGATAAGTTGGCATAAAGTCACCATTTTCATATTGGCTTTCGATAAGCATGCCCTGAAAAACAGGGCTTTGCAGCACATTTAATTGGCTGGCAGTTAACGTATTGTCATTATATTCAAATTGATATGCTACTTTTATGATGCGTGTTTTTTGTATAATGGAGATAATTTTCCCCATCTCTTTTTCCACACGAATATAGCTAGGCAATGCAACTGCTTGCTCTACATTGTCTAATGGTTGTAATTGCCCGTTATCCGCCATTGTAAAAAAGTAGATATCGTTTTCTAATGGTTTAAATTGCTCTAAAGGCAAGGTGATTGGCGATTGTTGCCATTTTTCTTTAATAAGAGTTTTATATTGGTAGTTATCACCCACTTCAAATTTGATTAAATCACTGTATTTCTCTTTAGTTTGCTGATTTTCCGCGTCGATTAGAGTTAATGGTGCTTGATGAGGGAAGTTTTTATAGCGATTATAAAAAAAATAAGGATATGGCAGTTTATTATAATAAGTTTGATTTGGCTTAATGCCCAAAAATTTAGCCCGGTTTATGGCTTCGCTATCCCACTGAGTGGTATTGATATCAAAAGTATGTCTAAATAGCTTACCAGTTAAGACACCAGAAGTTTTTTCAATATCCATAATTAAGGTATTGTAAGGATGAGCTTCTTCCAAACTCTGACTTGTCTCAAATATTTCATCAGGCTTGTTATTTGTCGTTTCGATTACTTCCCCTCGCTGATTTAATCGCTGATTTTCAATCCAAGGGTAAGCTTTTTTAGATTTATCATAATAGATAACATGATTGGTTTTAATACCCTGATTATCAAAATACTCTTCTATACTCTCAATACCATCTTTTTCAAGATAGCTAGCTTGCATGGTTTGCCCAGTCGATATGTTTTTTTCATTACTTTTTATACTTTTCCCGTTTTCATCGTAAAAAATTTCATAAAAGAATATTAATTGTTGATTATTATTATACATTTCCAATACTGTATGTTTTAAATTCTGGTTTGACCAATAATCATAAACAAAGTGGGCAATGGATACTAACGGTCTTTTTTGGATACTGATGACTACGCCATTTTTCTTTTCGACCCGTAAATAGCA
>NZ_LZGM01000050.1 GCF_001690195.1 Gilliamella sp. wkB108 | reverse complement strand
TTAGTAAAATAGATATGCAAAAATTAGAACAAAATTGTACTCTTCCCTTAAACTACCCTGAACTTGATGACTCAAAGCAAGTTGAAGCAGCTAAACGTTGTCCGTTGTATAATAATTTTAGTGATTATTTTGATCATGTGTATGACTTAGTTGATAAAAAAAAGGTAATATATCAAAAAAATGATTTAATACTAGAATTAAATAAAGAAAATTTTAGCTATAAACGTGAGGATGGTGTTTTTTCTGGTTCGAAATTGATTTTATCTTTAATCAAAAATAATGAAATTAAAGATAAAATAATCCTGGCTAACGGTTTTACTAATGAAACTACTTTACTTTCAGTTGGTTATCAATATTACTATATCGCACCCAGTGGCGATATTTATACTTTATCCTTAATCGAAATGGATGATGGGATTGGCCCTCAAATATGGATGCATTATAAAATTGATGACAAAAGTTTAAATTTTAATCTAGTGCAAATATATTATCGTCGTTATCAAGTTAATTACCCAGATAGTTTTATGATATTACCTAATCCCGATAAAGATGAACATTATCAAAAAGGGCAATTAGAGAGGTGTCTAAAAAATGAATCCGAAGATGATTGTAATGAAGAAGATATTTATCTTTATTATCTCAAGCAATTAAAACAGAAAACCGGACAACTTTCCAAAAAAACCAATGCAACTAAAAATTTATTTACTCCACTCAAAAAGAAACGCGATAAATTATGTTTAAGTAAAAATAATCTGTTAGATAACGATTACTTATTCCCTTATTTTAATATTAAAGCGGTTGTTTTATGTGAGATAAAACAATTAAAGCAAGATATAAATAGTGTCAAAAAAGAGTTAGCTAAATAGTACAGGAGGGAATAGATACAAATAATGTGCAATATAAAATTAATTAAATTTGTATTTTGAAGAGATTAAGGAATAACTTATGAAATATTCATTTTATATTGGCATTTTTTTTTCTTTG